>NZ_JARFVE010000007.1:0-342929 GCF_029194105.1 Rhizobium mulingense | reverse complement strand
GTGGGCTTATAGAACCAACCCCTTTTCCAAGTCAACAGCCATACCAAAAGTTTTTTGACATTTTTGTAACGGGTTGATTCGGCATGCGTTTTTACGCGGGCTTTTATCCACAGCCGGCGTTTTCGGAGCAGATTTTCGAAAATTCTTTTACCAGTCGATAAAAAAATCATCTGAAACCCGCTTTCAACCAGCGAAAGATGACAGAAAAACAGCGGCTTGAGCGAATTTATGGTTAACGGAGGATTAAAACGCTTCCGGTCCCAGGCTTTAAATTTCCGTCACAAATCAACGACCTGCATTTCGGAACCTATCGCCGTCTTGAGTGTTGTCTTTCCCATCGAGGAAAGGAGACCGACATGCCTGCCAACACCGACGATATCAGAGCATCTGTCAGCAAGGACATTGCTGCGCTCCAGCAGGAAGTATCCCGCCTGCAAAAAATGATTTCCGCTCAGGGCGCCGAAGCCTATTACGAAGTGCGCGGCCGCGCCGGCAAGGCTTATGATGAGGCCTTGCCCCGCGCCAAGAATGCCGTCGCCCAGATCAGGGCCGAAGGGGCCGCTGCTGCCGGTGCTGCCCGTGAGCATCCAGCCGCCACGACGACGGCGCTGGTGCTTGCAGGCGCCATTGGATTCCTCGCCGGATATCTGCTTTCCGGCAGCCCGCAGCCGCAGCATCGCCATTGGTGGCGCTAGGGCCTGCCGCAGCCGCATAAAAATCATACTTTTTACGCACCCGCCGATCCGTTTTTCGGCAAGGTGCGTAAATGCTTATGTCTTAGAAAAACCAATTTTTAATGCAAGTAAGGGACCATAAAAAAATGAAAGGGAGGACAGCATGGAAAACAAGAGGGCCAATTGCATCATTGAAGTCAGCGTCGATGGCGTTAACGGCCGTTACGCGGTCGGCATCATGAACATGCGTCAGGCACTCGAACTGCCGGAAATGCCAAGCCTATCTTATACGCATCCCGACCCTGTGAAAGCCGCTGCCGGCATCGTCGTCAGCCGCAAGGAGCTGGCCGGTTTCATGGCCTGCCGCTGAGACAGCGTAACTCTTCATGCCGTGACGGTGCTTTGTCAGAAGCGCGGACGGCAGTCTGTGGCCCCATCGTTCCCTAGATATAGTTCGCCAAGCTGGAATCCTTGCGCCGTTCATGCCAAGAAACGGCATCGAAGCAGCACAAGGATAGCAGATGAGGGACCGGCGCCCATCGCATAAAACGCGCGAGCGGCCGAAACCTGCCGCCGGCGCAGGCAAGCGGGTCACCCTTCCCCGCGCCCTTTCCAAGCTCGGTTACTGCTCTCGCACCCAAGCCGAACGGCTGATTGCCGAAAGTCGCGTCGCCGTCGACGGCCGCACAATTAGCGATGCCGCTGCATGGGTCGATCTTGCGACGGCCAGGATCAGCGTCGACGGCCTCCCCATCGCCGCCGAGGCAAAAATCTATCTGATGCTCAACAAGCCGCGCGGGCTCGTCACCACCCGCCATGATCCCGAAGGCAGGCCGACGGTCTATGATTGCCTGAGAGACTTCGACATCCCGCACCTCTCTCCGGTCGGCCGGCTCGACAAGGCGAGCGAAGGCCTGCTGCTTTTCACCAACGACACGGAATTCGCCCAGATCCTGCTCGATCCGGTCACCCATGTGACCAAGACCTATCATGTCCAGATCGGCCGGCTTTTGGACGACGAGGAAATCGCCGCAATGACGTCGGGCATCCGCCACGATGGCGAGGTGCTGACGGCGACTGCAACGCGACGCCTTCGCCAGGGTGACAGGAACTCATGGATCGAGGTCGAGCTGGATGAAGGCCGCAACCGCCAGATCCGCCGGATGCTGGAGGCGCTCGGGGCCGAATGTCTGCGCCTCGTGCGGGTCGCAATCGGAGGGCTCGAACTCGGCGAACTGCCGAAAGGTGCCGTGCGCGCGCTGACCGAGGCGGAATTGCAGGCGCTGCGCCGGAGCACCGGCATGGAGAGGGCAAGACGTTGACCGATATGACGGAGATGGCGCCGCACGACTTCTGGCAGGTAATCCATCCGCCCGGCACCTTTCCCGACGATCGGGAGTTCACCTCCTTTTATATCGCCGCACTGGAAGACGGGCGCCAGCTTTGCCTGCCGATCCGCGTGCTGGCTGATGGCGAACATGCCCTCGCCTCGCTGATCGTCAACCAGGCAAGCTTCGCCGTGCTCGATGCGTTGGCCGAAGATCTCGCCGAAAAGATCAGGCCCATGCGCATCGATGTCGTCGCCGGCCTGCCGACGCTCGGCCTGACGCTTGCCGCGGCCGTCGCGCAGAAGCTCGGCCACGCCCGCTACGTCCCGCTCGGCACCTCCCGTAAATTCTGGTACCGCGACGATCTCTCCGTTGCCCTGTCCTCGATCACGACGCCGACACAGGAAAAGCGTCTTTATATCGATCCGCGCATGCTGCCGCTGCTGAGCGGACGGCGCGTTGGCCTGATCGATGACGTCATTTCCAGCGGCGCATCGATCGTCTCGGGTCTTAATCTGCTGACGGCCTGCGGCATCGAACCCGTCGTCATCGGTGCGGCCATGCTGCAATCCGAGCGCTGGCGCGAAAGCCTCGCTGCCGCCGGGCCGCAATGCATCACGCGCATCGTCGGCGTTTTCGCAACGCCCATTCTGAAGCGCAACGACGGCGGCCGGTGGCAGGCACCCGCACGACCGTAGACGTGAGGATTGTTCGATCTTTGCCGGTCAGCGCCTCTGTACAGCGGATGCGGAACGATTACAGTCCGCCCGACGCACGTCATCCGGAAGCATGCAGCGGTCCGGAATAGCGATATATATTCGTTGACGAAATACCGGATCCGCCCATGTCGTTCGAACAAGCATCCCTGCTGATCCTTCTGCTGGCAATGCTTGTTCTCTTCTCGTTCGAGCGCATCCGCATTGAAGTCGTCGCGGTCGCTGGCCTGCTTGCCGGCTATGCACTCGGGCTTTATCCCGCCGACCGGATCTTTACAGGCTTCGCCAGTCCCGTCGTCATTACTGTCATCGAAATCCTGCTGATCGTTCAGGTGCTGTCGCGCGCCAAGCTCTTCGACAATCTCGCTGCGCGTTTCACGGCCGCAAGACCGTCACACTTCAAGGTCATATCCGGCGCTTCGTCGCTTGCCGGCTTTATCTCCATCTTCATGAACAATATCGGCGCCTTTGCGATTACCTTACCGGTGGCGCTACGGCTCGGCACGGCGCTGTCGATCCCTCGCCGTCAACTCGTCATGCCCATCTCTTTTGCCGCCCTGCTCGGCGGCCTGGTCTCGCTGATCGGGACGCCTGCCAATCTGCTCGTCAGCAACGCGCTCGCCCGGACAACGGGAGCAGGCTTTCATTTCTTCGATTTCGCCTATGTCGGCCTACCGGTCGCAACCGCCGGCATTCTGCTTATCACCTTTCGTATTCGGCGCCTGTTTCCCGAACCCGACGAAGCGCGGGCATCGATCTCCCACGGCACACGCCGAATCGTCGTCGAGCGTCGCGTCCCGGACGTCTCGCCGCTGGTCCGCGTACGGCTTTCCGAGTGTCGTGCCCGCTTCGGCATCAAACCGCACGCGCTGATCCGGGGCAACAATTTCGTTTTCGGTCCGCTCGACCAGTCGGTTATCGAAGCCGGTGACGTGCTGCTTGCCGAAGGCGCCGATGCGGTCTTCGTCGAACTCGCCGCCACGCAAGCGCTGATCGCCGACGCCCATCTGCATGGTCTCTCGCCTGATTTTGCCAGCGTCGAAGCCGTCGTCATGCCGGAAAGCACACTGGTCGGTTCGCGCGTCCGCTCGCTCGAAGTCTTTCACCATCGCGGCATCGCAGTCACTGCTCTTTCCATGCGTACCCCGCGCATCGAAGGCCGCTTCCTCGACTTGCAGCTGTCGATCGGCGATATTTTGACGCTGGAAGGGCCGCGCACGGCCATTGCCGAAGCGTTGGAGGAAAGCGAGTGCCTGCCGCTCGCTCCGACGGCTTCGGCCGAACCGCCCCTCCATTCCTGGCGGCCCTTCGCGCTGTTTGCCTGCGGCGTCGCCGCGTCGGCGGCCGGATTGCATCCCGAGGTCGCCTTTGCCGGCGTCGTGCTCATCCTCGCCCTGCTCAACCATCTCAACATCCGCCAGGCGATGGCCGACATCAACTGGCCGATCATCATCATGCTCGCGGCGATGATCCCGATCGGCCAGGCGGTGGCAAGTACCGGGACAGCCGAAGCGATCGCCGGCTGGCTGAGCCTCGTCGTGCCGATCAGCGAGCCGCTCTCCGGTATCGCCCTCACCCTCTTCCTGGCCATGGTGCTGACACCCTTCGTCAACAATGCGACGGTCGCAATCGTGCTGACGCCGATGGCGCTCGAATTTGCAAAGACCGGGCGACATGCGCCCGACGCCTATCTAATCGCAGTCGCCGTCGGCGCGTCGCTCGATTTCCTGACCCCCTTCGGCCACCACAACAACACATTGGCGATGGGCATCGGCGGCTACCGCTTCAGCGACTTCTTGCGCGCCGGCTGGCCGCTCGCCGTCGTAAGTTACGGCCTGGCTCTGTTTCTCCTGGCTCTGTTCTGGCTGTAATGCGATACTGGTGCCTGACTTGACTTCCCCCGCGATGAAACTAGAGCAGGAGCCTTCACCCCAACACAAGGACAGTCGAGCGCCGTGCGAATCCTCTCCGAAGCCCATTTCCCGGAATTGCCGAATTACTATCGCGGCAAGGTGCGCGAGAATTACGATCTACCGGACGGACGCCGCATCATCATCAGCACCGACCGGCTGAGCGCTTTCGATCGAATCCTTACCTGCATCCCCTATAAGGGCCAGGTGTTGACTGAGACCGCGCGTTATTGGTTCGAAGCGACGAAGGACATCTGCCCAAACCACGTCATCGACTATCCCGATCCAAATGTCGTCATCGGCAAGCGGCTCGACATCCTGCCGGTCGAGATCGTCGTGCGCGGATACCTTGCCGGCACGACCGGCACCTCGATCTTGACGCTCTACAAGAAGGGTGAGCGCGAAATGTACGGCATGCGGCTGCCGGACGGCATGCGCGATAACCAGATTCTGCCCGAACCCGTCATCACTCCGACCAGCAAGGAATTCGACGGCGGTCATGACGAGCCATTGACGCCTGACGAGATCGTCACGCGCGGTCTTCTTACCCGGCAGCAATGGGAAACGCTGTCGCGCTACGCGCTCGCCCTCTTTGCCCGCGGGCAGGAGATCGCAGCCAAACGTGGCCTGATCCTCGTCGACACCAAATATGAATTTGGCACCGATCGCGACGGCAACATCATCCTCGCCGACGAGATCCACACGCCGGACAGCAGCCGTTACTGGCTTGCCGAAAGCTACCCGGCATGTTTTGCCGCCGGAAAGCGCCCCGACAGCTTCGACAAGGACTTCGTCCGCGCCTGGGTGGCAGAGCGTTGCGACCCCTATAAGGACGAGATCCCTGAAATTCCTACCGGGTTGATCGAGCAGACCTCGGACGTCTATATCAGAGCCTACGAGACGATCACCGGCGAGCGCTTTGTTCCCGACGACAGCGGCGAGACGCCGCTTGCCCGTGTCCGAAACAACCTCTCCCGCTATTTCCCTTGAAAAAGACGACACAAGAAGCCGCCGGGCCGAGCACCGGCATGGCAGCTTTCGTGCAAGCGCGCTAGCATCGGCAAAAAGGGATACCGGGCGCGGCCCGGCGGGGGACAGATGGCGAGAAGGCCGAGACGCAAGGCCGAGGAAACGCGAGAGGACATCCTCTCGATGGCGGAGATGCTGTTTCGCCAGCGTGGCTACGTCGCGGTGTCAATCGCCGATATTGCCGGCGCGCTCAACATGTCGCCAGCCAATGTCTTCAAGCATTTCCGATCCAAGGTGGCGCTGGCCGATGCGATCGCCGGGCGCCATCTCGACGATGCCGCCGATCGTTTCGCCGCCTTCGACCAGAAGCTTTCTCCGAGGGAGCAACTGCTCCGCTTCGTCCTGCGCCTGCTGGAAAGCCACCTGCAAGACATCCAGAAAAACCCTTACATCTTCGAAATGGTGCTTTCGACGATCGAAGCCAAACTTGAGGCCGGCAATCGCTATCGCGCCCGAATCGAGGAGAAGCTCGGCGAAATCATCCGCGAGGGCATGGCGGAAGGACGTTATCATTGCCTGAATGCTGAAAGCGCGGCGGGCACGGTCGCAGACGTCCTAGCTTGCGTGCTGCATCCTATCCTCATCGTCCGCGAGGACAAGGAAACGCTCGTGCATCGCGCCGAAGATATCGTCTGCTTTGTCGATGCGGCACTGCAAAATAACCCTTGCTAAGTGACGGTTGCTGAATTACGTCACTTCGTAAAGCTTTTCTTAAGCCCTCATAACGGGATTTGAAGCCGCGCCAATTCTGACGCTTATATAAGCCTGCGCTCGGCCAAGCCGAGCCCGTGGATTGAACGGCGATTGCCACCGCACAGGGAATTCAGCATGAGTCGGCGTGCCCTCCTCCTTTCCTCGATCCTGGCGTTCGGCGCCGTGCTCGCCGCCTGCAGCGACAGTGGCAGCAAGCCCGCCGGCAATGCCGCGGCAAGCGCGGCCCCTCAGGCTGTTCCGGTCGGCACGGTGACGCTGATGAAAGGGACGTTCCCGATCACCACGATCCTTCCTGGCCGCGCCGAGGCCTTCCAGACAGCCGATATCCGGCCGCAGGTGAGCGGCATTATCCGCGAGATCGCCTTCAGGGAAGGCGGCGAGATCAAGAAGGGCGACCTTCTCTATCAGATCGAGGATGCGCCCTATATCGCCGCCGTCGAGCAGGCCAAGGCGGCGATATCCAAGGCCGAGGCTAGCGTGCCGAGCGCTGAAAGCAATCTCGAACGCTACCAGCGCCTCGTCGGCAGCGGCGCCACGCAGATCGAATACGAGACAGCCAGGACGACGCTTCTTCAGGCGAAGGCCGAAGTCGAGTCGGCAAAGGCAGCCCTTTCCGCAGCGCAGATCGATCTCGATCACACCAAGATCGTCGCGCCCTTCGACGGCATCATCGACCAGACCGCCTACAATGTCGGCAACGTCGTCTCGGCCAACCAGACGACGGCGCTGACGACGATCCGCCAGCTCGACCCGATCTATATCTCGCTGACGGAATCGAGCACCAACCTCTTAAGGCTGCGCGATGCCATGGCAGCGGGCGATATCAAGGGCGCGGAGAACGTCGCCTTCCATCTGATTCTCGAAAACGGCAAGGAATATAACCAGCAGGGCAAGCTCGACATGTCGAAGCAGGTCGTCAGCGAGACGACCGGCACTTTCATCATCCGCGTGCTCTTCCCCAATCCCGATCGTGTCGTCCTGCCCGGCATGTATGTCCGCGCAACCGTCGAGCTCGGAGCCGAGGCCGGTTATGCGCTGCCGCAGCTGGCGACAAGCCGTGACGCCAATGGCCGGCTGACGGCGCAATTCGTTTCCGCCGACGGCAAGGTCGAAACCCGAGCCTTCGAGAACAGCTCGCCGTCCAACAATTCCTGGCTGGTGACCGAAGGCATCAAGGACGGCGATCAGCTGATCGTCACCGGCCTGCAGTCGGTGACGGCAGGCATGCCGGTGAAGCCGGTTCCGATGAAGATCAATGACAACGGTGTGGTCGTGCCTGCCGAGCAGCCCGCGGCCGGTGACGCTGAGAAGCCCGCAGCGAAGTAATCGCTCCGGGTCCGCATCGTCACCGTCTCAGCCGCACAGGAACAACCGATGGCCAAGTTTTTCATCCGACGTCCGATTTTCGCCTGGGTTATTGCGATCACCATCATGCTCGCCGGTCTGCTGGCGATCTTCACCCTGTCGATTTCGCAATATCCCGACATCGCGCCGACGACGGTCCGCATCAACGCCACCTATCGTGGCGCCAGCGCCGAGACCGTAGAGAAGTCTGTGACAACCATCATCGAGGACGGCATGACCGGCCTGGACGACCTCACCTACATGACCTCGACCTCGTCGACCGGCTCGGCCAACGTCCAGCTCACCTTCGGAACCAGCATCGATCCCGACATCGCCCAGGTACAGGTGCAGAACAAGCTGCAGCTCGTTCAATCGCAGCTTCCCGGTGATGTCATCGATGCCGGCATCAGCGTGACGCGCTCGACCTCGAGCATCCTTCTCGTCGGCTCACTCGTTTCGACCGACGGCAAGCGCAATTCGGTCGATCTCGGCAATATCATGTCGACCTCCATCGAGGATCAGATCCAGCGCCTGGAAGGCGTCGGCAGCATCAACGTCTTCGGTTCGGGGTACGCCATGCGCGTCTGGCTTGATCCCTTCAAGCTGTTGAAATATCAGCTGACGCCGAGCGACGTCACAGCGGCGATCCAGGCGCAGAACACCCAAGTCTCGGTCGGCTCGCTCGGCGCCCAGCCGACGATCCCCGGCCAGCAGCTCAACGTCACCATCACCGCGCAAAGCCAGCTGACCACCGTCGCCGATTTCGAACACATCATTCTGAAGGTCGAAAAGGACGGCGCGACAGTGCGCCTGAGCGACGTCTCACGCATCGAGATCGGTCAGGAAAGCTATGGCGGCAGTTCGCGCTACAATGGCCTGCCGTCCAGCGGTTTTGCAGTCAATCTCGCGATCGGCGCCAACGCCATCGATACCGCCGCCCGGGTACGCTCCGCCCTTGATGTCATCGGTCGCACCCTGCCGGAAGGTGTGAAGATCACCTACCCCTACGACACGACGCCCTTCGTGGAACTGTCGATCGAAAAGGTCGTGCATACGCTGATCGAGGCGATCGTCCTCGTCTTCGTGGTGCTGCTCGTCTTCCTGCAGAATCTGCGCGCGACGCTGATCCCGACGATTGCCGTTCCCGTGGTGCTGCTCGGCACTTTCGGAGTGCTGGCGGCGACCGGTTATTCCATCAATACGCTGACGATGTTCGCCATGGTTCTGGCGATCGGCCTTCTCGTCGACGACGCGATCGTCGTCGTCGAAAACGTCGAGCGCATCATGTCCGAAGAGAAGCTTTCGCCGCTCGAGGCGACGGAAAAATCGATGGGCGAGATCACCGGCGCCATCGTCGGCATCGCGCTCGTGCTGACCGCCGTCTTCATTCCGATGGCCTTCTTCGGCGGCTCGACGGGCATCATCTATCGCCAGTTTTCGATCACCATCGTCTCGGCCATGCTGCTCTCGGCGCTCGTCGCCATCGTGCTGACGCCGGCGCTCTGCGCCACGATGCTGAAGCCGGTCAGCGAGCACAGGAAGCACCGCGTCGGCGACTGGTTCAACCGCAATTTCACCCGCTCGACCAAGGGTTATGTCAGGACCATCGGCTACCTCCTGAAGCGGCCGATCCGCGTCATGCTGGTCTTCCTTATCATCGGCGCCGGCTGCGCCTATCTCTTCACCCGCCTGCCGAGCTCCTTCCTGCCGCAGGAAGACCAGGGCGTGCTGCTGACCATCGTCACCACGCCGCCGGGCTCGACCACGCAGCAGACCCAGGCGGTCGTCGAGAAGGTCGAAAACTACTATCGCGAAAACGAGAAGGATGCCGTCGAGTCCGTCTTCGGCGCCCTGGGCTTCGGCTTCAGCGGCTCCGGACAGAACAGCGCCATCGTCTTCACCAAGCTCAAGGATTTCTCGCAGCGCACCGATCCCAATCTGAGCGCCCAATCGGTCGTCAGCCGGGCCTTGCGCAGCTTCTTTGCGATGCGCGAGGCGCAGGTCTTCGCGCTTCTGCCGCCGGCAATCCAGGGCCTCGGCGTGTCGAGCGGCTTTTCCATGTATCTCGTCGATACCGGCGGCCATGGCAATGACGCTCTGACAGCGGCCTCCAAACGGCTGATTCAGATGGGCAACTCGTCAGGCAAGGTCGTGGCGCTGCGCAGCAGCAACAAGGAGGTCGAGCCGCAAATGCGCATCGTGCTCGATCAGGAAAAGATCGGCGCCATGGGCGTCGACATCGCCTCGGTCAATTCGATGCTGTCGATCATCTTCACCGGCCGCGACGTCAACGACTTCACGCTAAACGGCGAGATCAAACCGGTCTATGTTCAGGGCGATTCGCCCTTCCGCATGCAGCCGGACGACCTCAATCACTGGTATGCCCGCAACAATTTAGGCGAAATGGTACCCTTCTCCGCCTTTACTAAAACCGAATGGGTGAAGGGCGCACCTTCTCTCGCCCGTTTCAACGCCGTCAGCGCCATCCCCCTCGATGGCGCCTCGGCTCCCGGAGTGTCCTCCGGCGATGCGATGAACGAAATGGAGGCGCTGACCGAACAGCTCGGCGGCGGCTACACCGTCGCCTGGCAGGGCATCTCCTATCAGGAGCGCCTTTCCGGCTCGCAAGCGCCGATGCTCTATGCGATTTCCGTTCTCGTCGTCTTCCTCTGCCTGGCAGCGCTTTACGAAAGCTGGTCGATTCCCTTCTCTGTGATCATGGCCGTGCCCGTCGGCATTCTCGGCGCGCTGACAGCGGCAACGCTTTTTGGCCAGGCGAACGACGTCTATTTCAAGGTCGGCTTGCTCACCACGATCGGGCTTGCGGCGAAGAATGCGATTCTGATCGTCGAATTCGCCAAGGATCGGATGGAGAGTGGTATGGGCCTCTACGAGGCGACATTGGAAGCAGCGAGATTGCGCCTGCGGCCGATCATCATGACCTCGCTCGCCTTCATTCTCGGTGTCGTGCCGCTGGCGATCGCCACAGGCGCGGGTTCGGCGGCTCAGAATGCCATCGGCATCGGCGTCCTCGGCGGCATGCTGGCGGCGACGATGCTCGGAATTTTCTTCGTGCCGTCCTTTTTCGTCGTCATCCGACGCATCTTTGCCACACGCGGCAAAAATGCGGCAGCTGTGTGATATAAATGCACTGTGATAATGCTGTTCCGATTGCTACATTGCGCCCGACTGCTTCGGTGTGTGTTTTCAAGTGGGACAAGGCGCGGCGCGCCGATAGTGAAGCATGAAGCTTCGGACAAGAATTGACTTGCTCGAGTACAGGAAGAAATGAATGGTATCTCTTCGTTTTGCCACACCGGCATTGTTATTATTATTGTCGGGCTGCGTCGTGGGCCCGGATCATGCTCCTCCTGAAATGCCGTTGCCCGCCAAATTCGGAGAAGGCGGAACGAAGAGTGTCGGCGATGTTGCCACCGCAGCCTGGTGGACCGCTTTCAAGGACCCCAAGCTGAACGCCTATGTCCAGGCCGGCCTCGAGCAGAACCTGACCGTCCAGCAGGCGATCGAGCGCATCAATGCGGCGTCCGCCAACGTTACCATCGCCGGCGCAGGCGGCCTGCCGAACCTCAACGTCGGCGCCTCGCACACGATCAGCGGCCAGAAGGGCGAACTGCGCACGCAGTTCGACACGCGCAACACCAGTGCCGGCGATGTTCAGCTGAGCTGGCTGCTCGATCTCTTCGGCCTCTATAAGCGCAGCACCGAGAGCGCGGTCGCTTCGCTCGATTCGGCCTACGCATCCGCCGATGTCGCCAAGCTGACCCTCGTGCAGGATCTCGTCTCGAGCTACATCGATGTTCGTTTTTATCAGCAGCGCCTGGCGCTTTCGAAGGCCAACCTGAAGTCTCGTCAGGAAACCTATGAACTGACCAAATTCCAGCTTGAAGCCGGCGCCGCCTCGCGACTCGACGTCGTTCAGGCCGAAGGTCTGGTACAGTCTACGCTCGCCGAAATTCCCGGCCTCGAAACCAACATCCGTGTATCGGCCCATCACATCGCCACGCTGCTCGGCCTGCCGGCCTCGGCTCTTGTCAACGAACTGCTGAGGGGCGGTGGTCAACCGGTCTTCCGCGGCGGCATCAACTCCGGCATCCCGGCAGACCTGATCCGCAATCGTCCCGACATTCGCGTCGCGGAGCGTGACCTCGCCGCCGCAACAGCCAATATCGGCGTTGCCGAGGCGCAGCTTTATCCGAGCATCTCGCTCAGCGGCTCGATCTCGCCCTCCTATATCAACCAAAGAGGTGTCCATGGCGCTCTGACGCCTTGGTCCTTCGGTCCGACGCTGAACCTGCCGATCCTCGATGGTGGCCGCCTGCGCGCCAACGTCAAGTCGGCACAGTCTGAAGCCGCGACCGCTTACCTCAACTGGAAGTCGACGGTGCTGACCGCCGTTGAGCAGGTCGAGAACGCGCTCGCCGCCGTCCGGCGCGATGCCCGCACGGTCTCTGCCCTTCAGGCCCAGGTAAAGACGACGCAGGAAACGCTCGAACTTTCCACAGCATCCTATAAGGACGGCGCCTCCTCGCTGCTCGACGTTCTCGACGCGCAGCGCCAGGTTTCGCTCGCCCAGGCAAGCCTTGCCCAGGCAGTCCAGCAAATGGCCAAGGACTACGTCTCGCTGAACATCGCAGTCGGTGGCGGCTACGCGCCCGGCGGCAGGACTACCGTGTCGGTGAAGCCTGAGCCGGCAAAGGCCAAGAGCTGATCGGCTCGCCGCCTTTCTGGAAATACGAAGCCCCGCGATCGTCTCGCGGGGCTTTTTGCATGCCGGCTCTGCATTGGATAATTGCTCAACAAAGGAATTTGGATTCGACAAGCAGCGGCGGCTGATATAGGACTGATTAAACGATTAATCAGGCAGCCTGATTCATGACTTCATCGCGCCCGGGACCGAACCTCAGCAGGATAGCGACCTCGCTCGGCGTCTCCATTGCCACGGTCTCCAATGCGCTTTCCGGCAAAGGCCGGGTCTCCGGCCAGTTGGTCGAAAGAATTCGCGAGCATGCCGCCGAGCTCGGTTATGTCCCGAGCCAGGCCGGCCGCGCGCTCCGGACAGGCCGCAGCGGTGTTATCGGCCTTGTGCTGCCCGATATCGCCAATCCTCTGTTCCCGAAGATCGCGCAGGCGATCGAATTCGCTGCCTCCGCCGCGGGTTATGGCGTGCTGATCGCGGATTCCCGCGGCGATGCCGCCACCCAGGTCGAGGCGATCAACCGCCTGGTCGAACGCGGCGTCGATGGCATGGTCGTCATCCCCCGCCGCGCCACCCGCATTTCGTCTGCCGCCTGTCCGGTCGCCGTCATCGACACGCCTTCGACACCGGGCAACACGGTTTCCGCCGATCATTGGCAGGGCGGGCGTGAAATCGCCGTCCATCTGGCCGGTCTCGGCCACCAGCGCATCCTCATCATCGGCAACAACCGGGAATCCAGCGTTCAGAACGACCGCGCCGGCGGCATCCGCGCCGGTCTGCGCCCGGCTATGCAGGCTGAAACCCTGTGGATCGACGAGCTGGAGCGGGATGGCGGCAGCGGCTGTCCGCTCGGCCTTGCCGAAAGGGTGAAGCAGGGTTTCACCGCTTTCGCGGCCCTCTCCGATCTGCAGGCGCTGCGCGCGCTGACGGAACTGCAACAGGCCGGCATCAACGTTCCCGCCGATGTCAGCGTCACCGGCTTCGACGACCTTATCTGGTCGCCCGTTGTCACGCCGTCCCTGACGACGGTCAGGATGGACATGGACCGGATTGCCGGGATTGCCGTGTCAGCCCTGGCGGATACGATAGGCAAAAGCCGCGCCCGGGAGGGCATGCTCGTTACCGCGGAGATCGAACGTGTCGCCATGCAATTGATCGTCCGCCAATCATCCGGGCCTTGTGAACCTGGCATTAAAAACCTCAGAGATGGAGAACATGTAAGATGAAAGAAGCTCTCATTGCTTCGGTGGCGCTTGCGGCGCTATCGCCGTTGAGTGCGGCTGCCGCGGAACGGACGCTGACCATTTCCGTCTATGCCTTCGCCCAGGACGATTTCAAGGCGCTGGTCTACGACCCCTTCGAAGCCCAATGCGGCTGCAAGCTGGTGGTCGAGACCGGCAACAGCGTCGAGCGCCTGGCCAAAATGGAAGCCAACAAAGCCAGTCCCGTCGTCGATCTCGCCGCCGTTTCGATGGCCGATGCGCTGGCCGCCGCGCGCGCTGGCCTGATCGACAAGGTCGATACTGCAAAACTCTCCAATTTCGCCAAGCTGCACGACATCGCCAAGGACCCGAACGGCGACGGCATGAGTGTCGGCTATACCTTCTACGCCACCTCGATCGCCTACCGCTCCGACAAGATGACGATCGACTCCTGGGCCGATCTCCTGAAGCCGGAATATGTCGGCCATGTCGCCTTCCCCAATGTCACCACCAATCAGGGCCCGCCGGCACTCTATATGCTGGGCCTGGCGCTCGGCAAGGACACGCCAGATCTGAAGGGGCCGATCGAGGCACTGGGCGAGAAGAAGGACGACATTGTCACCTTCTACGAAAAATCCTCCCAGCTCGTGCAGTTGATGCAGCAGGAGGAAATTTGGGCGGCTCCCATCGGCCGCTTCTCCTGGGCTGGGTTCACCAAGCTCGATGTACCCGTTGCTTGGGCAACCCCGAAAGAGGGTCAGACCGGCGGCATGAACGTGCTAGTGCTGACCAAGGGTTCGAAGAACCAGGATCTCGCCCTGCAGTTCATGGATTTCTGGCTCTCGACCGAAACCCAGACCAAACTCGCCGAGAAGCTGATCGACAGCCCCGCCAACAGCGAGGTCAAGCTTTCCGAAGCGGCGGCCAACAATCTCACCTATGGCGAACAAACCGCCAAGAGCCTCAAGCTCATTCCGTCCGCCATCGCCCTCGACAACCGCGCCGGCTGGCTGAAGAGCTGGAACGAAAAGGTCGGCCAGTAAGCTCCCCGAGTGAAGACAGGTCCCGGCGCCCCCTGCCGGAACCGCGATCCCATCGATCGAAAGGCACCTTATGTTCCAGAACCGCGCAGAAGCCCTGGCGCTTGCCCTGCCGGCAGCCGTCTTTGCAACACTGGTCTTTCTGCTGCCCGTCGCAATCCTGCTGTCGGAGGGCTTCCGCGCCAGTGGCGGCTGGACGCTGTCGGCCTATACCGATTTCTTTTCCGGGACGCTGAACCGCACCGTTTTCCTGCGCTCCTTCCGGCTCGGCCTCGAAGTCACCGCCGCCTCGGCCGTCATCGGTTATGCCGCAGCCTTCGCCATCGTCAACCTGCCGGCGAAGGGCAAAGGGCGGATGATCGGCCTCGTCACCCTGCCGCTGATGATCTCGCCGGTGGCGCGCACCTATGCCTGGATCGTCATTCTCGGCCGCACCGGCATCGTCAACCAGGCGATCACAGGCCTGGGTTTCAGTGCCGAACCGCTGCGCCTGCTGTTCACCGAAACAGCCGTCTTCATCGGTCTGCTGCAGCTCTTCCTGCCGCTGATGATCCTGTCGCTGATCAGCGCCCTCGAAAACATGCCGAGGGATGCGATCCCCGCCGCCCGTGTGCTTGGCGCCAACTGGTTCCAGGTCTTCTGGAAGGTCGTCCTGCCGCTGACCCGCGAAGGGCTCGTCATCGGCGGCACACTTGTCTTCACCGGATCATTGACCGCCTATATCACCCCCGCCGTGCTTGGCGGTTCCAAGGTGCTGATGCTCGAAACCCTGATGTACCAGCAGGTTTCCGTCGCAAATGATTTCGTCTCGGCAAGTGTCATCGCCTTCATCCTGATCGTCATGAGCTTTGCCGCCAATATCCTGCTCAAACGCCTCGCGACGGCGAGGAACCGCCGATGACCCTCCGCCTGTTTTCGCCCATCGTGCTCTTCCTGTTGCTGGTCTTCCTGATCGGCCCGTTCCTGATCATCATTGCCGCCTCGCTCTCGGCAGGCGATACGCTGGCCTTCCCGCCGCAGGGCCTGTCGCTGCGCTGGGTGACAAAGGTCTTCACCGTTGAAAGCTTCCGCGACAGCTTCGCCATGTCGATGTTCCTCGCCGTCTTCGGAACGCTCGCAGCCCTCGTCCTCGGCATCCCCGCCGCCTACGCCCTGTCGCGTTACCGGCTGCCTGGGGCCGAGACCGTCCGCACGGTCGTTTCGCTGCCGATCATCGTTCCCGGCATTATCGTCGGCCTGGCATTGCTGCGTTATCTTGTCGTGCCCTTTGGCTTCAACATCACACTCGCCCTCTTCTTCGCCCACGCGGCCCTCGTGCTTCCCTATGCCGTGCGCGTTGTCTCCGCGAGCCTCGACAATCTGCGTTCGGATATCGAGGAAGCGGCTGTCCTGCTCGGTTCGTCCAGGCTCGGCGCCTTCTTCCGCGTGGTGATGCCGAATATCCGCGGTGGCATTCTGGCCGCCTTCATCCTCGGCTTCGTCACCAGCTTCAATCAGGTGCCGGTCTCGCTCTTCCTCTCCGGCCCCGGTGTGCGCACACTGCCGATCGACATGCTGGGTTACATGGAAACCACTTACGACCCGTCCATCGCGGCACTCTCCGCCCTTCTCGCCTTCCTCTCGATCGGCATCGTCTTCCTCGCCGAACGCTTCCTGGGATTTTCGCGTTATGTCTGATGCCTATCTCAAACTCGACAAGCTGACCCTCGCCTACGGCGATACGGTTGCGGTGAAGGATCTCGATCTCGGGATTGGCAAGGGCGAACTGGTCGCGCTCCTTGGCCCCTCCGGCTGTGGCAAGACGACGACGATGCGCGCCATTGCCGGCCTGCTGACGCCGGCTTCCGGCCGCATCGGTCTCGACGGCGCGGATATCACCCGCGTCTCCGCCAACAAGCGCGCCGTCGGCCTCGTCTTCCAATCCTACGCGCTCTTTCCGCATCTAACCGTTTATGAGAACGTCGCTTTCGGCCTGCGGCTCAAGAGCATTTCGGGCGCCGATCTCGAAGCCCGCGTCGGCGCCGGCCTGAAATCCGTCGGTCTGACCGCCTTCGCCGGCCGCAAGCCCGCCGAACTGTCCGGCGGCCAGCAGCAGCGCGTGGCACTCGCCCGCTCGATGGTCATGGAGCCGAAAGTCCTGCTGCTCGACGAGCCGCTCTCCAATCTCGATGCCCGGCTGCGCCTGGAGATGCGCGCCGAATTGCAGCGCGTGCAGAAGGAGACCGGCGTCACGATGATTTTCGTCACCCACGATCAAGTGGAGGCCCTGGCGCTCGCCGACCGCATCGTCGTCATGCTGAACGGCGGCATCGAGCAGATCGGCACGCCGGAGGAGATCTACAACAACCCGGCCTCCGCCTTCGTCGCCGATTTCGTAGGCTTCGAAAATGTCTTCGCGCTGAAGGACGGAAAGCTTAGGACGCCGAACGGCCCGGTCGCACTTTCCGGCGCGGCGCCGGATTCTGCGGCGGGCCTCGCCTGGCGTCCGCGCGCGGTGATCCTCGGCTCCGGTCAATTTCACGGCACCGTGCGCGGCACGTCTTTCGCCGGCAACACCCGTGAATACCTCCTCGATACGCCGCTCGGGCCCATCAAGGCCGAAATCGATGCGGGCCTGCCGCCGCACGACATCGGCAGTGCACTCGCCTTCGACCTGCCGGTCGCCGGCGCGGCCAACCTCAAACGGTTCGGGTGAAATCATGGGCGTCTGGATCGACACGGACATGGGCTTCGACGACATCGCCGCGATTTTGGTGGTGGGGCAGTCGGAATATGAGATCGACGGCGTCTCGCTGGTCTTCGGCAATACGCCGCTGCCGCAAGTCATAATGAATGCCGCCGGCGCCGCCAGTGCCTTCGGCTGGACGTTCCCCATTCATACCGGCCGCGCCATGCCGGTTCTCGGCAAGCTCGAAACCGCGCAGGCGATTCTCGGAAAAACCGGCATCCCGACATCAGGCAAAGGCCTGCCGGAGGCGCCTACTCTTGCCGAAAGCGATGTCTTCGCAGCACTTTGCCGCTGGCTGGAAGGCCAGGGCCGGCACCGCATCCTGGCGCTCGGGCCGCTCACCAATATCGCTGCCGTGGCGCTCGCCCGCCCCGATCTCGCCACCCGCATCGACGAGCTCGTCTGGATGGGCGGCGGCGTCACATCAGGTAATCACACGGCATCTGCCGAATTCAACGCGCTTGCCGATCCCGAGGCGCTTGCGATCGTCATTGCCCATGGCCTGCCGCTGCGCATGGTCGATCTCGACCTCTGCCGCAAGGTATTGGCAAGGCCGGAGGATGCCGAGCCGGTGCGCCATGCCGGCGGCGCCAATGCCGAACTGATCGCCGATATGTTTTCCGGTTATATCGGCATCGGCACCAGCCGCGGCCGCCCTGGAATGGCGATCTACGATCCATCCGCCGCCGTCGCCTTCATCGCCCCTGACATCGTCACCTTCCGCCCCGCGCGCATCGACGTCGAACTTCAGGGCGCCCTCACCCGTGGCCGTACCGTCGTCGAGACGCGTGCCACGCATGCGACCTGCAACGCCCAATTCGCCGCCGACATCGATGCCGATAGGGCGCGCGCCATCATTCTCGCCGCCCTGGTCAACGAGGCCCGCAAATGAACGCCACCCCTCGCCAGGAACCGGCCGATCTCAACGATCCCGCTTTGCGCGCCCGCGCCGTTGCGGCTGCGCGTGGCGATGCCGCCTTCGACGTGCTGATCACCGGCGGCCGGTTGCTCGATGCGGTGACCGGCCTGATCCGGGACGCCGATATCGGTCTCGTCGGCGCGCTGATCGCCAGCGTCCATGCCCCGGCAAGCCGCACGGATGCCCTCGAGATTGTCGATGCGACAGGCAGCATCGTGACGCCGGGCCTGATCGACACGCACATGCATGTCGAAAGTTCGATGGTGACTCCCGCCGAATATGCGAGCGCCGTGCTGCCGCGCGGCGTCACCACGGTCGTCTGGGATCCGCATGAATTCGGCAATGTCCATGGCCTCGACGGTGTGCGCTGGGCGGTCGAGGCTGCGCGCGCGCTGCCGCTGCGCATGATCCTGCTTGCCCCCTCCTGCGTGCCGTCGGCACCAGGCCTGGAAATTGCCGGCGCCGATTTCGATGCCGCTGTCATCGCCGAGATGCTGCGCTCTTCGGCCGTCGGCGGCGTTGCCGAAGTCATGAACATGCGCGGCGTCATCGATGGCGATCCCCGTATGAGCGCCATCGTCAATGCCGGCCTTGCCTCCGGCAAGCTCGTCTGCGGCCATGCCCGCGGGCTTGCGGGCGCCGATCTTAACGCCTTCATGGCGGCTGGCGTCACCTCCGACCACGAACTCATCTCCGGCGCCGATTTGGCCGCCAAACTTGCCGCCGGTCTGACGATCGAACTGCGGGGTTCGCACGATCATCTGCTGCAAGAATTCGTCGAGGTGCTGAACGGTCTCGGCCACCTACCGCCCACCGTCACGCTCTGCACCGACGACGTTTTTCCCGATGAACTCTACGAAAGCGGCGGCCTCGACGACGTCGCCCGCCGGCTGGCGCGTTACGGCATGAAGCCGGAATGGGCGATCCGCGCCGCGACCTTCAATGCGGCACAGCGGCTGAAGCGCTCCGATCTCGGCCTTGTCGCCGCCGGTCGCCGCGCCGATCTCGTGCTCTTCGACGATCTCACGGAATTCCGGGCGCGGCTGGTCATCTCAGGCGGCAGCATCGTCGCCCGCAACGGCAGCATGGAGGCGGCCGTCCAGCGGCTTGATACGGCACCGCTTGAAAATTCGCTGAAGCTCCCGCCACTCGTCGAAAATGACTTCCTGATTCCATCCGAAGGCGCGCGCGTCCGCGTCGCCACCATCGACCGCCCGCGCTTCACCCAATGGGGCGAGGCCGAAACGGAGGTCCGGGACGGCTTCGTCGTGGCGCCGGCCGGCAGCGCCATGATCGCCGTCGCCCACCGCCACGGCAAGGCCGACGGCGTCCCGCGCATCGGCTTCCTCACCGGCTGGGGCGAATGGCGCGGCGCCTTCTGCACCACCGTCTCGCATGACAGCCACAACCTCACCGTCTTCGGCGGCAATGCGCGCGATATGGCGCTCGCCGCCAACGCGGTCATATCAGCCGGCGGCGGCATGGCGGTCGCCAGGGACGGCAAGATCGAAGCGATCCTACCGCTGCCGCTCTCCGGCCTGGTGACCGGCGCCTCGCTGAAGGACACCGCTTCGGCCTTCGCCGGCATCCACAAGGCCATGGACAAGATCGTCGACTGGAAACCGCCCTACCGCGTCTTCAAGGCTTGCTTCGGCGCAACGCTGGCCTGCAATGCCGGCCCGCACCAGACGGACAGGGGGATTGCGGATGTAGTGACGGGGAGAGTGATGGAAAGCCCGGTGCTGGAGATTTTGCAGGACTTGGTGAAATAGCGAGATTCGTGCTAGGCGCCCCCTCATCCGCCCTACGGGCACCTTCTCCCCGAGGGGAGAAGAGGAATCGAGACGCCGCGGCATGTCTCTTCTCCCCTCGGGGAGAAGGTGCCGGCAGGTGGATGAGGGGGCCGCAAACGCCAGCTAACCCCTCAACTCCCGCTCCACCAACGCCACCCAATAAGCCGCGCCATAGCCAAGCGCCTCATCATTGAAATCATAAGCCGTGTTGTGATGCAGCGCCCCGTCCACCGCCGGCCCGTTGCCGAGCCAGGCATAACAGCCCGGCGCGTTCTGCGCAAAGAAGGCAAAGTCGTCGCCCGCCGTCGACGGCGGAAAGCTTGTTCGCACTTTTTCACCAAAGACCATCCCGGCAGCAGCAAGCGCCCGCGTAGTCGCATCCCGGTCATTGATCACCGGCGGAATGCGCCGCTCGAAACGGTAGTCGGCTGAAATGCCGTACATCGCAGCAGTTCCGCTGGCCAACCGGCCGACCTCGGCCTCGAGCTGACCGCGCACCTCGGGCGAATAGGCGCGTGCCGTGCCGCCGATCTCGACCACGTCGGGAATGACGTTCAGCGCCTTGGGGTCACCCGCCTGCAGGAAGCAGGCGCTGACGACGGCCGGCTGCAGCGGATCGACCACGCGCCCGACGATCGTCTGCAGTGATGACAGGAAGGTGCCGGCCGCCGTGATCGGATCACGGCCGAGATGCGGCTTGGCGCCGTGCGTGCCGATGCCGCGAAAGGTGACGCGCCAGCTGTCGGAAGAGGCAAGCTGCGGCCCCTCGACCACCGCGATCTCATCGACCGCAAGTCCAGGCATATTATGCAGTCCATAAACGGCGTCGCAAGGGAAAAGCCTAAAGAGCCCTTCATCCACCATGCGCTTGGCGCCGCCGCGCCCCTCTTCGGCCGGCTGGAAGATGAAATGCACCGTGCCGGAAAAACTCCGCGTCGCCGCAAGATGCCGTGCGGCGCCGAGAAGCATCGCCGTATGGCCATCATGACCGCAGGCATGCATCCTGCCAGGCACCGTCGACTTATAAGGCCGCTCCGCCGCCTCGGGCATGGCGAGCGCATCCATGTCAGCCCTGAGCCCGATGCGGCGGGTGCCGTTGCCGACCTGCAGCGTGCCGACCACGCCGGTGCCGCCAAGGCCGCGATGCACGGCAATACCCGCTTCCTCCAGCAGCCTCGCGACGATGCCGGCGGTGCGCTCCTCCTCGAAGCCGAGCTCGGGATGGGCATGCAGGTCACGTCGCAGGGCAGTGAGGAACGGCAGATCGTCCTTGATCCGGGCGGGGATGCTCATGGCCTGGATATCCTGTCGAGCGAACGGGCGCCCAGCCGGCGCCCGCGTCAGATCATTTCTTGTTTATCAAAACGGATCGCAAGTTCAACCCCTCAGGCTTCCTCGACGAACACCTCCTCGCGCTTCTTCTTGACGCTCGGCAGGAAGACGACGATCAGAACGGCGACCGCGATCGCCAGAAGCGTGGCGCTGATCGGCCGAGTGACGAAAGTGGTCGGATCGCCGCGCGACAGGATCATGGCGCGTCTGAGGTTCTCTTCCAGAAGAGGCCCGAGCACAAAACCGAGCAGGAGCGGTGCCGGTTCGCAGCGAAGTTTTGCCAGCACGTAGCCGATGAAGCCGAAGAAGGCGACGGCATAGAGGTCGTAGACATTGGCGTTGACGCTGTAGACCCCGATCGAGCAGAAGGCCATGATGATCGGGAAGAGCACGTAATAGGGCACGGTCAGAAGCTTCACCCAGAGCCCGATCAGAGGCAGGTTCAGGATCACGAGCATCAGATTGCCGATCCACATCGAGGCGATGATGCCCCAGAACAGCGCCGGCTGTTCGGTGGCGACATTCGGTCCCGGCACGATGCCCTGGATGATCATCGCGCCGATCATCAGCGCCATGACGGGATTGGCCGGAATGCCGAGGGTCAGCAGCGGAATGAACGAAGTCTGCGCCCCCGCGTTGTTGGCCGATTCCGGACCCGCCACGCCGGCGACCGCGCCCTTGCCGAAATCCTGCGGCGTCCTCGAGAGGCGTTTTTCCACCGTATAGGAGGCGAAGGAGGCAAGGATCGCCCCGCCGCCCGGCAGGATGCCGAGCGCCGAGCCGATCGCCGTGCCGCGAATGACCGGCGCAATCATCTCCTTGAATTCCTGGCGTGAGGGCAAGAGACCCGAAACCTTGGCCATCAGCACCGTGCGTGTCGACTCGCCTTCAAGGTTGCGCAGGATCTCCGCCACGCCGAAGACGCCGACCGCGAGCGCCACGAAGTTCAGCCCGTCGGCATATTCGCGGATGCCGAGCGTGAAGCGCGGCGTGCCGGTGTAGATGTCGGTGCCGACGAGGCCGAGCAGCAGACCCAGCGCCACCATCGCCAAGGCCTTGACGACCGAGCCGTGCGCAAGCGCGATCGAAGAGACAAGACCGACGATCATCAACGAGAAATACTCGGCAGAGCCGAATTGCAGCGCGATGTCGGTCAGCGGCGGGGCGAAGATCGCAACGAGAAAGGTGGAGACCGTGCCGGCGAAGAACGACCCGAGCGCGGCGATCGCCAGTGCCGCCCCCGCCCTGCCCTTGCGCGCCATCTGGTAGCCATCGATTGCGGTAACGGCGGAAGAGGATTCGCCCGGCATATTGATGAGGATCGCCGTCGTCGAGCCGCCATATTGCGCGCCGTAATAGATGCCGGCGAGCATGATGAGCGAGGAGACCGGCTCGAGCTGGAATGTGATTGGCAGAAGCATGGCGATCGTCGCCGTGGCGCCGATGCCGGGAAGCACGCCGATCAGCGTGCCGAGCAGCACGCCGATCAGGCAGAAGAGAAGATTGTCGAGAGTTGCCGCGGTGGCGAAGCCGAGAGCGAGATTGCTGAAAAGATCCACCGTCGCCTCCTAGAACCGGACCCAGGGGCCGAAGCGCTCGAACGGCAGCCCGAGCCCATAGCTGAAGACGGCAACCGAAAAGATCGTCAGCAGCAGCGATAGGATGATTGCAAACACAACATTCATTTTGCGCGACGCAAAGCAGGCGATGAAGGCGGTGAAGAACAGCGCCGGCGCAAATCCGAGCCCGCGCACCGTCAACCCGAAAAAGACCGGCGCCGGCAGAATGAAGAGCATGCCGCGCCAGGCGAAGACATCGACCGGCTCACCCTCGACACGCAGGGCCTGAATGAAGATGATCGCGCCGAGAAGCACGAGCACGCAGGCAAGCACCAGCGGAAAATAACCCGGTCCCATGCGTAATGCCGTGCCGAGGTCGAGCGAGATCGACTGGAAGGCGAAGAAGGCGCCGGTGCCGATGAAAAGCGCGCCGCAGATCGCATTGGTGGTATCAAAACTGATGGATTTCATGGTGTCTCCTGGAGTTGGAGATGGTTCACGTGACGCCTCATCCGCCTGCCGGCTTGGCCGCTGCCATTGAGCATGCAGTCCCCTCTCCCCGTGCACAGGGAGAGGGTTAGTGTGAGGGGTTATTCCTGGCACCCCTCACTAGTCAGCATATTCCCCGGCAGCCTCGATCACCGGCTTCCAGCGGGCGATCTCGCTTTCGAGCTTGGCCTTCAGCGCGGCCGGCGTCGCATCGGCGTCGGAGGACGGTGCCGTGCCCAGTTCGGCGAAGCGGGCGCCGACATTGGGATCCTTCAGCGCCACCTGCAGCGACTTCGACAGCCGTTCGTTGATCGCGGCGGGCGTACCTTTCGGCGTGTAGATACCGTGCCAGATACCGACTTCGAAACCCGGCAGGCCGGCTTCGACAGCCGTCGGAATGTCCTTCATGACGTCGAGGCGCTTGGGCGAGGTTACCGCATAAGCCTTGATCGTGCCGCCTTGAATCTGCTTCGTCGTGTTGGTCGTCTGGTCGCACATGATATCGACCTGGCCGCCGAGAAGGTCGGTCATGGCAGGACCCGTGCCCTTGTAGGGAACGGTCGTGAGCTGGGTCTGGATGGCGCTCATGAACATCATGCCGCAGAGATGCGAAGCGGCGCCGATGCCGGCATTGGCGACCGTCACCTTGTCCTTGTTGGCCTTGACATAGTCGATCAGGCCCTTGAGGTCCGTCGGCTCGAAGTCCTTGCGTGCGACGATCGTCATCGGCACCTCGGTCACAAGGCCGACATAGTCGAAGGCGCCGAGCGTGTCATAAGCGAGCTTGCGATAGAGCGTGGCGCTGGTAGCCATGCCGATATGGTGCAGGAGAATGGTGTATCCATCGGGATCGGCGTTCGCCACCCGGCCCGCGCCGAGCGTGCCGCCGGCGCCGCCGACGTTCTCCACGACGATCTGCTGACCGAGATCCTTAGACATGGATTCGGCGACGAGGCGTGCGACGGTATCGGTCGGGCCACCGGCCGCGAAGGGGACGACCATGGTAATGGTGCGCTCGGGATAGGTCTGCGCCAAAGCGGCGCCGGCGAGAAGAGAGACCGCGGCAGCCGCGGTCAGGCCGAGCATGGCCTTCAGGATTTTCATCGTTTCCTCCCTGATGAAACAAGCAAAGCCGCCGGCATATCCTCCGCGCCGACGATGTCCTATTTGCCGCCCGGAAAAATCGAGCCGCAATCACCGCCACCGCCTCGACAAGATGATTCTAAGACAGTGCGGTGCAGCATGGGTCGATTCTGAAACAAACGGCTATTGCGATGGGTGGAAATCCACCCATCGCCATGCTGGCAGGATCAGCCGTCAGTAAACAGCATCCGCTTGTCGAGGCCGTATTTCTGCATCTTTTCGTAGAGCGTCTTGCGGGAAATGCCGAGCGATTCATAGACCGGCCGGAGGCTTCCGCCATGCGCGACCAGTGCGCTGGCGATGACGCCCCGTTCGAATTCGGCGACGCGTTCTGCAAGGCCGGTCGCCTCCTCGGCCTGCCGCCCGCCATTGTCAAGGCCGAGCACCAGACGGTCGGCGGCGTTCCTCAATTCGCGGACATTGCCGGGCCAGTCGCGCTGGGCGATGTCAGAGATCACCTCCGGCGGCACGGTGAGCTCGTCGCGGCCGTAGCGGGCGGCCGCCTCCCGCACCAGCTGCAGGAAAAGCAGCGGAACGTCCGCCCGCCGCTGCGACAGCGACGGCACGTGCAGCGTTGCGACGTTCAGCCGGTAGAGTAGATCGGCGCGGAAACGGCCGGCTGCCACCTCCGCCTCAAGATCGACCTTGCTTGTCGCGATGAAGCGGACGTCGAGCGGCACGACCTCGTTCGATCCGAGCCTGGAGATCACCCGCTCCTGCAGCACCCGCAGGAACTTCGCCTGCAGATCGAAGGGCATGGAGCCGATCTCGTCGAGAAGGATGGTGCCGCCGCGCCCGTGTTCGAACTTTCCGTAACGCGGCCTGACCGCTCCCGGAAAGGCGCCGGGCTCATGGCCGAAAAGCTCGCTCTCGATCAGGTTTGCCGGCAGCGCGGCGCAATTGATCGCAATGAACGGCCGGCTTGCCCGGGCGCTGATGTCGTGAAGCGCGCGGGCCACCACTTCCTTGCCGGCGCCGGTCTCGCCGACAATAAGCGTATCGGCATCACTCGCCCCGATCGCACGGACGCGGTAGCGCAGGTCCACCATCGCCTGCGTGCGTCCCGGCAGCCGCGCCTCGATATCGTCGCGTTTGCCGGCGACCGCCTTCAGCAGCCGGTTTTCGAGTACGAGGCCGCGTCGCTCCATAGCCCGGCGAATGACGCCGGCAAGCATCTCCGCCGTGAACGGCTTCTCGATGAAATCATAGGCGCCCTCCCGCATCGCCTTCACAGCGAGCTGCACATCGCCATGGCCGGTGACGAGAATGACCGGCACCTCCGGATCGACCTCGCGGATCTTCTGCATCAGCGTCATACCGTCGATACCGGGCATGCGGATATCGCTGACGACGACGCCGGGAAAGCTGTAGCCGATCAGCTCGAGCACATGATCGCCATTCGAAAAGGTCTCGACGCTGAAGCCGGAGAGCTCCAGCGCCTGCGCCGTCGAGCGGCGCAGCTCCTCCTCGTCGTCGACCAGCAGAATCTTCGCTTCGTTCATTCCGCCGCCTCCGGCATCAGCCCTGCCGCCGACTGCAGCTCGATGCGGAACACCGCGCCCCCTTCAGGATGATTGGCGGCGGCCAGGCTGCCGCCGAAATCCTTGACGATGTTGTAGGAGATCGAAAGTCCCAGCCCGAGCCCCTTGCCGACGCCCTTCGTCGTGAAGAACGGATCGAAGATGCGCTCGGCGATCGCCGCCGGCACACCCGGCCCATGGTCGCGCACCGTCAGCACCACCTTGCCGGCCTCCTCGAAAGCCGAAACCTCGATGCGCCTGTCTTCCAGTCCTTCCACCGCGTCGGCGGCATTGGAGATCACATTCACCAGCACCTGCTGCAGACGCACCGAACCGGCGCGCACGACCGGCGCCCGTGTCCCGAGATCGAGCCGAAGCTCGGTGTCCGCCGCTTTCAGCCGCCATGCGACGATTTCCAGCGTATCACGCATCGCTTCGTCGAGAGGGACCGGCCCGAGCTTCTCGTTCGGCTTGCGGGCGAAGTTGCGCAGGTGCCGGCTGATCGAGGCCATCCGGTCGATCAGCCCGCCGATGCGCCTGATGTTGTCGCGCGCCTCCTCCATTCGCCCGCGGTCGATCAGCACCGTGGCGCTGTCCGTATAGGTCTTGGCGGCGGCCAGCGGCTGATTGAACTCATGCGAAAGAGCCGCCGACATTTGTCCGAGCCCGGCAAGCTTGCCGGCCTGGATCAGATCGGCCTGGGTCTGACGTAGCTGCTGTTCGGTCAGCCGCCGCTCCGAGATCTCCTCCTCGATGCGGCTGTTGACGCGGGCAAGATCAGCGGTGCGCTCCTCTACCCGCCGCTCCAGCTCGCCGCGCGCCTCGGCCTGCATCTGCATGCGCTCCGCAAGCCGCGCCCGCCGCTGGCGAAGCACGGCGACAGCAAGCACGGCGATGCAGAGGATGAGGAAAACGGCGGCCAGTGCGGTGCGCGCCTGAGCCCGGATGGAGCTCGTTTCCATCAGCACGTTCACCGTCCAGTCCTCGGCTGGCATATAATGCGACAGCACCAGATATTCGCTCGCACCCCGGTCGCTTGCCAGCGTCACCAGCTCGTGCTGTTCGAAGCGGTGACGCGTCACCGGAAGCGCCGTCAGCCTGGCATTGGCATAACGCCGCGAGGCTTCCGTGCGGGCGATGCGGTCGGCCGTCAGCGGCAGGATCGCCCCGTAAAGCCATTCCGGGCTGCCCGACATGAAGATGATACCCTCCGGATCGGAGACGAAAATCTTGTACTCCCCGCCGCTCCAGGAGGATTCGATCATGTCGATATCGACCTTGAAGACGATGACGCCACGGATGTCCGCCTCGACCCTGATCGGCGCCGAGAAATAATAGCCGCGTTTCAGCGAGGTGGTGCCGAGCGCATAAAATCGCGCTAGCCGGCCTTCGATCGCCTCCTGGAAATAGGGCCGGTAGTTGAAATTCTGCCCGACGAAGCTTCCGGGTCCATCATAGTTACTGGCGGCGATCGTCTCCCCGTCCGGCTTCACCACGTAGATGTCGGAGGATTTCAAAAGCCCGTTGATCTCTTTGAGGTAGAGGTTGGCAGCATCACGCAGCGCCATGTCGTCAGGCGCGCTGACCAGTTCCTTGATGTCGTCATGATCGGCAATCAGCGCCGGCAGCGCCTCGTAGCGGTTGAGATGACCGCTGAGCGCCGAAACCGCGAGACGCAGTGCCGTTCCCGCCTGCGCCGAGGCCTCTTCCATATAGGCGCGAGTCGCAATCGCGCTTCCATAGTTGAAGAAGGCGAAAATGACGATCGGCACCACCAAAAGCGCCGCTATCGCACGATATCTCGAAGACAGATCCGGCTCCTCCCTTTCTGCCTCCACTCCCCAGCAAGGCACGCCCGACGGGCTCCAAGTCTAATGATACGGACGGGGATTTCCAAGGGTCTGCCGAAACTTGACACCCCGTCGGCCGGATGTCCTATTGCGGCAACGCAAGGAGACCCACTCATGAGCGACGACCAGACGCCCTCCGACAGCAAACTGACCAGTTCCAAGCGCCGCTGGGCGGCGGAGGGCAAATTCCTGACCGGTCGCGTCAGCCGTCCGGAAGCCGAGCGCCTGCCGCCCGGCCAGCACCTCGTCAAAAATTGGCCGGTGCTCGACCTCGGCCAGCAGCCCGTCATCTCCACCGACAGCTGGCGGCTCGATGTCCGCGGCCTGGTCGAAACGCCGCTCACCCTCGACTGGGCCGCCTTCCAGGCGATCGAGCAGAGCACCAGGATCAGTGATATCCACTGCGTCACCACCTGGTCTCGTTATGACAACAACTGGAAGGGCGTTTCGACGCGGGATCTGCTCGATCTCGCCGTGCCGAAGCCGGATGCGGCCTACGTCCTGCTGACGAGTTATGACGGCTACACCACCAACCTGCCGCTTGCCGATTTCGCCGCCGAGGACGCGATCCTGGCGACATCATGGGAGGGCCTGCCGCTGATGCCCGATCACGGCGGCCCGATGCGCCTCGTCGTGCCGCATCTCTATTTCTGGAAAAGCGCCAAATGGCTGCGCCGGATCGAGCTGATGCCCGCCGACGAGGCCGGGTTCTGGGAAAAGAACGGTTACCACATGTATGGCGATCCGTGGCGCGAACAGCGCTATTCCGACGACTGAGCCTTCGGCCGCAAGACGCGTCTAAACACAAGGCCGGCAAGACCGAACAGGGCAGCCAATCCCGTCAACGATGCCATGCTGGCAGGATGAAGCGGCACCCTGCTCCAATTTGGCTTGACGACCTGGGCGGTGTTGAAAGCCTCGCCGCTAAACTGGCAGGTGATGAGCGCAAGCCCGCGCCGCGCCATGTCGATGTCGATGGCTGAGATGATTTCGCCCGCCGCAGTCGCCTCCCGCGGCATCTCCCGCATCGCCATCAGTACGGCTTTCGTCGCCGCGAGATAGGCATGAGCGCATTCGTTGAAAGGGCTTTCCTCGTCCGTCACGCTGCCCGGCATTCGGCCCCAGACGCAATAGGAATACTGGATCTCGGCGTAGTTCAGGACGCGGCGGAACGGTTCGTTGGTATCGACCGCCCGCGACGCCAGCGCGATAATCTCGCCGCGGTAATCGGCAATGACCGCCATCTCGCCGTGGGAAATGGCCGGGATCTCGAGGCCGGTATGGCTGCCGCCGGCGCGGCGCTCATGGGCGGACGTGTTTCCCGCAAGCAATGGGAACAGGCTTGCGATCAGAGCCAGAGCCGCAAGCCTGCCGATGGGCCGGATCACCGGAAGGCGGGCCGCAGCCCGCCCTTGAGGGCAAGCCGTCTTTCCGCCAGCGCTCCGAAGGCAAGGCCGAGCGTTGCCCAGAGAATCGCGTGCATGCCGAGCGAGGTCGTGCGGAACCGCCAGAGCACCATCGCCGAGAAATTCTCAGGCACTTCGTTGATCGGCGGTAGCAGATAAAGCACGACGCCGATAAACACGAGATAGGCGAGAGCGGCGACGATCGCGCCGTTCCAAAGCCCGAAACGCTCGGAGAGGCGGCGCGACAGCGCCACGGCGGCAATCAGCGCCCCGACCGAAACTACGATCATCAGGAAGAACAGCTCGGTCCTGACGCCGATCGTGTCGGGATTGCCGACCGCCGGCGGGTTGGCCGGATATTTGATGCCGGGGACGAGAACGATGGCCACGAAGGCGGCAATGGCGATGACGGCCGAGGTGCCACGCGCCGAAAGAGCGCTGAAGCGGCCATGCACCAAAGCAAAAGCGAGGGCAAAAAGCCCGCCGACGGCAACGCTGTAGGCCATAACGCCGGTGAAGAGGCCGAGACCGGCCTGCGTGGCGCGGCTGACGACTTCAGGTTCGGTCGCTTGCCCGGCCGCCTGCGCGCTGGCCTCTTCGAAAGCGATCGCCGCATCGACCAGCGGTTCGCCGAAGATATGGGCGAAAGCGAAAACGAGAATGCCAGCAATCACGCCCGCGAACATGCCGCGAAGCAAAAGATTTCCAACCATGTCAGGAACTCCCTTAGTGGCAGGGAAAGCCGAGGAGATGACGGCCGTCATGCAAGAATTCATGCACATACATGCCGTTGAACAGCGCCATCGCGCCCTCCTCGGTGCCGACGAAGTAGATGGCAATGAGCATCAGCAGGCCGCCGAAGATCGCCCAGGGAAGAATTTCGCCGACGGGGATCGGCGCCGGTGCCGCGATGGGCGTGAAAGTGGTGTCAGACATGTATTCCTCCGGAATGACGCGTTCAGTCGAAAGAGTGCTTGTGCGGCAGGGTCTGACTTCCAGCGCGAAGAGCTTTCGACACGCTGGTCACAGTGGCGCGACCGCGCCGGATTTCCACCGGCTTCCAAACCCGCAACAGCCCGGTTATAGCTGCACGCTGAAGAGACTGTCAACGAAACTTCGCAAGCCGGCAAAGCGTCCTTTGGCGCGGGAACAGACGCGCGGCGCTGCAGTCGTATCGAAAGGTCAGAACGATCGTGAATACGCGCCTCACCTGGATCTGCAACGGTGCGACGGCGGCGAGCCGCAAGGGCCTTTTCCCCCTCGACGAACCGCTAGAGGACAAAGCGGAAGAGGAAGCCGGCAACATCGCCGCCCTGCCCCGCGCGGATCGTATCGTCACGAGCCCCGCCTTGCGCGCCCGCCAGACCGCCGAGGCGCTACGCCTCGAAGCCCTGGCAGATCCGGCGCTTCGTGATTGCGACCACGGCCGCTGGGCCGGCAGGCCGATCGCGGCGGTCGAGGCAGAAGAACCGGAAAGCCTCATGGCCTGGATGACCGAGCCGGCGGCAGCACCGCACGGCGGCGAGAGCCTTGTTGATCTGCGAAAGCGCGTCGCCGGCTGGATGGACACCCAATCGGCCTTCGGCGGTCACGTCATCGCCGTCAGCCATGCGGCTGTCATCCGGGCGGCGGTCGCGCATGTGCTTCAGGCGCCGCCCTCCTCCTTCTGGCTGAGCGACGTCGAGCCGCTCGCCATCCTTCGCATGACCAGCAACGGCAGTCGCTGGTCTCTGCGCTTCCAGCATTAGAGATTCCTCATTCTATCCAGCCTTACACAAGCAAATTGCGTCATCCCTGCTGAACCCGGTTTTGCGGGGACTACCTTCCTTGTCCCAAGGAGATGGAAGAATGACATATGATTGGAGTGGAGAACGCACGCGGCGCCTGCGTTTCATGCGCGTCGCCACGTTCACGGTTCTGGCCGGTCTCATCGTCAGCGTTCCGCTGCTGATCGTCACCGCCTGACGCACGAGAAAGGGCGAGCATGCGACAGCACGCTCGCCTTCGTTTTTCTTCCTGATTTTTGCAGCGCCAACCACCTGCAGCATTATTCGCCTTCTGGTAGAAATCTGTGAAACAGCCGCGATGACAATCCCGGTTGCATCGCAAGCGTCATCCAGGCTCCTGACGGCGCAGCAGTGTACTTCCCCCTCTGATAGTTCGCCTTATGGTTTCAACGAACATTTCAGACTTTTGGGATATCTCGACGCGGGTGGAGATGGAGAAGGCATAATGCCGGTGTTTTTCCAGAGCAGAGCCGGAAGGCAATGCATGTCGATCGTCGGTTTGGGGATAACCCTCTGGCTTCTCGGTACGCTGCTCCGGTTCGACGACGGTCTCGCTTCATTCATGACCGATTTCGGCGCATACGGTGCCGACAAGCTCGTTCTAGGGCTCGGCATCGCCGGCGCCATGAGCTTCATCTATTCGGTGCTGCGCATTGCCGATCTGCGCAAGGAAATGGAATTGCGCGTCGCCGCTCAGGTGAAGGCCGATTGGACGGCAACTCATGATCAACTGACCAAGCTGCCGAACCGCTACGCCTTCGAGCGCAGGGCTCTCGCTCGGCCGATCAAGGACGACGAGGCCGAAATCGAGAAATGGGACGACAACGTCACCATCTTCTCTGTCGATCTCGACGGCTTCAAGAAAGTCAACGATCTCGTCGGCCACAAGGGCGGTGACGTGTTGCTGATCGAAGTCGCCAGGCGCATCTGCGCGCTCGGCAATGCCGATTGCGTCTACCGCTTTGGCGGTGACGAATTCATCATCGTCGCCTTTGCCCTGACGGCGCAGCGGGAGGAGCGTTTCGCCAAGCTGCTGATCCAGGCCGTGACCCGGCCGATCCATATCGATGGCTTTGCCGTCGAAGTCGGCGCCAGCGTCGGCTACGATCGCTGGGCTGAGGGAGCCGAACCGCTGGAAGATGCCGCCCATCGTGCCGACCTCGCCATGTACGAGGCCAAATCACGTGGCCCCAACCATTTTCTCGTCTTCGAAACCTCGATGCAGGACAAGGTAACCGAGCGCGCCGCCTTGGAAACCAGGCTGCGCGCCGCAATCGCCAATAAGGACATCAAGCCCTTCTATCAGCCGCTGATCGACCTGAAGACCGGCCAGCTCTGCGGTTTCGAAGCGCTCGCGCGCTGGACGGGCGAGGATGGCATCCGCATTCCGCCGCCGGTCTTTATCGACATTGCCGAGGAAACCGGCATGATCACCGCCTTGTTCGAGGATCTCCTCGCCCAGGCCTGCAGCGACGCGCTCACCTGGCCGGCGCATGTCATGTTGTCCTTCAACGTCTCGCCGGTGCAGATGGAAGACAAGCTCTTGACATCCCGCATCCTCAAGGTGCTGTCGGCAACCCGGCTGCCGCCGCAACGCCTGGAAGTCGAGATCACCGAGAACGCGCTGATTCAGGATCCCGCTATCGCCGCCGTCATTCTCGAAGAACTGCATGCTGCCGGCATCCAGATCGCTCTCGATGATTTCGGCACAGGCTATTCCAGCCTCGCCCAGCTCGCCCGCTATCGCTTCGACAAGATCAAGATCGACAAAAGCTTCATCGCCACCTATCGCGACGACGAGCGCCAGGAAAAGATCGTCCGCGCCATGCTTGGCCTCGGCAGAAGCCTCAATATCAAGACGACTGCGGAAGGCGTCGAGGAGCATGGCCAGCTCGCCTTCCTGCTGCAGCTCGGCTGCGACATAGGCCAGGGCTATCTTTTCGGCAAGGCGATGTCCGCCGCCGAGGCAAGCATCTTCATCCGCGATCGCAACCCCAATCTGGCGTCGACGGCCTGACCCTAGCGTAATTTAACAAAACGGCCCCAAGCTTGGCGTCGTGTCGGCCGCCACGAACCGTCAGCATGTTGCGCACGGGCGGCCATGCCTTTCCAGCGGGAGTTTCGGCGCTAAGTTCGGTCATCGTGACGACTGTGCGGAGTCTCTGAAGACATGTCATCCACCCACCTCCTCCTGACCTTCAACGCCGGCTCATCGACTGTGAAGGTCGGCGTCTTCTCGATCGATAGCGCCGAGGCACGACACCTCGGAAAGGGCGTCATCGACCTCCGCGCCGAGCCGCTCTCGCTTGGCCTGACCAGGGAATCGCAGACATTCCACATGCCGCTGAGGGCGGAGGTGACGGACGATCTGCACGGCGTCATCGACGAGACCTTCGCGCTTCTCGCCGATCAATTCGACATGGCTGCCGCAGTCGCTGTCGGCCACCGCGTCGTCCATGGCGGCGAGCGCTTCACGAGCGCCGTCGCGCTTGATGACGCCGCCACCAATGGGATCGAAGCGCTGATCCCGCTCGCGCCTCTGCACCAACCGCAAGCGCTGCGCTTCATCCGCGCGCTCCGTCACCTGAAGCCGCATCTTGTCCAGACAGCCTCCTTCGACACGGCCTTCCATGCCACGCAGGACGATCTCGTTCGCCGCCTCGCCATACCCCGTTCCCTGCATGACGAGGGCATCAAGCGTTACGGCTTCCACGGGCTTTCTTATAAGTTCATCGCCAGTGAACTCGCTCGCAAAGCGCCGCATGCGGCAAAGGTTGTGGTCGCCCATCTCGGCAGCGGCGCCAGCCTCTGTGCGATGGAAGACGGCATCAGCCGCGATTGCAGCATGGGCTTTTCGACCCTCGACGGCATCCCGATGGCGACACGCCCGGGCTGCCTCGATCCCGGCGTGATCCTGCACCTGGCAGGAGAGAGAAAACGATCCCTGGGTGAGATCGAGGATCTGCTCTATCACCGCTCAGGCCTGCTCGGTGTTTCCGGCATCAGCGCCGATACGCGCGATCTGTTGACGGACGGCCGGCCGGAAGCGCGCCAGGCGATCGATCTGTTCACGCTGCGCATCGCCGGCGAGATCGGCCGCATGGCGGCAACCCTCGGCGGCCTCGATGCCGTCGTTTTCACCGCCGGCATTGGCGAGCATCAGCCGAAAATCCGCGCCGGCGTGGCGAAACGCCTGTTCTGGCTCGGCCTTTCGATTGATGAAAAGGCCAACGCCGCCGACAGTTTCACGATCAGCACCGGGGAAAGCCGCATCGCCGCCCATGTCGTTGCCACGGACGAAGAACAGGTGATCGCCGATGAGGCGCTGTCCGTTCTTCGCGCCCGCTGATCCAGATCAACGGCGCGCCGGCGCTAACGGCTAGAACTGACGTTGAACGCGTTTTCGAACGGGAGAAGCCCATGGAAAAGCATATCTCGACCGCCGCCGCCCTGACCGATGCTGAACTCACTCTGATCGACCGCTACTGGCGGGCGGCCAACTATCTCTCGGTCGGCCAGATCTACCTGCTTGCCAATCCGCTGCTGCGCGAGCCGCTGAAGTCAAAACACATCAAGCCCCGCCTGCTCGGCCACTGGGGCACGACACCGGGCCTCAACTTCATTTATGCGCATCTGAACCGCCTCATCCGCGCCCGCGATCTCGACATCATCTACATATGCGGCCCCGGTCACGGCGGACCGGGCATGGTCGCCAACACCTATCTCGAAGGCTCCTACAGCGAAATCTATCCCGATATTTCTGAAGACACCGAAGGGATGCGCAGGCTCTTCCGCCAATTTTCCTTTCCCGGCGGCATTCCGAGCCATGCGGCTCCGGAAACACCGGGATCAATCCACGAGGGCGGCGAACTCGGCTACGCCCTCGTCCATGCCTATGGCGCCGCCTTCGACAACCCCGACCTCACCGTCGCCTGCGTCGTCGGCGACGGCGAGGCCGAAACCGGGCCGCTCGCCGCCAGCTGGCATTCCAACAAGTTCCTCAATCCCGCGCGCGACGGCGCCGTTCTGCCGATCCTGCATCTGAACGGCTACAAGATCGCCAACCCGACCGTTCTCGGCCGTGCCGGAGACGATGATCTCCGCCGCCTTTTCGAAGGCTACGGTTACGAACCCTTCTTCGTCGACGGCCACGAGCCGCGCGACATGCATCAACAGATGGCGGCGACACTGGACCGGGTCTTCGACCGCATCCGCGAGATTCAGGAGCAAGCCCGCAGCGGCAAGGCTGCGGCGGGCTGCCCGCGCTGGCCGATGATCGTGCTGCGCAGCCCCAAGGGCTGGACCGGACCGAAAGAGGTCGACGGCAAGAAGGTGGAAGGTTTCTGGCGAGCCCACCAGGTGCCGGTCTCCAACTGCCGCGAGAATGAAGGCCATCGCAAGATTCTCGAGGACTGGATGCGCAGCTACGGGCCGGAGGACCTGTTCGGCGCCGATGGCCGGCTGAAACCCGAGCTGCGGGCGGTGGCGCCTGCCGGCAAACGCCGCATGGGCGCCAACCCGCATGCCAATGGTGGTTTGCTGCGACGGGAACTCGATACCCCCGATATAAGCGACTATGCTGTCGAGATCGGCAAGCGCGGCAGCGTCGCGGCCCAGTCTACGGAAATTCTCGGCCATTACTTGCGCGACACGATGAAGCGCAACGCCGCGGCGGCGAATTTCCGGATCTTCGGCCCCGACGAGACGGAATCGAACCGCCTCGGCAGCGTCTTCGAGGTCACCGACCGCGTCTGGATGGAGGATATCGAGCCGTATGATATCCATCTCTCCCGCGATGGACGCGTCATGGAGGTGCTCTCCGAACATCTCTGCCAGGGCTGGCTGGAAGGCTACCTCCTGACCGGCCGCCACGGCCTCTTCTCCTGCTACGAGGCCTTCATCCACATCATCGACTCGATGTTCAACCAGCACGCCAAATGGCTGAAGGTGACGCGCGAGCTTGAATGGCGAGAACCGATCTCGTCGCTGAACTACCTGCTGACTTCGCATGTCTGGCGCCAGGACCACAACGGCTTCAGCCACCAGGATCCCGGTTTCGTCGATCTCGTCGCCAACAAGAAGGCCGATATCGTCCGCATCTATCTGCCGCCGGATGCCAATACCCTGCTCTGGGTCGGCGACCATTGCCTGCGCACCTATGACCGCATCAACGTCATCGTCGCCGGCAAGCAGCCGGAACCGCAATGGCTTTCGATGGACGAGGCGGCGAAACATTGCGAGGCCGGCATCGGGGTCTGGCACTGGGCAAGCAACGAGGAAGACGCAGTCGCCCCCGACCTCGTCATGGCCTGCGCCGGCGACGTGCCGACGATGGAGACGCTTGCCGCCGTCGACCTGTTGCGCAAGGCCGTGCCGGCGCTGAAGATCCGCACCGTCAACGTCGTCGATCTGTTGGCACTGCAATCCCGGGACCAGCATCCACACGGCCTGGCCGACGAGGCCTTCGACGCCATCTTCACGCCGGACAAGCCGGTGATTTTCGCCTATCACGGCTATCCCTATCTCATTCACCGCCTGACCTATAAGCGCACCAATCACGAGAACATCCACGTCCGCGGCTTCATCGAAGAGGGCACGACGACGACGCCCTTCGACATGACCGTCCTCAATGAGCTCGATCGTTACCATCTCGCGATCGAAGCGATCGAGCGCGTACCGGGCCTGAAGGAGAAGGCGACGGACGCGCTTGCCGCCTTCCGCCACAAGCTTGCCGAGCATCACGATTATGTCAGGGAACACGGCGAGGACATGCCGGAGGTGCGGAACTGGACATGGCCGGCGACGTGAGACATCGGTGACTGACCTCTGCGAATGCGGCGTCGCCGGATGCCTGAGCCCTAATGCATGTCGCCCGGAAGTGTGCAGCGGTTCCAGGACGACGACATGCATAAAAACAAAAGGCTAAAGCGCGTCGCATGAATCACATTTGACGACGCGCTTTATGCGCGGTCGAGTCGGGCCTTTTCCGTCATGCGCCAGACCCGCGGCGTTTCGCCGGCATATTTCAGGAAGAAGCGTGAGAAATAGGCGGGGTCGGCAAAGCCGAGGCGGAATCCGATCTCTTGAACGCTGCCGAGCGTGAAGACAAGCTGACGCTTGGCCTCCTCGACGAGTTTGGCGGCGATCAGCTCGTGCGGCGTGCTGCCGGTCATCGACCGGACGATCCGGGTGAGATGCGTCGGCGAAACCCCGAGCTCCCTGGCATAGAAGGATGCCGGCTTGTGGGATCGAAAATGCTGCTGAATAAGCTCGCCCAGCATGTCCATCCGTCGCTCGTTTTCGGTCGACGCAAGCTGCCCCGAGTTCCCCTCATGAGAAATCCGCGCCGTCAGCCGCAGCGCCAAACCGACGTAGGCTGCCAAGACCTCGTTGCGGCCGCTGCGACGATTTTCGAACTCGTCGCCCAGCCTTCGCAAAGTCTGCATCACATGGGCAGCCTCGGCATTATCAGGATCGAGCGGCGTCAGATGCGGCGTGGCCAGCCATTCGCCGGGATGGCTCCGCTCGCCGGGTGGATGGCTGAGATGGGATCGCAATATGGTGATGACAAGACCGTCGATATCGCGGGAAAAACGAAAGCCGTGATTGAACCCCGGGGGAACCGTAATGACCGCCGGCGGCCGGATGGCATGGCTCCTCTCGCCGAAGATCGCATCGCCCGAACCGGCTTCGATGTACAATATCTGAAAGAAGCTTTCGTGGCGGTGCAGTCGGATTTCCCATTGATGCCGGCTGCTACGCGAGCGAATTGTTTCGCAATGCAACCAAAACTCCGGCGATCGTCCGACGTTTTCGCCGTAGAGTTCGTAGGTCGGTATATGTCTGCTCATCGGCTCTCTCCCGCGCCAATGTTCGATTAGTGCAATTTTTAGGCTGGAATGTCCATTGTGGCGATCCGGTCGGCGCGACAGAATCTCACAAAACGCAGAAATGCGAGGGAGGAAGCATTTGCGAACTCAGGTCGCCATCATCGGTTCGGGACCATCCGGCTTGCTGCTCGGTCAGCTTCTGACCGAAGCCGGCATCGACAATGTCATTCTCGATCGCGTCAACAAGGATTACATCCTCGGCCGGGTGCGCGCCGGCGTTTTGGAGGAAGGCACTGTCGGCCTGCTGGACCAGGCCAAAGCCGGCGCCAGGCTGCACGCCGAAGGCCTGCCGCATGACGGCTTCTCGCTCGCCTTCGACGGACGCGACCATCACATCGATCTGCATGAACTCACCGGCGGCAGGCGCGTCACCGTCTACGGCCAGACCGAGGTGACGCGCGACCTGATGGAGCGGCGGGAAGCAAGCGGCGCCCTGTCGATCTACAATGCCGCCGATGTCGCACCGCATGATTTCGACGGCCGCTCTCCTTTCGTTACCTATATGAAAGACGGCGCTGCCAGGCGCATCGATTGCGATTTCATCGCCGGCTGCGACGGCTTTCATGGCGCAAGCCGCAACGCGGTCCCCGAAGGAGCGATCAAAAGTTTCGAGAAGGTCTATCCGTTCGGCTGGCTAGGCCTGCTTGCCGACGTGGCGCCCGTCAGCCATGAACTGATCTACGCCAACCATCCGAGGGGCTTTGCCCTCTGTTCGATGCGCTCGGCGACGCGCAGCCGCTATTATCTCCAATGCGCGCTCGACGAGAAGGTCGAGGACTGGAGCGACGACCGCTTCTGGGACGAGCTGAGACGGCGTCTGCCGGCACACCACGCCGAGGCGCTGAAAACTGCGCCGTCCTTCGAGAAATCGATCGCGCCTTTACGCTCCTTTGTCGCCGAGCCGATGCGTTTCGGCCGGCTTTTCCTTGTCGGCGACGCCGCCCATATCGTGCCGCCGACCGGCGCCAAGGGGCTGAACCTTGCAGCCAGCGACGTCCACTATCTATTCTCCGGGCTGCTCATGCATTACCGCGAAGGCTTGGATCATGGCATCGACGACTATTCGCAGGTTGCACTTGCCCGTGTGTGGAAAGCGGTGCGGTTTTCCTGGTGGATGACGACGATGATGCATCGTTTCCCCGATACCGGTGATTTCGATCAGAGGATTCAGGAGGCCGAGCTCGACTATCTCACGCATTCCCGCGCCGCCTCGACGGTCCTTGCCGAAAATTATGTGGGGTTGCCGTTCTGAAGGATTGCGGATGAAGGCTGCGCGCACTCGCAGCGAACCGGGTGTTCGGGACGCAGAACCATAACCAGCAGATCATGTATTTGAAGTTTTATTTCATTTTACATCACCATTTCGCATGACAAGCTAACCTGAAATTCAATACGGCGCTGGAGTACGCCGAAAAGGGAGAGAGAAGAATGAGGAAGCTGTTTCTGGCCGCCGCTGCGGCAATTGTTATGGGCACCAGCGCCTATGCCGACACCATCAAGGTCGGCGTCATCGGGCCGTTCTCCGGTCCCTTCGCGCTCCAGGGCAAGAACTTCAAGGCCGGCATCGACGCTTATATGGCTGTCAACGGCAGCAAGGTCGGCAGCGACACGGTCGAGATCGTCTACCGCGACGTGCCGCAGGCCGACCCGGCCCAATCCAAGGCGCTGGCGCAGGAACTGATCGTCAAGGAAAAAGTCCAGTATCTCGCCGGCTTCTATTTCACCCCCGACGCCATGGCGGTGACGCCGATCCTGAAGCAGGGCAACGTGCCGATGGTCGTTATGAACGCCGCGACCTCGGCGATCGTCACCAAGAGCCCGCTTGTTGTGCGCACCTCGTTCACGACCTGGCAGACCTCGACTCCGATCGCAAAAGTCGCCTTCGACGCCGGCGTCAAGAAGGTGATCTCTGTCGTCAGCGATTACGGCCCCGGCATCGACGCCGAGAATGCCTTCAAGACCGGCTTCGAAAAGGCCGGCGGCCAGGTGGTCGAGGCGATCCGAATGCCGCTTGCGACCAACGATTTCAGCCCGATCATGCAGCGCATCAAGGACTCCGGCGCTGAGGGCGTCTTCGCCTTCCTGCCGTCGGGACCGACGACCCTCGGCTTCGTCAAGGCTTACAACGAAAACGGTCTGAAGGCCGCCGGCATCAAGTTCTTCGCACCGGGCGACCTGACGCAGGAATCCGACCTGCCCGCGCTGGGTGACGCCGCGCTCGGCATTCAGACGACCTTCCACTATGCCGTGTCGCACGATTCTCCCGAGAACAAGGCTTTCGTCGAGGCGGCCACCAAGGCGATCGGCAACAAGGCCGAACTCTCCTTCCCCGCAGTCAGCGCCTATGACGGCATGTATGTCATCTACAAAATGATCGAGGCGACGGGCGGCAAGCAGGATGCCGAGAAGGCTGTCCATGCGGTAAAGGGCCTTGCCTGGGTGAGCCCGCGCGGCCCGGTTTCGATCGATCCGGAAAGCCGCCACATCACGCAGAACATCTATCTGCGCGAAGTCGCCAAGGCCGACGACGGGACCTACATCAACAAGGAGGTCCAGACCTTCGAGAAGCAGGGCGATCCGGGCCTGGCAGCGGCCAAGTAACATCGGGCGTCAGAACATGCGGCGGACCTGGAATCCCAGGCCCGTCGCATTCAAGTAGGTAGTTCCATGCAAACAGTCTTCAGCATAGCCGTCGACGCGCTAGCCTATGGCATGGTGCTCTTCGTGATATCGATCGGCCTTTCCGTCACCATGGGGCTGATGCGCGTCGTCAACCTCGCGCACGGCGCCTTCGCCATGATCGGGGGCTACATCGCCTCCTATGCCGCGCGTGACCTCGGCCTCGGTTATGCCATGGCAATCATTGCTGCCGTGGTCGCCACGATCATCATTGCAATCCCTCTCGAGCGCTTCCTCTATCGTCGGATCTACGGCGCGCCGGAACTGACCCAGGTGCTGATGACGATCGGCATCACCTTCTGCATCATCGGCATGTCCAATTACCTGATGGGACCAACGCTGAAGACCATACCGCTTGCCGCAGCGCTGCAGGGTTCGGCCGATCTCGGATTTCGCACCATTCCCGTTCACCGGCTTTTCGCCATCCTCTGCGGCCTCGCCGTGGCGCTGGCGCTCTGGTTCGCAATCGAAAGGACGAACTTCGGCGTCAAGCTGCGCGCCTCGGTGGACGATGCGGCGATGGCGGCGGCACTCGGCGTGCGCACCGAGATCATCTATGCGGTGAGCTTTGCCATCGCCGTCGGGCTTGCCGCCTTGGGCGGCGTGGTCGGCGCCGAACTCTTGCCGGTCGAGCCCTATTATGCGCTGCGCTACATGGTGACCTTCCTGGTCGTCGTCTCCGTCGGCGGCGCCGGCTCCATTCCCGGCGCGCTGATCGCCTGCCTGCTGCTCGGCGCGATCGATACAACGGGCCGCTATCTGATGCCGGAGTTCGGGGAATTCTTCTTCTATCTTGCCGTGATCGCGATCATCTGCGTCTTCCCGCGCGGCCTTGCCGGGAGGGCGAAGTGAGATGGCGCTTGTGTTGAACAACGAAAACGGACGTCTCCAGCATCGGCGCGGTTATGTCAGCCGCGATCTCGCCGGCATCATCGTGATCATCGCCGTTGCCGCCATCGGCTATTTCGCCTTCCCCGATAATCTCGCGCTTCTGACGCGGATGATCACCATCGCGCTGCTCGTGCTATCGCTCGATCTCGTGACCGGTTATTGCGGCGTTGCGACGCTCGGCCATGCAGCCCTGTTCGGCTCCGGCGCCTATGCCGCCGGCATCCTGTCGGCGCATTACGGCATCAATGATCCGCTGCTGATGCTGCTTGCCGGCATTGCCGGCGGCGTAGCTGCCGGGCTGCTCAGCGGCGCGATCATTCTGCGCGCGCACGGCCTGCCGCAACTCGTGCTGTCGATTGCCCTCATCCACCTCTTCCACGAATTCGCCAACAAGGCCTCCTCATGGACAGGAGGCAGTGATGGACTTTCCGGCATCGCGCCCGACCCGGTCCTCGGCTTTTTTGAATTCGATCTTTATGGCCGCACCGCCTTCTTTTTCGGAATGACGCTGCTGCTTATTGTCTTCGTGCTGCTGAGATTGCTGGTGCGTTCACCCTTCGGCATGCTCTGCCGCGCCATCAAGCAGGACCCGTTGCGTATCCGCGCCATGGGTGGTTCGCCGAAGGGCGCACTCATCAGGATGTACGCCATCTCGGGCGCGGTTGCCGGGGTCGGCGGCGCCTTGAACGCGATCTCGACGCAGGTCGTCGGCCTGGACAGCCTGTCCTTCACCCAGTCGGCCGAGGCGCTCGTCATGCTTGTGCTCGGCGGCACCGGCTCTCTTTTTGGGGCGCTCTCCGGCACGATCATCTTCATGCTCTTCGAGGACTATGTCTCGGCCGCCAATCCCTTCCACTGGCTGACCATGGTCGGTGCGCTCTTGATCGCCGTCGTGCTCTTCGCGCCGAAAGGGCTTTACGGAACGGCCGCAAATTTCATTGACCGCCGCAGGGAGCAGCGCTCATGAGCCATGTCTTTGAAGTCGCCAATCTCCGGAAAGCCTTCGGTGGCCTTGCCGTCACCAATGACGTTTCGCTGGCGATGGCGCCCGGCGACCGCGTCGCGCTGATCGGCCCGAACGGCGCCGGCAAGACCACCTTCGTCAACCTCGTCACCGGCAATCTCCCCCCCGATTCCGGCGAGGTCCGCCTTGGCGGCGAAACGGTGACGGCAGTCAATGCGATCGGCAGGGTCAAACGCGGCCTCGTCCGCTCCTTTCAGGTGACGCGGCTTTTCCAGGACATGACGCCCGCCGAACATGTCGGGCTCGCTGTCCTGCAGCGGGACGGAAAGACCTGGAACATGTTCGGAAATTTCCTCTCGATGCCCGATGTCATGGCCGAGATCGACCACCTCCTGGGAAAGCTCGGACTGACGCCGCTGATGCATCGCAAGGTCAGCGAGATTGCCTATGGACAGCAGCGGCTTCTCGAACTTGCCGTGGCGCTGGCGCTGAAGCCGAAGGTGCTGCTGCTCGATGAACCGGCCGCCGGCGTCCCGCAAAGCGATACCGGCCGCATCGAGCAAGCGCTGGCTGATCTGCCCGCCGATCTCGCCGTGCTGATGATCGAACACGACATGGATCTTGTTTTTCGTTTTGCCAAACGTGTCATCGTGCTGGCCGCCGGCGCGATCATCTTTGACGGCCAGCCTGAAGATGTCACCAGGGATGCGCGTGTGCGCGAGGCCTATCTCGGGAGTTATGCCAATGCCAGCCCTGTCGCTTGAAGTCGAAAATCTGTCGGCCGGATACGGGCCGACGCGGGTGTTGGAAGGCATTTCCTTCGCAGTGCCGGCAGGCGCAAGGCTTGCCGTGCTCGGCCGCAACGGCATGGGCAAGACGACGCTGCTGGCAACGCTCGCCGGCCAGACCAGACGCTACGAGGGCCGCATCACCCTTGGCGATACCGATGTCACAACAGCACCAAGCGCAACACGCGCGCACAAGGGTCTCGGCTATGTGCCGCAGACACGTTGCGTCTTCCCGACGCTGACCGTCGAAGAGAACCTTTTCGTCGGCTTGAAGGTGCGACCAAAGACGGCGCTGGAGGAAGCCTATGCGCTGTTTCCGCGCCTGAAGGAGCGCCGCCGCAACCTCGGCAACCAGCTTTCCGGCGGCGAACAGCAGATGCTTTCGACGGCCCGCACCATTCTCGGCCGCCCGTCGGTGCTGCTGCTCGACGAACCGCTCGAGGGTCTCGCCCCCGTTATCTGCGAGGAACTGATGGCAGCCTTCGCCGATCTCGCCAAGTCAGGCGACATGACCATTCTGCTTGTCGAACAGCGCATCCAGAGCGCGCTCGATTTCGCCGATCAGGTCATCATTCTCGAACGAGGGCGGCTGGCCTGGGCGGGAACGCCGGCAGGCCTATCCAAGGACCACGAAGCCGTCGAAAGCTTGCTCGGAGTGGGCGGCCTGCATTGAATCAATCAACGCCGTGTATCGTCATGATGACGTCATCATGAGCCCTGGCGTTATTACGCTGCCTGAAATATTTCAGCTGGAAGAAATTGATCGAAGCTTGAACAGGCAGAAAATCCCGCCCTCCCCAAAGCGGCACTAGCGTAAGACAGCGCATAAATCTTCATTTCCGAGGGAATAGACGCCGGCGTCAGTCCCTCTACTTGGATCTTCGAGCTGCAGACAAATTGCCCCTTTCGGATTTGATAGGATGAATTGATGTGACGCTCCGCAAAATCTCGTCGCCAAGCACTCGATAGAGTTGCATGTTCGAACAGAACTTCAGACTGGAGGTAGAAATGGTAAACCACAAGCCGGTTGCAGCGGACGTATACCAGCCCATTTTCGACATCGAAAAGCCGGTTGACGGCAACATCCTGGACGGTTCCACGGATGCCGACGGAGATCTTGTGCGTCTCAACTTCGTGAATGGGCAGCGAATTCCGCAACCGGCCAATCCCGACGGACCGGCCACGACGACGACGATCGAGGGAAAATACGGCACGCTGACCGTCTATTCCGACGGCTACTACACCTATGAACTCGATCACTCCAATTCGGAGGTATCAGCGCTCGGCCCGGGAGATCAACTCGTCGATCAGTTCAATTTCAAGATCTCGGACGGCAAAGGCGCCACCGATTTCGGATTGATCAATATCGCTGTCGATCTGCCGGAGCATGGCGACATTTTCGTCAATTTCGAGGATGTCGGCAAATATGATTTCCCCACAGGCTACAAGGGCTTCGATTGGGGCGCTTGGCACGATGGTGACGATGCAGCGATACAAAGGGAAGCCGACGGCAACCATTATCTGTCAGGCGGCGTCTTCTGGACACCCATCCATGCCGCTGATGGCGGCACCTTCCAGATCGAGCAATTCAGCGTGGCAAATGGCACATCTGACTATGACAACGTTCTCACGATCGAAGGTAGGCTGAACGGCGATGCTGTGTTCTTGGTTACGGTCAACGTGACCGCCGACAGCATTCATGACCCGCAAGTGATTGATCTCAGCGCCTATGGCCAGATCGACTATCTCGTGCTCGACACCGAGCCCGTCATTACCGAAACGAGCGGCCCCGATGATTATGGCGCGCAATACGACAACTTCCACTTTGTCGTTTGAGAGAGAGGAAAAGGGCGCCGCGCGCCAAACATTGCCTCTTTCCGATCCCGCGCTGCAGCGGCGATCCACTAGCGATTTCTTGCGATAGCTGATCGACCTGCGCCCTGCTAGCAATAAATCGTCCGAGGAGGGACGATTATGCTGGAATGGAGGAACTGATGCAGTCAATGGGAATCAGGTTAGCCGCGGTCATGTTCTCGCTGGCCTTATGGGCGATCATTATCGCTGCTGCATCCCATCTTTGGGCGATGAAAATACCCATATTGCATTTTATGCTCTACAGATAGTGCTGGCCTCGGCGTCAGCGAAATCCCGAGGTTATTTTGTCCTGTCGCCGCGCCTTTTGGCGGGGGGACGCGCTACCGCGCCCGTCGGAACCGGCTCAAAATCGAGCCGCCGGAATTGCCCATTCCGCAATGAAGAGATGGTAGCGGAGGAGGGATTTGAACCCCCGACACAAGGATTATGATTCCTCTGCTCTGACCTACTGAGCTACTCCGCCACTGGTCAAACGATACCTGCTCGCGAAGCGCTGCGGGCTCGTGGGATGAGCGGCTTATAAGGTGCGCTTCGGCGTTGTGTCAAGCGCATGAATAGAGAAAAACGCTGGGCTTGGCCGCCCGCCCTCTCCATCGGTTTCAGGCGGCGACGGGGCCGGCGAGCAGCGCCTTGAGCGAAGCCTCGGCCGAGGGTTCGCGCTCGGAGCGTTCGATGAAGCCGCCGCCGAAGACGCGGGCGTCGTCGCCGGGTGCGGAATAGAGCGCGCAGGCCTGGCCGGGAGCAATGCCGGCCTCGCCGACCGTCAGATCGACATAGGTGCCGGTGGAATCGACATGCAGCACGGCCGGCGCCGGCGCCCTGGTCGAGCGGACCTTGGCGTAACAGCCAAAGCCTTCGCCGGACGCTGCTTCCGCAAGCGTCTCGTCGCCGAGCCAGTTGACGTCGCGCAGATAGACGCGGTGGGTTTCCAGCGCCTCCTTCGGGCCGACGATGACGCGGCGCGACCGAGCGTCGAGATAGACGACATAGAGCGGTTCGCCGGTGGCGATGCCGATGCCTCGGCGCTGGCCGATGGTGAAATGCAGGATGCCTTCATGGCTTCCCAATATGCGGCCGTCGAGATGGACGATCTCGCCGGCAAGCGCCGCATTCGGCTTCAGCTTGGTGATGATGTCGGAATATTTGCCCTGCGGCACGAAGCAGATGTCCTGGCTGTCGGCCTTCTTCGCGACGACGAGGCCCATCTCTTCGGCCAGCCGGCGGGTCTCGGCCTTCGGCAAGCCGCCGAGCGGAAAGCGCAGATAATCGATCTGCTCCTGCGTCGTGGCGAACAGGAAATAGCTCTGGTCGCGGTCGGCGTCGGCCGGACGGAACAGCGCGCGGCGGCGGGGATGTTCGGGCGAAGGGTTCGGCCGCGAACGGATATAGTGGCCGGTCGCCAGCGCATCGGCGCCGAGCTCCTTGGCGGTCGCCAGAAGATCGGCGAACTTGACGGTCTGGTTGCAGGAAACGCAGGGGATCGGCGTTTCGCCGGCCACATAGCTTTCGGCGAAGGGATTGATCACCGTCTCGCGAAAGCGCTTTTCGTAATCGAGCACGTAATGCGGAATGCCGAGCGTCTCGCAGACGCGGCGGGCATCGTCGATATCCTGGCCGGCGCAGCACGACCCGGCGCGATGAACGGCGGCGCCATGATCGTAAAGCTGCAGCGTAATGCCGAGCACGTCGTAACCCTGCTGTTTGAGAAGGCCGGCCACGACGGAGGAATCGACGCCGCCCGACATGGCGACGACGACGCGGGTCTCTTCCGGCTTCTTGTCAAAATCCAGTGTGTTCAACGGTAGTGCCAAATTCTGCGCGCTCATCATCCGCCCTTGCGCTGGAATTGCGGCGGATTGCTGTATCAGGCGGGATCGGCCGCCTTTCGATCAGCGATCGATATAGAAAGGATTGTATCGGGACGCAAGGGGCGGCGTTCGGGAGGCCGATCGGTTTCGCCAGTGAGAAAGGAAGGCGCGGCCGAAGCCGCGCCTTGAAAGCGGGGGTGCGGCTCAGGTGCCGATCAGCTTGTTGCAGGCGAATGCGATGCCTGGATTGGCGATCACGGCGGTCATGAGCGCCAGTCCTATTATCGAGAATGAATAGGGTTTCATATGCATCCTCCTTCCAGCCAATGCCAATTATGCCGCTCCGGCCGCCGTTCTCAAAATAACGAATGCTTGAGCACCAGCCGGCTCAACCGCAAATCGTCGAGCAAATAATTATCGCCCTATGGAACTATTCTTTCGATCATGCGTTGCCGGTGATCAATGTCGCAATCGAATGCTGCGGAGGGTTTCATGGTCAGGTTCGGCACGACGGCGGATTACAATAGGATCAGACACTGGATCGAAGAGCGAGGCGGCCATCCCGCACGCATCAAGGACGCGAGCGACAGCGAAACCGTTCGCGTCGATTTTTCCTCGGATACCCAGGAGGAGATTTCCTGGGACGAATTCTTCCAGGGTCTCGACGGCAGCAGGCGCGCCTTCCTTCATCGCACCAAGGCTGAGGACGATAGAGCCCGTTTCGGCAAGATCGTTCGCCGCAAGTGCTTGCCTCACTGAAATATACCCATTGCTGACGCAGAAAACTCGGCGCCATTTCCGGCGCCGGGTTCTCCTGCTTCCTTGGGAGGAAGGAAACTCACTCTATGTTGAATGTCAGCAGCTTTGCCTGGCGGATTGCCTGGTGCGCCGTCAGCCGTTCGAGGACGCCGTCCTCCACCTCGCCGTCGACATAGAGCAGCGCGATGGCGTCGCCGCCCTGCTTGTCGCGGCCGAGCTGGAAGTTGGCGATGTTGACGCCGGCAGCACCGAGCGTCGTGCCGATGAAGCCGATCATGCCGGGAACGTCGGTATTGGTGATGTAGATCATGTGCGAGCCGACATCGGCATCAAGATTGATGCCCTTGATCTGGATAAAGCGCGGCTTGCCGTCCGAAAACACCGTGCCGGCGATCGAACGCGTCATGCTCTCGGTCGTCACCGTCAGCTTGATATAGCCGTCGAAGACGCCTGTCTTATCGCGCTTGACCTCGGAAAGCACGATGCCCTTTTCCTTGATCATGATCGGCGCCGAAACCATGTTGACGTCGGCGACCTGCGGGCGGATGAGACCAGCGAGCACCGCGCTCGTCAGCGCCCGCGTGTTCATGTTGGCAGTGACGCCGTCATAAAGGATCTCGATTTCCTTGATCGGCTCCTCGGTGACCTGGCCGACGAAAGCGCCGAGAACGTCGGCAAGACGGATGAAGGGCTTGAGGATCGGCGCTTCTTCCGCGGTGATCGACGGCATGTTGATAGCGTTGGAGACCGCACCCTTGACGAGATAGTCCGACATCTGCTCGGCCACCTGCAGAGCGACGTTTTCCTGCGCTTCGGTCGTCGAAGCGCCGAGATGCGGCGTGCAGACGACGTTTGGCAGGCCAAAGAGCGGGCTTTCCTTGGCGGGCTCGACCTCAAAGACGTCGAAGGCGGCACCGGCGACATGGCCGGACTTGATGGCTTCGGCGAGAGCTGCTTCATCGACCAGTCCGCCGCGGGCGCAATTGATGATGCGCACGCCGGGCTTGGTCTTCGCCAGCGCTTCCTTGTTGAGGATGCCGCGCGTCTTGTCGGTCATCGGCACGTGCAGCGTGATGAAATCGGCCCTGGCGAAAAGCTCGTCCAGCTCGACCTTGGTGACGCCCATCTCCTCGGCGCGCTCCTTGGAGAGGAACGGGTCATAAGCGACGACATGCATCTTGAGGCCGATGGCGCGGGCGCAGACGATCGAGCCGATATTGCCGGCGCCGATGACGCCGAGCGTCTTGCCGGTGATCTCGACACCCATGAATTTCGACTTCTCCCATTTGCCGGCCTGCGTCGAGGTATCGGCTGCCGGAAGCTGGCGAGCAACAGCGAACATCAGCGCAATCGCGTGCTCGGCCGTCGTGATCGAATTGCCGAAGGGCGTGTTCATGACAATGATGCCGCGGCGCGAGGCGGCCGGAATATCGACATTGTCGACGCCGATGCCGGCGCGGCCAACGACCTTGAGGTTCTTCGCCCCTTCGATGATCTTTTCAGTCACCTTGGTGGCGGAACGGATGGCGAGGCCATCATATTTGCCGATGACTTCGAGCAGACGGTCCTTGTCCTTGCCGAGCTGCGGTTCGAAATCGACTTCGACGCCGCGGTCGCGGAAGATCTGGACGGCGGTTTCCGACAATTCGTCGGATACGAGAACGCGAGGTGCCATGAGGGACTCCTTCAAAAATGTTCAGCGATGGATGAAATCAGGGGCTCCGCCCTGTGGCGGAGCCGGATGCGATCACGTCAGGCAGCAGCCTGAGAGAGCTGCGCCTTCTGCGTTTCGAATGCCCACGAAAGCCAGGGCATCAGCTTCTGCATGTCGGATGCCTCGATCGTGGCGCCGGCCCAGATGCGCAGACCGGACGGCGCGTCGCGGTAATGGCCGATGTCATAGGCGACACCTTCCTTTTCCAGCAGGCCGACCAGACCCTTGGCGAAATTCGCCTGACCATCGTCGTCCAGCGCCGCGATGTCCTTGTCGATGATCTTCAGGCAGACGGAGGTGTTGGAGGCGGTTTCCGCCTTGACGGCGAGATTGGCGATCCAGTCATTCGCCGCGACAAAATCGTGGATGACCTTGGCATTGGCATCGGCGCGCGCGATCAGCGCCTTGAGACCGCCGAGCTCTTTGGCCCAGAGCAGCGCATCGATATAGTCCTCGACGCAGAGCATCGACGGCGTGTTGATCGTCTCGCCCTGGAAGATGCCTTCCGTCAGCTTGCCGCCCGAGGTCATGCGGAAGATCTTCGGCAGCGGCCAGGCCGGCGTGTAGGTGGTGAGGCGCTCGACGGCGCGCGGCGAAAGAATGATGACGCCGTGCGCGCCCTCGCCGCCGAGAACCTTCTGCCAGGAGAAGGTGACGACATCGAGCTTGGCGAATTCGAGTTGCTGGGCGAAAGCGGCCGAGGTGGCGTCGCAGATCGTCAGGCCCTTGCGGTCGGCGGGGATGAAATCGCCGTTCGGCACGCGCACACCTGATGTGGTGCCGTTCCAGGTGAAGACGACGTCACGGTCGAAATCGACAGCCGAGAGATCGGGAAGCTCGCCGTAACCGGCTTCGAGCCTTCGCACATCCTTGAGCTTCAGCTGCTTGACGACATCGGTGACCCAGCCGGCGCCGAAGCTTTCCCAGGCGAGCATGTCGACGCCGCGCTCGCCGAGGAGCGACCACAGCGCCATTTCGACGGCGCCGGTGTCCGAGGCCGGAACAATGCCGATGCGGTAATCCGCCGGCACTTCGAGAATTTCACGGGTAAGGTCGATGGCCTGCTTGAGCTTGGCCTTGCCGACCTTCGCGCGGTGCGAACGGCCGAGGGCCGCGTCGGAAAGGGCTTCGAGCGACCAACCGGGGCGCTTCGAGCAGGGGCCAGAAGAAAAATGGGTATTATGCGGACGGATGTCCGGCTTTGCGGTCTTCGCCATGATGCTATCCTCTCAGATAGAAAGCCCTTCGTTGGGGAAGGGTGTCCCGCCGCCGTGTGTATGGATCGGCGGCGTCATAGTCAAGGTCGAAGTGTCGCAAGCGGTAGATATTTTGACGCAGGCGGAGTGGCGAAACTGAAAAAGCCGCCCCACCGGGGGCGGCTCTTTGATGCAAGCGGATTGAATTTACTTGTAGACCGGCTGCTGCAGCGGAATTTCCGGAGGCGGCTCGTAGCTTGCCTGGGCGCATCCGCCGAACAGATAGCGGGCGCCGACGCGAGCTTCGTGGACGCTCAGACCCTTGTCGCGGCCCGGGCCGCCGTTTTCGGCATAGCCGAACATGTTGCCGCCGTCGATATGCAGGTAGCGGTAGCCGACATCGGCCTTGATGTTGCAGGTAACGTCGACCGAGGCGCCGGCCATGAGTGCATAGGTGAAGCGCCAGTTGCCCTTGCCGCCATGGGTGACCTCGTCATCGCAGAAGCTGCCGTCATCGGCGCAGGCGACGTTGCGCAGGTTTTTCCACTTGACGTAGGAGCCGCCGATACCCGCGCCGACATAAGGCGTGACGTAGCCGTAGGTGCCGAGATCGACATAGGCGTTGGCGAGCAGCGTATAGGCCGTCAGCGACGAGCGGTCGCGCGAAGTGCAATCCACCAGCGGGAAGCCGCACTGACCAACCGTCGAGCCGCGGAAGTCGGCCTGGGTGAGATAATCGAAGGTCAGATCGGTGCGCAGATAGCTGTTGATCTGGTAACCGACACCGCCGCCGATCGTCCATGCGTCGTCGAGGTCAGCATCGTCGAAATCGACTTCGGTAGCATTGCTGCCCTGGAAATAACGGGCACCGCGCAGATCGGTAAAGGCATAACCGACATCGCCGCGCAGGTACCAGCCCGTCGCTTCACTGACCGTCACCTCGGGCGGCTGCTCCGGGATGGGCTCGGCCGGAGCGAAGTCCGCGGAATAGGCATTTGTCGCGATCAACAATGCCGCGAAGATGCCGGACAAGCTTCTTTTCATGGATCCCACTCCAAAATCCGTTACATCGGCAGGCTCAAGTCGCCGCCAATCTGATACGCTTCGTATGGATAATGAACCGGAAACGTTAAAAGCTGCTTAACCACGATTATTTACTGTAGATCTTGAAGCTTCATGTAGAGGAAACTTCGATTGTCGCGGTAACGTCCTTTGAAGTTATGACGTGACGAGGCGTTTGGGCTGCTTTGCGTGCTAGCTCTTCCCATATCCTCGTCCGGCTGTGACGCGGCATGCAATATCATCCGGCTAGGACGCTCACCCCAGCCTCATTCCTCTGCTCGTCACAGCAATCCAATGCGCCCAAGTCCTTGGCGCGGGAAACTCCCTTAATCGTATAGGAGTCATTCCCGGCGGCGACACGCCGTGGCTCGATTCCTGTGACGAGCACAGGATGATGGAGCGTGTAGTAGGTGCCGGCGTGATGAACCACCCGTTGTGGTATCCCTCTGTACGCTGACAGCGAGTTTGACCAAAACGCCAACCACACTCTCCGTCATCCCAGGCCTTGAGCCTGGGATCCATGGCACTGTTGCTGATGGATCCGGCGTGGATGCTCGGCTCAAGGCCGAGCATGACGGTGGTGGGGTTGGGCCGAAGGAGCCACTCGCACCGTAGACGCGGGTGTAGGGAGGTCATCCGCTAGCGAAACCAGACAATGCCATTCCCCGCATAAACTGACTCGGTCAGGTTGGATGGGCACTTGCGCTAGATTTTCTGCCGTAGAGCGTAGTGTCGAACGAATCTTCACGAGCAAAGCACGCCGGTCTATCCTTCAGCCACACGGCACACCGATTAGCCCTCATCCTGAGGTGCCCAGCAGGGGCCTCGAAGGACGGGGGCGGGCGGCTGGGCACTTACAGCCCGCCGAATTTGGATAGCGCCCGGTGGCCGACCTCCCCCTTCGGGGCACCTCAGGATGAGGGCGGAGGGAGGGGCCTCGTTCATTCTCTGAGTATCGGTGCAAACGCCCAACCATGTCGCCGAGCCCGATCTGCCCTCAGAAAATCAGGCAGCGGTACGGACGTTTGAAATGGTGCCGATCAACTCGTTGACGATGCGCTCGATCTGGGCGCGATCGTCGCCCTCAGCCATGACGCGGATCAGCGGCTCGGTGCCGGAGGGGCGGATGACAAGCCGTCCCGTCTTCGCAAGCTCGGCTTCGGCATCGGCGATCGCCTTCTGCACCTGGATATCCTCCAGCGGCTTGCCCCCGCTGATGCGGACATTGCGCAAGAGCTGCGGCACCGGCTCGAAGCGGCGGCAGACCTCGCTGACGGTCCTGCCGGTGCGTTTGACGGCGGCAAGGATTTGAAGCGCGGCAACCAGGCCGTCGCCCGTCGTGCCGTAATCCGACAACACGATATGGCCCGACTGCTCACCGCCGACATTGTAATTGTGCTGGCGCATATGCTCGACGACATAACGGTCGCCGACCTTCGTGCGGGCGAGCGCCATGCCGCGCTCGTCAAGAAAGCGCTCGAGGCCGAGGTTGGACATGACAGTGGCGACGATGCCATTACCACGCAGCTGCTGGCTCTCGGCCCAGCTCTCGGCAATGACGGCCATCAGCTGATCGCCGTCGACGATCGAACCATTCTCATCGATGATGATGACGCGGTCTGCATCGCCATCGAGCGCGATGCCGATATCGGCACGCACCTCGTCGACCTTCTTCTGCAGCGCGACCGGGCTGGTGGAGCCGCAATTGAGATTGATATTGGTGCCGTTCGGCTCGTTGCCGATGGTGACGACGTCGGCGCCGAGCTCCCAGAGCACGGCAGGCGCCACCTTATAGGCAGCGCCGTTGGCGCAGTCGATCGCGATCCGCAGGCCCTGCAGGGTCACGTCGCGCGGCAGGGTGCGTTTGGCGTGTTCGATATAACGGTCATGCACGCCGTCGACGCGCTTGGCGCGGCCGATGTCATCGGACTTGGCGAGCTGCGTGCTTAGGTCCTTTTCGAGCAAATCCTCGATCTCGGCCTCGATGTCGTCGGACAGCTTATAGCCATCGGGGCCGAACAGCTTGATGCCGTTGTCCTCGTAGGGATTGTGCGAAGCCGAGATCATCACGCCGATATCGCAGCGCAGCGAACGGGTCAGCATGGCGACCGCAGGCGTCGGGATCGGGCCGAGAATGAAGGCATCGAGGCCGGCGGCGGTGAAACCCGCGACCATGGCGTTTTCGAGCATATAGCCGGAAAGGCGCGTATCCTTGCCGATCACAACGCGATGGCGATGGTTGCCGCGACGGAAGATCGTGCCGGCGGCGATGCCGACCCGCATGGCGAGATCCGGTGTCATCGGGAAGACATTGGATTGGCCGCGAATGCCGTCGGTCCCGAAATAGCGTCTTTTCATCTACACTCCTGCACTTTCCGCGCGCCATTCAAGGCAGCGCACCGTTCCAAGCGAATCTGGCTTCAATGGAATGTCGTCAATCCAGGAGCGTGATTCATGCTTGCCTTAATTCAGCGGAATGCCACAAAATGCGGCGATCGGCACGTAAATTAGCAAGAAAAATGATTATATCCCGTTACCAATAGAAAAGGCCGGATCTCCCGCTTGGGAAATCCGGCCTTGTTCAATATGGCGTTGGCGGCTCAATGCGGCTGCGGTTCGAGGCCGGCTTCGGGCTCGTCGCCCTTGGTCGCAGGCCGCGCGCCGGCCTTCGGCACGGCCGAACCACGGCTCGGCGGTGAGTCGTCGCCGAGATCGCGAGACGGCTTCTCGCCGCGAATCAGCGCCTTGATCTCTTCGCCGGTCAGGGTCTCATATTCCAGCAGGCCTTCGGCGAGAGCGACGAATTCGTCGTGCTTTTCCGTCAGGATCGTACGGGCCTGCGTATAGGCCTCGTCGATCAGGCGGCGGACTTCATTGTCGATCTTCTGCGCGGTCGCTTCCGACACGTTCTTCGACTGCGAAACCGAGTGGCCGAGGAACACCTCCTGCTGGTTCTCGCCATAGGCGACCTGACCGAGCTGATCGGAGAAGCCCCACTGGGTGACCATGGCGCGGGCAAGCTTGGTCGCCTGCTCGATGTCGGAGGAGGCACCCGACGTGATGTTCTCCTTGCCGAAGGTGAGTTCTTCGGCGACACGGCCGCCCATCATGATGCAGAGGCGCGACACCATCCACTTGTAGCTCATCGAGTAGCGGTCGCCCTCGGGAAGCTGCATGACCATGCCAAGCGCACGGCCGCGCGGAATGATCGTCGCCTTGTGCAGCGGATCGGCGACAGCGACATTGAGCGCGGTGATGGCGTGGCCTGCTTCGTGATAGGCGGTGAGCTTCTTCTCCGCCTCGGTCATCGCCGAGGAGCGGCGCTCGGCGCCCATCATGATCTTGTCCTTGGCGTCCTCGAATTCCTGCATGGTGACCACACGCTTGTTGCGGCGGGCGGCCATCAGGGCGGCTTCGTTGACGAGGTTCATCAGGTCGGCGCCGGAGAAACCGGGCGTGCCGCGGGCGAGAACCTTGAGATCGACATTCGGCGCCAGCGGCACATTGCGGGCATGCACCTTGAGGATGCGCTCGCGCCCGACGATGTCAGGGTTCGGCACCACGACCTGCCGGTCGAAACGGCCGGGACGCAGCAGCGCCGGGTCGAGAACGTCGGGACGGTTGGTGGCGGCGATCAGGATTACGCCTTCATTCGCCTCGAAGCCGTCCATTTCGACCAGCAGCTGGTTCAACGTCTGCTCGCGCTCGTCGTTGCCGCCGCCGAGACCGGCGCCGCGATGGCGGCCGACCGCATCGATTTCGTCGATGAAGATGATGCAGGGCGCATTCTTCTTCGCCTGTTCGAACATGTCGCGTACGCGGCTTGCGCCGACGCCGACGAACATTTCGACGAAGTCGGAACCGGAAATCGTGAAGAATGGCACATTGGCTTCACCGGCGACCGAGCGGGCGAGCAGCGTCTTGCCGGTACCCGGAGGGCCGACGAGCAGCACGCCGCGCGGGATCTTGCCGCCGAGACGCTGGAATTTCTGCGGATCACGCAGGAATTCGACGATTTCTTCGAGATCCTGCTTGGCCTCGTCGACGCCGGCGACATCATCGAAGGTCACGCGGCCATGCGCTTCGGTCAGAAGCTTGGCCTTGGACTTGCCAAAGCCCATCGCGCCGCGTGAGCCCCCTTGCATCTGCCGCATGAAAAACAGCCAGACCCCGAGAATGAGAAGCATCGGCAGGAGCGTGCCGAGATAGCTCAGAAACCCCGAGGAACCATCCGTTTCCGGACGGGCGGAAACCAGGACATTCTTCTGCTGCAGGCGATCGAGCAGGCTGTCGTCGATTACAGGGGAGTAGGTCTGAAAGGTGGTGCCGTTTTCAACATAGCTTCCGGAAACACGGTTGCCCGTGACCACGACATCCTTCACCCGGCCCGCATCGACCTCACGCAGAAACTGCGAATAAGGGATTTCGCGGGAGCCCGTCTGCGCCGGCGCCGTCTGAAACATACTGAACAGGGCGATCAGCAGAAGCGCGATGATCGCCCACAAGGCAAAATTACGTAAGTTAGGGTTCATTGAACTCCCCAGCACTGGGACAGCCGCCTCATGGCGACCGTCTTATTCATTCTAACATAGGGTTGCGCCGTGCTGTTGCCAAGGCAATCCCCCAGGTCAGATGGTTTTTCCGTCAATACTTCTTAAAGGCAGTCCCGCATAGGGCGCCATCGCGAAAACCGCCGAAAGCCTATCGGCAAAGATGAAATCAAATCGTGTCAAAAAGCGGTCGAAGGGTGCGAAATAGGACGTCAGATGGATCGAGCCGACAGATTCCCGAGATAGGGGGTCTCCATCGACGGAAAAAGCCGGCGCTGAGGCGACGGCACGTTTCCATGCCGCCTTGGGCAGGCCCCTGCTCCACTCCCCCTCATTCCTGTGCTCGTCACAGGAATCCAGGGCGCCCAGGTCCTTGGGCGCGGAAGACTCACTACTTATTGTCGAGTCATTCACCGCGGCGACGCGCGGTGAATGGATTCCTGTGACATCCCTCGGGCGAAGCCCTGAGGACACAGGAATGAGGGAGGAGCTGGTGGCCTGCGCTTCTATCCTTACGGTCGCTCCGGAACCGTTTACGACTTCAAACCTCCCATCCCACACCCCCGCCTCTCCCGGCCGCAAAATCATCGGTACAATCCCCCGGCTCTCCCGCGCCAAATAAATCCCGTCACGCCTGCGATCGAACACGACTCGACCGGTAGTCATCCGCCCCGGTTCCCCGCCGGTGACAAACGAGAGAAGGCGCTCCATATGCGCCCTCCCCGGCACGAATGCCTGCCCGCCGAAGACGGCTGTCAGACGGCCGAGCGCATAGTCCAGAACTGCGCGATCCTGCCGCAAACCATCAACAGATACCTGCCCAAGCAGGCCGCCATGAAGCCTGAAATGGCGGTCCAGCCATTCGGCGGCGCGCAACGACAGAGCCAGCCGCGCTTCCCAGGCCGCGCGAATATCCGTCTCCGTCGCTCGATCGGCGGATAGCTGCCGGCGCACCCGCACGCGCTCGTATTTCACATCCTCATTGCTGGGGTCGTCGATCCACGAAACACCCTGATCTTTGAGAAAAGCGCGGATATCTGTCCGGCTGGAAAAGAGAAGCGGCCGCAAAATCCAGAACCGCCGATCGAAAAGCACCGCATCGGCGATGCCTGATGAAAGCTGCTCCGTTCGCACGCCGCGCATGTGCAATGTTTCGCGCTGATCGTCGAGCGTATGGCCGGTGACGATGAGACTGGCGCCGAGCCTCTCTGCCGATTCCGCCAAGAGGTCGTAGCGAGCCCCGCGGGCCGCGGCCATGATGCCGGTTTTCGGCTTTTCGCCCTGCCAGACTGCGATGATATGGGGAATGCCGAGCGATGCACAGAGCGCGGCGACCTGTTGCGCTTCGTCCGCGGAGCCGGCCCGCAGCCGGTGATCGACAGTGGCAGCACAGAGTGAAATCTTGCGATGAGGCGCGGCCTTCACGGCTTCGTCGAGGAGGAGAAGCAGGCCGGTGGAATCGCTGCCGCCCGATATCGCGACGAGAAGGCGCGCAGGACTTTGAAGCGATTCGAGGAGCTGGAGGATTGCCGCTTGAGGCGATGCGGCTTCCGGAGACATTCCGGAAGACCTTAGCAGGCGAGGCGTTTTTGTTCGCTCGCAACCTTGCTTATGACGGCGCGTGACGCCTTCGGATAGCGCTTCGAGACCTCGCGCAGCGTCGCGCAAGCCGTCTCCTTATTATCGAGGGCCGCAAGCGACATGCCAAGTTTCAGCAGCATTTCCGGCGCCTTTTCCGAGCTGCCGTATTTCTGGTGAGCGTTGAGGAAAGTCTTGGCCGCCTCGTTATATTTACCCTGCGAATAGAGCGCTTCGCCGAGCCAGAAATTGGCGTCAGCGGCCCGCGCGCTGCTCGGGTAACGGGCGATGTACTGGTTGAATTCCTGCTCTGCAGTGCCGTAATCGCCTGACAGGACGTGGCCGTACGCTGCCTTGTACTGATCCGCCTCACTGCCGAGCGAGGCCGTCTGCTGGGGTGTGCGGCCATTGGCATCGGGAATGGGGCCGGAGCCGATGGTGGCATTTTCGTCGACGGTTCCGCCGATCGGGTTGCCGTTCTGATCGAAGTCGATCGAGCCGAGCTGCTTCGGCGGCTGGCCGAGGCCGGTATTATCAGGCACATCGGTGGAGGGAGCCGTTTCGGCTCCCTGCGGTGCTTGGATCACTCTCGCGACATCATCGCCACCGGACGCTGCCGGAGCGGCATCAGTCTCGCTCTTCTTGACAGGCGCCTTGGCGCCACCACCGCCGGAACCGGTTTTTTCAAGCTGCTGGAAGCGGAATTCATTGTCTTCCTGCTGCTTGCGGATCGTCTCCTGCATCTGCAGCAGCTGGAAGCTCATCTCCTCGATTCGGCCGTTCAGCTGTCGCAGCTGCTCTTCGAGCTGCTGCACGCGAACCTCGGCGTCGCCGCTCTGCACCTTGATAACGGGCGCCGCCGCCTGGTTTTCCGCGGATCGGCCGCCCAGATGCAGCCCGAAGAACGAGGCCGAATAGGCCGCCCGTTCGCTCCCGGTCACAGCCGCGAGGCACAGCATGCCTGCCACGACAAGTTTCTTCATATGTATCGTCCTGTCCCAGTGATTCTTCGCGCCTTGAGGCACGAACAGGAGACTTTTCCAATTGCTGTCAAAAAGCAACGGAGTCTGGCCAAAGTGTGGTCAAAAAGAAAAGGCGGCCCCTGACGGAACCGCCTTCCAGAAACGAATGATATCGGCAAATTACATGCCGGCACCGCCGAGCACGGTGACCGCGCGGCGGTTCTGCGACCAGCAGGAAATATCGTCGCAGACGGCGACTGGGCGTTCCTTGCCGTAGGAGATCGTCTTCATGCGCTGCGCCGGAACGCCGCGCGAAGCGAGGTAATCCTTGGCGGCGGCAGCACGTCGGGCGCCGAGCGCCAGGTTGTATTCGCGCGTGCCGCGTTCGTCGGCATGACCTTCGACGGTGATCTGGTAGTTCGGGTAACGGGCGAGCCACTGCGCCTGACGGTCGAGCGTCTGCGAGGCATCGGCGCGGATCGACGAGGAGTCGGTATCGAAGAAGATGCGGTCGCCGACATTGACCGTGAAGTCCTGTGCCGAACCTGGCGTTGCGGCACCACCCGCGCCGGCGCCAAGGCCGAGTTCACCAGCGCTGTTCGGCGGCTTCTTGGCGCAGCTTGCGAGCGCGAGACCGGCGAGAAGCGCGATCATGACGGGGTTGCGGGCGAAATTCTGCATGCGGCTCATTGCCGGGGTGTGAATTCGGCTCATGGCCGGGTCTCCTTGCGATTTCAGGGTTTCCGGACAGTAACCGCACTCGGTTAACCGCCCCTCAAAGATTATGGTTAACAATTTACTGATTTGTCCCGTAGTCGCCCGGTTTCCATGATTCTGAGGCGACATGAAGGCATTGCCGCGCCTGCTACTCCAGAAGCGGCGACCAAGCCGGGTCGGAACCGTAGGTTGGTGTCTTCACAAGCTGCTCGTTGTAACCGGTCAGGTCGATCGAATAGAGCTGCGGACCGCCGGCACCTGCCGCCTGGCGGAAGAACATCAGCACGCGGCCGTTCGGCGCCCAAGTCGGGCCCTCATTGTGGAAGCCGGTCGTCAGGATGCGCTCGCCCGAACCGTCCGGCTTCATCACGCCGATCGAGAACTTGCCGCCGGACTGCTTGGTGAAGGCGATGAGATCGCCGCGCGGCGACCAGACCGGCGTCGAATAGGAGCCGTCGCCGAAGGAAATACGGGTCTGGCCGGAACCATCGGCATTCATCACGTAGATCTGCGGCTTGCCGCCGCGGTCGCTTTCGAAGCTGACGCGGGCACCATCGGGCGAATAGGAGGGCGAAGTGTCGATTGCCGCCGTCGAGGTCAGCCGCGTCGTCGTGCGCGAGCGCAGGTCCATCGTATAGATGTTGGAATTGCCTTCCTGCTGCAGGCTCATGATCACCTTCTGCCCATCCGGCGAAAAGCGCGGCGAGAACGTCATGCCCGGGAAGTTGCCGACGACCTCGCGCTGCCCGGTTTCGAGTTGCAGCAGATAGACCCGCGGCTGCTGGTTGGCGAAGGACATGTAAGTGACTTCCTGCCGGTTGGGCGAGAAGCGCGGCGTCAGCACCAGGTCGCTGCCGTCGGTCAGCATGCGCACGTTGAAGCCATCCTGGTCCATGATCGCCAGCTGCCGCTTGCGCTGCTGCTTGGTCCCGGATTCGGAGACGAAGACGACGCGGGTGTCGAAATAGCCTTCTTCACCGGTGATCTGCTTGTAGATCGCATCGGCGATGATGTGGGCGACACGGCGCCAGTTCTCCGGCTGGGTAAAGAACTGCTGACCGGTCATCTGCTGCCCGGCGAACGGGTCCCAGAGTCGGAATTCGGCGCGAAGACGGCCATCTGCTTCCTTGGTAACCCGGCCGGTGACCAGCGCCTGTGCATTGATGACCTTCCAGTCCTCGAACCGCGGCGAAGCGTCCGGATTGGATATTTTCTCGATGAAAGCGCTCTTGTTGATCGGCGCGAACAGACCGGATCGCTGTAAATCGGCGGCGATGACTTGCGAGACCTGCGCGCCCATGTCGCCCTGGAAGTCCGTCACTGCAATCGGCAGCGGCTGGATGTTGCCCTTCCGAAGATCGAGAGTGAGCACCGCATTAGCCGGCGTCGTAAAGGCTGCGACCCCAATCAGGCCTGCAATGACCATCAGAGCGCGGATGAGGGAACACTTGACCATATCAAACAAGCCTTTCAGCATCTTATTGGGTAAAAGCGCTGGTGTCGAAGTTCAAAATGACTTCCTTCCAGGCATCGTATTTGTCTTTTGGGAGCATCACGTAAGGGGCTGCGCCGATAACTGCGCGAAGAGCGGCCTTAGTCATGATATCTCTTGTATGTTCACTGCCACCACTGACATCCACCTCGGGGGCGCGGGCAACGCGACCATTCTGATCGAGGCGCACATGAACTCGCAGTTGAACACTAGCCGCATCCTTCAAGTTACCAGGGAGGATAAAACGATCTGTGACGGCCTCTCTCATCGCATCAATGGCCGCAATACTCAAAACAGGTCTTTTCGATTCGTTTTTTCCTCCGGCCCTCGTCTCCGCATTTCCAGCAGGGGCGAACGCGAAAGCGACCATCAAAAACGTCAGCGTCCCGACAACCTTCGCAATATGGGACAAGTTCCGTTGCATCTAAATTCCTAGGCTGCTCGCATCGAAGTTGAGGACGACCTCACTCCAAGCGTCATATTTGTCCATCGGAAGGGTCGAGGAAAAAGAAGGCGCGGATTTCATCACGGCACGGTAAGCAGCGCTCTCTAGCGCACGGCGGGTGGAATCACTGCTGCTTCCACCAGACGATCCCACCTCCGGCTGACCAATAATGCTACCATCTTTACCCAGTTTGAACTTAACCGTAATCACCAGGCCGGAAAGTCCCTCCATTCCAGGCGTCACGAGCCAATTACTTTCGATCAAACTGCGCATCGCGTCTTCTTCGCTCTGGCTGAGTTTGGAGCCACCATTGCTCTTCTTCGCACCGAGCGATGCCTCCTGGGTCGAGCGCTTGGCGCCGCCGGCCGAAGGATCGGTCTTGTTCAGCAAGATCGAAATCTCATCCGCGTTGAAATCGCTCTTCATTGACGAGGCGGATTTCGCTACTTCCTGTTTCTTGTCGGCCTTTTTCTTGTCCGTCGGTTTTTCCGCAGCCTTCGGCTGGTCTGGAGTCTTTTCCGGCGGCTTTTCAGCAGCCTTCTGCGGCTCCGGCGGCTTTACCTGCGGCTTGACGACCGGCGTCGGCACCTTGTCCGGCAATGCTTCCGCATCCGGCTTCGGCGGCTCCTCAGGCTTGGCCTGTTCTTCCGGCGGCTTTTCCTCGGGCTTCGGCGGCGTCACTTCAACCGGCTTCGGCGGCGGAATGGAAGCAACTTCCTTCGGCTGCTCGACCTCGGTCTCTTCCTTGTTGACTTCCTTGACGTCGTTCGGCTTGGGATCGACCTGCGGCTGCGGCTTTTCGCTGGAATTGGCGGCAGCCGCCTCGCTGTTGCTCGGCTTGGCGTTCGGCACCGGCGGCGTCTTCAGGTCGACATTGTTGTCGCCGGCGTTTTCGGCCGGCTGCGCGATCGGCGGCCGTGTCGTCGGCACTGGCGCAGACGTCTCCTTCTTCGGCGCCTTCTTGTCGCCCTGCTGCATCTGGGTAATGGATTCCACCGGCACGAGATCGACCGGCATCGCCTCGAAATCCTCCACCTTGAAGGATTCCGGGGCGCTCAGCGACACCATCGCCCAGGTGAGCACCAGGCAGTGCAGAACAGCAGATGTGACGACGCTGGTCTTCATCTTGAACGCTATTGGTCCTTCTTCTGCTGCGTCACCAGGCCGATATTCTTGAAGCCGGCGCCTTGGATGCGCGCCATGACGTCGGCGATGACGCCGTAAGGCGCCGTTGCGTCGCCGCGCACGAAGATGCGTTCGTTATAACCGGTGGTGGCGATCGCCTCGAGCTTGGCGGCGATCTCGGCGGCCGGGATCGGGGTTTCCTGCAAGAACACCTCCCCGTCGTTCTTGACGGAAATAGTGATCGGCTGCGTCTCGGAATTCAATGCTTTGGCCTGCGTTTCCGGCAGGTCGATCGGCACGCCGACGGTCATCATCGGTGCGGCGACCATGAAGATGATCAGAAGCACCAGCATGACGTCGACGAGCGGCGTCACGTTGATTTCGGAGATGACGGCCCTATTCCGACCGCCGCGACGGCGGCGTCCACCGCCCCCGCCGCCATTGCCTCCAACAGCCATACCCATGTCAGAATACTCCGTTGGTTACTGAGCGGCAGCACGCGGCTGCAGCTTCTCGTCGATCTGGCGCGAAAGTATGGCGGAGAATTCGTCCGCGAAACCTTCCATGCGCGCCGAGAGCTTGCCGGCATCGGCGGAGAACTTGTTATAGGCGATAACCGCCGGAATAGCGGCGACAAGGCCGATCGCGGTGGCGAGCAGCGCTTCGGCGATACCGGGCGCCACGACCGCGAGATTGGTCGACTTAGAGCCGGCGATCGCCTGGAACGAGGTCATGATACCGACGACCGTGCCGAACAGGCCGATGAACGGACCGGCCGAACCGATCGTCGCAAGCGACCCGAGACGGGCGCCGAGATATTCTGTTTCACGGGCGAGCGTCACGTCCATCGCACGGTCGATACGCATCTGCAGGCCGATCGGCGAGCGGGCGCCGCGTTCGAAGGATTTCTTCCACTCGCGCATGGCCGCGACGAAGATCGACGCCAGGCCGGTGTTGTTGCGCTCCGACAGGGAGCGATAGAGTTCTTCCAGCGACTGTCCCGACCAGAACACCTGTTCGAACTTGTCGAACTGGCGGCGTGCGCGGCCATAGGCCAGGTATTTGTCGATGACGATCGCCCAGGTCCACACAGAGGCTGCGATGAGCCCGAGCATGACGAGCTTGACGACGATGCCGGCCTGCATGAAAAGCGACCAGAGGCTGACGTCCGTCGTGGCTGCTGCCAATCCTACTTGTTCCATTGATCCAAAATCCCCGAATCCAAACGCCCGGTGCTGGACCGGGCGGCACAAAGTGATCTCGCAAGAAGTGTCCGGCGGCCGCCGCCCAAAGCCCTGGTCAAGCTTCCAAGCTCATCTTCCGCCTTCTTGCCGTCAAATTTGGTCAAAGGAAGGCGTGCACCGCACAAACTCCGACTTTCCCAGTAAGACACTATTATGGTTAATAGATCGTTAGTGCCGGACTGTGACAGCAAGCCTGTATTCGCAAGGTTTTATTCCATGGATTACTTGAACAAAGCGAGGTCCGGCTGCCGAAGAGCGCCATCCCGCAGCGGGAGGAATTCCTTCCCATAAAGCTCAAGTTTTGACAAGGCCGAATTTCGAACGATTCGGCGCTATAGCGGCATGCTGCCCTCCAGGAATTTCGCCGCCAGCGTTTCCGGCAGCCTTCTCGGCCGCCCCTTGGCGTTGATGACGGCGATGATCACCTTGGCTGAAATCAGCAGCATCTCGCCGCAACGGATCTGCTGGTTGAGCACCATCTTGGCGCCGCCGGCCTTTTCCGTGTGCGTCAGGATCGTCAGCACGTCGTCCATGCGCGCCGGGCTCTTGAAGTCGATCTCCATGCGATGGACGACGAAGACAAGCCCCTCCTCGTCGGCGCTGACGAGCTCGCGCTGCTCGACGCCGAGGCAGCGCAAATAATCGGTGCGGCCGCGCTCCAGGAAATGCAAATAGCGGGCGTGATAGACCAGGCCGGAGAAATCCGTATCTTCATAATAGACCCGCTGGACGAGGCGGTGTCCGGTCTCGGTCAGCTCTCCCGAGATGGAAAAAGGGCGTTCCGTCATAATTTTCTCCAAACTCCGGTGCCCTCTTTGGCGCAACGCTTCTCGACAGGCAAGCAATGAATGCCCGAGCGACAAGCATTGAATGATTGTCATAATTCCTAACTATTCCCGATAAATGAGATTGATCAGGAGACGATGTGATGAAAATTGCGGTTATGGGCGGAGACGGTTTCATTGGTTGGCCCACCTCGCTCCACCTTTCCGACGCCGGTCATGACATCCATGTCCTCGACAATCTCTCGCGCCGCTGGATCGACACCGAACTTGGCGTTCAATCGCTGACGCCGATGGATTCGATCCAGGAACGCACCCGCATCTGGCATGCGGAGACGGGACGCCGCATCCACTTCAATCTGATCGACCTTGCCAAGGATTATGAGCTCCTGAAGAAATGGCTTTCCGAGCACCGGCCCGATGCCATCATCCATTTCGCCGAGCAGCGCGCCGCTCCCTATTCGATGAAGAGCGACCGCCACAAGAATTACACAGTCAACAACAATGTCAGCGCCACACATAACCTCTTGAACGCACTGACCGAGCTCAGCCTCGACGCCCACCTCATCCATCTCGGCACCATGGGCGTCTACGGCTATTCGACTGTGGGCGCAGCGATTCCCGAAGGCTATCTGCCGGTCGGCATCGAAACAGCGGGCGGCAAGACGGTCAGCCAGGAGATTCTTTATCCCGCCAATCCCGGCTCGATCTATCACATGACCAAGTGCCTGGATCAACTTCTCTTCCAGTTCTACGCCAAGAACGACAGCTTGCGGATCACCGACCTGCACCAGGGCATCGTCTGGGGCACGCATACCGAACAGACGCGACGCCACGCGCAGCTCATCAACCGTTTCGACTACGACGGCGATTACGGCACGGTGCTGAACCGCTTCCTCATTCAGGCGGCGATCGGCTATCCGCTGACCGTGCACGGCACCGGCGGCCAGACCCGCGCCTTCATCCATATCCAGGATTCGGTGCGCTGCATTGAGCTGGCACTGCAGAATCCTCCTGCCCGCGGCGCCCGCGTCGAGATCTTCAATCAGATGACGGAGACCCACCGGGTGCGCGACCTTGCCGAGATGATCGCCAAGATCAGCGGCGCCACGATTGCCTGGCTGCCAAATCCGCGCAAGGAAGTCGCCGAAAACGAGCTGATCGTCCGCAACGAAAAATTCCTCGATCTCGGCCTCGAACCGATCACTCTGGAGGCCGGCCTGCTCGGCGAGATCGTCGACGTCGCGAAGAATTTTGCCTACCGCGTCGACCGCGCCCGCGTGCCGGCCGTCTCCGCCTGGACGAGGGATATTGCCGCGACGATCAACCACGATCCGGAAGGCAAGCGGCTGAAATCGGTGTCATGAGCAGGAGCGAATTCGCATTGAAGGACGCAATAAAACTCCCTCAACAAGTTAGTTTAAGCCGTGACCGGCATTGCCTGGTTTCGCTGGCAGATGGCCTCCGTGATACCGGCGTCTGCGTTGTGAATGACTCCTTCCCCCCACCCCACCCTCCGTCATGCTCGGCCCTGAGCCGAGCATCCACACCGCCTCCGTCAGCAGCAGTCGCAGGGATCCCAGGCTCAAGGCCTGGGATGACGGCGAGTGGGGCTGGCGTTCTCGCCAAACTCGCCGCCGGTGTACAGAGACACACCTCGCCGGATGATTCATTAGGGCGGTGATGGCGCACGTGACCACACAGCCACGCCACCGTTTCGCCTACGTCACCCTTGTCACCAACGCCGACTACGCCATTGGTGCGACTGCGCTTGCCCGATCCTTGCGACGAACCGGCACCACCGCCGATATCGTCGTCCTCCATACCAGTGGCGTCGATGCAGCCGCCCTCGCGCCCTTGGAAGCTCTCGGCTGCCGCCTGATCGAGGTCGAGCATCTGCCGCTCTCCGACGTCTTCAACGAACGCCACGCCCGCGGCCAACTTCATTCCGCAGCGCCTTTCACCAAGGGCCGCAAGCCGGCGTTCCATTCGCCGCTCGACAATTTCTGCAAGCTCAGGCTCTGGCAGCTCGTCGAATACGAGCGCTGCGTCTTCATCGATGCCGATGCCCTGGTGCTGAAAAACGTCGACAGGCTCTTCTTCTATCCGGAATTTTCCGCCGCCCCCAATGTCTACGAAAGCATCGCCGACTTCCGCCGGATGAATTCCGGCGTTTTCGTCGCAACGCCGTCGCATGACACGTTCCGGCACATGCTCGAAAGGCTCGACACGCCGGAAGTCTTCTGGCGCCGCACCGATCAGACCTTTCTTGAGACCTTCTTCCCGGATTGGCACGGCCTGCCGGTCTATTTCAACATGCTGCAATATGTATGGTTCACCATGCCGGCGCTCTGGGACTGGAAGAGAATTTCGATCCTGCACTACCAATATGAAAAACCGTGGGAAAAGGATCACCCCAAGGCAGTACGGTTACAACCCTTGATCGATTTGTGGTATCGCTTCCACAATGATAGCGATGTGCCGGAGATCGCGGCGCTGGACAATCCGGAAGGGGCAGCATGAAGGTATTGGTATCCGGCGGAACGGGTCTCGTCGGCCGCTATGTCGTCGAGGAGCTACTGACCGCCGGCTATCAGGTGGTCGTCGGCGGCCGCCGGGCGCCGCATCCCAGCCTCTTCTCCCGCCCGGTCGAGTTCGCAGCGCTCTCCCTCGATCCCGACCAGGATCAGATCGACATTTTCGACGACGCCTATTTCTTCGTCCACGCCGCCTTCAGCCATGTTCCCGGCAAATATCGCGGCGGCGAAGGCGACGATCCGACGACCTTCCACAGGTTGAACCTCGACGGCACCGTCCGGCTTTTCGAAGCTGCCAAACGTGCCGGCACGCGCCGCTGCGTCTTCCTGTCCAGCCGCGCTGCCTACGGCGAACATCCGCCCGGAACCGAGCTCACAGAAACGACGCTGCCGAAGCCGGAGACGCTCTACGGCCAGATCAAACTCGACGCCGAAGGCGCGCTGACCCACCTCTCGACTCCGGGTTTTGCCGGCGTCAGTCTGAGGACGACCGGCATCTATGGCGATCTCTCGCCAAACAAATGGGACGGCCTCATCGACGATTATCGCGCCGGCCGGCCAGTCGCTCCCCGCGCAGGCACGGAGGTTCACGGCCGTGACCTCGGGCGCGCGGTGCGGCTGATGCTGGAGACGGAAAGCACCCGCATCTCCGGCGAGATCTTCAACGTGTCGGACATCGTCGTCGACACCCGCGACATCCTTGCACCCATCCGCCGTGAGACGGACTGTCGTCATGCGCTGCCAGCTCCGGCCGACAGCAAAGCGCTCACTCCGATGAGCACGGCGAAAATCCGCGCGCTCGGTTGGATGCCGGGCGGAACTCCTCTGTTCGAGGAAACAATGCGGCGAATGGCCGTCGCGCTGCCGACGTCGGCACACGAATCGACGCAGGAGCGATAGGCATCCCCTGACGATCGCGGCCGCGGCTGACACGGCGTGAAACCGCTGCGCTCCTGTCGCACCCTGCATTTGCATCGGACCTCCAGCCGTCTATGCTCGGCCGAACCTTTCACATCTGGCAGATCGAATGACCGCACGAGAACTGAAAGCGCAGTTGCGCAATGAACGGCTGGCCGCCCGGGACGCCATCTCTCCTGAGGAGCGTATCTCCAAAAGCCTTGCAATGGCAGATCATGCCGGCGAGGCTGTCGCCTTTGCGCCGGGCACGATCGTCTCCGGTTTCCTGCCGATCCGGTCCGAGGCCGATCTGCGGCCGCTGATGGCCCGGTTTGCAGCGCGCGGCGCGCGGCTGTGCGTGCCGGCGATCCTCGACAAGCAGACCATCGCCTTTCGGGAACTGACGCAAGACGTGCCTCTCATCGAGACCGGCTTCGGCACAGTGGCTCCCGGCGCGGAGGCCGACATTCTCGATCCCGAGATCATGCTGGTGCCGCTTTCGGCCTTCGATATCCGTGGCCATCGCATCGGCTACGGCGCCGGCTACTACGACCGCGCCATCAGCCGGCTAAGAGAGAAACGCCTGCATCCGAAGCTGATCGGCATTGCATTCGACTGCCAGGAAGTGGCACATGTGCCCGACGAGCCGCATGACATAAGCCTGGATGCCATCCTGACAGAAAGCGGCCTGCGCTTTTTTGCCTCTTGGATTGGATAGGGAATGCGGCTGCTTTTTTTGGGTGACATGGTCGGCAAGACGGGACGCACGGCGGTTTGGGACCGCCTCCCCGGCTTGATCTCCGACCTCCGGCTGGATTTCGTCATCGTCAACGGCGAGAACGCCGCCGGCGGCTTCGGCATCACCGAGGACATTTTTCTGGAGACGATCAATGCCGGCGCAGATGTGGTAACGACCGGCAATCACGTCTGGGACCAGAAGGAAGCGGTCGCCTTTGCGGGGCGCCACGATCAGTTTCTGCGGCCGGCCAACTATCCCCAAGGCACGCCCGGCCGCGGCTCCGGCCTTTTCTATGCCAGGAACGGCGCGCGCGTGCTCGTCGCCAATGTCATGGGCCGGGTCTTCATGCATCCGGAACTCGACGATCCCTTCAAATCGGCGGAGGTGATCCTCGACGCCTGCCCGCTGAAGGAGCAGGCCGATGCAATCATCTTCGATTTCCATGCGGAAGCGACCAGCGAGAAACAGTGTTTCGGCCATTTCGTCGACGGCCGCGCCAGTTTCGTCGTCGGCACGCATACTCATGTGCCGACCGCCGATGCGCAGATCCTGAATGGCGGCACGGCCTATATGTCGGATGCCGGCATGTGCGGCGATTACGATTCCTCGCTCGGCATGGACAAGGAGGAGCCGCTCAACCGCTTCATCTCCAAGATGCCGAAGGGCCGCATGGAAGCGGCGAGCGGCCCGGCGACGATCTGCGGCGTCGGCGTCGAGATTTCCGACGCCACGGGACTGGCCGAAAAGATCGCGCCGCTCCGGCTCGGCCCGCGGCTGGCGGAGACGGTGCCGGAATTCTGGCGGTAGACGCCGCTCCAACACGCAAATGTGAGCAGCCCCGGTCTGGACCCCTGCGACCTCTTGCCGCATTCTCCGGCATTCACGTGAAAGCGCCGGAGGGGTGGCATGAGGCCGCAACATCTTGTCCTCGCGATCGCATGCCTTGCCGCTTTCATCGTGTCGGATCACGAAGCAACGGCGCAGGAACAGCGAGCGCCCGTCAGCCAGTGCCAGGCGATCGCGCAGACAATCCCCAAGGCGACCTTCGCCAGCTTTTCCGGCGCCCAGCCGGTCGCACCTGCCGTCTCCGAGGGCGAGGACGTCAAATTCACCTTCCTCGGCCACTCCACTTTCGAGATCGATACGCCCGCCGGCATCATCATCGCGACCGACTATAACGGCTGGTATCGGCCGGCGGCGCTTCCAGACGTCGTAACGATGAACAAGGCTCATACGACCCACTTCACCTTGACGCCTGAGCCGGGGATCAAGCATGTGCTGCATGGCTGGAGCGATGATCCCGGCGAGGCAGCTAAGATCGATCTTGTGGTCGGCGACGCCCATATCCGCAACATCGCCACGGATATCCGCTTCAGCTATGGCCTCGGCGGCTCGCAGCAGAATGGAAACTCGATTTTCGTCTTCGAAATTGCCGGCCTTTGCATCGGCCATCTCGGCCATCTGCATTACGAGCTGACGGATACGCATTATACCGAAATCGGCCGCCTCGACGTCGTCATGGTGCCGGTCGACGGCGGCCTCACCATGGGCGCCGACAGCATGAGCCGTGTCATCAAACGGCTGCGCTCGTCGCTGATCCTCCCGATGCACCGCCGCGGCCCGCCGGTCAGTGCCTTCGTCGCCATGTTCGGCAAGGACTTCGATGTCGCTTATGCGCCCGATGACAGCATCACCGTCTCCATGCGCACGCTGCCGAAGAAGCCGCTGATCTACGTCATGAAAGGCGTGCAGTAAGAAGGTCCGGGGCGGGTTCCTTCAAGCCCGCGTATCAGGCAAACTGCAGGTGGCGTTTCACGCCGACGTCGGGCATCTTGTCGTCGTCGAGATTGGCCTCGGCGATCTCCCACCCGAATTTCAGGGTGTTGCCGGTGGAAACCCAGATCTCGGCATCATCGACATGCAGGGAAAGCATGGTGAGTTTCGGGTCCTTCTTGCCGCCGTCATACCAGGCCGCTACCATCGAACTCCAATATTCCTCGATCTTGGAAGGGTCGGGGCGTACCTCTATCACGCCGGAGAGGCAGGCGTGATAATCGTGATCCTTACCGATGACGCAAAAATGCGCGCGGCTGCCGGGCTTGATGGCGCGGACGATATCGGCGTCGGTCTTGGTGAAGAACCAGATGGTGTTGGTGGTGGGATCGGCATGCGGCGCCATCGGCTGCATGTGCATATCAAGCCCGGAAATTCCGAGCATGCCGGCATGAACGCCGTTGACCTGATCCCAAAGCTGACGTGCTGGTTGCTCCCGCGCCTCGCTGAGACTTGCCATGACCGTTCCTTTCCGTTGGATGGAGTTCGATTGAAACGTCATCCTTTCGCCTTTGTTCCCCGCGGAGGCAGTGGACGACGCCGTCTTTTCGGCGTGCGGGAATATGCGATAGTGCGCCCTGGCCGAGAAAGGATCACCATGCGAACAAGACATTTGATTCTGGCTTTGGTTTTTTGCGCAGCCTTTGCGCCAACGGTCCTTGCGGCAGAAAAGACCTTCAAGCCCGACGAAAATGGCCAGATCGTCTTCGTCACCCCGACAAGGAATATCGGCTGTGTCTATACGCCAAAGGGCGGCGTCGAAATGTATGTTCCCGAAGACGGTGGTCCGGAGCTTGCCTGCGATCGCAAAGAGCCGCTCTACGTCCGCCTCATCCTGTCGGCAAGCGGCAGCGCCTCCATCTTCAAGATGGTTGGCGATACAGCCTGCTGCAGCGAGGATCATATTCTCGACTATGGCGATACCTGGAGGGGAGGACCCTATTCGTGCGCCTCCGCCACGGAGGGGCTGCGTTGCCGACGCCGCGACGGACATGGTTTCCTGGCCAGCCGTAAGCGATTGACGGTTGAATGAAACGGGCGGCAGGCCCGCGCACCGTGCGGCAAATCCACCGCTTTTTCCTTGAACGGGTACCGTTTCGCTCTTATAAGGCGGCCCATTCCGAACAATGAGACGTGAACAGGGGTGCCATGGCTGGCCATTCACAGTTTAAAAACATCATGCACCGCAAGGGCCGTCAGGATGCCGTGCGGTCGAAAATGTTCTCCAAGCTCGCGCGCGAAATTACCGTTGCCGCCAAAGCCGGCCTGCCCGACCCGACGATGAATGCCCGCCTTCGCTTGGCGATCCAGAACGCCAAGGCCCAGTCCATGCCGAAGGACAATATCGACCGCGCCATCAAGAAGGCAGCCGGCGCCGATGGCGAGAACTACGATGAAGTCCGTTACGAGGGTTACGGCCCGGGCGGCACGGCGATCATCGTCGAAGCCCTGACCGACAACCGCAACCGCACCGCCTCCAACGTCCGCTCGATCTTCACCAAGGCCGGCGGCGCCCTCGGCGAAACCGGCTCCGTGTCCTTCTCCTTCGACCATGTCGGCGAAATCACCTACAAGCTTTCCGTCGGCGATGCCGACAAGGTGATGGAAGCCGCGATCGAAGCCGGCGCCGACGACGTCGAGACCGATGAAGAGGGCCACTATATCACCTGCGCCTTCGAAGCCCTCGGCGAAGTGTCGAAAGCGCTGGAATCCGGCCTCGGCGAAGCCGAAACCGTCAAGGCCGTCTGGCGCGCCCAGAACAACGTGCCGGTGGACGAGGAAAAAGCCCAGTCGTTGATGAAGCTGATCGACAGCCTGGAAGATGACGACGACGTGCAGAACGTCTATTCCAACTTCGAGGTCTCGGAAGAAGTGCTGGCCAAGCTCTCGGCCTGAGTTTTTCGGACATCCCGATAGAAAACCCGGCTGCAGCGCCGGGTTCAGTTGTTGACAAACCTTGCTCTTTACTCGCCGTCATCCTTCGGCCTTGTGCCGAGGATCTACTGCAGCCACGGCAGATGCTCGGGACAAGCCCGAGCATGACGAAAGAGTGGTTGGCCGCCTTTGAACCCGGTTGCGACGCCGGGCTTCTTCTGACGGGTAGCTCATCGCCTCGCGGATGTTCCGCTCTTAAGACGGCCGTTGCGAACCTATGCGGCCACCCGCATGAAATTTCCCAGGCCCGCGAATAACTCCACCGATCTCAGCCGTGTCTCGATATCATGGATCGGCATGGAAATGATCACCTCGTCGGCCTGCGTTTCCTTGAGAAACGCTGTCAGTTTCGCCTCCGCCGTCTCCGGCGAGCCGACCACGGCATAACGCAGCGTGTGTTCGACGTTCATCTTCTCCATCGGCGACCAGAACGCCTCCATATCAGCCACCGGACGCGGGAACGGACCGCGGACATTGCGGCGCAGATTGACGAACTGCTGCTCGGCGGAAGTGAAATGATAGTGCGCCTCCTCATCCGTCGCCGCCACCGCGCCCATGACGCCGACCATCACATAGGGCTTGTCGAGCGTTGCCGAGGGCTGGAAGCGGTCGCGGTAGATTGCGATCGCATCGAGCAGCATGTCGGGCGCAAAATGCGAGGCGAAGGCATAGGGAAGCCCGAGCATGGCGGCGAGCTGGGCGCTGTAGAGGCTGGAGCCGAGCAGCCAGATCGGAACATGTGAGCCGTTGCCGGGGACGGCAAGGATCGCCTGATTCTCGACCGGCGCGCCGAGCAGCTGCTGCAGCTCGACCACGTCGTTCGGAAAGCTGTTGGCACCGGCCTCGAGGTTGCGCCGCAGCGCCTGCGCCGTGCGCATATCCGTCCCCGGCGCACGCCCGAGGCCGAGATCGACGCGGCCGGGGAAGAGCGCCTCCAACGTGCCGAACTGCTCGGCGATGACGAGCGGCGAATGGTTGGGCAGCATGATGCCGCCGGAACCGATCCGGATGTGCTTGGTCGCGGCCCCGACATGAGCGATGACGACGGCGGTGGCCGCGCTGGCGATCCCCGGCATGCCGTGATGTTCGGCGAGCCAGAAGCGTTTGTAGCCGAATTCCTCGGCCTTGCGGGCCATCCGCGCCGAACTCTCGAGCGACTCGCTGACAGTGCTGCCTTCGGCAACGGGAGAAAGGTCGAGGATGGAAAAGGGAACCATGAGAAACCTGCCGGCCAGTTGAAGGATGCAGCCTATGTAGGTTCGCGCCCGCACCTTTCCAAACCATGCAGGCAAACAAAAGGGCCGCGCGGACGCGACCCCTTATTCGGGTTGAAAGCGACGCCTCAGCGGTGACGGCGCAGCACATGTACTTCGGCGCTTGGCCTGTGATCGCCGTGCGGCAGCGTGAAATTGCCGAGCTGGCGATCCATTTCCAGGGCTTCCGTCGCCAGCCGGTGGATCGCTGCCGTCGTTTCCTCGACCATCGCGGCATTCTGCTGCGTCATCGCGTCGAGTTCGGCGACGGCGCTGTTGATCTCGCGCAGCGTATTGGCCTCCTCGCGAGTCGCATCCATGATCTCATTGATCTGCCCGTTGATCGCCTCAACATGCGCGCCGATGCCGGTCAGCGCGACCCCTGCCCTTTCCACAAGCGACACGCCGCTTTCGACCTCATGCGTCGATTTCTGCAGCAGGCTGGAGATCTCCTTGGCGGCGCTCGACGAGCGCTGAGCGAGTTCACGCACTTCCATCGCGACGACAGCAAAACCTTTGCCCGATTCGCCGGCGCGCGCCGCCTCGACACCGGCATTGAGGGCCAAAAGATTGGTCTGGAAAGCGATATCATCGATGACAGAGATGATCGTGTTGATCTGGCGTGAGGAGGTCTGGATCGCCTCCATCGCTGCGATCGTCTCGCGCATGATCTGGCCGGAGCCGGTCGTCTCCTTCTTGGCGTCGCGGGCGATGCGCTCGGCCTGTTCGGCCCGCTCGATCTGCCGGCGGACGGACTGGGTGATGGCGCTGATTGCATTCGCCGTCTCGGTGATCGAGCCGGCCTGGCGCTCGGTGCGCCCGGCAAGCTCGTCGGCGCCGGTGCGCATCTCCTCGGAGCCCGCCCGCACCGCCATCGAGTTACCGCCGATGGCCGTCATGGTTTCGCTCAGCGTCGCGAGCGCTTCGTTGAAATTGATGCGCAGGCTTTCGAGCTCGTTCGGGAAGCGCCGCTCGATCTGATAGGCGAGATCCCCGTTCGCCAGATGATGCAGGCCCTCATCGATCGCCTCCACCACCTGCTGCAGCGTCTTCGCCTCTGCGTCGCGCTCGGCAAGGTTCTGCTGGCGGTCCTGCTCGGCCTGTAGGCGTGTCTCTTCGTTGGCGGCTTCCAGTTCGCGGCCTTCGATCAGCGACTGCCGGAAGCGGGCAAGCGCGTTGGCCATCGTGCCGATCTCATCTTTTCGGCTCAGGCTGCCGATCTCGGTGTTGAGCTTGCCATCGGCGACATCGCGCGTGACGCCGGCAAGCCGCGCAAGCGGCGAGAACAGAAAATTGGTGACGAGGCCGGTGGCGATCGCCATGACGACGAGCACGCCGATGCCGATCATCGTCAGCAAAGTGGCGATCTCCAGCGAGCCGGCATTGAGTTCGCTGAGCAGCACGCTTTCGACCACGAGGAAGCGGTCGCCGCGATAATCGATGCCGCGGACATAGGCGCGCGCGGAGCCGTCCGTCCTGTTGAAGTCGGCCACCGTCATCGCTGAACTGGCGAGCGCGTCCTTGATGAAGGTGAAGGGAGCGGCATCGAGCGTCGCAAGTTTGCCGTTCGCATCGAGACCGATCGCGGAACCATCGGCAGAGACGATCGCCGCCCGCGCGGTGCTGCCCTGAACAATCCCCTTTGCCAGGATGCTGGCGACGATATCGTCACGCACCTTGAACAGGATGATGCCCTTGGCCGCACCGAGCTTGACGATCGGCACGGCATAGAAGATCGCCGACCTGCCGCTGGCCGCATCGACGCGGAGCCCGGAAAAGCCTGTCGGTGCGGCATCATCGGTCGCCTTGGCGGTATTCTCGATCGCCTTGGCGAAGGCGATGCCAGCGCCGGTCGTCTTCCAGGCGTCCGACTTCAGATTCTCGGCGAAGTCGTCTTCCTTCTTGTAGGAATAGAGAACGGAACCGTCGAGATCGGCGATCAAGAGATCGCTGAAAGCAGTGTCTTCGAGGTCGCGGGCGACTTCGCCCTGCGTCTTCTCATGGTTCGAATAATAAAAGCCGCTCGGCGCTTCCGGCTTCATCAGCTTCTCGCGCTGATCGGCCGGGTTGGGATTGGCCGTGATGAAGACTTTCTTCAGCTCGGCGCGGGCATTGCCGGAGGTCTTCTCGATGGTCTTCCAGCCGCTCTTCAGGCTGGTGATCGACATCTGCAGCGCCTCGATGCGGGCAATGGAATTGGCCTGGTTCTCGAGCTGCGCCAGCTGGTCCTGCAGCATGTCGCCGCGGAAGATCAGCACGCTCTCCTTGGCCTTTAGCGCCTGCTCGTCTGAGATGCGGCTGCTGGCGAAATAGGCGAGCACGTCGATCACCGCGATCGACAGCACGGTCATCAGGATGAATGTGGCAATGACCTTGAAGGACAGGGATTGAAATCTCTGAGCCATGTACGACGAACCCCTTCTGAACGCGTCTGCCGGCGCGGGCAGGCGGCGTGAGCCAGATCGACCATCTTAAAACAGAACCTCGGGGGCTTATCTCTTGCGACACGAGACCCCCTTCGTATTCGACACTAGAATTCAAGCATCTGTTTTAATTCGCGGTAAATGGAGCAGCTTATTCGAGAAGGTTTTTGTTTTGTTCACATATCGATGGCAGTTATTTCGCAGTCGCTATAGGTTAAACCATGCAAAATACGATTCGCATCGTCGGCATCGATCCAGGACTTCGCCGCACCGGCTGGGGAATCATCGACACGCTGGGCAATTCCCTGCGGTTTGTGGCCTCGGGAACCGTGACCTCCGACGGAGACATGGATCTCGCCTCCCGCCTGTGCCAGCTGCATGACGGCCTGGCGGAGGTCGTCCACGCTTACAAGCCGGATGAGGCCGCCGTCGAACAGACCTTCGTCAACAAGGATGCGGTGGCGACCCTCAAGCTTGGCCAGGCCCGCGGCATCGCCATGCTGGTGCCGGCGCGCGCCGGTCTGCAGGTCTCCGAATATGCGCCGAACGCCGTCAAGAAGGCCGTCATCGGCGTCGGCCATGGCGAAAAACATCAGATTCACATGATGTTGAAGATCCTGATGCCGAAAGTCGAATTCAAGGGCGACGATGCCGCCGACGCCCTGGCGATCGCCATCTGCCATGCGCACAATCGCGGCATCAATCGGATGCGGCAGGCACTGGCAGGCTAATCTGTTCTTGACTTGTTCTATCAGTAAGGATAATTCTTACTTCGAAGGAGCAGCAAGATGCGCGTCACGTCCAAAGGCCAGGTCACCATCCCTCGCGATCTCAGAGAGCTCGCCGGCATCGAGGCCAACAGCGAGGTCATCTTCTCGATCGAGAACGGCAAGCTGGTTCTCTCGCCGAAGAACTGCAAGCAGGAGATCGAGGATCGGGGCCGGCTCGACCGTTTCCTGCAGACGATCCGCCGTCTCGAAGGCACCGGCGATCAGGCGATTGATGCCGAAGACCTCATGTCGATGACCCGTGATCGCTGATGGCAACGCTTGTCGATACAAACATCCTTGTCGATCTGGCTGTGGCCGGTTCGGACTGGCACGGTTGGTCTCGTCGAAAAATGCTCGATGTCTTCCGAGATGGCCCGGTCCTCATAAATCCGATCATCTATTCCGAATTTTCCGTTCGCTACGACGATATGGATGAAGTCGAGCAACTGCTTCCGCAGGATGAGTTCCGCCGCGAGAACCTGCCTTGGCCGGCTGTCTTCGCCGCAGCTCAAGCCTTCCGGCTTTACCGTCGCGCCGGCGGACGGCGCGAACAGATATTGCCCGACTTCCTCATCGGCGCACATGCGGCGATAAGGGGCTACAAGATTTTGACCCGCGACCCCGGCGGATACCGATCTTATTTCCCCTCCGTTGAACTTATCACGCCCGAAACGCACCCTTGAGAGACCACGCCCCATGATCGGCAAGCTGAAAGGCACCATAGACGAGATCGGCGAAGACTATGTGCTCGTCGATGTGCACGGCGTCTGCTACGTCGCCCACTGCTCGGCCCGCACTCTGTCCAAACTCGGCTCGGCTGGCGAGGCCTGCGTGCTGTTCATCGAGACCTATGTGCGCGAGGATCAGTTGAAGCTCTTCGGCTTCATGACTGCATTGGAGCGGGAGTGGTTCAACCTGCTGCAAAGCGTTCAAGGGGTGGGCGCCAAGGTCGCGCTTGCCGTGCTCTCGACCTTGACGCCGGGCGAACTCGCCAATGCGATTGCACTGCAGGACCGCGCCGCCGTTTCCCGCGCGCCGGGCGTCGGCCCGAAAGTGGCGATGCGCCTCGTCACCGAGCTCAAGAACCGGGCGCCGGCCTTTGCCGGGGAAGCGATCAATATCGCCCTCAAGCAGGAACTCGGCGAAGGTGTCGCGGCGGCGCCGGTCGCCGATGCGGTCTCCGCGCTGACCAACCTCGGCTACAGCAGAGACCAGGCGGCCAATGCAGTTGCGGCGGCGATGAAGACGGCCGGCGACGGCGCAGACAGCGCTAAGCTGATCAGGCTGGGATTGAAGGAGTTGGCGCGGTGAAGCCCGGAAAAACGACGGTTGGATATCGAGACGACCGTTTTTTGGTGTATTGCTGTGACAGGTTTCAAAACGGAATAAGAGCATGAGCGAACCCGCCCGCCTGATATCGCCGGAAAAGCGGGGCGAAGATCTCGACATTACCCTGCGCCCGCAATCGCTGGACGAATTCACCGGTCAGGCGGAAGCGCGCGCCAATCTGAAGGTCTTCATCGAGGCTGCGAAGAACCGCGGCGAGGCGCTGGACCATGTGCTTTTCGTCGGTCCGCCCGGTCTCGGCAAGACGACGCTCGCGCAGATCATGGCGAAGGAACTCGGCGTCAATTTCCGCTCGACGTCAGGTCCTGTCATCGCCAAGGCCGGCGATCTCGCCGCACTGCTCACCAATCTCGAGGAGCGCGATGTGCTCTTCATCGACGAAATCCATCGCCTCAATCCGGCGGTGGAGGAAATCCTTTATCCGGCCATGGAAGATTTCCAATTGGACCTCATCATCGGTGAGGGCCCTGCCGCCCGCTCGGTGAAAATCGATCTGTCGAAATTCACCCTGGTGGCGGCGACCACCCGCCTCGGCCTGCTGACGACGCCGTTGCGCGACCGCTTCGGCATCCCGGTGCGCCTGAGCTTCTATACCGTCGAGGAGCTAGAACTGATCGTGCGCCGCGGCGCGCGGCTGATGAACCTGCCGATGACCGAAGAAGGTGCGCGCGAGATCGCCAGACGCGCCCGCGGCACGCCACGCATCGCCGGCCGGCTGCTGCGGCGCGTGCGCGATTTCGCCGAGGTGGCAAGGGCGGAAGCCGTCACCCGCGAGATCGCCGACGAGGCGCTGACCCGCTTGCTCGTCGACAATGTCGGCTTCGATCAGCTCGACAAGCGTTACCTCAACATGATCGCCGTCAATTTCGGCGGCGGCCCGGTCGGTATCGAAACCATCGCCGCCGGCCTGTCGGAACCGCGCGACGCAATCGAGGACATCATCGAGCCTTACATGATCCAGCAGGGTTTCATTCAGCGCACGCCGCGCGGCCGTGTTCTGACCGCAATCGCGTGGAAACATCTCGGAATGCAACCGCCCAAGGACATGGAGGCTGCGCAGTTCCGGCTGTTCCAGGAGGACGACTGAGTGATCACCCGCCGCGGATTTTTCAAGCTTGTCGGCGGCGGGATCGCAGGCGTCATGTCGCTTGGTGGTTACGCCTTCGCCTATGAACCGCTGGCGCGGCTCGGCATCGCTCGTTACCGGCTGACGCCGCCGGGATGGACGCCGGGACTGAAGCTCCGCGTCGTCGCGCTCGCCGATATTCATGCTTGCGAACCCTGGATGTCGGCAAACCGCATCACAGCGATCTGCCACAGGGCGAATGAACTCGAAGGCGACGTCACCGTCCTGCTCGGCGATTACGCCTCGGGCATGAACATGGTGACGCAATACGTGCATTCGAGCCAGTGGTCGAAGGCGCTGGCCACTCTGCAGGCCCCTCTCGGCGTCCATGCGATCATGGGCAATCATGACTGGTGGGAGGACAGGACTGCCCAGAAGAACGGCGGGATGGAAACATTCGGACACCGGGCGCTTGCCGACGTCGGCATCCCGGTCTACGGCAATCGCGCCGTTCGGCTCGAAAAGGACGGCCGCGGCTTCTGGTTCGCGGGCCTCGAAGACCAGCTGGCGCTGCTGCCCGGCAGGAAATGGGGGCGCACACGCATGCTTGGCCTCGACGACCTCGACGGCACGATGGCGCAGGTGACCGACGATGCGCCCGTCATCCTGCTTGCTCATGAGCCCGATATCTTCCCGCGCGTGCCCGAGCGCGTCTCGCTGACGCTGTCCGGCCACACCCATGGCGGGCAGATCCGTTTCCTCGGCCGTTCGCCGATCGTCCCCTCGCGTTACGGCAATCGCTACGCCTATGGCCATATCGTCGAGGAGGGGCGCAATATCATCGTGTCCGGCGGCCTCGGCTGCTCCATCGCGCCAGTCCGCTTCGGCGTACCGCCGGAAATCGTCGTCATCGATCTCGGATAAGAACGTCATGAGCAAGCGTACCCTCATCCGCCTGACCGCGGGGGCCGAGCGTTTCAACTATCGCATCGCCGGCCTAGGTTTTCGTGATGGCCATGTGCTCGTCCATCGCGCCGTGCACGAGCCCTTCTAGACTTTTCCCGGTGGCAGGGCAGAGATCGGCGAGACGTCGGAGGAGACGCTGAAACGGGAGATGGTGGAGGAACTCGGCGTCGAGGTCACCGTTTCCCGCCTGCTCTGGGTCGTCGAGAATTTTTTCCACTATGAGCAGCGTGACTGGCATGAACTCGGCCTCTATTATCTGATGGAGATCCCGCCCGAATTCCCCTTTCAGTCGCACGAAATCATCCATCGGGTCGAAGACGGCGACAACCATCTCGAGTTCAAATGGGTGCGGGCGACGCGCGAGGCTCTGACTGCGCTCGACATCCCGCCCTATTTCATCGCTGATGACATCGAGAAGCTGCCGGCAGCACCCCGTCACCTCGTCTGGCGCGACGGCAATCTCGACGACAAGAACTGACGTCGTAACGTCATGCGTATGGCCGCAACGCAGAAGAGGAGATGTCTCGATGCCGACCTTCGATCCCGTTCGGGCGTTTCGCAAACTTGCCTATAACAACGCTCTTGCCAACCGCCGCCTGCTTCACGCCTGCGCCGCCTTGAAGCCCGGCGAGTTCGAAGCGCCGCGCACGAGCTTCTTCCCGTCGATCAAGGAAACCTTGAACCACATCATCACCGTCGACTGGTTTTATGTCGATGGCTTGGAAGGTGGCACGCTTGGCTACCAGGCCTTCGAGGTCGAAGAGCCCTTCGACGACATAGCGGCGCTCGGCGCTGGGCAGGCGGAGGTCGATCAGCGCCTGACGGCGCTCTGCGAGGCTTTGACCCCGGAAAAACTCGTCTCCATCGTCAAACTCCATCGCGGCGACCGCATCCAGGAGGAGCGCATGGAGGACGTGCTTGCTCACCTCTTCCAGCACCAGACCCACCATCGCGGCCAGGTGCATGCCATGCTTGCCGGCACCAGCGTCGCCCCGCCGCAGCTCGACGAATTCATCGTCGCCGATGATGCACGGCTTCGCGGCAAGGAACTCGGCGAACTCGGCTGGAGCGAGGAAAAACTGATACGTTAATCCTGCAGCCGCCTCTTCAGCCCGTCGATGATCGTCTTGGTGAGAAGGTCGTAATTCTCATCGAAGTGATGATCGCCGGGCAGCTCGATGACCTCGGCGCCGCTGTCCTTCAGCGCCGGACAGGCGACGTCGTCGTCATCGTCCTTGCCGTAGACGCATTGCACGAGTTTGGGATCGACGTTCTTCAGATCGGCGACCGGATCGCCTCCCGCCCCTTCCGTCTTCTGGCCGAGCCAACCGAGAACGGAGATGACGTAGTCGACTTGGTGGGAGAGCGACAGCAGCGACAATTGCGCCACCGCGGACTTCTCGGCCGGTTTCAGCAGCTGATAGGTCGCGGGCACGACATCGGCGCCGAAGGAATAACCGACGAGCAGCACATGCTTCACCTTCCACTGTTTGCGGTAGAAATCGATGATCTTCGAAAGATCGCCGGCGGTCTCCTCCGGCTTGCGCTCCGACCAGAAATAATGAAGCGAATCGACACCGACGACGGGAATACCTTCCTTCTGCAGGGTGCCGCCGACTTCCTTGTCGATGTCTCGCCAGCCTCCGTCGCCGGAATAGATCACCGCCATCGTATCGAGGGTGGGGGTGGCCTCGAGGATCGCCAGCGGCAAGCCGAGCGGATTGCCGAAGGCGCCCGAGGCGGTGACGAGGTCATCGAGCGTATCGGCAAAGACCGTCTGCGCGTCGTCGGTGGAATCGCGGATCTCGATCGCGGAATGGACTTTCTTCAGCGCTTCGGCATGCGCCCTGCCATCCTTGTCAGCGTTGGGCGTGAAGACCGATATAACGGGGTCCGGCAGCGCGCCGTCACTCAGCCCGTAGACCATGCGGCCGCCAACCGCCTTCTTCGAAGCCGGCGTGCAAAGTTCCTTGGTCAGCGGGATGCCGGCCTTCGGATCGACGGCAAGCGTCTGACCGATCGTCGCATCCGGTGTCTGCGCTGCAATTGCCAGCGCCAAGGCCCCGCCCTCGCCGATGCCGGCGACAATCGGCAGATGATAGGCGTTGTTGCCGGTCGCACGCTGCACCTGCTGGCTCAGCGATTCGATATCCGAGACCGTGTAGAGGCAGCCGTCATTGAGGCTGACATCGTAGCGGTCAAGCGCCTGGATATAGGAAGGAAAGTCGACACCGATCACGACGGCGCCTTCAGAAACCAGCCTGTCGGCCTCGGCCTTCTCGTAATCGCCCCAGCCGGCGGCATCCGAGATCAGCATCACCGTGCCCTTCACCTCGCCTTCCGGCAAGAAGATGTGCGGCGACGGAATGAGCCCGCTTTCGAAGCTCTGCGTGGTTTCCTCGGCAGCATGAGCCGGTGCGGCCGCGAGCATGCAGGCGCATGCCGTGGCAAGAAGGATTGTCCTGATCATTTTCTCACTACCCCTTTCAACCCGCCCCCAATCAGCAACGTCGCGTCCATCAACGCGATCATCGGATTGCCCCCTCCGGAGACCGCAAGATAGCGCGGTTGCCAGTGCGGATGAAACTTGGATTTGAATGCCCGAAGGCCTTTGAAGTTATAGAAGCGCTCGCCGTGCTCAAAGACGGTGCTGCCGATGCGGTCCCAGACCGGTGCCGCCTCGCGTTTCGACATGCCGGAAAGAGGCGCCATGCCGAGATTGAAGTGGGTGAAACCCTGACCTCGCAGATATTCCATGATCTGCACGAACAGAAAGTCCATCGAGCCCTTCGGCGCATCCGGCGAGAAGCGCATGAGATCGATCGTGCCCTCCTCCCGGGATTCGGTGACGAGGATATTGGCAAAGGCAACGATCTTGCCGTCCTTCTTCAGAATACCGACCGGTTGAGAGGAGACATAATCGGGATCGAAGGCGCCGAGCGAGAAACCCTTTTCCTTGGCGTTGTGGTGCTCGAGCCAGGCCGAGGAAACCGCGGCGAGATCATCGATGACCACGGGCACATCCTGCGGTTCGATAACGGCGAATTCCAACCCGTCGCGCTGCGCCCGGCTTGCCGTCTGCCGGAGATTCGCCCATTTGCCGCCCTTCATCTCGAAGGTCCTGAGATCGGCCACCGCCAGTTCGCCGAGCTTGAAGGCGCGCAGGCCGGCATCGGCGCAATGGGAAAGCAAGGCCGGCGAGATCTGGTAAAAAACGGCGCGGCAGCCCGCCGCCCGCGCCGCCTCGACGAAGCGCCAGACGAGTTCCTGCACGGCGCGATGATCGCCAACCGGATCGAAGAGCGCGATCCACGAGCGGCCCTGCCGGCCGTACATGATGAAGGCATCGCTTTTCTCTGAAAACATGATGCTCTTGTCGCCCATCCGCACCAGATTGGCGTCGGCATTGCCCTGCTTTCTGACGATGTCGACGGCGCGCGCCAGCGCCTCCTCCGTCGCCGGCTCCGGCCGGAAGGCCGCCGGCCGGAGCAGGCTGAAAATGGCAATCGCCGAGGAGATGATGGTGATACCGAGCACCGCGCGTAAGCCGCGCGGCGCTTCGGCGGTGAATTCGAACTGCCACCAGAGCTGGTTGCTGTATTCTACATCGCGATAGACGAAGAGCAGGATGACGACGGCGCCAACGACGATGACGGCGATCGCCGTTAACCAGGATGCCGTCATTGCCTGGTTGAGCAGCGACGCATGGCGGGTAAAGAGCCGGCGGCTGACGAAGAGCCCGAAGATGAGGAAGGCGAGAAAAGCAGCTTCGACCAGCGCAATCGCCTTCAACAGCGACAAGGTCAATGCCGCAACGGCTGAGAACACCGCCACCCACCAAGCGCCGTCTAGCCTCTGACCAAGGCCGCGCGCGGCGACCACCAGCGCCAATCCGAGCAGGCTGGAGAGGAAGTGCGCGCCTTCGACCATTGGCAGCGGCAGATAGTTGGACAGAAATTCCAGATTCTGATCCGGCGTCGGTGTGACGCTCGAAAACACCAGCATGACACCGAGCAGCAGCGCTAAGGTCGACAGCAGCTGCGGCATCAGCCGTCCGCCGATGCGCCGGACGCTGGAGGCGGCCGGGTGATCGACAAAACGACGCAGCTCCGTCGCGGAGACCGCGAGCACGGCGATCAACAGCGGCAACACATGATAGATCAGCCGGTAGAGCACCAGCGATCCGAGCACCGCATCGATATTCACCGCGCTGCCGAGCGAGGCGATAATCACGGTCTCGAACACGCCGAGCCCGGCTGGAACGTGGCTGAGCACGCCGAGACCGACGGCGATCGCATAGACGGCCAGGAAGGCCGGCCAGCCGATCGCTGTCTGCGGCAAGAGCACATAGAGCACCGAGGCCGAGGCGGCGATATCGAAGGCCGTGACTAGGAATTGACGCGACCAGGTGCGCGAATCCGGCAATCGGATCGCCACCGCACCGAGGTCGAGCACGCGGCCTTCGCGGCCGATGATCATGACAGCCCCGAGAATGGCGATGATCGTGCCGGCAATCAGCCGAAGAAGGAACGCGCTGACACCGATCAGCGGCCCGATCTCGCTGGCGATGATAATGAGGGCGATCGCCGCGACCCCTGCAAGCCCAAGACCGAAGGACAGGGTGACGAAGGCGATGATCCGGCCGATATCTTCCGGCGAGAGACCGAGGCGTGTATAGGCGCGGTAACGGATCGCGCCGCCCGAAAGGGCGCCGAAACCGGCGGTATTGCCGACGGCGTACGCACTGAAGGCCGTCAGCGCCACATGCGGAAACGGCAACTTCTTGCCGATATACTCGATGGCGTTGAGATCATAAAAGACCAGGGATAGGAAGCTGAGCGCGGTGAAGAACAGCGCAAGCAGGATCGCGCTCGGCCTGGTCGCCGCCAGCGCACCGACGACATCATCATACCGAACCTCGTTGGTGAGCTGCATGATCGCATAGCCGACGAGACAGAAGACGACGAGTGTCGCGGCTGCCGTCAGTGGCGTCCTGTACCGCCTGAAAAGCGCGCGAAAAGAAAACCCGTCCGTCGCTTCCATCTCTTCCAAATTGCCGTGACCCGACATCTCGTACCTGCGCAATTTCCAAACTCGGCGGGAATCATTTTTCGAAGACGTAACATGACGGGCATATAAGCTCTATGAAGCCATGCCGCCGCTACCCCAGCCGCGCCGCCTGCGCCTCAATTATCCTCAATTGGGGCGAATTTGCGCAGGCAAACTGTATTGGTACATTGCATTTTCGTAAGCTTGCGAAGAGTTTGCCGTCATGACGAAGATTTGAGACGCGAGCGAAGGACTGGACATGCAGGATGACTTGGCCTTCCTGATCCTCATCATCGGCAGATTGCTGCTCGGCGGTCTTTTCGTTGCCGGCGGCATCCATCATTTTTTCGTCGTCGTGCCGATTACCGACGCCATCGAAGCCCGCGGCATACCTTTTGCGAAATGGGTGCTGCTTTCCGGCAGCGCCTTTCAAATTGCTGCCGGCCTCCTGCTGACGCTGGGTTTCTTCGTCGTCGCGGCAGCGTTCGGCCTCATCATCTTCACGCTTGCCGCCTCGGTGATGCTGCTGAATTTCTGGGACATGGAAGGCACAGCCCGCGACAGCGCCATCAACAGCTGGAAAAGCAACATGGCCATTATCGGCGGTCTGCTCACCGCAGCCGCTGCGGCGATGTGAGACGTCAGGTGGCCGGCTCACCGCCGGCCCGCGCATGCGCAGCATAGCGCGCCGCGGCGGCATCCACGTCCACTGCGCGATCGCCGGCCACCTGCACCGTCGGCACGGCGAATTCGATGCCGTTTTCCTTGAAGGCATTGCGGATCATCGCCAGTGCATTGCGGCGGATAACGAACTGTTCGCCAGGCTTCGTCATCATCGACAGGCGGATCTCGATCGCGAATTCACCGAACTGCTCGACGCCTTTCATCTTCAGCGTTTCGATGATATGCGGGCCGAATTCCGGGTTTTCGAGCAACGTCTGGCCGATCTGCTTGATCACCTTCTTCGCTTTGACGAGATCGGTGTCGTATGTGACGTTGAGGCTGATCTTGTCGATCGTCCAATCGCGGTTCAGGTTCTTTACCGCGCCAAGTTCGCCAAACGGAACCGTCGTCAGCGGACCGCGATGATGCCGGAGCTTCACCGAGCGCAGGCTGAAGGCCTCGACCACGCCTTTGTGACTGCCGCTTTCGATATATTCCCCGACGCGGAAGGCATCGTCCCAGAGATAGAACATGCCGCTGATGACGTCCTTGACGATCGTCTGGGCGCCGAAACCCACCGCAACGCCGACGACGCCGGCGCCGGCAATCAATGGCCCGATCTCGATGCCGAGGCCCGAGAGCACCATGAGAACCGCAATGACGGCGATGACCACGGCAAGGATATTGCGGAAGATCGGCAGCAGCGTCTGAAACCGTGCATGTTTGGCCTTCTCCTCGTCCGTCGCGCCGCCGTCCAAGGGCGAGCCGAGCAGCTTGCCGTCGATATAGGCTTTAACGACGTGCCAGAGCAGATCGGCAGCAAGCAGGATGATGATTCCGCCGATGACGCCGCGGGCGATCTTATCGACCATTTTGTCGCCGGCCGCCATTGTGTCGGCGCCGACGCCGAGCAGATGGCCGAGCCAGATGGCCGCGAATCCGATAATCAGCGCCCGCACGCCGCGGTCTAGCAATACGGCCGCAATGCGGCGCGTGGCAAGGAAGCTTGCCTCGGTCTGCTGCAACGATTTCACCGCAATCGTCGAGACGGCGAGCACCCGCGGCAGCATCAGCACATAGATGCCGAGCCAGAGCAGCCAGTTGAACCCCGTGACCCACAGCCCCCAGAGCAATAGGAAATAAATGGTGAGCGCCCAGGAAATCCCATGACCGCGCTTCTCGTCCTTCTGAGGCCGCGACCAGACAGCTTCGATCGCGATCAGCAGCAGCCCGATGCCGAGGATGTAGCCGACGAAGAGCCGGGCGCTCGGGGAAAAGCCGAGCGGCTCCATCGACTGGATAGCCGCCCAGCCAAGCATAAAATAAATCACGAAGATCGCAGAGCGGCGATACCAGAAGTGCGCGACGGCGCGTGACGGCATGGTCGGCACGTTCACGCCTTGCCGCTCTTCCTCGGCCCGCGCCAGCCCGATGAGATCGACCAAGACGCCGCCCAGGCAAATCGTGAAACGCTGGACGATGAGCGCGATGGCGCAGAGGATTGCGACGCTCTGGCTGAGCGGCGGCCAGCTGAGACTGAAAAGCGCGAGCATGGTTGCCGCGGCGAAAATGAGAGCCGGCACGACGCGCGGCGTCAGATGCATGCCCGCCATTTGAGCCAGGCGCCGCCGACGACGGCGGAAGGCATAGCGGGCCATGCTTTCGACGATGGCTCCGAGCAGGAAGATCGCCAGGAATTGCGCGATCATTCGACTCCAGCCGGTGGCGGCGAGCTCACCGACGAACAGCGAGGACGCATTGCCGATCTGCGAGGGCAAGATCATTGCCGCGTCGGACACCATCGAGACATGCCGGCGGGCATGCTGCAGCAGGCCCGAGAGAACCGACATCTGGTTCTGGGTCGCCAATTCGGCCGCAGAGGGTGCCGCCATCTGCGTCGCCATCCACTGCTTGACCTCCGGTGCCTGCATGAGCTGCATCATCTCACGCACCTGAGCCGGCGGGGTATTTGAAGCCGGCGCCTGCACAGGCGTTTGGGAAAAACCAGGCGAAGCCGCCGAGAAAAGCGCAACGAATGCCAAGATGCCGAATATGGCGGCTTTTAAGCCCGCCGCCGTGCCGCGTCCCATGACCGCCCTCCAATGGAGTGTCGGCCGCGTGGATTGAAGCAGCCCCGACATCTCCCTTTCCGCAATGGATACTCGTGACCGCAGCCGCCAGCAAGGCGGCAGGAAAACCATACCAATGGCTAGTCATGATGCCGAAAAATGTCAGCAATTTTCGAAGGACATCGTGCTCTAACAGTTAATTTAAAACAGGATTCAGCTGCGGCCCCTTAAGATTTCGGCGCCGCCTTTTCCACATGGCCGCCGAAGCCAGCGCGCATCGCCGACAGAATCTTGTTGGCGAACTCGTCATTGTCGCGCGAGGCGAAGCGGCCGTAGAGAGCCGCACTCAGCACCGGCGTCGGCACGCTTTCATCGATTGCCGCCATGATCGTCCAGCGGCCCTCGCCGCTATCTGAGACGCGGCCGGCAAACTTCGAAAGTGCCGGATCGGCATGCAGCGCATCGGCGGTGAGATCGAGCAGCCACGAGGTGATGACGCTGCCGCGGCGCCAGACTTCGGCGACATCCTGCAGATTGAAATCGTATTGGAAATGTTCGGGATGGGCGAGCGGCGCGGTCTCCGCATCGGCCTCATGCGAGGCGGCGCCGATATTGGCGTGTTTCAGGATGTTGATGCCCTCGGCATAGGCGGCCATCAGGCCGTATTCGATGCCGTTATGGACCATCTTGACGAAATGGCCGGCGCCATGCGGGCCGCAATGCAGGTAGCCCTGTTCCGCGGTGCTGGCCGCAGCCGCTTCGGCGGTGCGATTGGGCGATGCTTCCGTCTTGCCGACGCCGGGGGCGAGTGTTGCGAAGATTGGCGAAAGATGCGCGACGGCGCTCTTTTCGCCGCCGATCATCAGGCAATAGCCGCGTTCCAGGCCGAAGACGCCGCCGCTGGTGCCGACATCGACATAATGAATGCCTTTGGTGATCAGTTCGGCGCCGCGGCGGATATCGTCGTGATAATAGGAATTGCCGCCATCGATGACGATATCGCCGTTCTGAAGCAGCGGCACCAGGCTCGAAAGCACCTTATCGACGATCGCCGCCGGCAGCATCAGCCAGATCGCCCTGGGATGCTGCAGCTTCGAGACGAATTCCTCGAGCGACGCGCTTCCGATCGCGCCGAGGCCCGCGAGCTCGGCAACGCTTTCGGGTCTTGCGTCATAGACGACGCATTCGTGACCGCCCCGCATCAGGCGCTGGACCATGTAGTTGCCCATGCGGCCCAAACCAATCATGCCAAGCTGCATATGAATCTCCTGGAAACCAAAATGAAGTATCGACTCCGGAAACTAGCACCCGCAGTGTGACAGGCAAGCGAAGTCTCGGCCGTATCCGCGCCTGCGACGATCGCGCCCCGGCGAGATGGCGTCGGACCGAAGAACCCGACGCCGGCTCATTCATCACTCATCGGGCGCGCTGGCCGGTTCACCCTTCATCTCACTGAGGAACATGCCTTCGCGCAGGTTGATACCGTACTCGACGAAGGCCTTCATGCAGCAAAGCATCTGCGTCCAGCCTTCGCAATTGAGATAGGTGCCGCGCCGGCCGGCTTCGTCCTCGCGCCAGCCGTTCTCGGCAATCGTCACCAGCGTACCGCCATCCTCCAGCGGTTTGAAATTCATCTCCACCAGCGTCTTGTACCTCGTCTTGTCCTCGCCGGTGCCGCCATCCCACCGGAGCACGATGCGACTTTCCGGCACGAGTTCGACGACCTCGACCGGCGCTTCCTTCCACCAGGTTACGGTCGTGCCTTGGACGAGCGGGGCGCTCGCCCCACCGATTGTGGTGAAATAGCTGCTGAGCTTCTTCGGATTGACGACGGCGTCGAACACCTCTGCGACGGGACGGCCGATGCGGCCGGAAATGCGGATTCCGAGTGACATAGCATTGCTCCTCTTCTCCATTGTGTCTGCGCTCATTATGTTATAAAAATATAACATGTCAAGCGAATCAACCGACGATCCTGTTTTCAAGGCACTGGCGCATCATCGCCGCCGCGAGATTCTCGATCTGCTCAAGGATGGCCCCCGCACCACAGGGACCCTTTGCGAGATGTTTCATGACATGGACCGCTGCACGGTGATGCAGCATCTGAAAGTGCTGGAGGAAGCCGATCTGGTCATCGCCAGGAAGGAGGGGCGCGAACGCTGGAACCACCTGAACAGCCTGCCGATCAAGCAGATCTACGATCGCTGGATCAGCGCCTATGCCGGTCATGCACTGTCGATCCTCGATCGGCTGAGAAGCGATCTCGAAGGCCCGCCGCAACAATGACCGGGGCACCCCACCTTGCCTCCCGGCCGGCCGCAATCCTATGCTGGCCAAAAGACAAGAGGCGGGACAAATGACGATATCGGGGGCCGGCATACGCCGCATGCGGCTGCTGCGCAGCATGAAGCAGCAACACCTCGCCGAACTCCTCGGCGTCAATCAGGCGACCGTCTCGCGCTGGGAGCGAGATCAACTTGCCCTCTCGCCGGAGCAGGCCGTCAAGCTGGAACGAATTTTCGCCTCGCCGCACCATGCCGCAGCCGATGCCGCTTTGAAACGGCTGGTCGAGGATTGCCTCCGGCCTTTGCATCTGATCTGCGACAGTACCCTCCGGTTGCTGTCCGCCTCCCGTCCACGGCAGTCGGAATGGCGTGCACCGATCGACGCTTTTCTCGGCCGCTCTCTTTTCCCCTACGCTTCCGCCGAGATCGCCGCCGCCGAACAATCGCTGGAGGCCTGCGGCTGGCATGAGGGCAGGCTCATGTCGTTGACATTCGATACCGGCGCCAACGGCAATGCGCGCCTGCCGATTGTCGCCGGCCGCGTCACCTGGGAACGGATCATGCTTTCCGACGGCGGCGCCGGGCGCCTCGTCACCACCGTCGCCGAGCCTGCAGCTTTCCTGCATCCCCATGCATAATTTATGCGTTGTCCGAAAATGCCGGTCTCAATAGCCTTCGCCGCGGAAACGGTCTGGAGAAAATGGGATGACGATACTGGTGACGGAAAGCGCCGGCCATCTCGGCGAGGCGCTGATGCGCGTCCTGAAGGCGCAAAGCCGATCGGCGCGCGGCATCGACATCAAGCCTTCGGATTTCACCGACGCAGTCGGCTCCATCGGCGACCGCGGCTTCGTCCGGCAGGCGATGTCGGGAATCAGCCGCGTCATCCATGCCGCCACGCTGCACAAGCCGCATGTGGCCACTCACGGCAACCAGGATTTCGTCGACACCAATATCGGCGGCACGCTCAACCTGCTTGAAGAGGCGGCCGCCGCACGCGTTGCGAGTTTCGTCTTCACCAGCACCACCAGCACCTTCGGCGCGGCATTGACGCCGGCCGCCGGCCAACCGGCCGCATGGATTACCGAGGACGTGCTTCCGGTCGCGAGGAACATTTACGGCGTGACCAAACTCGCTGCCGACAGTATGTGCGAACTCTTCGCTCGCAAATTCGCATTGCCGGTCGCTATTCTGAGGACGTCGCGTTTCTTTCCCGAGAGCGACAACGATCTGACATTCGCAACGCCTATTCGCCGGCAAATGCCCAGGCCAACGAGTTGCTCCATCGCCGCGTCGATATCGCCGATGTGGTCGGCGCCCATCTCCTCGCCCTCGAAAAGGCGCGTCCGATCGGCTCCAGTCGCTACATCATCTCGGCCACCACGCCGTTCTCACCAGACGATCTCGCCGAGATCAGGCGCGACGCGCCTGCGGCCGTCGAGCGGCTCTTTCCAGGAGCCCGCGGCCTCTATGCCGAACATGGCTGGAAGATGTTCCCGGCGCTGGACCGCGTCTACGCGAACGAGCGCGCACGGCGCGAACTCGGCTGGCAGCCGCGCTATGATTTCCGCTTCGTGCTCGATTGCCTGCGGCAGAAACGCGAATGGCGCAGCCCATTGTCACTCGAGGTCGGCTCCAAAGGCTATCACGACGAAAATTTCGCCGAAGGGCCCTATCCGGTCGATTAATGCATGTCGCCCGGACGTGTGCAGCTGTTCCGGACAATGACATGCATAAAACAAAGGGCTAAAGCGCATGAATCAAATTTTGATGCGACGCGTTTTAGGGTGCTGAATCGCAGAAGCGAGAATGCGTCATCCAGATATCACGATACCGTCATAAAGGAGGTAGTCGCACCTGCGCAAAAAAGGCCGACGCACGAGCCGCGTTCGCCTATCGATCGCCGCCTTTGCCGGCGATGGAGAGAAGTGCGATCCACGACGACCGATGGATGTTTACGATCCTGGGCGCCTACAAACGTAGGTGGGCACCGTGTGTCCAGGCCCACGGGCCTGGCCAGGGACAGCTCCCTTTGGATCGAGTATGGCCCCAGGGATTGTGGTTCCTGTCGAGAGGCGCAGACCGCATCGCGATATATAAGGGCGTTTGCATCGACGCGCCAGTGGCGACGGCAGGCCGGACCGATTTAATTGAAGTCAATTGAGCTCGGGGGCGGAGCGGCCGTTTAGCTTGTCGGTGATGCCGCGGATGCGGCTCGACACCTCGCTGAGCGCTGCCGCCAGCGTTTCCTCGGTGCGGGCGGTCGCGGCAAGCACCGTGTCGCGGTTGCCGTGCAGCGACTCGAGCTCGGATTCCAGGCCGGCAACGCGGCGCGTCAGTTCGGCAATTTCGTCCATGATCATGATGCCGGCCATGACGGTGATCCTGAGATCGCCGATCTCACCGAACTGACCCTTGAGATGGCCGACATAGCGATCGAAACGCGTGGCAAGATCAGTCAGATGATCTTCCTGCCCTTCCTCGCATGCCATGCGATAGGCCTTGCCGTCGATCGTTACCGTCACCTGCGCCATGTCATGTTCTTTCTTATCAGCGATCCAGAACCGCGCGGATCGTTTCCATGGCCGTCACCAGCCGCCGCGATACTTCGCGATTGACCTCTTCCAGCCGATTGGCGCGGAATTCGGCCTGGTCGAGCTCCTGCGCCAGCCGGGAGCGGTCAGCATGCACGCGCCGCACCTCGCCCTCGATCTCCCCTTGCTCGCGCTGCCGCTCGATGCGCATGTCGACGGCGTTTTCGAGGCTCGAAATCGCCTGTCTCAGCTCGTTCAGCGCTGCTTCCATGGTTTTGCCTGTGGGCATCATGCCTTTCCGATTCCCGCGCAGGATCCGCGAATCGGCATTCTGCACCGATCCTGTGATTTCAAAAAGGATATGCAGCTCGCCAACGGCCCGTCAATAAATCCCCCTACCTGTCCGCCGACCTATCTTGTGGATGAGCGTTTTATCGGTGCCTGCAGCATAAAATTTGTCATTTGTATAATCGCACGAGCAAATGTCAAAAATCGCCGCAGCCCCGCCGGATTCGGCCCGCCATTTATTGACTTGCCCGTTCCAACTGCTATGTCTCTGCCGCTTTCATTCGATGGTCTTGGAGGCTCGAGGCCATCCCCCGACACTCGGAGCTTGCGGAAAAGCCATGACCTCTCCCGAACAAAACGACCGGATGGCGAATGCGATCCGTTTCCTCGCCATGGACGCCGTTGAAAAGGCGAATTCCGGCCACCCGGGCATGCCGATGGGCATGGCTGACGTGGCAACGGTCCTGTTCACCAAATATCTGCGCTTTGATCCGAAGAAGCCACACTGGCCGAACCGTGACCGCTTCGTGCTCTCTGCCGGCCACGGCTCGATGCTCCTCTACTCGCTGCTCTATTTGACCGGCTATCCCGACATGACGGTCGAGGATCTGAAGCAGTTCCGCCAGGTCGGCTCCAAGACCGCCGGCCACCCGGAATACGGCCATGCGACCGGAATCGAAACCACGACCGGCCCGCTCGGCCAGGGCATCGCCAACGCCGTCGGCATGGCGATCGCCGAGCGCAAGCTGCGCGAGGAATTCGGTGCGGACTTGCAGGATCACTATACCTACGTCATCAATGGCGACGGCTGCCTGATGGAAGGCATCAGCCATGAGGCGATCGCGCTTGCCGGTCATCTGAAGCTGAACAAGTTGATCCTCTTCTGGGACAATAACTCGATCACCATTGACGGCGCCGTCTCGCTGTCGGATTCGACCGATCAGATCGCCCGCTTCAAGGCCGTCCACTGGAACACCATCGAGATCGACGGTCACGATCAGGCCGCCATCGCCGATGCGATCGAGGCCGCCCACAAGTCCGATCGCCCGACCTTCATCGCCTGCAAGACGGTCATCGGCTTTGGTGCTCCGAACAAGGCCGGCAGCCACAAGGTTCACGGCAGTCCGCTCGGCGCCGATGAAATCGCCGCCACCCGCAAGGCTCTGAACTGGGATTACGAGCCCTTCGTCGTCCCTTCCGACATTCTCGAGGCATGGCGTTCGGCCGGCACCCGCTGCGACAATATCGTCAAGGCATGGGAAGAAACTCTATCCAGATCGCCGGCCAGAGCGGAATTCTCCCGCCGTATGGCAGGCGACCTGCCGGAAGGTTTCGATGCTGCGATCAGCGCGTACAAGAAGAAGCTCGCCGAGACCAGGCCGACGGTTGCAACCCGCAAGGCATCCGAGGATGCACTCGAAATCATCAACGGCTTCGTGCCGGAAACCCTCGGCGGCTCCGCCGACCTGACGCCGTCGAACAACACCAAGACCAGCCAGATGCACTCGATCACGCCGACGGATTTCGCCGGCCGTTACGTGCATTGGGGCATCCGCGAGCACGGCATGGCGTCCGCCATGAACGGCATCGCGCTGCATGGCGGCCTCATTCCCTATAGCGGCGGCTTCCTGATCTTCTCGGATTATTGCCGCCCGCCGATCCGCCTCGCAGCACTGATGGGCATCCGCGTCATCCACGTCCTGACGCACGACTCGATCGGCGTCGGCGAAGACGGCCCGACGCACCAGCCGGTCGAACAGCTCGCCGGCCTGCGCGCCATCCCGAACCTGCTGGTCTTCCGGCCGGCCGACGCCACGGAAACGGCGGAATGCTGGCAGATCGCCATCAAGACGCACAACCGTCCGTCGGGTCTTGCCCTGACGCGGCAGAACCTCAGCCCGGCCCGCACCGAATACAGCGAAAAGAACCTTTGCGAACAGGGCGCTTATACGCTCGCCGGCAATGCCGACGCCAAGGTGACGATCTTCGCCTCCGGCTCGGAAGTCGAAATCGCCGTCGCCGCTCGCGCCATTCTCGAAGCCAAGGGTGTTTCGGTGCGCGTAGTCTCGGTGCCCTGCACGGAACTGTTCTTCGAGCAGCCGGACGCCTACCGGAAGGATGTTCTCGGCAACTCGCCGGTCAAGATCGCCGTCGAAGCAGCCGTCCGCGAGGGCTGGGACGCCTTCATCGGACCGGAAGGCACTTTCATCGGCATGAAGGGCTTTGGCGCGTCCGGCCCGGTCAAGGACGTTTACAAGCATTTCGGCATCACCGCCGACGCCGTCGTTGCGGCTGCCGAAGCAAAGCTTTAAAGAGGGCGCCTTGAGGCGCTCTCCATCTCCTCAATTCCAGGCCCTCTCCATGGGGCCCTATTCTATCGGGAGTGAATGAACATGACAGTCAAGGTTGCCATCAATGGTTTCGGCCGCATCGGCCGTAACGTCCTTCGCGCTATCGTCGAATCCGGTCGCACCGACATCGAAGTCGTCGCCATCAACGACCTCGGCCCGGTCGAGACCAACGCCCATCTGCTGCGCTACGACTCGATCCACGGCAAGTTCCCGGCAAACGTGAAGGTCGAAGGTGACACGATCACCGTCGGCAACGGCAAGCCGATCAAGGTTACGGCGATCAAGGATCCGGCAACGCTTCCGCACCGCGAACTCGGCGTCGACATTGCCATGGAATGCACGGGCATCTTCACCGCCCGCGACAAGGCCGCTGCCCATCTGACGGCCGGCGCCAAGCGCGTCATCGTCTCGGCCCCTGCCGACGGCGCCGACCTCACCGTCGTCTACGGCGTCAACCATGACCAGCTCACCAAGGAGCACATGGTCATCTCCAACGCCTCCTGCACCACCAACTGCCTGGTGCCGGTCGTCAAGGTTCTCGACGACGCCGTCGGCATCGACCACGGCTTCATGACGACCATCCACTCCTACACCGGCGACCAGCCGACGCTCGACACGATGCACAAGGACCTGTATCGCGCCCGCGCGGCCGCCCTTTCAATGATCCCGACCTCGACCGGCGCAGCCAAGGCCGTCGGCCTCGTGCTGCCGCACCTCAAGGGCAAGCTCGACGGCACCTCGATCCGCGTTCCCACCCCGAACGTTTCGGTCGTCGACTTCAAGTTCGTCTCCAAGAAGGCGACCACGGTCGGCGAAATCAACGAAGCCATCAAGGCCGCCTCCAATGGCGCGCTGAAGGGCATCCTCGGCTACACCGACGAGCCGCTGGTCTCCCGCGACTTCAACCACGACAGCCACTCCTCGATCTTCGCGACCGATCAGACGAAGGTCATGGAAGGCAACTTTGTGCGCGTCCTGTCCTGGTATGACAACGAATGGGGCTTCTCCAGCCGCATGTCCGACACGGCCGTCGCCTTCGCCAAGCTCATCTGAGAGCCTGACGATTGAATCTTCGAAAGCGGCCCGGGAAACCGGGCCGTTTTGTTATAGGCCTCACGCCAGATCGGTTCGAAACCGGGCACGGCGCCGTTGATAGCGCTGCAGCCGCATCGCGTCCCTGGGCAGATAAAGAGAGATGGATGGATTACTTTACCGTTGAAATCGCCGGCCGTGCCGTTGCCAGCTTTCGTTCGAAAAACCATGAAGAAGCCACGCATTTCTTCGAGGCGGAAGATTTTCGCGACGACCTGACCGTCCTGAAATCCGAAGGCAAGCCCCTGTGGGACCGCAAGGCGACGCTCAGCCTGCGCAAGGCGACCGCCGAGGAAGCCAGCGAAGTCGAGCACGCCTATGAATTCGACGACGATCCGCAAAGAACCATCGACGACGAATTCGTCGTTTTCCTGGTTCCGGTCGAGGATCTGACCGACGACGGCGAGGACCCCCAAGACTGACAGTCCATCTGCATCATCTTCCTTTTTGGAAGTGCCTCCGAGCGATGGATTCCGTATGCCGCAACGAATGGAATCACGATTGGCAATCCGCTGGCCAAGCGTGATAGATTGGGAAATGCATAACGCTGCACAACGGCTGAAATGATCCAGCGGAGGCGATAAATGGCAGAGGCGCACAAACGCTTGTCCCACACCACCCTCAAGCGGCGGCAGCGGTTTCACCCGAAGCGGGACGTCAGACCTGCCGTGCTGGCAAAGGCTGATCGTCTGGTCATCCGGGTTGCCGCGGTCATCGGTGTTTCGTTTCTCGCCGTGATCATACTTCAGGCAGTGTTGTGAGAGCACTCGCCCGATCCGCGGCTGCGATCCCTTCTTCCCGTTACCAAGCTAAACGGGCCGCGTTGGACGCAGGAGCGGGCCTTATCCTGCCGCCGTTCGCTGGTATCGGCAGGAAAAATTGATCTCCGTGCCTTTTGCCCTGCTCTTGCCTGATTTGATTATACATTCCTTGTAGAGAGTTTCTCCCGTAGCATTTCCGTGTCGGTGGCCGTCCGGCAGCCGTTCAGCAGCATGATGCAGCACGAGACGAGGTTAAGCCGCAAGGCCTACCTTTCTCTGCCGTTTTGCCGTTTACTGATGCATCGACGCGCGTAGTGGAGGGGTTGAGACAAGGCAGATCGGCCGGGGGTGGCCGCATCTGCAAGCATTCGATGGAAAGGGGTGGGCATGGAAGCGTTCTATATCGTAGTGCTGGTCGCGACGGCGCTCGTGCTTCTTGCCGCTTTTTCGAGCCTGATCGCCTTCCGCTTCGGCGCCCCGTTGCTGCTGCTGTTTCTGATGATCGGCCTTGCCGCCGGCGTCGACGGCCTCGGCATCGAATTCAGCAACAACTATCTGGCCTATATTCTCGGCTCCATCGCGCTGGCCGTCATCCTGTTCGATTCCGGCTTCGGCACGCCGATGCAGGCCTTCCGGCTGGCAGCCGTGCCCTCTCTCACGCTCGCCTCCGTGGGCGTGCTGATCACCGCCTCGCTCTTTGCCTTCGCCGCCATGTGGCTTTTGAACTTCACTTGGCTCGAAGGTCTGCTGCTCGGCTCGATCGTGGCGTCGACGGATGCCGCCGCCGTCTTCTTCCTCTTGCGCATCGGCGGCATCAATATTCGCGACAAGGTGCGCTCGACGCTCGAAGTCGAATCCGGCACCAACGACCCGATGGCGATCTTCCTCACCATTGCTCTCGTCGAAGTCCTGGCGAGTGGCGAGCGTTACGCCGGCATCAACATCGGCATGCTCGCCATGTTTGTGCAGCAGATGGGCCTCGGGGTCATCCTCGGCCTGCTCGGCGGCATGATGATCGTGCTGATTGTCAGCAAACTCGACACCGACCGCGGCCTGACCCCGATCTTCGTGCTGGCTCTCGCCCTGCTCGTCTTCTCCTTCGCCGGCGCGGTCGGCGGCAGCGGCTTCCTCGCGGTCTATGTTGCCGGTATCTATGCCGGAAACCGCAAGATGCAGGCGATCGGCACCATCAAGCGCTTCCAGGACGGCATGACGTGGCTGGCGCAGATCATCATGTTCCTGGTGCTCGGCCTGCTCGCCACCCCGTCGCAATTCCCCGTCATCATCGTGCCCGCCATCCTGCTCGCCTTCTTCCTGATCTTTGTCGCCCGGCCGCTGGCGATCTGGCTGTCGCTGCTTCCCTTCGATTACACGCAGCAGGAAATCGGCTTCGTCGCCTGGGTCGGCCTGCGCGGCGCCGTCTCCATCCTGCTTGCCATCATGCCGATCCTCGGCGGGCTGGAGAACGGCCAGCTCTATTTCAATACCGCCTTCATCATCGTGCTAGTCTCCCTGCTCGTCCAGGGCTGGACGATCAAGCCCGTCGCCAAGAAGCTCGGCCTCATCATTCCGCCGCGCATCGGCGCCGTCGACAAGGTCGAGGTCGACCTGCCGGGCGCCGCCAACCACGAACTGCTCTCCTATCGCGTCATCAAGGATAGTCCGGTGCTGCGCGGCGAGCGCATCCCGCGTTGGGCGACGCCCTCGCTCGTCATCCGCGACGGCAAGTCGATGCGTTATCAATATGCCGGGCGCCTGCGCGAAAACGATCTCGTCTACCTCTTCATCGTGCCAAGCTACTCCCGCCTGCTCGACCGGCTCTTCGCCAGCCGTGCGCCCGTGGACGAAGACGATGCAGAATTCTTCGGCGCCTTCGCGCTCTCGCCTGCCCGCCCCGCCGCCGATCTTGACGCCGCTTACGGTCCCGGCCTGCTCAACGAGTCCGAAAAAGGCCTCACGATCGCCGAATTGATGCGGCAGCGCCTCGGCGGCAAGGCCGATTATGCCGACCGCGTCCGCCTCGGCTCGATCATTCTCATCGTCCGCGATCTCGACGAACACGACCACGTCACCTCCGTCGGCATGTCGCTCGAAGCGGTCGAACCAGCAATCACCCTGCCGATCTTCATCAATCTCAAGGACATCATCCAGCGCATCCGCGAGCGACTGAAGGGACGCCGGAATCGCGAAGCGGCGGCCTCCGAAGGCTCGCCGAAAGCATCGGCAGGAGGCGACGAAGCCAGACGCGAAAACGGCCGTTGAACGCCTTGCGTCTCGAATGATCCTTGCTATGGTCGGCGCAACTTCCGCCAACCAAGACTGGAACCTCCCCATGCCTGCTTTCAAGACCCTCGACGATCTCACCGACATCAGCGGCAAGCGCGTTCTCGTCCGCGTCGACCTCAACGTTCCGGTCAAGGATGGCAAGGTCACCGATACGACGCGCATCGAGCGTGTGGCGCCGACGATCCTCGAATTGTCCGACAAGGGCGCCAAGGTGATCCTGCTTGCCCATTTCGGCCGGCCGAAGGACGGTCCTTCGCCGGATCTGTCGCTGTCGCTGATCGCCCCTTCCGTCGAGGAAGTGCTCGATCACGCCGTGGCGACGGCTTCCGACTGCATTGGAGAGACTGCCGCTTCCGCCGTCGCCGCGATGAACGACGGTGATATCCTGCTTCTGGAAAACACCCGCTTTCACAAGGGCGAGGAAAAGAACGACCCCGACTTTACCAAGGCGCTTGCCGCCAACGGCGATATTTATGTCAACGACGCCTTCTCCGCCGCCCACCGCGCCCATGCCTCGACCGAGGGCCTTGCCCATCACCTGCCGGCCTATGCCGGCCGCACCATGCAGGCCGAGCTGGAAGCGTTGGAAAAGGGCCTCGGCGCCCCTGCCCGCCCGGTGGTCGCAATTGTCGGCGGCGCCAAGGTTTCGACCAAGATCGACCTCCTGATGAATCTCGTGAAGAAGGTCGATGCCCTCGTCATCGGCGGCGGCATGGCCAACACCTTCATCGCCGCGCGCGGCACGAATGTCGGCAAGTCGCTCTGCGAGCATGACCTCGCCGATACCGCCAAGCAGATCATGATCGAGGCCGCGACATCAGGCTGCGCCATCATCCTGCCGGAAGACGGCGTCATTGCCCGCGAATTCAAGGCGGGTGCGGAAAACGAGACGGTCGACATCAACGCCATTCCCGCCGATGCCATGGTGCTCGACGTCGGCCCGAGATCGGTCGAGGCCATCAACGCCTGGATCGAGCGCGCCGCAACGCTCGTCTGGAACGGTCCGCTCGGCGCCTTCGAAATCGAGCCCTTCGATACCGCAACGGTCGCTGCCGCGAAATACGCCGCCGATCGCACGGCAGCCGGCAAGCTCACCTCGGTTGCCGGCGGCGGCGACACCGTCTCGGCGCTCAACCATGCGGGCGTTGCCGACGATTTCACCTATGTCTCGACCGCCGGCGGCGCCTTCCTCGAATGGATGGAAGGCAAGGAACTTCCCGGCGTCGCCGTCCTTAACGCTGCCAGATAAGAAGGAGCGCCTAGGCGCGAAAAAACGCATTCGGCGTCGCATCTTGCAATAGTCGGTACGGCGCCGCAAAACGCAATTTTGCAGGTTTTACATGTGGATAGACCGCAGTGGAGAGACCCCTTCCGCGGTCTTTTGCTCAAGGGGCGAAAAAAATCTCATTTTTTCAAACGATTGAACTGATTTCAATCGTTTCAGTGACTTAGCCTTCCATTTTCCTCACTATAAACTTCTGTTATCGCCGTCCTATATTCTTAAACCGCCGATGTTAACGCTGTGGAGAGATCGAATGAGCGAACGACTGGAAGACATTGCAGTGCAGATGGTTGCAGGTGGCCGGGGACTGCTTGCGGCTGACGAATCGACCTCCACCATCAAGAAGCGTTTTGACACGATCAACCTCGAATCGACCGAAACTAGCCGTCGCGACTACCGCGAGATGCTCTTCCGCTCCGACGAGGCGATGAAGAAATGTATCTCCGGCGTCATTCTTTTCGAAGAGACGCTCTACCAGAAGGCCGCCGACGGCACGCCTTTCGTCGACATCATCCGCGCTGCCGGTTCGATTCCCGGCATCAAGGTCGATACCGGCGCCAAGCCGATGGCCAAATTTCCCGGCGAAACCATCACCGAGGGCCTCGATGGCCTCGGCGAGCGCCTTGCCCGCTATTATGAAGCCGGCGCCCGTTTCGCCAAGTGGCGCGGCGTCATCGCCATCTCGTCCTCGCTGCCGACCCGCGGCTCGGTCCGTGCCAACGCTCAGGCGCTCGCCCGCTATGCGGCTCTCTGCCAGGAAGCCAAGATCGTGCCGATCGTCGAGCCGGAATGCCTGATGGACGGCAAGCCGGGCGACCATAACATCGACCGTTGCGCCGAAGTCACCGAATCCACGCTGCGCATCGTCTTCGAGGAATTGGCCGAAGCCCGCGTCAGCCTCGAAGGCATGATCCTGAAGCCGAACATGGTGATCGACGGCAAGAACGCCCGCAAGGCATCTGTCGAAGAAGTTGCCGAACGCACCGTCAAGGTTCTGAAGGCGACCGTTCCCTCTGCCGTTCCCGGCATCGCCTTCCTCTCCGGCGGCCAGACGACCGAAGAGGCGACCGCCCATCTTTCCGCCATCAATGCCACCGGCGACCTGCCCTGGCTTGTCACCTTCTCCTACGGCCGCGCCCTGCAGGACAGCGCCCTCAAGGCCTGGAACGGCAAGCCGGAAAACGTCGCCGCCGGCCAGCGCGAATTCACCCACCGCGCCGAGATGAACAGCCTCGCCGCCAAGGGCAGCTGGAAGAAGGATTTGGAAAAGGCCGCCTGATTTTTGGACTTGGGATTGGGTGGGGGCGGCAATCACAACGTTGCCGCTCCCGCTAATCCCCTCGGCCTCCCTCATTCCCGTGCTCGTCACAGGAATCCAGTGCGCCCAGGTCCTTGGGCGCGAAAGACTCTTTTCCCTGAAATATTGATTCACTCACGGCGCGGACGCGCCGTAGCTGGATTCCTGTGACATCCCTTGGGCGAAGCCCTGAGGAACACAGGAATGAGGGGCTGGAGAGACGCCGTCCTCCCCATTGCCACCGGCGAAGTTGCGTGGACAATAAGTTCGGCGCGTAAGACGCTCCGCTCTCATTGTCACGGCGACAAGAAACCGCTTCATTCCCTAAAAAACCATGCTTACTCATGACGGCCTGCCACAACAGGAGCCGCCATGAACACTATCTCCTACGTCACCGTCGACGTCTTCACCTCCACCCGCTTCGAGGGCAATCCGCTTGCCGTCATTTCCGATGCCCGGGGCTTGAGCGATGCGGCGATGCAGAAGATCGCCACCGAGTTCAACTATTCCGAAGTCACCTTCGTTCTGCCGCCCGAAGACGATCGGAATTCCGCCCGCGTGCGCATCTTCACTCCGACGATGGAGATCCCTTTCGCCGGCCATCCGAATGTCGGCACCGCCTACGTGCTCGGCCAGCAGGCCGAGATCTTCGGCAAGCCGGTCGGCGACAGGCTGCGCTTCGAGGAAAAGGCCGGCATCGTCGAAGTCGACCTGAAACGCAACGGCGGACAGATCGAGGCCACCGCCATCCGCGCGCCGCAGCCGCTGACGATCGGCGACACCATTGCCGAGGAAACCGTCGCCCGTTGCATCTCGCTCGATCCGGGCCTCATCATCACCACCACCCACGCGCCGGTCTTTGCCTCCGTCGGCCTGAACTTCGCCGTCGCCGAATTGAACGGGCTCGAAACCCTCGCCGCCGCTCGCCCGAACCTCGCCGGCTTCCAGGTAGCCGCAGGCCGCCAGACGACGAGCGGCCACGATTTCTCGCTCTTTGTCTATGCCAGGTCGGCCGAGAATCCGTGGAACATTCGCGCCCGCATGTTTGCCCCCCTCGATAACGTGCCCGAGGATCCGGCGACCGGCAGCGCTTCGGCAGCACTCGGCGCCTATCTTGTCTCGCTTGCGCCGGACGCCGATATGGACGTCCGCATCATCATCGAACAAGGCGTTGAAATGGGCCGCCGCAGTATCATTGCCCTCGATGTCGTGAAATCCGGCGGGATCGTCACCGATGTCGTCATCTCGGGACGCTGCGTTTCCGTCATGCGCGGAGAAATCATCCTGCGGGACTGACGATCCGGGAGGACGTGCGGGCTTACATCAGGAAGTCGCGCGATAAGAGCGCCACGGCCCAGACACCGAAGGCGATGAGCGCGATCTTCCAGAAATCCATGCGCCGCCGGAGGCCGGGGAGCCCGAGCGGCTTGATCACCTGTATCGCCATGGCAAGCATGAGCAGCAAGGCTATCAGCTTTGTCATGCTTTATTTTTTCCATTTTTCGGAATGTCACAGGACGGACATTTTTCCGCGCGAACAAGAGCATCTCGACACGCCGTAAAGATATTCCGGGGCACAATCAATCATCTTGAGGCTGGCCAGGCGCATGTCTTGCCTTATGTCCGTTTACAATCGCTGAGACCGAGTCTGGGGAAATGAAGAGAAATCTGCTGTCCGTCGCCGCGTTGCTCTTTGGCACGCTCTTCCTTTTCATGGGCAACGGCCTGCAGGGCATCCTGCTTCCCGTGCGCGGCAATCTCGAAGGCTACGCCACCACGACGCTCGGCCTGCTCGGCACCTCATGGGCCGGAGGCTTCGTCATCGGCTGCCTGGTGGCGCCGAAACTGGTGCGCCGCGTCGGTCATGTCAGAGCCTTCTCCGGCTTCATCTCGATCATCGCCATCATCGCGCTCGTCAGCGGCATCATCATCGATCCCATCTGGTGGGTGGTCCTGCGCGCCGTCACCGGCTTCTCCACTGCCGGCACGTCGATGATCATCGAAAGCTGGCTGAACGAGCGCGCCAGCAATGAAAGCCGCGGTGCGATCTTCTCGCTCTACATCGGCATCACACTGCTCGGCGTCGTCGGCGGCCAGATGATGATCCCGCTCGAGGATGTGCGCACGCCGGTGCTGTTCATGATCTGCGGCATCTTCTATTGCATCGCCATGCTGCCGACGACGCTTTCGACCGCCGCCTCGCCGCAGCCGCTGAAGGCCGTGCGTCTCGACCTGCCGGCGCTCTACCGCAATTCGCCCGTCTCCTGCCTCGGCATCCTGCTCGTCGGCATCGCCAACGGCGCCTACGGCACGTTAGGCGCCGTCTTCGGCGCCGGCGCCGGCCTTTCCGACACCAGCATCGCCGTTATGATGAGCGCCACCATCTTCGCCGGCGCCATGATGCAGTTGCCGGCCGGCCGACTGTCTGATCGTATCGACCGGCGCTACGTGCTCGCCGCCATGTCGGCGATCGCCGCCCTCGCCGGCCTGCTGATCTTCATGCTCCACCCGACATCGCCCGCCTTGCTGATCGGTTTGGTTGTCCTTTACGGCGCGGTGGCCAATACGCTCTACCCGATCGCGGTCGCTCACGCCAACGACTTCGCGGCATCGGAGGATTTCGTCAAGGTCTCCGGCGGCCTGCTGCTCCTCTACGGCATCGGCACGGTCATCGGCCCGACGCTCGGCGGCCCCGTCATGTCGGCGATCACCCCGCATGCGCTTTTCCTGGTCACCGCGGTCGCCCATGTGCTGATCACCGGTTATGCCATTATAAGAAGCCGCATCCGCGCCGCCGTCCCGGCCAGCGATCGCGACGCCTATACGACGATCCCGACCGGCACTTCGCCGATGCTGACGCCGGAAAGCATGTCGCTTGCCGATCGCGGCACCGGCAAGTCTCCCGAAAGCGGCGATCCTGCTGTAAAGTTCGGATAGAGCGTCCCGCAGAACTGCGCTGCGGTTTTTTCCGTAACTCATGAACGGGAAGCTCAGGACGAGGGTGGGTTTAGGCCGGATCGGCCTATATTCTTCCTTCCGCATCGCCCGTATTTTTCGCCATCATGCTGCCTGCAGCAAAAGGAGGAGAACCGATGAGCTTTATCGATGACGACCGGCCGCAGAAGAAAACCGCCCACGAGATCGGCGCCGATCTCTCCATGCTTTCTGTGGACGAGCTGAAGGCTCGAGTGGAGTTGCTGAAGACCGAGATCACCCGCCTGGAAGCCGAGGCCGCCCGCAAGGCCTCCGGACGACAGGCGGCGGAAAGCTTCTTCCGATCGTGACTGGCAAAAACCTCAGCAAGACCATGGCAGGCAAAACGCGCCAGCCTCAAGTCTTAATTCAGCACAATGTTAATAAAATATTAAGCTTTATAAGGTATTACTATATTCATCCAGATTTCCTCTGGGTCTCAGACAGTTTTCCACGCGGTGAATTGGTCTGATTTTTCTCCCTGTTTTACCTTGAGAGCCGCATTTGCGGCTCTTCTTTTTGCTGCGTCCAGCGCGTTTTCCATGAAACTGTGGAGATTAACCCTTTCTTAAGAAACGGCTTGCGCATTTGCGCTAATGATACCATCTTAAAGTCATAAAAACCGGCTCGGGAAACTTTTCCGTCGGCGCCGGCGATACCTGACCATAAGTAGCTGCGTGCAACAGGGACTATCGCGATGTCGGAAGTTGGATTGAACACGATTAGTTTTGCAGGCCGCGCGGCTGCATCCTCGCAGTTCAAGGCGCTTTATGCCGAAGGCATGTCGCTGGTCGAGGAGACCGCCGCCTATCTCGACGGCCAGGGCCGCGCAGCCTCCAAGGTCCTGCCGCGCATGGCTTCCGTCCTCTACGCCGCGGAATCGATGCGGCTGACCACCCGCCTGATGCAGATGGCTTCCTGGCTGCTGCTGCAGCGCGCCGTCAACAACGGCGAAATGTCCCGCGATCAGGTGCTGGCCGAGAAGAACAAGGTCCGCCTGGACGGCTTCAACGTCGACCGCGCCGCACCGGGCTGGGGCGATCTGCCGGAATCCTTCCGCGATCTCGTCGAGCGCTCGCTACGCCTGCAGAACCGCATCGCCCTGCTTGATCGCGAAATCTATCGCCCGGCCGAAGCCGTCATCGTTCACGACAATCAGAACAGCGTGCAGGCCCAGCTTTCCCTGCTGCAGACGGCCTTCGGCAACAACTGACCGATCTGACAAATTCCGTTTGAACCGGCTGCGCATTGCGCGGCCGGGTTTTCATTTGCTGCGCTACCGCGCCAGCCTGCGAACGCAAAAAAGCCCGGCAGAACCGGGCCTTTTTTTCAAATTCCGTTGAGCAGAGGCGATTAGAGGCCGAGGCCGCCGAAACGCTTGTTGAACTTGGAAACGCGGCCACCGCGGTCCATCAGCTGCTGGTTGCCGCCGGTCCAGGCCGGATGCGATTTGGAATCGATTTCGAGGTTCATGACAGCACCTTCCGAACCCCAGGTCGAGCGGGTTTCGTATTCGGTGCCATCGGTCATGACTACCTTGATCATGTGATAGTCGGGATGGATGCCTGCCTTCATAACAATCTTCCTGCGATACCGGAGTTCAATTTGCCGCATGCAGTTGCGGCCACCGAACCGATTGAATAAATGAAGCCGCAGTCGTGATGGCTACGGCTTCCCATTAGGATGGCGTGCCTATACATGAAGGACGCCGGGATAACAAGAGCCAACAGGCCGCATTAGCGGGTCCTCAGGCGATCGGAGATGATTTGGCAGAACAGGGACGGGCTGAAGAAAACAAAAGGCGGTCGTTGCGGCCGCTCGGCAGACTGACGCCTTATCTCATGCGCTATCGCGGCCTGGTGGCCGGGGCGCTGATTTCGCTGACGCTTGCTGCCGTCACTTCGCTGGCGCTGCCGCTCGCCGTGCGCCGCATGATCGATCATGGCTTCACCCAGTCGGACGGCCGCTTCATCAACAGCTACTTCGCCATGCTGATGGTTATGGCCGTCGTGCTCGCGATCGCCAGCGCGCTGCGCTATTATTTCGTCATCACCATCGGCGAACGCATCGTTGCCGATCTTCGCCGCGACGTCTTTGCCCATGTGACGCGGCTGTCGCCCTCCTTCTTCGACGTCAACCAGTCCGGCGAAATCATCTCGCGTCTGACCGCCGACACGACGCAGATCAAGTCTGCCGTCGGCGCCACTGCTTCCGTGGCGCTCAGGAACCTCATCCTCTGCCTCGGCGCCATGGGGATGATGGTCGTCACCTCGCCGAAGCTTTCCAGCCTCGTCATCGGGGCGATCCCGCTGATCGTCTTCCCGCTCGTTGCCTTCGGCCGCTCGGTGCGGAGGCGCTCCCGCGCCGCGCAGGACACGCTTGCCGAAGCGTCCGCCTTTGCCAACGAGACGATCGCCGCAACCCGCACGGTCCAGGCCTTCAACGGCGAAGATGCCGCAGCGACGCGCTACGGCGGCGCCGTTGAATCCGCCTACGAGGCCGCCCGCGCCGCCATCCGCTCGCGCGCCTTGCTGACCGGCATCGCCATCACGCTGATCTTCGGCAGCGTCGTCGCCGTGCTCTGGGTCGGCGCCCACAGCGTGCTTGCCGGCACGCTTTCGGCCGGCACGCTCGGTCAGTTCTTGCTCTATGCCGTGATTTCGGCCGGATCGCTTGGCGCACTGTCGGAGGTCTGGGGCGAACTCTCGCAGGCGGCCGGCGCTGCCGACCGTCTGACCGAGCTTCTCGACGAGGTCTCGCCGATCGCCGCCCCTGCCAGCCCCGAAGCCCTGCCCTCGCCCAGCCGCGGCCGCGTCGAATTTACCGACGTGCATTTCGCCTATCCCTCGCGTCCCGGCAAATCGGCGCTGCATGGCTTGAACTTCGCCATCGCGCCGGGAGAAACCGTCGCCATCGTCGGCGCCTCCGGTGCCGGCAAGAGCACCGTCTTTTCGCTGCTGCTACGCTTCTACGATCCGCAACAGGGCAGCGTGACGATCGACGGTGTCGACGCCCGGCTGACGACACCGGACGAGTTGCGCCGGCGCATTGCCATCGTGCCGCAGGACGTCACCATCTTTGCCGCTTCGATCCATGACAACATCGCCTTCGGCCGCCCCGGTGCCTCGCGTGAGGAGGTCCGCGCCGCAGCGCTTGCCGCCCAGGCCAACGAGTTCATCGCCCGGCTGGAAAGCGGCTATGAGACCGAGGTCGGCGAACGCGGCGTCACCCTCTCGGGCGGCCAGCGCCAGCGCATCGCCATTGCTCGCGCCATCCTGAAGAACGCGCCCGTACTGCTGCTCGACGAGGCGACGTCTGCCCTTGACGCCGAAAGCGAGACCCTGGTGCAGAAGGCGCTCGACGGCTTGGTCGACGGCCGCACGACGCTCGTCATCGCCCATCGCCTCGCCACCGTCCTGAAGGCCGACCGCATCCTCGTCATGGATCAGGGCCGCATCGTCGAGGAGGGCACGCATCAGAGCCTCATCCGCCACGGCGGCATCTATGCGCGCCTCGCCCGGCTGCAGTTCGACGCCGCCAACGAGGACGTACTCGCTTCCGCGAAATGACCGGCATCCGCTTTTCCCAGGACAGCAACTAAAGTCTGACCTCTCCTGCACTTTCTCGCGGTTGTCTTTCCCGCCTCCTGCCCTACCCTCTTCATTCCCCGGGTAGGGGGTTGCTGTTGAAATCGTGGGAGGAGATAGGAATGGCGCTTTCCAACATGACGCGACGCACGGGCCTTGCGCTCGTTTTCGGCCTGGCTGCGACGCTCGGTCTCGGCACGGCTTCCGTTGCCGCGGATTTTCCGGATCGTGCGATCACCATGGTCGTGCCCTTCGCCGCCGGCGGCTCGACCGATGTCGTCGCCCGCATCGTCGCGCAGAAGATGTCGGAAGATCTCGGCCAGCAGGTGATCGTCCAGAACGTCGCCGGCGCCGGCGGCAATCTCGGCGCCGGCAACGTCGCCCGCGCCGACCCCGACGGCTACACCATCCTGATGGGCACGGTCGCGACCCACGCCCTCAATCCGCTGATCCTCAAATCGACCCCCTATGATCCCGAGAAGGATTTCGCGCCGATCTCGCTGCTCGTCGTCGTGCCGAACGTGCTGGTCGTCAATCCGGAATTGCCGGTAAAGACAGTGCCGGAATTGATCACGCTGCTGAAGGCGGAACCCGACAAATACAGTTACGCTTCGTCGGGCAACGGCACGCCGCTGCATCTTTCCGGCGAACTCTTCAAATCCATGGCCGGCGTCAGCATGCAGCATATCCCCTATAAGGGCGCCGGCCCGGCTTTGAACGATGTCATCGGCAACCAGGTGCCGATCATGTTCGACAACCTGCCCTCCTCATCCAGCCACATCAAGGGGGGCACGCTGAGGGCGCTGGCAGTGACGACGGCTGAGCGCGCACCCTCCTTCCCCGACGTGCCGACGGTCGCGGAATCCGGCATTCCAGGTTATGAGACCTATACCTGGAACGCACTCTTCGCGCCGGCAAAGACGCCGAACGAGGTGGTAATGCGCCTCAATGCCGCAGCCAAGAAGGCGCTCGCCGATCCCGCCGTTGCCGAACGGATGAAGGAGTTCAGCGCCACCATTGTCGGCTCGACCCCGGAGGAACTCGCAGCGCATGTGAAAGCCGAGCTCACCAAATGGGGGCCGGTCGTCAAGGGCGCGAACATCCAGATGGAATGACGGCGGCATCCGACCGGATATCCATCCGCTTGCGCCCAATGGATTGGTGACGATGGGACGCGGCAAGCCGCGTCCACAGGATGACTCGATCACACCAGGAGAGGCTCCAGGCATCTCAATTCTCATTAAGGCAGTGGAAAAGCTCGCCATTTTGATCTAGCCTCTCAATGCTGATGGTACAATTCAGCGTTTCGGGAGACATCCATGTACAAATTCGAAGTTTACAAGGATAAATCAGGCGAATTCCGCTTCCGCTTCAAGGCATCGAACGGGGAAACCATGTTCCTGTCCGAAGGCTACAAGGCGAAGGCCTCGGCCATGAGTGCCATCGAATCCATCAAGAAGAACTCGCCCGGCGCCGATGTCGTCGATCAGACGAAGGCAGAAGCCTGAGCACCACGGCACGGGCGGCGTGAGCGCCGCCCTGCTTTCCTTCGCGCCTTGGGCGGCGCTGGCGCCCTCTGAGCTTGGCTCACCTAATTCCGGCGCCGTTTCTTTTTCAAGTATTTGTCAAAGCCATGTCGAAACGACCACCGGTCGCGCCTCGTTGTCTCGGAACGGCAGAGCCGCTCCACCAGGCATAACGGCTTTCGTCGGCCTGCCTGGAGCAACGCCAACAACGAGATCAGGAGTTTTCCATGCAATATGCTCTCATCATTCGCGAAGCCCCCGAAGATTTCGCCCGCCGCAGCGATCCTGCCTATCGCGACGGTTGGGTCGCCTACAGCAAGGCGCTCGCGCAGGCAGGAATCATGACTGGCGGCGCCGGCCTGACTGCCCCCGAGACCGGCACGATCTTGCGCCGCAAAGGCGAGGATCACGATGTCCAGGACGGTCCCTATCCGGAAGGCAAGGAACAGCTCGGCGGCTTCTATCTGATCGAAGTCCCCGATATCGACACCGCGCTGGAATGGGCGACCCGCGTTCCGATCTCCGACAAGGGTTCGGTCGAGGTGCGCCCGCGCCTGCAGATGTGAGACGGGAATGTCCGCCGATGCCCGACGCGCCGCTGAACAGGTGGCGCGTCAGTCCTATGGCAAGCTGATCGCCTTTCTCGCCGCCCGCTCGCGTGACGTGCCGGCGGCGGAAGACGCATTGTCGGAGGCGCTGGCTTCGGCCTTGCGCGTCTGGCCGGAGCGCGGCATTCCTGTCAATCCCGAAGCCTGGCTGCTGGTCGCCGCTCGGCGCAACCTCATGCAGGCGGCCCGCCACCGCACCGTCGAGGCTAACGCACGAACGACGATATCGCTCGCCCTTGAGGAAGCGGAGGAGCGCATGAACGAGGCCGGCAATTCCGTTTTTCCCGATGAGCGGCTGAAGCTGCTCTTTGCCTGTACCCACCCTGCCATCGACAGCTCCGTGCATACGGCGCTGATGCTGCAGACGGTTCTCGGCATCGAGGCGAAAACTATCGCACAGGCCTTCGTCGCTTCGCCGCAAGCGACAAGCCAGCGGCTGGTGCGGGCCAAGACGAAGATCCGCAATGCCGGTATTCCCTTCACCGTTCCGCCTCGGCCCACCCTGCCGGAGCGGCTGGCCGCCGTGCTTTCGGCGATCTACGCCGCCTATGGCATCGGATGGGATGGCCTTGACGGCGAGGAGGCGCGCCAGTCGCTTGCCGCCGAAGCGATCTGGCTCGGCCGGGCGCTTCTGACGGTGCTGCCGGACGAGCCGGAAGCGATCGGCCTCCTCTCACTGATGCTTCACTGCGAAGCCCGCCGTAAGGCCCGACGCCGCGGCGATGGTCGATATGTGCCGCTGGACGAGCAGGATACGGCGGTCTGGAACGCGAACATGATCGCCGAGGCAGACGCGCTGCTGCGCAAGGCTGGGAGCTTCGAGCGTTTCGGCCCTTTTCAGTGTCAGGCGGCAATTCAATCCGTGCATGCGGCGCGCCGGCTTTCCGGGACGACCGACTGGCAGGCGCTGACGACGCTCTATGCCGCGCTGCTGCTGATGAAGCCGACGCTCGGCGCCCGCGTCGCCGAGGCGGCGGTGATCGGCAGGGCCTCAAGCGCCGCCGAAGGCCTCGACCGGCTCGACAGGATCGATCCGCGCGCCATCGCGGCCTATCAGCCCTACTGGGCCGTGCGTGCCTTTCTTCTGGCACGGGCCGGCGACAATACCGCCGCGGCTGACTCTTACGTGATGGCGATTGGACTCAGCGACAGTCCCGCCGTTCGCCCCTTTCTCGCCGAGAGGCTCGAGGAGTCGCGGCGGACAATATCAAGCTGATTATTTCTCGGTCAGCTTCAGCTCTATGCGACGGTTGGTGGCGCGCGCGTCCGGCGAATCGCCGGGCGCGATCGGCTGGAACTCGCCGAAGCCGGCGGCAACGAGCCGGTCGGCCGGCACGCCTTGGCCGATCAGGAACTTGACGACCGACGTCGCGCGCGCCGAGGAAAGCTCCCAATTGTCGCGATAGCGGCCCGTTCCGCCCAGCGGCACGTTGTCGGTATGGCCGTCGACACGCAGCACCCAGTTGATTTCCGGGGGAATTTCCTTGGCGAGGTCGAGCAGGGCGGTCGCAAGCTTTGCCATCTCCGTCTGCCCCTCCGGATTGAGATCGGCGCCGCCCGAGGGAAACAGCACTTCCGATTGGAAGACAAATCGGTCGCCGACGATGCGGATATTCTCGCGGTCCGAAAGGATCTCGCGCAAGCGGCCGAAGAAATCGGAGCGGTAACGGTTCAACTCCTGCACGCGAGCGGCAAGCGCCACGTTCAGGCGGCTGCCGAGATCGGCGATCTTGGTCTGCGAGACCCGATCCTTCTCCTCAGAGGCTTGAAGGGCCGCTTCGACGGCGGCGATCTGACTGCGAAGTGCTGATATCTGCTGGTTCAGCAGCTCGACCTGGCTGAGGGCCCGTTGGCTCACTTGCTTCTGCTCGTCGAGCTCGTGCGTCATCGCACCGATCCGCTTCTGCGCCGCGTCCTGGCCACCTGAACCGGCATTCAGCAGCGCCTGGAGCCGCGAGCGCTCGCCTTCGGCGTTGGCAAGCGAAGCCTGCAGGTTGGCGACCGAGTCCTGGAGATCCTGATTGCTGCCTTTTTCAAGCGCGAGAAGCTGCGTCAGCTCGTTGATCTGGCTGTTGAGGCGATTGAGCACCTCGTCTCGCCCTGTAATCTCGCGGCTGAGAATGAACTGCCCGACGACGAAGACCGTCAGCACGAACATGATCGAGATCAGCAGCGTCGATAGCGCATCGACGAAACCCGGCCAATAGTCGACCGCGCGTTCGCGGCGGCGGTTGCGGGCAAGAGCCATGGCTTACTTGCCCTCGCTCTTCTCTGTGTGGCTTGCGCGGTGGCGTTCGGCCTTGTCACCGGCCCGCTCCTGCAGGCCGATGCGTTCGGCCAGCCGGTCGAGCGTCCGGCGCATTGCTTTGGCCTCGTCCTGCTGTGCCTCGATCCAGTCGCGCAGCATCTGCTGCTCGTTGCGCATGTTCTTGACGAGCCCCTGGATGCCTTCGGCAAGGCTCGCCATTGCGGCGACCGAGCGCTGGCTGCCGACGCCCCCCTCTTCGGAGGCCTTGCGCAGATATTCGGAGAGCGCACGCATGTCCTCCGAGGACGAGCCGGACACTGCGTCGAACGCCGGCGCAAGATCGGAACCGACATCGGTAACCGAGGAGAGCCAGTTCTCCAGCTCCATGTAGAAGCGGTTCTGCGCGCGGCCGGCCTGCAGGTCGAGGAAGCCGAGAATGAGCGAACCGGAAAGGCCGAGCAGTGACGACGAGAAGGCCTGGCCCATGCCCGAAAGCGGCGTGGACAGCCCTTCCTTCAGTGCCGAAAGCACGTCCCCGGTGCCGTTCGAGCTGGCATCGAGCGATTGGATGACGCCGCTGATCGAACCGATCGTGCCGATGAGGCCCCAGAACGTGCCGAGCAGGCCGAGGAACACCAGGAGGCCGATTAGGTAGCGCGAGACGTCGCGCGATTCATCGAGGCGGGTCGCGATCGAATCGAGGATCGAACGCAGCGCCGTCGTCGATAGCGCCAACGAGGTCTTGCGATTGCCGATCAGTGCCCGCATCGGCGCCAAAAGCCGCGGATTGCGGTTGACCTTGTCGGCGCTGCCGGCGGCGCGGAAGGAGTTGAACCAGCGCACTTCGGGGCGAAGCGCTAGCACGTGACTGAAAACAAGGATGATGCCGACCGCGAGAACGCCGACGATCAGGCCGTTGAGGCCCGGATTGTGCATGAAGGCGGTCTGCGTCTGCCGGAAGAGGATGGCGGCAATGAACCCGACGATGACGAGGAAAAGCAGCATCGTCCAGAGGAAGGGCATGGGGCTCGAAAGCCTGTAGGCATAACCGCCCGGCGTCTTTTCGGTGGAGCCGAGCTCCGCCACATTCACATTTTCCATAGGTTCAGCAGCCTCCGAACTCATTGCTGGCGGAGACTAGAGCAACATTGTGCCGAATTGAAGTATCTGGAGGCGAAAACCGTGACTTTACAACAGCCGCGTTTTCCTTCGCCTACTTGGCGGGAATCGGTCGCTTGATAACCTCGACCAGCGCCTTGTGGATGTGTTCGTTGCCGGCGACGATCGCGCCACCCTCTAGAATGGCCGCTCCGCCGTCCCAATCGCTGGCAAAGCCGCCGGCTTCGCGGATGAGCAGGATCCCGGCCGCCATGTCCCAGGGTGCAAGCTCCGCCTCCCAGAAACCATCGAAACGTCCGGCGGCGACATAGGCGAGATCAAGCGTCGGCGAGCCCAGGCGGCGAATGCCCGCCACTTCGCCCATCACGTGGCGAAGCTCGACCAGGAATTTGCCGTGGTTGCGTTTGCCGAGTGCCGGCACGCCGCAGCCGATGACGCAATCCGACAGCACGCGGCGCGCGGCGACGCGCAGGCGCCGGTCGTTGAGGAAGGCGCCGCCGCCGCGCTCCGCAGTATAAAGCTCGTCGGTCGCCGGATTGAAGACTACGGCCGCAACGATCTCGCCGTTGCGTTCGAGGGCGATCGAAACCGCGAAGGCCGGGATGCCGTGCAGGAAGTTGGTGGTGCCGTCGAGCGGATCGACGATCCAGCGATGCGCGCCGTCGGTGCCCTTGATCTCCTCGCTCTCCTCGCCGAGGAAGCCATAGGTCGGACGCGCCTTCATCAGCTCTTCCCTGACGATCTTCTCGGCCTTGCGGTCGGCGGCGGAAACGAAATCGCCCGGCCCCTTCACCGAAACCTGCAGGTTCTGCACTTCGCCGAAATCACGCCCCAGCGATTTTCCTGCCTTGAGAGCAGCCTGAACCATGACATTGAGAAGAGCTGAGCGGGCCATCGGCGCATTTCCTTGGGACTGATACGGGACGCGCGCTGCCAGGGGCGGGAAATGTCCCTGAACATGCATGACAGGCAGCGCTGCAAAGATTGGCGGCCTCAAGACCACAAAATCGCGGAAATTTCAAGGGGAGGCACGCATGGCTGCCCGCCGGCCTGAAAAGCGCCCGCTTTATTTGCCCAACGGAACTGGAACCGCCCTCAGAACTTCTGTTGCGTTATCAGGACTTCGCGGGCGATCTGATCGAGCGGCAGAATGCGGTTGACCCCGCCCCTGGCAATCGCCTCCTTCGGCATGCCGAAGACAACCGAACTCGCCTCGTCCTGCGCCACGGTGTAGGCGCCGGCTTCATGCATCTCCAGCATGCCGCGCGCACCGTCGTCGCCCATGCCGGTCATGATGATCCCCATGGCGTTGGAGCCGGCCGAACGCGCCGCCGAACGGAAGAGCACATCGACGGAAGGCCGGTGGCGGGAGACCAGCGGCCCGGTCTTCACGCTCACATAATAGCGCGCACCCTGGCGTTCGAGCAGAGTGTGCTTGTCACCGGGCGCGATCAGCACATGGCCGCGCAGCACCGGATCGCCGTCGGCGGCCTCCTTGACCTCGACCTCGCAGAGCCCGTTCAGGCGCTTGGCGAAGGCGGCGGTGAATTTCTCCGGCATATGCTGGACGATCACCATGCCGGGCGCATTGGCCGGCAGCTCCTCCAGGAATTCGCGCAACGCTTCGGTTCCGCCGGTAGAGGCGCCGACGCAGACGACCATCTCCGTCGTCTTCGCCATGGCGCGGCCCGTTGGCGGCGGCAGCATGGCATCGGCCGTCAGCTTCTTGGCTGGTCCCTCGGCGGAAGCGGAACGAATGGTTCCGGCGGCACGGCGCGCGATGGAAAGTCGCGCGTGCGAGGCGCTCTTGACGACTTCGCGAATGCGCATCGCATCATCGGCAAGACCGTCGGCGGCGCCGATCTTCGATTTCAGAATGACGTCGACGGCGCCCGCCTCCAGCGCCTGGATCAGCGTTTCCGAGCCCGCTTCCGTCAGCGACGAACACATCACTACCGGGATCGGCCGCTGCGACATCAGTTTGCGCAGGAAGGTGATGCCATCCATGCGCGGCATCTCCACGTCCAGCGTGATAACGTCGGGAATCTCCTCCTGCAGCCTTCGCGCCGCCACGAAAGGATCGGACGCCACTGCCATGATCTCGATATCAGGATCCTGCTCCAGCACATGAGCCAGCGTCTGCCGGACGCTGGCGGAATCGTCGATGATGAGAACCCGGATTTTCTTGCGCATGAATGCCTCTAGATACGCTGAAACACCGTATTCGAGACCTGCTTCAGCGGCAGGTCGAAGCCGGTGATCGATTCGGAATGACCGATGAAAATATAGCCGCCCTTCGCCAGGCAATCACAGAGACGGCTGAGCACGCCCGCTTGAGTCTGCTTGTCGAAATAGATGAGCACGTTGCGGCAGAAGATGACGTTCATAGAGTCGCCGATCGGATATTTTTCATCCATGAGATTCATGCGGGCAAAGCCAATCTTGCTGCGCAGCTTCGGCGTGATGCGCACTTCCCGCCGATTGGGCTGCTTGGCTGTCAGCACATATTTGCGCTGTAGGTCGCGCGGCACGGGCGCAATCAGATCTTCCGGATAGATGCCCCGGCGCGCGGTCTGCAACACGTCTGTGGAAAGGTCGGTTGCCAGCACGCTGTAGGAGACATCGTTGCGACCTTCGGTGAACTCGGCCAGCACCATCGCCATCGTGTAGGGTTCTGCTCCCGTCGAGCAAGCCGAGCTCCAGGCGCGGATGGTCCGCACGCCGCAATTGACGATCTCCGGCAGCGCGACGCTCTGCAGATAGTCGAAATGCTTTGCTTCGCGGAAGAAGTCGGTCTTGTTCGTCGTCACCACATCGATCAGGTATACGGTTTCCTGGGCGAGGCCGTCGTTATTGAACAGGAAGTCGCAGTAATCGTCGAAGGTCGAGTGGTTGGTCGCGCGAAGGCGGCGTCTCAGCCGCCCTTCAAGCATCGTCAGCTTTGTCGGCGGCATCTTGATGCCGCTATAATCGTAAATGAACCGGGCAAGCTTGTCGAAATTGCGCTTGCTGATCCGGTCGCCGGGCAATTGGGTTTCGACCGCTGCTGGCATACTCATGGAACGCGTTTCTCCGGGTTGACGCGCGGTCAGGCCGCCGATTGCAGTGCAGAAGCATCCTCGCGCGACAAGAGCCGTGCAAGATCGATGATGACGACGAAGCCGTTTTCACGGCGGACGACGCCGGCAATATAGTCCGAGCGCCAGCGCACGCCGATGTCGGGCGCCGCCTCGATCTGGTCGCGCCGGAACGGCGTGACCTCGAAGACGCGGTCGGCGACGAGGCCCAGCGTCAGGAGCCGACTCTCCATCGGTACGTCGAGGACCAGCACCCGTGTGTGCGGCGTCGGCACGGTCTTGGTCATGCCGAGCTTCAATCGAAGATCGATGGTCGGCACACCTTGCCCGCGCACGTCGCGCAGGCCGAGCAGATAGTCGGGACCATTCGGAATCTTGAAGGCTTCCGCATAGTCGAGGATTTCCCGAACGACCTCAACCGGCACGGCGAAAATCTCCTCGCCGAGACTGAAGGTCACGAATTGCGCTTCCAGAGATGTAGTGGCCATGATCATGCGCTTTCCTTGAATTCGGCGTCTCCATCATCGGGACCGCCCATCGACATATCGAGGGCAAAGCCCTTCGCGCGGGCCTGCTGGCCTGCGATGCTGTTAGCGGCGGCCGCCTTGCCGGCAGGCTTGCGCACCGAGGCCGCAGCCGGGCTGCGCGCCGTCATCTTGACGGCAGCAGCGCGTCCATGGCGACCGGTCGCCGCCTTGCCGTTGCCGGTCATATCGACCTTGAAGAAGGCAATCGAAGCCTGCAGTTCTTCCGCCTGGGCGGCAAGCTCTTCCGAGGTTGACGACATTTCTTCGGAGGCGCCGGCATTCTGCTGCGTCACCTTGTCAAGCAGCTGGATCGCTTCGTTGATCTGCGCCGCACCGATATCCTGCTCGCGGCAGGCCGCGCTGATTTCGGAGACCAGTTCCGCCGTCTTGCGAATGTCGGGAACCAGGCGCCCGAGCATGTCGCCGGCTTCCTGAGCCGCCGTTACGGTATCGCTCGACATGGCGCTGATTTCGGCGGCGGCCGATTGGCTGCGTTCGGCAAGCTTGCGCACCTCGGAGGCTACGACCGCAAAGCCCTTGCCATGTTCGCCCGCACGAGCGGCTTCGACGGCAGCGTTAAGAGCCAGGAGATCGGTCTGGCGGGCGATCTCTTGAACGATGCCGATCTTCTCGGCGATAGTGCGCATCGCCTGCACGGCGCGGGTTACCGCGTCACCGCTGGCTTCCGCATCCTTGGCGGATTGACGCGCGATCTTTTCCGTCTGCGCGGCATTGTCGGCATTCTGCTTGATGTTCGAGGCCATTTCCTCCATCGAGGCAGAGGCCTCCTCGGCGGACGCGGCCTGCTCCGAGGCGCCCTGCGAAACCTGCTCGGAACTTGCCGACAGTTCCTGGCTGCCGGCCGAGACATTTTCGGCGGCCGAGATCGCATCGGCAACGACGCCGCGAAGCCGTTCGACCATCTGTTCCAGCGCGATACCAAGCGTATCCTTCTCCGAGAGCGGCTTCGGCGAGACCGTCAGGTCGCCGCCGGCGATTTGCATAGCGATCTCGGCGGTGGCTCGAAGATTAGAGGTCATGACGTTGATTGTATCGACGAGATCCCTGATCTCGTCGTTGCTCTTGATCTCGACCTTCTGGTTCAGGTCGCCGGCGGCGACGGCATTGGCAACGTTCATGATCTTGCTCAGGCCGCTGTCGACGCCGAGAGCGATCCACAATGCGGCCGCGAAGGCGATGAGGGATGCACCGAGTGCGATGCCGATCAGCATGTTCTTGGTGGTGCTATAGAGGACGTCGGTGTCGTTATCGGCCTGCGTCATGGCCTTCTGCTGCAGCGCGACGAGCGTGTCGAACACTTCTTCCAGTTCCACGACGACAGCACGAACCTCTCCTGACGAAAGTGCGTTGGCCCCTGCCCTGTCACCACTTTCCTGGATGGCGGCGACCTTAGCGGACCCTTCGCTGAAGCGTTTGGCCAGCTCGATCAGCCTGTCCCAGGTGGGCTTGCCCTCCGCGGTTGCGAGCTGTTGACCGCTTGTCGCGAAGGCGAGCATCTCATCCGTGCTCTTGGCCGACTTCTGATAGTCCCTGATCACCGTTTCAGGATTCATCTCCAGTAGGGCGTTCTTCTGCCAGCGAACAGCATTGAGTTCGGCCGTCTGGGCTTCCAGAGCCAACTCCAGTCTTTTTGCCGGACCGGAGATGAGGCTGCCGACAGCATCGTTCAGCGAGCCGAGGCTGATGATTCCATAAATCGCGCTCCCCACCAGCAACAGTATGACGAAACCGAATGCGGCTGCGAGTTTAAGTTTGATCGTAATACGCATCTCAATATCCCTCTCTGAGAGCGAAGCAACAATGTGGACCGGGCGCGCGGCGTCATGCAGCAAAGAAATTCCGGCAGGCGAAAAGCAGGTAAAAGGAATTGGCGTCCACCGCCCTCGAGCGGCGGAGTTATGCGTCGCGGGCCGTGCTGGCTGGCCCACGACAGTTGCGAGGGAAAGCACCCCATCCCTGGGGAACGTCATGCGCTATTCCCAGGGAAGCGTCATGCGCTCTCCCTGAAATCGTCGTCGCCGGCGTCAGGGCCGCCCATCGACATGTCGAGCGCAAAGCCCTTCACGCGGGCCTGCTGGCCGGCAACGCTGTTGGCGGCCGGCTTCTTTGCCGCCGGCTTGCGGGCGGCAGGAGCCGGGCTGCGCACCGTCATCTTGGCGGCCGGTGTGCGATCGCGGCGCCCACCCGCCATATCGACCTTGAAGAAGGCGATCGAGGTCTGCAGTTCTTCCGCCTGGGAGGCGAGCTCTTCGGAAGTCGCCGACATTTGCTCCGAGGCGCCGGCATTCTGCTGCGTCACCTTGTCGAGCTGCTGGATCGCTTCGTTGATCTGAGCCGCACCGATATCCTGTTCGCGGCAGGCGGCGCTGATTTCGGAGACCAGCTCCGCCGTCTTGCGGATGTCGGGCACCAGGCGCCCGAGCATCTCGCCAGCTTCTTGGGCGGCCGTCACGGTATCGCTCGACATCGAGCTGATTTCAGCAGCGGCCGACTGGCTGCGCTCCGCAAGCTTGCGCACTTCCGAGGCGACAACGGCAAAACCCTTCCCGTGTTCACCCGCACGAGCGGCTTCGACGGCAGCGTTGAGAGCCAAGAGGTCGGTCTGCCGGGCGATTTCTTGGACGATACCGATCTTCTGGGCGATCGTGCGCATGGCATCGACCGCGCGGGATACGGCTTCGCCGCTGGCTTCCGCATCCCTGGCCGACTGACGCGCGATCTTTTCCGTCTGCGCGGCATTGTCGGCATTCTGCTTGATGTTCGAGGCCATTTCCTCCATCGAGGCGGAAGCCTCTTCGGCGGAAGCGGCCTGTTCCGTAGCCCCCTGCGAGACCTGCTCGGAACTTGCCGACAGCTCCTGGCTGCCGGCCGAAACATTTTCAGCGGCCGAGATCGCGTCGGCAACGACACCGCGCAACCGTTCGACCATCTGCTCCAGGGCAAGACCCAGCGCATCCTTGTCGGAGAGCGGCTTCGGAGACACGGTGAGATCGCCATTTGCGATCTGGTTGGCAATCCCCGCCGTAGTCCTGAGGTTGGCAATCATGCTTTGCATGGCAATCCCGAGCGTGTCCTTGTCCGAGAGCGGCTTGGCATCGCTGGCCAGATCACCCATGGCAATCTGGTCGGCAAGGGCGGCTGTCGCCCGCAGATTGGCGGTCATTGTGTTGACCGTATCGATGAGATCCTTGATTTCGTCATTAGTCCTGACGTCGACCTTCTGATTGAGATCGCCGATTGCCACGGCGTTTGCGACGCTCACGATCTTCCTCAGACCATTGTTGATGCCGAGCGTGATCCACAATGCGGCGCCGAGCGCCACGAGCACGGCGATCCCGGATGCCGTGGTGAGGATGAGCTTGGTCGAGTTGTAAAGATCGGTGTTCGATTGATCGGTAGCTTGCATACCTTTGCGCTGAATCTCGGTAAGGGCGGCAATCGCGTCGCCCATGTCGCCGGTCATCGCCCGGAGATCACCAAGTGAAAGCGCCAGCGCGCCTGCCTTGTCCCCCCTGACATCGAGTTGCTGCAGCTCGGCGGACTTCTCGCGGAATTTCCCGCCAACACTCCGCAGCTTCTCCCAATGCGGCTTGCCTTCCGGAGAGGCGATGGCCAAGCCGGCGTCGACAGCGTCGAACATGGCCTGCAGATTCTGATCGGCCTCTTTGTAGAAATCGGCGGCCGTGTCGGGATCGGTGGAAAGCAGCGCGTTCTTCTGAGCCCGAATGGCGTTAACTTCGGCAATGTTTGCGTTCAGCGCCAGTTCCAGCCGGCGCATGGGGCCGTCGATCATGTTGCCGCTCGCCTCGTTCAAAGTGCCGAGGCTGAAGCTTCCATAAACTGCAATGCCGATCAGCAGCAGCGTCATGATCCCGAAAGCGAGACCCAATTTCAGTTTGATGGTGAAACGCATGTGATACCCCGTTCTATGCGCAAAACGATTGGATAGAGAGACGTTCCGGTCCAGGGAACGCCGAACTTCAGAGTGATGTGTGTGAAGAGGGAAAGCGACTGCATTCACTTCCCGGCAGCCGGACATCTATCGGTCGCAGCGCCAACGCCTACACGCGTTGGGGATATTTCCGCCTCGGGCCACCGGAGTGGCCCGAGATATCCGATGAGGGCGAAAGCGCTCAGGTGCCTCGCCGGGGAAACGCTATGCGCGTCCCCAGGAAGCTCCTACGCGCTTTCCCGAAAATCGTCATCGCCGGCGTCAGGGCCGCCCATCGACATATCGAGAGCAAAGCCCTTGAGACGCTGCTGCTGAGCCGAAACCGTCTGACCGCGGCCCTGGCCTTGGACCTGCGTCGCAGCCTTGCGGGCCGGGGCCTTGATCACCTTGGCCGGGCCGTTCGCCGGCATCTTCTGGGCGCCGGGCCGCGCGCTGCCCGTCGTATCGACCTTGAAGAAGGCGATCGAGGTCTGCAGTTCTTCCGCCTGGGAGGCGAGCTCTTCGGAAGTTGCCGACATCTGCTCCGAGGCGCCGGCGTTCTGCTGCGTTACCTTGTCGAGCTGCTGGATCGCTTCGTTGATCTGAGCCGCACCGATATCCTGCTCGCGGCAGGCGGCGCTGATCTCGGAAACCAGTTCCGCCGTCTTGCGGATGTCGGGCACCAGGCGGCCGAGCATCTCGCCGGCATCAGCGGCGGCCTTGACGGTATCGCTCGACATCGAGCTGATTTCGGCTGCCGCCGACTGGCTGCGTTCGGCAAGCTTGCGCACTTCCGAGGCGACCACCGCAAAACCCTTGCCGTGTTCGCCGGCGCGTGCTGCTTCGACGGCGGCATTGAGGGCCAGCAGATCGGTCTGACGGGCAATTTCCTGCACGATGCCGATCTTCTGGGCGATCGTGCGCATAGCGTCGACAGCGCGCGTTACCGCTTCGCCGCTGGCTTCAGCATCCCTGGCCGACTGGCGGGCGATCTTTTCGGTCTGGGCGGCGTTGTCGGCATTCTGCTTGATGTTGGCGGCCATCTGCTCCATCGAAGCGGAGGCCTCCTCGGCGGACGCGGCCTGTTCTGTGGCGCCCTGCGACACCTGTTCGGAGCTTGCCGAAAGCTCCTGGCTGCCGGACGAGACGTTCTCGGCAGCCGAGATCGCATCGGCGACGACGCCCCGCAGGCGTTCGATCATGATGTTGACATTGCCCAGCAGCTCGCCGATTTCGTCATGGCTGGTGATATCGGCCATTTTCGTCAGGTCGCCTTCGGACACTTCGCGAACCACGGTGTTGGCGCGGCCGAGGCCTTTGCTGATCGTGCTGGCGATCCAGAAGGCCGTAATCGCGGCAATCAGCAGTGCCACGGCAGCGACGGCGATCATCGTCGTGCGTGTCGTCGCATACTGCGCGTCGGCATCGGCGTCGGCGGTCTTCATGCGCTGCTTCTCAAGCGCCAGAATTTCGGCGAGTGTCGAGTCGATATCGTTGGCGGCGGCACGCGCCGTCGTGATGGAGATAGTGTTGGCACCGTCCGCATTGCCGGCCTTCAGATAGTCGCGGATCTGGTCGTCGGCTGCGTTGAAGGCCTTGGAAAGCTCGGCAATACGCGCCCAACGCGCCTTGCCTTCTTCCGTGGCAAGCGCCAGAACCTGGTTGAAGGCATCGCTGAAATCCTTGCGAGCCGCGTTGCCCTTGTCGGTCGCACGGGCACTTTCTTCTGGAGTGCGGGCGGTGAGCAGGTTCTTCTGTTGGCGAATGGCTTCGAGCTGCGCGATGTTGATCTGCTGCGCAAGGTCGAGGCGGGCTGCCGGGCCGGCAAGAAGATTGCCGATCGTATCGTTCAGTGATCCAAGGCTGAAAATGCCATAAGCGGCAGTGCTCAATAACATGAGAATAATAAAGGTGAACGCCGTCACCAGCTTCGTCTTGATTGTCAGTCTCATCGTCCCAAACCCCTCTTGGATTTATCTGCCGTCAATTGACGGCCCCCGCCGCGTCATGTCGCGATGAAAAAATCGCCTGCAGATTCGGGAGAATGATGAACTCTCCACCCCTCTTCACCAGGCAGTTGATGTAGTCGGCGCGCCAGCGCATACCGACGCTCGGAGGCGCCTCGCTCGCGGTCTTTGCGAGCGTCGTCACCTCGTTCACCTTATCGGTTCTGAGGCCGACGAGCGTCGGCTCGCCCTGCAGATCGATTTCGATGACGATGAAGCGGCTGTCGATCGTCGCCTCCGCCGCCTCCATCCCGAAGGCGAGACGCAGGTCGGCGAGCGGAATGACCTTGCCGCGGAAGTTGATGACGCTGGCGACGAAGGGCTGGCTGCCCGGCACCGCCGTCTCCGGAAGCAGATCCAGGATTTCCTGGACGATGGCCGCCTCCAGCGCGAAAGTTTCGCCGTTGAGATCGAAAGTCAGAACCTCGACTTCCTTGGCATAGCTCCAATGATTGTCGAAGCGTTCGAGTGCTGCTGTTGCATTCATCCTGCTACCCGCAATTGCGCCTCCTGTTGCTGACCCGCGGCAACCAGGTGCCCGACGTCGAGAATGAGAGCGACGCTGCCGTCGCCGAGAATGGTGGCGCCGGAGAAGGTCGCCACGTCGTTGTGCAGTTTCGACATCGACTTGATGACCGTCTGGTGATCGCCGATGATCTGGTCGACGACGAGGCCGACGCGCTCCGTGCCTGTCGAGATGACGACGACCTTCTGATGCACGTCGGGTTTCGTGCCGGTGCGGAAGAGATCGCGCAGGCGCAAGAACGGCACCAGGCTGTCGCGCAGCGAAATGAAGCTGCGACCACGCGAGCGCAGATCCTCCTCGAGCGACAATTCGAGGCATTCCTCAACGGCCGAGAGCGGGATGACGTAGCGGCCGGAGCCGACACGCACCAGCAATCCGTCGATGATGGCGAGCGTCAGTGGAATGCGCAGTGACACTTCCGAACCCTGTCCCGGCACACTGACGATATCGATCGCACCGCGCAGCGCTTCGACGGTCTTCTTGACCACGTCCATGCCGACGCCGCGACCGGAGAGATCGGTGATCGCCGCAGCCGTCGAAAAGCCGGGGGCGAAGATCAGTTGCAGCAGCTCTGAGTCCGAAAGCGGCTGTCCGGGCTGAATCAGGCCGGAGGATTCCGCCTTGGCGCGGACCCGTTCACGATTGATGCCGCGGCCGTCGTCCTTGATCGAGATGATCACTTCGCCGCCGGCTTGGCGGGCAGAGAGCGTCACTGTGCCGGCTTCGGTCTTGCCGGCGGCCAATCGATCGGCTGGCGTTTCAAGGCCATGATCAATCGAGTTGCGCACCAGATGCACCAGCGGATCGGCCAGCCGCTCGATCACCGTCTTGTCGACCTCGGTCGTCTCGCCTTCCGTCACCAGCTCGATCACCTTGCCCGTCTCGCGGGCAAGGTCGTGGACAAGACGGCGAAAGCGGGAGAAGAGGCTTGCGACCGGCACCATCCGCAGCACCATCATCGTGTCGCGCAATTCGCCGGACAGACGTTCGATTTCTTCTGAGACGGAGCGCAATGCAATATCGGTGCTGGCGCTGGCGAGCTGACTGAGCCGCGATTGCGCGATGACGAGCTCACCGACGCGGTCCATCAGTTCGTCCAAGCGCTCTGCCGGGACGCGCACGTTTTCGGCAGCCTTCGCCTGGCTGGCTGCTGGCGCCTCACGCTTGACGGGGACCGCTTCGACGGGACGAAATTCCTGCACGGGGACCGCCGGGACAGGCAGTGACGATACTGAGGCGGCAGCGGCAGGCACCGGCTTTGCCTCGAGCGGAGCAGCCATTGCCGCTGCCGCGCCGTCGATCTCCTCAACGCTGAGTTCCATGTCGTCGAGCACGAAGATGAAGACGTCGTCGATCGCCGAACGGTCCTGCTCGCTCATCAGCGTCACATCCCAGGAAATGTAGAGTTCCGTCGGAGTGAGCTCGTCGAGGGGCGGAATGGCCGAAGTGTCGGCGCGCACGGTGCATTCGCCGAGATCGCGCAGTTCGTCCAGCAGACCGAGCGGATTGGTGCCGTTGGCCATCGAATTGGCCGGCAGGCTGAAGCGGATGCGCCAGCCGTTCTTCGTCTTCTTCGCCGACGCCTCCTGCACGGGCGCTGCAACGGCGGCTGTCGCTGTGGCAGGCGCGGCAGCCTTGGCGCCGACCGCAGCCTGCAGCTGTGTCAGAAGCTTATGCCCAGTGTCACCGTGATCGGCGTCGGGCTGGTCCACGAGGGCACGCATATGGTCCTGGGCAGCGAGAACGGCGGCGACGAGTTCGCTGGTCGCCGCGACCTCGCCCTTTCGGACGCGGTCGAAGGCGGTTTCGCAATGATGGGTGAAGGCGGCAAGCGCCTCGAAACCGAACATCGCGCCCGATCCCTTAAGCGTGTGAAGCCCGCGGAATACCGCGTCGACGAGATCCTTATTGTCGAGTTGGTGAGTGAGGTCGAGAAGACCGGCCTCGATCGCTTCGAGGCATTCGGCAGCCTCCATGCGGAATACGGCAACGGGATCGAGCGTGCTCATCTTCCTAAGACCTTCTTGACGATCTTTACGAGATTCTCCGGGTCGAATGGCTTTGTCAGCCAGCCGGTGGCACCGGCGGCCTTGGCGCGGGCCTTGAGATCGGCGTCCGATTCCGTCGTCAGAAAGATAATCGGGACGCCTGCCTGCGCCGGCAGCTTGCGCAGCTCCTCGATCATCGTCAGCCCGTCCATGACGGGCATGTTGAGATCGGTCACGATCAGATCGAAGCTGCTGCCCTTGGCTGCCATGAGGCCTTCCGCCCCGTTGACCGCTTCGGTGACGCTGTAGCCGGCATTGGTCAGCGTGACTTTTGTGGTCAGGCGGATGCTGGCGGAATCGTCTACCGTCAGGATGTTGGCACTCATAACGTCACCTCTTTATGCAACCAGAACTTTAAGTCCTCTTGATCGAAGGATTCGATGAAACCGGCGCGCTTAAGTACCTTCAGAACATTGCCGCTGGCGGGAGAAGAAAGATTGAACGTCTTTCCATCAGATTTTGCTTGGCGACGCGCCGCCTCAATAAGTTGGATGAAACTCAGGTCAGCTTCAGCCCCAGCGGGAATGCTGAGAAAAATTTCATCCTTACTACGAAATGCTTCACTAAGCTTGGAATGTAATTCAGACATGCTGCGAATGTTTAGCGCGTCCGGCAAACCTATAGATTCACAATATTGTCTCTTAGTATCCAATGCAGCCTCCTGGGCCCGAGAAATACTTGCTACCCTAAGAGGACTCTCACGACAGCGTTAATGCAGCGTAAACAGCGGTTGTATAAAACTGTCGTATAGCGCGTACCGCGACTCCTAATTCTCATCCAGGATAAGTTGTATATGTCTAGAAACCTAGAAAAATAACAAAGTGAAAACATACCCTTATTGATCTCTTTCCGCTGAGGACTGTACCAACCCCCATTCACACCTTTCATTAATCACAACGCAGGCGAGTCTGGACGTGTTTACCTGGCATTTCCATTCTGCCCGTAAAAATAGAGTCGAATGGCCTACGTTTTTAAGAAAAGGTATAAATGTGGCACACGCTCTGGTATCATCTGACGCTGCAGCCTACAGATCGGGGCGGGGGATCACCCAGACCCTGGAATCTGCCCGCAGCCAAGTCGAGGAGCGTTTTCTCAAGGGCGGCTCGGTCCTGCTGTCGGTGATGGATGTCCTTAATCGCCTGCTGAATTCGCTCGAAAGTGTCGCCAAGGCACTCGACAACAATGAGGCGAGCGACACCAGCGCCGATCTTCGTGCCACGGTGGAAGGCCTGACTGCATTGCCGGTCAGCGAAGAAAAACGCCAGCAGGCGCTCATCTTGCTGGCGCAAACCGGCAGGGAACTGCGCAAGCACGTCGCCGACATGCAAGAGACGATGCGTTATCTCAGAACCTTTGCCGTGACCGTAAAGATCACCGGCGCTGGCCTTGCCGAATTCGCCGGCTTCGCGCAGGAGATCCTGGAGAGGATCTATTCCGGCACCGACGAGGTCAACCTTTTCGCCGCGCATCTCGACAGCCTTGAGAAAGAGGTCAAGCTTGCCGCCGCCTTCGGCGCCAGCGTTTCCAAGGGCTACGCCGATACCGTACCGGCCGTTGCCGGAGCCTTGCGTGACGATGCCGCCAAAATCACCGAACACCGCAAGAATCTCGGCGTCATTGCCCGCGAGGTTGGCGCGATCGCACGTGGGGTCCAGAGCAAGGTCGCCTCGACGCTGTCCGCCCTGCAGATCGGCGACATCACCCGCCAGCGCATCGAGCATGTGCAGGCGACCTTTTCGCTGCTTGAGGAGTTTTTCGCCGGCGGAGACGGCGCGAAGCTCGACGCTGGCGCACGCCAACGCCTTCAGAACGTCGTCCATCATCTGACAGCGACGCAAATGAGCGACATATGCGTTAATTTCCAGCGGGACTCCGAGAACGTCGTCAAGACGATCGCGAGCTTCGATCACGATATGCGCGAAATTCTAAAACTGCGGGACCAGATGAGCGGGGAGAACGGCGGCAACTTCATGCGCGCCCTGGAATCCAGCGTTTCGGCCGCCCACGAAATCGTCAAGCAGGTCGACACAGCAAGCCGGCAGGCCGACCAGGTGAGCCAATCGACGATCGGCACGGCCGCCAAGCTTTCCGAAGCGATCGCCAATATCCGCACCGTCAAGACCGATATTCATTACATGGCTTTGAATACCAATCTGCGCTGCAGCCGCCTCGGCGAGGAAGGTAGGTCAATCAACGTCGTCACCGCCGAGCTGCGCATCTTTGCCGGAAAGCTTGACGATTCCGCTGACGCCATCGTTAACGGACTGCCGGCGCTCGAAGCCGCAGCCGGACGTGTCGCCCCAGCGGCCGCCACAGAAGCCGGCGGCTTGGGAGAAAGCCTGACATCGGCCGTCGGCAATATCCGCTCCGCAGCCAACCTGATGGAAAACGAACTGAAAACACTTGCCGAGAACGGTCGCGAGGTCGCCACCAAAATCGGCCAGCTGATCGGCAAACTCGATTTCCAGCATGAACTTGGCGATGTCCTTGCTCGTTGCGCCGATGTGTTGGAAGGCGTCGCCGGCGCCGATCTCGCCGATATCTCTGATCTCGCGGAGACGATCGCGCCGCTCGACCGGAAGATCTTCAAGCTTTATACCATGGTCCAGGAGCGCAACATTCATCGCGACATCATTCCGGCGACCGAGGACACCACCCCTGCCCCCGCCGAAACCGTTAGAGCGGAAAACGACGAGGATCTTTTCGCCGACGCACTTTTTTGAAACCGCCCCCCGGCGACGCTCCGACTATCGCCGCCGGAACTTGTTGGCGGCCTCGATCGCCGCCTTCTGCTGGTCGTCCTCGATGCCTAGATAAAAATCCTCGAGCGCCGGATCGGCAAGCCCGGCGCGGCGCGACAGCACGTACCATTTCGCCGCCTCGACCGGATTGGGCGGCGTGCCGATGGCATTGACATAGAGGTGGGCGAGCTTGTTTTGCGCCGCAACATTGCCGCCATTGGCGGCAAGTTTCAGCCATTCGAAACCTTTGACATAATCCTTCGGGCCGCCGACGCCGTTGACGAGCCAGATGCCGAGATCGAGTTGAGCCGTGTCGAAGCCGGCACGCGCCGCGCGCGCCATCCACTCGCGGGCGAGTCGCTTCTTTTCTTCCGGCAGATCTTTCAGCGTCGCGTAAAGCTGCGCCACCGCATATTGCGAATCGGCAATGCCCTGCTCGGCCGATTTCTCATAGAATGGCAGCGCCAGCTTCAGCCCCTTCTCGCCCGGATTGTCGGCCACGAGGATTTGCGCCCAGTTGAATTCGGCCGAAGGGTTGCCCGCCTCGGCCGCCTTGCGCATGTAGTCGTCGGCCTTGACCTTGTCGCGCGGCACGCCTTCGCCTTCCATCAGCATCAACGCATATTTGAACATTGCCGCCGGATCGCCGCCTTCGGCCGCCTTGCCATACCAGAAGGCCGCGTTCTTCACGTCCTTCTTGACGCCGAGACCCTGTGAGAGGATTTCGCCGATCAGCGTCTGCGCCGCCGGATCGCCGAGTTGGGCGCGCGGCAGCGCCTTGTCCATCGCTGTCAGGTAATAACCGCGCTGGTAAGCGCCGTAAGCCTCATCGATCGGTCCCTTGTAGTCCTTCTCCGGCGGCAGGTCCGGCAGTTTCGCGCCCATCCGGTCGAAAACCCCGACGCCATCGGAGGGTCGCACGCCGGGACCGGCAGGTCGGTCGGTGCGAAAGGTCGAAGCCGGCGCCGGGACCGGCTGGCTGATGACGCTGTCGGCTGCCTGCGCCAGGGCGACATCCGGCCCGGCTGCAAGCAGAACGGCGATGCTGGCGAGCAGATATTTCAAGTGGCGGGCGGGCGGGATCGGCATGAGCGCGATTTCAATCCTCAAACCGTGGCGCTTTTTCGTCAAGCAGCGCGTTGATTTCGGCAATGACGGATGGCGCCCGAGCGGGCTCGCCGAAGACCGCCAGCCGCAGCGCCACGAACTCCGCTCCCGTTTCGGCAACGGCGAGCGCCGAGGCTGGATCGGTGCCGCCCATGACGATGCAGGGGATTTCGATCATCGAAGCCCACCATTCGCCGAGCGCAAGGTTCTTCGGATGGGCCTCCGGCTTGATGTCGCCATCGAGCTTGCCGAAGAAAATATAGTCCGGCCGGACTTCGCCGATCTCCAGCGCCGTGTGGCGGTCGGCCGCATTGCCGCCGCCGACGATCAGCTTTGGCGCATGTTTGTCGATCGCCTCCGAAAGCGCCTCGGCATTGGCGGAAAGATGCAGGCCATCGGCCTTCGCCCGTCCCGCCACGCGACTGTCGCCCGCAATCAGCGCCGCCGCGCCGGCTTCCTGAATGACAGGCACCAGCTTTTCGGCATGTTTTTGAAAGGCGCCGTCGTCGAGTCCGTATTGCGGCACGATCACCGAGGCGACATCGCCGCCTTTCAGTGCGTCGGCAACGATCTTTGCCTGTTCATCGGCATCGGCGATATCGGGGGCGATGAGCACAAGACGGCAGCGGTTTTCCGGTTCGGTCATGAGGTCTTTCCGTTTCCAGCGAATTCCCGTTTCGAAAGCACGGATCCGCACTCGTTTTGTGTGAGTAGTTCCGATAGAGGAGGCTTGCAAGAGGAGGACGCCGAAAGCATGCCGCAGGATTTGTCATTCTACTACGCCGCCGTGCCCGCCGTCCTCCTGATCGGCCTCGCGAAAGGCGGCATGGGCGACGCTTTGTCGCTGATCGGCCTGCCCTTTCTCGCCCTGGTCGTCTCGCCGGTCGAAGCGGCGGCGATCCTGCTGCCGGTTCTGATCTTCATGGATATGATTTCGCTCGTCATCTGGCGCAAACATGGCGATTGGACGACGCTGAAGATCATGCTGCCGGGCGCAATCTTCGGCATAGGCCTCGGCTGGGCGACGTCGGCGCTGGTTCCGGGCAACATGCTGCGCATCGTCATCGGGGCGGTTACCATCCTCTTCTGCCTGCGTTATTTCTGGAACAATTTCGGTCCCGGCACCGGCAAGGTGATCCCGCCGCGCGGCCAGCGGCCTATCGCCGCCAGCCTCTGGGGGACGTTTTCCGGTTATGGCAGCTTCGTCGCCCATGCCGGCGGCGCGCCCTTCCAGGTTTATGCCCTGCCGCTCAAGTTGCAGCCGCGCGAATATACCGGCACCAGTGTGCGCTTCTTCGCGATCCTCAATGCCGTCAAGCTGATCCCCTATTTCGCGCTCGGCCAGCTCGACACGCAGAACCTGGCGACCTCGGCAACGCTGTTGCCCTTCGCCCCGCTCGCCACGCTTGCCGGCGCTTGGTGCGTGCGCCGCATGAAGCCGGCGATCTTCTATCCCTTCATGTACGCGATGGCTCTGATCGCCGCCTTGCTGATCGTGCGCGAGGGCCTCGGCGGGTAAGGGCGGCGCTGTTCCACGCTGCAACGCACAATTTCCTTGCCGCCGCGGCCGGTTTGCCGTAGCGTTGCGCCATGTCGAACACGGACCCCTTCTCTGCGATTGCCGATCCGAACCGGCGGTTTCTGCTGGAGGAATTGCGACGCGCGCCGCGGACAGTCAACGAGCTCGCCGAGGGCCTGCCGATCAGCCGGCCGGCCGTGTCGCAACACTTGAAGGCGTTGCTCGACAGCAACCTCGTCTCGGTGACGTCGGAAGGCACGAAACGCATTTACGCGGTCAACAACCGCGGCTTCGACAAGCTCAATCTGTGGCTGGATCAGTTCTGGGCCTGATCACCCTCCGACAAGACCCCAAACCTAATCCTATGAACGCGATCGGCGGCGGGAGATGCAAAGGCGCCAGCCGCGATGCCGCGAGCATCGGGCTGGCGCAATTCTGGTGTAAAATCACCGGGTCTTGCAAATTTTAGGCGGAATGGATGGATTTACCTCTTCATACGCAAGATGATCGGCCGGCGACCCTTGGGAAGATCAGTGGACGGATGACTTGAGACGCTGAATCTCGTCCTTGATGCGCAGCTTGCGGCGCTTGCATTCGGCAATTTCCGTATCGGAGATAGAGGGAGCTGTTCTGAGCGCGTGCAGCTCCTCCTCGAGAGCAACATGCTTTTTCTGGAGTGATTCAAGATGAGCTTGAACTGTCATTTGACCCTTCCTTCCTCTTACCCTCCCCGGCCATCATCGTCGGGGATCAAGGTGTCAACGCGCCGGACTGTGACATATTTTTGAAGGCTTGTCGAAGGCGAAAAGATGAAGATGAGATGGCAAATTCATGATCAAGACTAACTAGCCGTTACCCGTATTTGGTGATAGGAGCTTGCGGAAATCATCGGCAGATCGGACAAGATCCGAAGACGATAACGGGGAATGCATATGGCCGATCAGGAACAGGCGGAAATCAGGCTCATGGTGGCGCGTCTGCGTCAGGAGCACGAGGATTTCGACGCCGCGATCAACGCCATGATCGAGACCGGATGCGACGCACTGCGAATCCAGCGCATGAAAAAGAAGAAGCTCGTTATCAAGGACAAGCTTTCCAAGCTGGAAGATCAGATTGTCCCTGATATCATCGCCTGATCGTATCGCCCGATCGCTTGAGAGGAATAGCGGCAACGATGACAGACAGACCACCCGTCGCCATTATCATGGGCAGCCAATCCGATTGGGAAACCATGAAGAACGCGGCCGATACGCTGGAAGCCCTGGAAATCCCTTATGATGCGCGCATCATCTCCGCGCACCGCACGCCCGACCGAATGGCGAATTTCGCCAAGGGCGCGCGCGCCGAGGGCTTCAAGGTCATCATCGCCGGCGCCGGCGGCGCCGCCCATCTGCCGGGCATGACCGCATCGATGACGCCGCTGCCGGTCTTCGGCGTACCGGTCCAGTCGAAAACCATGTCCGGGCAAGACAGTCTTCTGTCCATCGTGCAGATGCCGGCCGGTATTCCTGTGGGAACGCTCGCCATCGGCAAGGCGGGCGCCGTCAACGCCGCCCTTCTCGCCGCCGCCGTGCTTGCCCTTTCCGACGAAGAAATCGCCGAGCGGCTCGACGAATGGCGCGAACGTCAGAGTGCCAGCATCGCCGAATATCCGATGGACGACCAATGACTGTAAGCACGATCGGCATTGTCGGCGGCGGCCAGCTCGGCCGCATGCTGGCCATCGCCGCCGCCAGACTGAATTTCCGCACGATCATTCTCGAGCCGCAGGCGGACTGCCCAGCCGCTCAGCTCGCCAACCGGCAGATCGTTGCCGCCTACGATGATCCGGCGGCGCTGGCCGAACTTGCCGCTGCCTGCGATGTCGTCACCTACGAATTCGAGAACGTGCCGGTTGCCGCCGCAGAAACGCTTTCGGCAAGCATTGCCGTCTATCCGCCGCCAAGAGCGCTGGAAGCCGCCCAGGACCGCCTGGTCGAGAAGCGCTTCCTCAACGATTGCGGCATTACCACCGCCCGCTTTCACGCGATCGACAGCCAGGCCGATCTCGAGGCGGCGCTGAACGATTTCGGCGGTCGGGGCGTGTTGAAGACCCGCCGTCTCGGTTATGACGGCAAGGGACAGAAGGTTTTCCGTTCAGCGGCCGACAGCCCTGACGGCGCCTATGCTGCGCTCGGCGCCGTGCCGCTGATCCTCGAAAGCTTCGTCGCCTTTGAGCGCGAGGTTTCGATCATCGCCGCGCGCACCGCCGACGGCGCGGTCGTCTGCTTCGATCCTGCCGAAAATATACACCGCAACGGCATCCTCCATACCTCGACGGTTCCCGCCGCGATCTCCGCGACGACGGGCGAAGCCGCACGTCGCTCGGCCGAAAAAATCCTCGCGGCATTGAACTATGTCGGCGTCATCGGCATCGAATTCTTCGTGCTTGCCGACGGCAGCCTAATCGCCAACGAGATGGCTCCGCGCGTGCACAATTCCGGACACTGGACGGAGGCAGCCTGTACCGTCAGCCAGTTCGAGCAGCACATCCGTGCCGTCGCCGGCCTGCCGCTCGGCGATGCCGTGCGCCATTCCGACTGCGTCATGCAGAACCTGATCGGCGACGATATCCTTGCCGTTCCCGACTGGCTGCGACGACCCGATACGCTGGTCCATCTCTACGGCAAGACGGAGTGGCGCCCCGGCCGCAAGATGGGCCATGTCACCACGTTGGCGCCGAAATCCCCGCTTTCCCGGTGAGAAAACACCCTCTCGCCGGGGGAAAAACACCGTCACGTGGTTGACACGGAAAAGGTGACGGGGTATCTGCTCCCCCACCTAAAGAGCGCGCCCCGACGGCGCGCTTTTGATTGTTAAAGATACGGGCGAATGTGAATTCCCCCATAAGATCGCGGATCAGAAAAATGAAGATCAAGAATTCGCTCAAGTCGCTCAAGGCTCGCCACCGTGACAACCGTCTGGTTCGCCGCAAGGGCCGCATCTACATCATCAACAAGCTGAACCCGCGCTACAAGGCTCGTCAGGGCTGATTACGCGCATCCGGATCGCCGCGCCGCGCAGTTGCGCCGTCGGACATCCGGTAGGTCGCTGCGGTGATCACGTCAAATTTGTTTGATCTTCGGCGTTGGCGGGCTAATATGTCCGCCATGCGCTTTTTTGCTTTGATGCCAGCGGCCCTGCCGCTCTTCCTCGTCCTCTCCATCTCTCCGCTTCCGGCCATCGCGGCGGAAAAGGATGTCATCGTCGAGCAAAGCAATGCCGCCAATTCGCCGAAGCAGCGCCTCGATCAGCTCTTCAGCCAGCTGAAGCGTGAGCGCGATCCCGACAAGGCCAGCGGTATCGCCAACGAAATTCGCCTGGAATGGAATGATTCCGGCAGCGCGACCGTCAATCTGCTGATGCAATGGGCCGACAAGGCGATTGAGGAAAAACGCAATCCCGCCGCGCTCGATTTCCTCGATGAGGCAATAGCGCTTAAGCCCGATTACGCCGAAAGCTGGAATCGGCGCGCCACGCTGAATTTCGTCATGGGCAATTACCGCAAGTCGATGTCCGACATCGAACATGTGCTGGATCTCGAGCCGCGCCATTTCGGCGCGCTCTCCGGCATGGCCGCGATCCTCAGCAATTCCGGCAACGATCAGCTGACGTTGAAAGCCTGGGAGCGGTTCCTCGACATCTATCCCGCCGAGCGCACTGCGCAGGAACAGGTCAATACGCTGTCGGAAAAACTCGCCGGCAACCGCACGTGATGTCGGCTCGCCCGATCTTGAAGCCCGGCCGGACCGCACAATTTTAGCATTATCGAGGGAGCAACGCGGCGCTTCGCCCACCGCTCTCGAGAACCGCCGCAACCATCGCCCGTAAAGATCATGCTTGCAGAAGTTTCTACTCTTCTCGCTCCCCTCGCCGCCGCCATCGGTTACACCTCCTACAAGGCGCGGCGCTTCGAACAGACCTATCCAAATATCGGTGAGCTGACGGATGTCGGCGGGTACCGCATGAATGCCGTCCATATCAGGCGTCCGGAACATGCCGATCTGCCGGCGCTCGTCTTCATTCACGGCGCCAGCGGCAATCTGCTCGACCAGCTCGTCGCCTTCCGCGCTGCACTCGAAGGCCGGGCGGAAATGCTCTTCGTCGACCGTCCCGGCCACGGCTATTCCGAACGCGGCGGCCCTGAAAATGCGGTCCCTTCCGGCCAGGCGGATGCGATCGCCCGGCTGATGGAGGCACGCGGTATCGATAGGGCGATCATCGTCGGTCATTCTTTCGGCGGCGCGATCACTGCAACCTTCGGCCTGCGCCATCCCGAAAAGACAGCCGGCCTGCTCTTTCTGGCACCCGCCACCCATCCCTGGCCGGGCGGTATCGACTGGTATTATCACGTCGCGACGACGCCGGTCGTCGGCTGGCTGTTCAATCACGCCATCGTCGTGCCGTTGGGGCTCAGCCGGCTGGAACGCGGCACGCTGAATGTCTTCAGCCCCAATCCGCGCCCGCTCGATTACATCGAAAAGACCGGCCCATCGCTGGTGCTGCGGCCCCGTACCTTCCGCAACAACGCCGCCGATTTCAAAAGGCTGCTAGCCTATCTGAAGGAGCAGGCGCCGCTCTACTCGCAGATCACCGCGCCGACCGTCATCATAACAGGCGACAGCGACGAGATCGTCTGGGAACACCTGCATTCACGCGGCCTTGCCCGCGACATAGCCGGCTCCGAGCTCATCACCGTCCGCGGCGTCGGCCACAAGCCGGATTATCTCGCGACCGATGTCGCCATCGCTGCCATGGAAAAGATCGCCGGCAAGCCGCGCGACCTGCAGGCAATCGCCCGCCGGACCGAGGAGCGGCTCGCCGCGGCGTCACCCGATCGGACATCGCTGCCGTCGCTGGAGCCTGGCGCCCCCCGCGGGCATGACCCTTCAGCAGGAAACTCAATCGAACGCCTCGCATAAAGCCGATCGCCCGCATTGCCTCGAGCGGGCGCAGCCCCATATGTTTTTCCGTTGTTGTCCATAGGAGGGGAATTCATGGGCCGCCTGCATATCGGGACGATCTCGGTCATATCGGCATTGTCGCTATGCCTGACCTCGGCTTTCGCGGCCTCGCCCGCACCTGTTGAAGCTGAACACGGCATGGTCGTTACCGCTCAGCATCTGGCGACCGATGTCGGCGTCGAGGTGCTAAAGAGCGGCGGCAACGCCGTCGATGCGGCCGTCGCCGTTGGTTATGCGCTGGCGGTGGTCTATCCCTCCGCCGGCAATCTCGGCGGCGGCGGCTTCATGACCATCCGCCTGAAGGACGGCACCAAGACCTTCCTCGATTTCCGCGAACGTGCGCCGCTCGCCGCGACGAAGACCATGTATCTCGATGCCAAGGGCGAGATCGTGCCGCGGGCCAGCCTCGACGGTTATCTCGCCGTCGGCGTTCCCGGCTCGGTCATGGGTTTTGAAACCGCACGCGAGAAATACGGCACCCGCTCGCGCCAGGATCTGATCGCGCCGGCCCTTCGCTTCGCCAAAGAAGGCTTCACTCTGGAACAGGGCGACGCGGCCATCCTCGCCAGCAGCGCCAAACGCCTCGCCAAGGATGAGACGGCGTCGAAAATCTTTCTGAAACCGGATGGCAAGCCCTATGCATCGGGCGAAAAACTTGAGCAGCCGGATCTCGCCGCAATCCTGGCCGCCATCTCCGAAAAAGGCCCCGACGCCTTCTACAAGGCCGCACCCGCCGATGCGATCGTCACTGCGAGCCAGGCCAAGGGCGGCATCCTCGCCAAGCAGGATTTCGAGCAATATGCCGTGCGCGAATTGAAGCCGATCGAGTGCAATTACCGCGGCTATGACATCATCTCCTCGCCGCCGCCCTCCTCCGGCGGCGTCATCATCTGCGAAATCCTCAACGTCCTCGAAGGTTATCCGCTCTCCTACCTCGGCTACGCCTCGGCCGAAACTGTGCATGTCATGGTCGAGGCGATGCGCTACGCCTATGTCGACCGTAACGCGGCGCTCGGCGATCCCGATTTCGTCGAGAATCCCGTCGAAAAGCTGCTCGACAAGGGTTACGCCAAGGAGATCGCAGCAAAGATCGACCTCTACAAGGCGGGCACGTCGGCGAACCTGAAGCCGCTGGGCGGTAAGGAAAGCAACGAGACGACGCATTATTCGATCATTGACGACGAGGGTAATGCGGTCGCCGTCACCTACACGCTGAACGGCTCCTTCGGCGCCGCCGTCGTAGCACCCGGGACCGGAGTCCTGCTCAACAACGAGATGGACGATTTCACCTCCAAACCCGGCGTGCCGAACCTCTACGGTCTGGTGCAGGGCGAGGCGAACGCCATCGCCCCGAAAAAGACGCCGCTCTCCTCGATGAGTCCGACGATCATCACCCGCGACGGCAAGCCCTTCATGGTGATCGGCAGCCCCGGCGGCTCGCGCATCATCACCATCACGTTGGAGGCGTTCCTCAACGTCGTCGATTTCGGCATGGATATCAGCCAGGCGGTCAATGCACCGCGTTTCCATCACCAATGGCAGCCTGATAAGGTCTTTCTCGAGCCCTATGCACTTTCACCGGATACGGAAAGGGCCCTCGCCGCCATGGGCTATAGCTTTGACGGCGGTAATGACGCGCCGGTCTGGGGCCAGGCTGCCGGCATCCTCGTCGGCGGCAAAAGCCTTTCCGCGATCGCAAAGGGCGGCGGCGCCCGCTACAACGGCGCCATGGACGCCCGCGCGGCGGAAGGCTCCGCCGGCGGCTATTGACCGGCGCCAAGCGGTTCAGGCTGCGGCGGATATCCATTCATGTCACGGTGACAAAGTCGACGTTCACAAACGGCGTGCCGCATCCTATGCATGTACGAACTCTCCAAGCAGGACGATTCCCGAATGGCAAGCATTGAAATGATTGTCGCCGCCCGCGCCCGTTTGCGCGGCCATGCGCGCCGCACGCCGCTTCTCTCCTCTCCCTTCCTGAACGAAATCGCCGGCCGGCGCCTGTTCGTGAAGGCGGAATGCCTGCAGCATTCCGGCTCCTTCAAGTTTCGCGGCGGCTGGTCTGCCGTCTCCGGCCTCGACCCGGCTGTACGCGCCTGCGGCGTCATTGCCTTCTCCTCGGGCAATCATGCGCAGGGCGTGGCGCTGGCCGCCAAGCTGCACGGCGTGCCCGCCGTCATCATCATGCCGAGTGACGCACCGAAGCTGAAGATCGCCAACACCCGCGCCTTCGGCGCCGAAGTCGTGCTCTACGACCGCGCCAACGAGGATCGCGACGAGATCGGCGCCCGGCTTTCGGCCGAGCGCGGCCTGACGCTGATCAAGCCCTTCGACGAAGCGCTGGTGATCGCGGGCCAGGGCACAACCGGCCTCGAGATCTCCGAACAAGCCGAAGAAGAGGGCGTGACGTCAGCCGAGGTCCTCGTGCCCTGCGGCGGTGGCGGATTGACCTCCGGCATCGCCCTTGCCCTCGAAGCCAGCGCCCCCGGCCTCCGCGTCCGGCCCTGCGAGCCCAAGGATTTCGACGATACCACCCGCTCGCTCGCCTCCGGCAGGATCGAACGCAACGCGTCGATATCAGGCTCGATCTGCGATGCGATCCTGACGCCGCATCCCGGCAACATCACCTTCCCGATCCTCAAGCGCCTTGCCGGCGCGGGCATCGTCGTCACCGACGAGGAGGCGCTGCGCGCCATGGCGCTCGCGTTTACCCGGCTGAAAATCGTCGTCGAGCCCGGCGGCGCCGTGGCGCTCGCCGCCGCCCTCTTCCACGGCGAGGCGCTGGAAAGCGATGCAATCATCGCCGTCACCTCGGGCGGCAATGTCGATACCGATCTCTTCGCCATGGCGCTGGAGCGCTTCGGCTGAGATGTTAGAGCCTTTGCTGCAGCGCGCCCTCTACGGACTGCAGCACGAGCTCGCCGAGCCGCGCCGCAGCCGGCGGCAGCTCGGCTTCGGCCCTATGCAGAACTAGGCCAAGCTTCGGCAGGTCGGGCAGGCCGGCGGCCTTCGGCATAAGCGGCCGGAGCTTCGCCGGCAGGCCAATCGGTGTGCGGATGGTGAGACCGAGGCCGGCTGCCGTCGCCGCCCAGAGGCCGCCGAGACTGGCACTGACGAAGGCGAGCCGCCAGGAAATGCCGGCCGCATCAAGCGCCTTTGTCGCGGCACTGCGCAACAGGCACGGCGCCTCCAGTGAGGCGAGCGGCATCGGCTCGCCGCTGGACGCATGCCAGCCGATCGGCCCCTCGGCAGGCCCGATCCAGCACATCGGCACTTCGCCGATCCGCTCGCAATGTGCCGTCAGCGCGCCGTCGCTCCAGGCAAGCGCCAGATCGAGCTTGCCTGATGTCACGCGCTCGAGCAGTTCGGTATTGCGTGCCACCCGCGCCTCGATGCGGACCTTCGGATGGGCTCGGGCGAAACGGCCGAGCACCTCGGGCAGCAAGGTCTCTCCGAAATCCTCCTGCAGCCCGAGCCGCACCCAACCCTCAAGCTCGATGCTGTCCACGGCGGCGGCCGCTTCGTCGTTGAGCTCCAGCAGCCGCCTGGCATAGCCGAGCATCGTCTCACCGGCATCGGTCAGCGCCAGCCCGCGCCCCGCCTTGCGGAAGATCGGCGTGCCCGCCTGTTCCTCCAGCTTCTTCAGCTGCGCGCTGACCGCCGAGGTCGATCGCCCGAGCCTTTCGGCCGCCTTGGCGAAATTGCCTAGCTCCATGCCGGTCGAAAAGGTTCGAAGCACATCGAGATCAAAGATGGTCCGCCGCATCACACAGTCCATATTTTCAGGATGATTTGTCAAAAATATTCTGATTTTCAGCATCATCGTGCCGTGCGATGGTGCTGTTGTCAAGGCCGGCGGACGGCCGCAACCATGGAGATCCCGATGCCCTTCGTTCGCATTTCCCTTCGCAAAGGCAAGTCGGCGGATTATCTCGCAGCACTCGCCGGCGCCATCCAACGCGCCCTTGTCGAAACCTTCGACGTGCCTGAGAACGATCGCTTCCAGGCCATCCACCAGCACGACGAGAACGAGCTGATCTTCGACAGCCGCTATCTCGCCGGCCCTCGCTCCGGCGATTACGTCTATATCTCGATCACCATCGGCCGACCCCGAACGGCCGAAATGAAGGCGGCGCTCTATCGCCGGCTTGTCGATCTCGTGTCGGAATCGCCGGGTCTTCGGCCCGAGGATGTGATGATCGTCATCAGCACCAGCGCCCCGGAAGACTGGTCCTTCGGCAACGGTATCGCGCAGATGACGGATCCCGACTGGCGGCTGCGGGCAGCGGGGGAACGGTGATGATTGCCATGCAATACAGCTTCACCCTGCCCGCCGATTACGACATGTCGATCGTCGACCGACGCATCCGCGACAAGGGACCGCTGCTCGACGGTTTCCCCAATCTCGGCTTCAAGGCCTATCTCAGCGCCCGCCAAGGCGAATGCGCCAGCCGCGACAATCTCTATGCGCCCTTCTATCTCTGGCAGAAACCGGAAGGGGCAAGCGACTTTCTCTGCGGCCCCGGATTCGAAGCCCTGACCGGTGCCTTCGGCTGGCCCACGGTCAGAACCTGGATTGTCTGGCAGGCCGAGCTTTCGGCTGAGATCGCTGCTGCCAGGTTTGCGACCCGCGATATCCTGCTGACAGAGCCTTATGCGCCGCTCGCTGATATCCGGCGGGCCGAAAGCGCGCAGGCTGAAGCCGAGGTTGCGACAGGCGGCGCACTCGCCTCCGTCTCCGGTTTCGAACCGACGACTTGGACGCGGGTGCGCTTCAGGCTATGGCGCGAGATGCCCGAGATCGACGCCCAGACGCAGGCCTATCGCGTCGGTCACCTGTCCCTGCCCTGACGCTGGCGTCAAACGGTTGCCCGACGATAGAAGGCGAGCGACCCGGCAAGCGCCAAGAGCGCACCGCCGCAGGCTCGCTCCAGCCAGAGGGCGCCCGACGCCTTCAGAAAACGCACCGCCTGCGAACCGAAAAAGGCGTAGCCGAACATGATGATGAAATCGAGCGTGGCAAACACCAGCGCCAGCAGCGCATATTGCCCTGCCTGCGTCAGCGTCGGGTCGATGAACTGCGGCAGAAAGGCCGAGAAAAACAGGTAGCCCTTCGGATTGGTCGCCGCGACCATGAAACTCTTCAGGCCGATCGAGAAGGTCGACGCCGCGCCGGCCGGCGCGCCTGCTTTCAACGCCGCATCGATCCCGCCTTTCGAGCGCAGCAGCATGATGCCGAGAAAGACAAGATAGGCAGCACCTGCCCATTTCAGCATCGAGAACCAGAATTCCGATGCCGCGAGCAGTGCGCCGAGCCCGACCGCCACGGCGCCGATCAGCACGAAATCGGAAAGCACGGCGCCGACCATGCCGGCGATTGCCGGCCGCAGACCATGCCTCGAACCATTCGTCAGCGCCAGCAGCACTGTCGGGCCCGGGGTCGCGATGCCGACGAAGGAAACGGCTGCAAAGGCCAGAAGCGTGACGGTGTCCATAATGTTCCCTCCCAGGTCAGAGGAACGAAACTTGCACGCGCCGCAAGCCCTGGCAATGCCGGACCGTCAACAAAAAACCCGCAGCCTCTGTGAGGCTGCGGCGCTTGAAAGGATGCGATCGGATCAGATACCGCTCTGGCCGTCGGAACCGATATAGGCGATGCGGATCATGTTGGTGGCGCCGGGCGTGCCGAGCGGCACGCCGGCCGAGATGATGATGCGGTCGCCCGGCTTGCCGAAGCTTTCATCCGCGACGATGCGGCAGGCGCGGTTGACCATGTCGTCGAGATCGGTGGCATCATGGGTGACGACGCAATGCAGACCCCAGACGATGGCAAGCCGGCGCGCCGTCTTGATGATCGGCGACAGTGCCAGGATCGGCACCTGCGGTCGCTCGCGCGAGGCGCGAAGACCCGTCGTGCCCGACGAGGTATAACAGACGATCGCCGACAGTTTCAGCGTTTCGGCGATTTGGCGCGCAGCGAGCGAGATCGCATCGGCGCCAGTCGCTTCCGGCTGGGCGCGCTGGGCATAAATGATGCCGGGATAATGCGGCTCGCGCTCGATGGCGGTGGCAATCGACGCCATGGTTGAGACGGCTTCGACGGGATAGTCGCCCGAGGCCGATTCGGCCGAGAGCATGACGGCATCGGCACCTTCGAAGACGGCGGTCGCGACGTCGGAGACTTCGGCGCGCGTCGGCACCGGCGCCGAGATCATCGATTCCAGCATCTGCGTGGCGACGACCACCGGCTTGCCCGAGCGGCGGCAGGCGCGAATCAGCTGCTTCTGGATGCCGGGGACGGATTCGAGCGGCATTTCAACGCCGAGATCGCCGCGGGCAACCATCAAGGCATCGGAAAGCTCGATGATTTCCTCTATGCGCTCGAGAGCCTGCGGCTTTTCGATCTTCGACATCAGTCCGACGCGGCCGCGGGCGATCTTGCGCACTTCGGCGAGGTCGTCGGGACGCTGGACGAAGGACAGCGCCACCCAGTCGACATCGTCGGTGGCGAGCACCGCGTCGAGGTCGGCGCGGTCCTTATCCGTCAGAGCGCCGACGCCGAGCAGCGTGTCGGGAAGGCTGACACCCTTGCGGTCGGAGATGCGCGTGCCCGAAATAACCGTCGTGACGATGCTCTTGCCGTCGCACTTTTCCGCACGGAGCGCGAGCTTGCCGTCGTCGATCAGCAGGCGGTGGCCGGGCTGCACCGATTCTAGGATTTCGGGATGCGGCAGATAGACGCGGGTCTGATCGCCAAGCGCCTCGTTGTTGTCGAGCGTGAAGGTCTGGCCGGGTTTCAGGTCGACTTTGCTATCAACGAATTTGCCGACGCGCAGTTTCGGTCCCTGCAGGTCGGCCAGAATGCCGATTGGCCGGCCGGAGCGCGCTTCGACCGAGCGGATACGCTCGATGAGCGTACGCATCAGGTCATGGCTCGCATGGCTCATATTGATGCGGAAGACATCGGCACCCGCCTGGTGCAGCTTCTCGATCATCGATTCCTCGGAGGAGGCGGGCCCGAGGGTGGCGAGGATTTTAATTTTGCGATTACGCTTCATCAATTCTGGCTTTCTTGCGTCCCTGGGGTGTCGGAGAGTTGGACCATCCAGCTGCCCTGGCGGCCCGTGTCGTATTCCTTGAAACCCATCTTCTGGTAACCGCGGGCATAACAATCCTGTACACCCGAGATCTTGAACTCGTTTTCCGCCACGCACATCTGCACGTCACCCGTCCATCGTCCTCCCCGGGCGGCGTCCTCTGCGTAGAGGTAATAATAACGCGACTGCAGTTCTCCCTCGATCAGGGTGGCGCAGGTGGTCGCCGGCACTTGCCACCAGCCTTCCGTCACCCAGCCATCCTTGGCCCGGTACCCGATCGCTACGCCGACGAGATTCTGTGTTCCGTTGCAGACGCGAAAATCGGCGCGTGCGGCATCTGCGATGAAGAACGGCATAAAAGCTGCAAGAGCGAACAGAGCGAGTCGGACCAGCGGTCCGGACCGCGTGAGGAAACTTGGCGCGGCTTGAATCAACACGGCTCCCAAATAGCTCCACGGTTATTCGTATCCGTGTCTTCTTGCGCCGCCGTCATGCGAAAGTCAACGCGATGCTAATCGATTATATTTCCTTTCACAAACTGCGCATGAAGGCTTCATCTTCGCTTCCCGCCGCCTGTCGCGCTTGAACCGGCGGCAGCACCATGCGATCACAGCGCGCGACTGCGCAAAGACGAACGGCAATTCCTTCATGGACGACTTCCAATCCTTCGAGATCCTATCCGGCAAACATGACAAAGGCATGGTTATCCTCGCCGATCACGCGATGAACCGCCTCCCCGCGCGATACGGCCGGCTCGGCCTGCCCGATGCGGCCTTTGCCCGCCACATTGCCTATGACATCGGCATCGAGGGCCTGACGCGGCAGCTCTCGGCGAGACTCGCCGTGCCCGCGGTGCTCGGCGGCTTCTCGCGCCTGCTGATCGACCCGAACCGCGGCGAGGATGATCCGACGCTGATCATGAAGATTTCCGACGGCGCAATCATCTCGGGCAACCATCCGATCACACCGCAGGAGTGGGAGTATCGTATCGAGACCTTCCATCGCCCCTATCACAATGCCGTGGCGGAGACGATCGATAAGGTGGCGAATGCCACCGGCCGGGCGCCGCTGGTCCTGTCGCTGCATTCCTTCACGCCGGCGTGGAAAGGAATTCCTCGCCCGTGGCATGCCGCAGTCCTCTGGGACAGCGACCGGCGCGCGGTCGGCCCACTGCTCGACATGCTGCGCGCCGATCCCTATCTCTTCGTTGGCGACAACGAGCCCTATGACGGCGCCCTGAAGGGCGATACCATGTACCGGCACTGCATGATGACCGGCATCCCGCACGCGCTGCTCGAAGTGCGCCAGGATCTGATTGCAGACGAGACCGGGATTGCTGCATGGGCCGAACGCCTGGCACCGATCTTTGCGGCGATGAACGCCGATCCTGTCTTGCACGACTACGACGTCCATCTGTCGCGCACCGGTCCCTATTGAAGGAAGGAAAGCTAGATGACCGCGCTCAGTAAAGAACAGCAGACCGAATTCGAAGCCGCCGCCTTCCGCCGCCTTGTCGAGCATCTTCGTGAGCGCAGCGACGTGCAGAATATCGACTTGATGAACCTGGCCGGTTTCTGCCGCAACTGCCTGTCGAACTGGTACCGCGAAGCCGCCGAGGCCGAGGGTGTCGCGGTAACCAAGGACGAATCGCGGGAAATGGTCTACGGCATGCCTTACGAGGACTGGAAAAATCTCCACCAGAACGAGGCCTCGCCTGTGCAAAAGGCCGCTTTTGAACTGAACAACCCGCACAAATAACCCATCACCGAGCGAATAGGCTTGACCCTCGCGCCGCTTCGCGGCAGTCACGGGCATCCAAATGATCATCCCAATCAGGAGAACACGATGTCTGATGCTCATGGCGTCGCCCGCGACCAGCTTCGCGCTTTCATCGAGCGCATTGAACGGCTGGAAGAAGAAAAAAAGACCATCGCCGACGACATCAAGGACGTCTACGGCGAAGCCAAGGGGATGGGCTTCGACACCAAGATCCTGAAGAAGGTCGTGGCGCTGCGTAAAAAGGACGAGCAGGAGCGCATGGAAGAGGAAGCGATCCTCGATACCTATCTGCACGCGCTCGGCATGATCGAGTCCCCGCCGGAAGGCTGATCCGACTGGCATCACCGATGTCGACAAGCCGCTGGAGCAATCCGGCGGCTTTTCTTTTGCAGAGAACGCGGCCGGCTGAATATCGACGGTGTCCGATCGAAACGACCAAAAGAAAAACCGCCGGATCGCTCCAGCGGTTTTTCGATATTTCGATGATCGGCGCGCTTAGTTCGTATTGAACTTGCGCACCTCCATGAAGTTGACGGCGGTGCCGCTGAAGCGGGCCGGATCGACCGAGGCGGTCTTGACGTTGAAGCCCTCGGCATAGACAGCGGTTGGCTGGGCGCGCATCGTCTGGCTGACGAAGCGCGGCGCCTTGACCTGCTTGGACGCCATTTCGAGACGGGCATTGGTTAGCGCCCACTGCGAAATCATCTTCTGCGTCAGCTTCGGCTCGGTCCGCACCGTCGCGCGGCTGGCGTCGGCTGCGGCGGCCTGCTTCTGCGTCGGGCGGCCACCCTTGGTGGGAAGAGCCGGCACCACGGCGTTTTCGGCGGCAGGTTCGTCGAAGGCGTCGCCGAAGCTTGCCGACTTCGTTGCTGGCGCCAAGGCTGCGAGCTGAAGCGACGGTTTCTGGGCAGGCGCCTGTTGCGGCATCGCCGCGTTGATCGCCTGCTCCACCGTCATTGCGGGCGCATGCGCGGCGACCTGGTTTTCGTCACCCTTGTTCTGCTGGTCGAGCGCATCGGCAAGGGCAGGAGACAGTCCGCCGTCCTGGTCGGCCTCGTCGGCCTCTGCTTCCGGATCGGCATTGGCGGCAGCGAGAAGCTTCTCGGCAAGGGCGGGACGTTCGACCGGCGTCGGGATCGGCATTCCGCTCAGCATGGCGGGATCGGCCGACGCGACTTCGGCATCGCCGGGCGCGCGGCGCTGGCCAAGAAGCGAGGGAACCGGGATGCTGTAGGCGCTGAGATCGGCGAATTGCTGCGGCTGGGCCTGGTCGGCCGGGAGCGCGGCGGCCAGGGCCTGCTGCGCGGCATTGCCTGAAGGCGGCGCGACCAGGGCGCTTGCCACTTCGCTGCCGGCCGGCTGGTTGCTGAATGCCGGGCGAACCTGCGGCACTGGCGCGTTCACATCGGCGACCTCGGTCTGCTGCGGCTCGGCGGCAGGGGCAGGCTCGGCCTTCGGCGGCGTCGCCTTGGCGACGGCGACCGGGGCCGAATCGTCGGAATCGTCTTCCTGTTCGTCGGCGCCGCCGCCGAAGAGCGCCTCAAACAGCGTCTTGTGCTTCGGTGCCGATTCGGAGGCGCTGGCGATCTCGATCTGCGTGCCGTTGGCGCGGCGCTTGTAGTCGGCCATCGCCTGCTGGTAGCCCGGCAGCGGCTTGCCGTCGGCCGGAATATGGATGGTATTGCCGTTCGGGAAAAGCCGGACAAGCTCGTCGCGGCTCATGCGCGGCCAGGCGCGAACACCGCCGACATCCATGTGCACGAAGGGCGAACCCGATTTCGGATAGAAGCCGACGCCGCCGACCTGCATCTTCATGCCGATGGCGCGAAGCGTCGCCAGCTTGACGTCGGGAATGAAGAAGTCCATCGCCTTGCCGAGCATGTGCTGGCTCTTTTCGGCAACACCGGACTTGCGCGAGCGGCCGCGCAGCATCTCGTTGGTCGCCGGCGAGCGGAAGCCGCAGACAACATTGATATAGTCCCTCGAACCGCTCTGACGATAGACTTCCCAGATCAGGTCGAACAGGCGCGGATCCATCTTCGTCGGCTGGTTCTTGCGCCAGTCTCGCAGGAAGCGGTTCAGCTGCTCCAGACCCTTGGGGTCGAACTTGCCGTTACGCTTGTAGGTGATGACGGCTTTTTCGCCGGTATGGATGAAATAGAGCTTGAGGCTGCGGGTGTCGCCCGCGGCCTGAGAAGGCGTACTGACGAATACCGGCGAGGAAACCGCAAGCGCAAGAAGGGCGGCCGCCGCCGTCCTCACTGCCTTTCCGCAGATGTCGGCGCACAAAGAACGCCAGCTCAAGCGCGAAGGCTTGGAATTCCCATTCAGATTCGGCAACTCGATCCCCGTCAGACAGACAATGTCCCGTACTGTCCCAGATGACTGTCAAATGCGGTCACACGATGGCAAAAATGCCACACATGATCAACCTTTTCTTTACATAGTGAACGAGCCACTAACAAGTGGTTTATGAACAGTAACAAATCGTGGTTGCCCGAGTCTTAACAAATGCGGGCTTAGGCCGCATCTTTCTGGGGATTATCGGGATCTATGCCGTAATCTTTGAGCTTGCGATAAAGTGTGGACCGCCCGATGCCAAGCTTGCGTGCCACTTGACTCATCTGTCCGCGATAGAATTTAAGCGCGAATCGGATGAGTTCCTCCTCGACATCGGCAAGCTTGCGCACGTCGCCTGAGGGGTTGACGCTAGCGATTGCATTTTCAGAGGTCTCGGAGAGGCGGTGGTGGTGGACCTCACCGTGCGTCGGAACCCGGTAGTCTTCGCTATATGCCTCGTCCGGGTCGAGGCCGGTATTGTCGGCCACGAGCGCCAGGTGATCCACCACTTCATATTCCGGAAGCTGGGCGGCGATCTGCGGGAAGTCCGCCTCGGTCAGCTCCGGCCCCTCGGCCAGAACGACCGCGCGGAAGATCGCGTTTTCGAGCTGGCGGATATTGCCCGGCCAGTCATAGGCGGTCAAAAGCGCCAGCGCGCCCGAATTCACCGTCATGCGGCGGCCGTTCTTCTGCTCGCTGGAGAAGCGGTCGGCAAAGACGCGCACCAGGTGGGGAATATCTTCCTTGCGCTTGCGCAGCGCTGGAATGGTGATCGGGAAGACGTTGAGGCGATAGTAGAGATCTTCGCGGAAATGGCCGTTCTTGACCTCCTCGATCAGATCCTTGTTGGTCGCCGAAATCAGCCGGACATTAACCTTGTGGGCGGTGCGCGCACCGACAGTCTCGATTTCGCCCTGCTGCACGGCGCGCAGCAGCTTCACCTGCACTTCGAGTGGCAGGTCGCCGATCTCGTCAAGGAAGATGGTGCCGCCGTCGGCTTCCATGAACTTGCCGATGTGACGTTCGGTCGCGCCGGTGAAGGCGCCCTTTTCATGGCCGAAAAGGATGCTCTCGACGAGATTGTGCGGAATCGCTCCGCAATTGACGGTGACGAACGGCTTGTTCGAGCGTTCGCCGCCGGACTGGATGGCGCGCGCCACCAGCTCCTTGCCGACGCCGGATTCGCCTTCGAGCACGACGGGAATATTGGATTGCGCCGCCCGCTGGGCGAGATCGATGACGCGGAGCATTGCCGGGCTGGCCGAAACGATGTCGTCGAAACCGACGGAGCCTGAGCGCGACCGGCGTCCGGCCCGTGCCTTCACCTCGCGCTGGTCGAGCTTCATTGCATTCGAGATCGACGTCGCGATGCGTTCGGGCGAAACCGGCTTGACGACGAAATCGAAGGCGCCGGCGCGCATCGCCTGCACGACGGTTTCGATACCGCCCTGGCCTGTCTGAACGATCACGGGGATCTGCGTACCGAATTCGTGAAGCGCGTCGAGAAATTCGAGGCCGGTCATCTCGGGCATCATCAGGTCGAGCACGATGACGTTGAAAAGGCCGCTGTCGCGCTTGACCATTTCAAGGCCAATCCGGCCGTTTTCCGCCTGGTGCACGACATGGCCGTGACGCTCGATTGCGTTCTTGAGCAGGCGGCGCTGCACCGGGTCGTCTTCGACCACGAGGATTTGCCCTGCTCCCTTGAGCTCATTGTAACCGGTCATTGTCGCCTCACTTCATGCGAAACCATGGAGGGCACTCTCGCAGAAAGGCTTGAACATCCAGTTTTGAGAAATAATTGCATTTTAACGATTGCAACGACTGATTTTCGTGCCGAAACGAGGTCTTTGATGGGGCGAAAGGCCCTTGATGCGGGGCCTCCTCACGCTTATTCAAACAGACCTGATTTAAAGTGGAGAGGAATTGCGTTCATGAAAATCAAGCTCCCGCACGCCAGCCTTCGCTTGTCGCCTGCAGCGCCAGCTGGGCCCGCCGATCCGGCGCTCGGCGATCTGCCGGTCTGGAAGCTGCAGGACCTCTATCCCTCCGCCACGTCAACCGCCTTCGTCGCCGACATGGAAAAGGCCGGCAAGGCCGCGATCGCCTTCGAGGAAAGGTGGAAGGGCAAACTCGCCGACGCCGCGACGAAAACCGGCACCGAGGGCATCGGCGCGGCGCTGAAGGAATATGAGGCGCTTGATGACATCATGGGCCGCCTCGGCTCCTTTGCCGGCCTCACCTATTTCTCCGACACCACAAACCCGACCAACGGCAAGCTCTACGGCGACGTGCAGGCCAAGATCACCGAATTCTCAGGCCATCTCCTGTTCTTCGCGCTGGAACTGAACCGCATTGACGACGCGGTCATCGACGCCTGCATCGCCAATGACCCCGATGCCGGCCACTATCGCCCCTGGATCATCGACCTCAGGAAAGACAAGCCCTATCAGCTCGATGACAGGCTGGAGCAGCTCTTCCTCGAAAAGTCGATGACATCGGCCTCCGCCTTCAATCGCCTGTTCGACGAAACCATGGCGGAACTCCGCTACGAGATCGATGGCGAGAAAGTGCCGCTCGAAGTTGCCTTGAACATGTTGCAGGAGAAGGATCCGGACGTGCGCCGCAAGGCCGCCATGGCGCTCGCCGAAACCTTCAAGGCCAATATCCGCATCTTCACGCTGATTACCAACACGCTTGCCAAGGACAAGGATATCTCCGACCGCTGGCGCGGCTTCGAGGACATTGCCGACTCCAGGCACCTCGCAAACCGCGTCGAGCGCGAGGTCGTTGATGCGCTCGCCGCCGCCGTCCGAGAAGCCTATCCCCGCCTTTCGCACCGCTATTATAAGATGAAGGCGAAATGGCTCGGCATGGAGCAGATGAACTTCTGGGACCGCAACGCGCCGCTTCCGGAAACCTCCAGCGCCGTCATCTCCTGGTCGGAGGCAAAGGACACGGTGCTGTCGGCCTATGGCAATTTCGCCCCCGAGATGGCCGATATCGCCAGGCGCTTCTTCGACGAACAATGGATCGATGCCCCGGTTCGACCGGGCAAGGCGCCCGGCGCCTTTGCCCATCCGACAGTTCCCTCTGCCCATCCCTATGTGCTCGTCAACTATATGGGCAAGCCGCGCGACGTGATGACCCTTGCCCACGAACTCGGGCACGGCGTGCACCAGGTTCTGGCCGGCGCGCAAGGCGCGCTGATGTGCCAGACGCCGCTGACGCTTGCCGAAACCGCCTCCGTCTTCGGCGAGATGCTGACCTTTCGCACGCTTCTCGAAAAGACCACCGACAAACGCGAGCGCAAAGCGATGCTCGCCCAGAAGGTCGAGGACATGATCAACACGGTCGTGCGCCAGATCGCCTTCTACGAGTTCGAACGCCAGCTGCACACCGCCCGCAAATCAGGTGAACTCACCGCCGACGACATCGGTGAACTCTGGCTCTCCGTCCAGTCCGAAAGCCTGGGGCCGGCGATCAGCATTTCCGAGGGCTACGAGACTTATTGGGCCTATATCCCCCATTTCATCCACTCGCCCTTCTATGTCTACGCCTATGCTTTCGGCGATTGCCTGGTAAATTCGCTCTATGCCGTCTACCGGAAGGCCGAGAAGGGCTTCCAGGAGAAGTATTTCGAACTGCTGAAGGCCGGCGGCACCAAGCACCATTCCGAATTGCTGAAGCCTTTCGGCCTCGACGCCACCGATCCGTCGTTCTGGAGCCAGGGCCTGTCGATGATCGAAGGGCTGATCGATGAGTTGGAGGCTTTGGATAGAGCGTAAGGCTCGGCCAGACTCGAAACGAGTAGGCGCCTCGATGGGCAATTGTAACATTTGATCGACCAACCGCGCTCTATAGCGTCCATTAGGAACCATGACGGCAATCCACCCTCCCTCATTCCTGTACTTGTCACAGGAATCCAGCGCGCCCAAGTCCTTGGGCGCGGGAGACTCCTTGTTTGCCGGAAATGAGTCATTCACGGCGCGGACGCGCCGTGGCTGGATTCCTGTGACGAGCACAGGAATGAGGGAGGTGGGTGTTGCCGCCGTCTCGGCCTACAGCGAAACCACGAGCTTGGGATCGCCCAGCGATGCAGACCACAAAACCATCGCAAGCATCGGATAACCAAGCAAGATGCGGCGCAACCATGTCTGACCCCTATATTCTCTTCCGCGACGACACGACCGAACAGGTGATGCTGTTCGCCGATCCGGCGGAGATCATCGTGGCCAACACGCCCGCCGAATTCTTCAGCGGCCTCGCCCGCATGGAAGTAGCAAAGGCGGAAGGCAAATGGCTTGCCGGCTACATGGCCTACGAGGCCGGGTATCTCTTCGAAGAGAAACTTGCTTCCTTCGTCGGCGAAAATCGCAAAATGCCGCTCCTCTGTTTCGGCGTATTCGACGCCCCGCAACCGGACACACATCCGCTTACCCAGCCGAAACAGCGTCTCGAAAACGAGGAATTCCTCACCGAACCGAAAGCCGCCTGGGATTTCCCTATATATAAAGAGCGCTTCGACCGACTTCACGAGCATCTCAGGCTCGGCGACGCCTACCAGGCGAACCTCACCATGCCGGTCGAGGCCCGCTGGAATGGCGATCCTCGCGCCGCCTTCTGGTCGCTGATCGAACGCCAGCCGGTCAAATACGGCGCGCTGGTCAATCTCGGCGGCCCCGTCATCCTGTCGCGCTCGCCCGAACTGTTCTTCCGCACCGATGCGCAGGGCTGGATCGAGACCCATCCGATGAAAGGCACGGCCAAACGCGGCGCCACCGCCGCCGAGGATGCCGAAATCATTGAGGCCATGCGCAATGATATCAAGACGCAGGCCGAAAACCGCATGATCGTCGATCTGCTGCGCAACGATATCTCCCGCATCACCGAGGTCGGCACGCTCGATGTCCCGAAGCTCTTCGATGTCGAAACCTATCCGACCGTCCACCAGATGGTCAGCCATGTGCAGGCGAGGCTGCGCCCCGGCCTTTCGATCCGCGACATCTTCGCCGCCCTTTTTCCCTGCGGCTCGATCACCGGGGCGCCGAAGATGCGGGCGATGGAAATCCTCCATACGCTCGAGGATGCTCCCCGCGATGCCTATTGCGGCGCGATCGGCATGATCTCGTCCAGCGGCGCCATGCGTTTCTCCGTCGCGATCCGCACCATCACGCTTTTTGAGCGCGGCAGGGCCGTTTTCAATGTCGGCGGCGGCATCGTCTTCGATTCGACCGCCGAGGCCGAATACGAGGAGTGCCTGCTCAAGGCCCGCTTCGCCGTCGGCGACCAATGGATCGCGCGATGACCGACTTTTCGCTGATCGAGACGCTGCGCTGGCAGCCCGGCGACGGCTTCATCCGCCTGCGGCTGCATCTCGCCCGGCTTTCCCGCTCCGCCCGCCGCCTCGGCTTCCCACAGCCGATCGAGGCGGCCGCCAAGCTCGAGGACGCCGTTGCAGGCTTTGCCGGTCCGCTGCGCATCCGCCTGACCTTCGACGCGCAGGGCCGCATCGAGGTAACGAGCGCGGCTTTCGTGCCGCTGGCGCCGAAGACGGTCTGGACGGTGCGCATCGCCGAGACCCGTCTTGATTCCACCGACAGGCTGCTGCGCCACAAGACCACCCGCCGCGCCGTCTACGAGACGGCGCGGGCCGAATATGCGCCCGATGACGCCGATGAAGTCATCCTGTTGAACGAGCGCGGCGAGGTCTGCGAGGGCACCATCACCTCCGTCTTCCTGGATGACGGGGCCGGCTCGCTGCGCACTCCGCCGATCTCCTGCGGCCTGCTTTCGGGCGTGCTGCGCACGGAGCTCATTTGCGCGCGCAAAGCGCGTGTCGGCCGCCTCACACTTGCCGATCTCGATGCCGGCACGCTTTATATCGGCAACTCGCTACGCGGCCTGATCCGCGCCGATCTTGTCAGGAGCTGACCATGTTCATTCTCTCCCTCACCTATCTCAAGTCCAATGACGAAGCCGACAGGTACATGGAGCCGCACATGGCCTGGGTGAAAGAGGGCTATGCCAAGGGCTGGTTCCTCGCCTCCGGCCGCAAGATACCGCGCACCGGCGGCGTAATCCTCGCAATCGGCGACCGCGCCGCTATCGAGGCCTATGTCGCCGCTGATCCCTTCACCATCCATGGCGTCGCCGCATACGACATTACCGAGCTCACCGTGACGACAACGGCCGAAGGGTTGGAAATCCTGAAACACTGATTTTAATAGAGCGGGGCGGATGTTCCCGTCACCCCTTGCCGGCCTGCCCGGCCGATATTTGGCCTTTGCCCCTCAACGCTCTTTATTGTGACGCCGTTTTGTGGTTAGAGCCGATCACCTCGCAATTTCTGCGGCAATTTCAAAAGAATTCTTCAGGCTGATCGCCTTCGTCCCCTTCCACAGGAGAAAAGAATGACGGAAAAGAACCATCCGGTATATGCCGAAATTACCGGTCCGATCGTGATGATCGGCTTTGGCTCCATCGGCCGCGGCACCCTGCCGCTGATCGAGCGCCACTTCAAATTCGACAAGAGCCGGATGGTCGTCATCGACCCGCGTGAAGAACCCTCCGACATGGAGATTCTGAAGAAGCACGGCGTCCGCCACATCAAGGAATATGTCACCAGGGACAATTACAAGGAGCTGCTGAAACCGCTCCTGACCGAAGGCGAAGGCCAGGGCTTCTGCGTCAACCTCTCGGTCGACACCTCCTCGCTCGACATCATCAAGCTCTGCCGCAAGCTCGACGTTCTCTACATCGATACGGTCGTCGAGCCCTGGCTCGGCTTCTATTTCGACAAGAGCATGAGCAACGCCGACCGCACCAACTATGCGCTGCGCGAAACCGTGCGCAAGGAAAAGGCGAAGAACCCCGGCGGCGCCACCGCCGTCTCCACCTGCGGCGCCAATCCGGGCATGGTCTCCTGGTTCGTCAAGCAGGCGCTGGTCAACCTCGCCAATGACATTGGTGTCAAGTTCGAGGAGCCGGACCAGCACGATCGCGAAGGCTGGGCAAAGCTGATGAAGAAGCTCGGCGTCAAGGGCATCCACATTGCCGAGCGCGACACCCAGCGCACCAAGCATCCGAAACCGCTCAACGTCTTCTGGAACACCTGGTCCGTCGAAGGCTTCATCTCCGAAGGCATGCAGCCGGCCGAACTCGGCTGGGGCACGCATGAAGAATGGATGCCGAAGAACGCCAAGAAGCACAAGAAGGGCAACAAGGCGGCGATCTACCTGGAGCAGCCGGGCGCCAACACCCGCGTGCGCACCTGGTGCCCGACGCCCGGTCCGCAATATGGCTTCCTCGTCACCCATAACGAGTCGATCTCGATCGCCGATTATTTCACGGTCCGCGACAAGGACGGCAAAGTGACCTTCCGCCCGACCTGCCACTACGCCTATCATCCAGCCAATGACGCCGTGCTCTCCCTGCACGAGATGTTCGGCAATGGTGGTACGTCGCAGCCGGTCCATCACGTTCTCGACGAGGACGAATTGGAGGACGGCATCGACGAACTCGGCGTCCTGCTCTACGGTCATGAGAAGAACGCCTACTGGTATGGCTCGCGACTGTCGCTCGAAGAAACCCGCCGCATCGCGCCCTACCAGAATGCCACCGGCCTGCAGGTCACATCAGCCGTTCTCGCCGGCATGGTCTGGGCGCTGGAACACCCGACGGCCGGCATCGTCGAAGCCGACGAGATCGACTACAAGCGCTGCCTCGAAGTGCAGATGCCCTATCTCGGCCCGGTCGAAGGTCATTACACCAATTGGACCCCGCTCGACGGCCGTCCGGGCCTCTTCCCAGAGGACATCGACACCAAGGATCCGTGGCAGTTCCGCAACATTCTCGTTCGCTGAGAGTGCTCGCATACGCTCGATAATGCCCGCCGCAAGGCGGGCATTTTTGTAACGCCGGCTGTATAAATGGCGCCCCCGCGGCGCCAAGCCTTGCCATCATGTCGGGCGCACGCCATGTTTTGCCCGAACTTGGTGGGTGACCGCCACGCCGAATCGCCGGGAGAAGCCTTATGAAAATCAGAACTGGTCTCGTTCTTGTCGGTGCCGCGGCCGCTCTTGCCGCCTGCGTTTCACCGGAGCCGCGCCCCATGCCGATTGCGGCCGCGCCCGCCGCCACCGGCGTCGAAGGCAATTGGAGCGATCCAAACGGCATCGTTTCCACCTTCCAGGGTGGGACTTTCACAACCCGCACCACCGACAGCAACCAGCTTCTCGCCTCGGGCACCTACATCAATACCTCGCCGACGCTGGTGGAGATCAATATGACCTCGCTGGTACGCAAGACCCAATCCAAGGTCAATTGCGCCCTCGTCAATCCGAGCCAGCTCAATTGCACCTCGGATTCCGGCGCCCAGTTCACCCTTTCCCGCCGCGGCTGAAAGTGAGGCGATAGGCCGAAAGCACCATGCGGGCCGTCGCCGGTTACCTGATCCTGCTGCTCGCAATGCGCTTGCGGCGTTGGCGTCGTGTTGCCTGCCAACGATGCTCAGGACATCGACGCTTCCGATTGGGACGGACCGCTGCAACTGTTGATCTTCGCCCTGCCGGTCGTGCTGATCTTTGGCGTCGGCACGCTCCTTGTCTATCGCGCCGGGCGGCGCTTTCATCGCCTCGTTTCCCTTCTCTGCCTGTTCATGGCGCTCTCCGCGGTTCCGAATATTGCCGAGGCTATCCACGAACTCCACCGAAACGACGCCGGCGGCGAATGCCGGGGTAGCAGCCGGCTTTTTTGTCCCGCCCCTCTTGGAAAGAGTGCCGTCTGGCCCAGCTTTCCCTTGCAGTCATATGCTGTGTCATGGAACATCGGCATGCCGGGTACCGCCCCGGCGGACTATGGAAGGGATCGGCGAGGGGGATCTTTCGCCTCAATCAGGAGAACAGGGATGACGAAGTCTTTCAGCTTCGGTCTTTTGACCGCGTCCATGCTGGCGCTGAGCGCGGGCGCCGCCTTTGCGGATTACGAACTCAATATTCTTCATATCAACGATTTCCATTCCCGCATCGAATCGATCAACAAGTTCGATTCCACCTGCTCGGCCGAGGAGGAAGGCAAGAAGGAATGCTTCGGCGGTGCCGCGCGCCTGAAGACCGCGATCGACCAGCGCCGCCAGGCGCTATCGGGCAAGAATGTCCTTCTGCTGAACGCCGGCGACAATTTCCAGGGCTCGCTCTTCTACACCACCTACAAGGGCGCGGCCGAAGCCGAATTCCTGAACCTGATGAAGTTCGACGCCATGACCGTCGGCAACCATGAATTCGACGACAGCGAGGATGGTCTCGCGACCTTCCTCGACAAGGTGCAATTCCCGGTCGTGACGGCGAACGTCAAGGCGACCGCTGCCTCCAAGCTCGGCGACCGCATCAAGCCGTCGCTGGTGCTCGATGTCGGCGGCCAGAAGATCGGCATCGTCGGCGCCGTCACCAATGATACGCCCGAATTGTCCTCTCCCGGCCCGAACGTCACCATCGCCGATGACGTCCAGTCCATTACTTCAGCGGTTCAGGAGCTGAAGGGCCAGGGCGTCAACAAGATCATTGCGCTCACCCATGTCGGTTATCCCCGCGACCTCGCCGTCATCGCCAAGATTCCGGATGTCGATGTCGTCGTCGGCGGCCATTCCCACAGCCTGCTGTCCAACACCGATCCGAAGGCTGAAGGCCCATATCCGACGATGGTCGACAATCCCGGCGGCTACAAGGTGCCGGTCGTCCAGGCTGCCTCCTACAGCAAATATCTCGGTGATATCGTCGTCAATTTCGACGATAGCGGCGTCGTCAAGGATGCCAAGGGCGACCCGATCTTGATCGACTCGTCCTTCACGCCCGATCCGGCCATCGTCACCCGCGTCGCCGAACTCGCGAAGCCGATCGAGGAATTGCGCAAGAAGGTGATCGGCGCCTCCGAAGGTCCGATCGAGGGCGATCGTAAAGTCTGCCGCGTCAAGGAATGCTCGATGGGCAATCTGGTGGCCGACGCCATGCTTGACCGCACGAAGAACCAGGGCGTCACCATTGCCGTTCAGAATGGCGGCGGCCTGCGTGCTTCGATCGACGGCGGTGATGTCACCCAGGGCGAGGTCATCACCGTGCTGCCCTTCCAGAACACGCTCGCCACTTTCGAGGCCACCGGCGCAGACGTCGTCAAGGCGCTCGAAAACGGCGTCAGCCAGATCGATCAGGGCGCCGGCCGCTTTCCGCAGGTCGCCGGCCTGAAATTCTCGTTCGACCAGTCCAAGCCTGTCGGCAGCCGCGTCAGCGATGTCCAGGTGAAGGAAGGCGACAGTTTCGCTCCGATCGACCAGGCGAAGACCTACAAGCTAGCTACCAACAACTTCATGCGGGCCGGCGGCGACGGCTATTCGATCTTCAAGGAAGGCAAGAATGCCTATGATTACGGCCCGGATCTCGCCGACGTAACCGCCGAGTATCTGGCTGCGCATTCGCCTTATAAGCCCTATACCGATGGCCGCGTGACGGAAATCGGCACGACTGTGGCGCAGGCGCCGGCATCAACCACCCAACCTGCCCCCGCCCCTGCAGCTCCGGCAACGCCGGCACCAACCGCCGAGCCCGCCCCTGCTCCTGCAGCACCGGCCGCACCCGCTCCGGCCACCGAGCCTGCTCCGGCTGCACCGGCCGCACCCGCGCCCGCCGCGGAACCGACGCCGGCGCCGGCAGCCTCCGCGCCTGCGGCAACGACGCCCTCGACCCACGTGATCGCAGCCGGCGACACCTTCTGGGATCTCGCCGTGACCTTCTATGGCGACGGCACGCTGTGGCGGAAGCTTTCGGAAGCCAACGGCAAGCCGGACCCGCGGCACCTGACGGTCGGCAAGGAGATCCAGGTTCCCGCCAAGTAAGACGATTTGTCTCGACGCCATCGGCCGGCCCGGGGTTTCCCGGGCCGGCTTTTCTTTCTATAGCGTGAACCATGATCTCGAAGCTGCGTATGAGCCGACGAGACAACGAGTATTGGGGCCAGAATGACAGCAGATATTTCACTCCGTCCGGCGGATCATCCGGCCGTCAAGTCAGGCAAGATCGGCGTCCTGCTGGTCAATCTCGGCACGCCCGACGGAACCGACTACGCCTCGATGCGCCGCTATCTCAGGGAGTTCCTGACCGATCGCCGCGTCATCGAATGGTCGCGCTGGAAGTGGTATCCGATCCTGTTCGGCATCGTGCTCAACAGGCGCCCGCAGAAGGTCGGCAAGGCCTACGAGCTGATCTGGAACAAGGAGAGGAACGAAAGTTTTCTCCGTACCTATACGCGCAATCAGTCGGAACTGATGGCCGGGCGGCTGAAGGATCTCGATAACGTCAAGGTCGACTGGGCGATGCGCTATGGCACACCGTCGATCGCCTCACGCATCGACGTGCTGAAGCAGGAGGGCTGCGACCGTATCGTGCTCTTCCCGCTTTATCCGCAATATGCCGCGGCGACGACCGCCACCGTCAACGACAAGGCCTTCCAGAAACTGCTCACGATGCGCTGGCAGCCGGCGCTGCGTACCGTGCCCGATTATCACGACGACGAGACCTATATCGAGGCGCTCGCCCAATCTGTCGAACGGCAGCTTTCGACACTCGACTGGAAGCCGGAGATGCTGATCGCCTCCTTCCACGGCATTCCGATGTCCTATTTCAAGCAGGGTGATCCCTATTACTGTCAGTGCCAGAAGACCGGACGGCTGTTGCGCGAGCGGCTCGGATTGACCGAGGAAAACTTCATGGTCACCTTCCAGTCCCGCTTCGGGCCGGAGGAATGGCTGCAGCCCTATACCGACAAGACGGTGGAGAAACTCGCCCGCGACGGCGTCAAGCGCATCGCCGTCATCAATCCCGGCTTCGTTTCCGACTGTCTGGAAACGCTCGAAGAAATCGCCGAGCAGGCCGCCCATTCGTTCCACGAAAATGGCGGCGAGAAGTTCGCGCATATTCCCTGCCTCAACGACAGTGAGGACGGCATGAAGGTGCTGGAAAAGGTCGTCCGCCGCGAATTGCAAGGCTGGGTCTGAGAGACCTTCGCGGACCCGTCATCCGACGGGTCGCCCCGATGAATCCTGCCGAGACGCCACATTCTATTTCCCTCGGAGGTGGTGCATTTCTTCCTCGCAAAGAACATGCTAACTCACCACATTCAGTGAGTGGGCGCATGCGCCGATGGGAGGGTTTTTCATGCTTTTGGGCGGTTTCGATATCGTTGTGATCGTGCTGGTCGTCTTCGTCATCCTGGTCCTCTTCGCCGGGATCAAGACGGTGCCGCAGGGCTACCGCTATACGATCGAGCGCTTCGGCCGTTATACCCGCACGCTGGAGCCGGGCCTCAACCTCATCACCCCCTTCATCGAGCGCGTCGGCGCCCGATTGAACGTGATGGAGCAGGTGCTGAACGTGCCGACCCAGGAGGTGATTACCAAGGATAACGCCTCGGTTTCGGCCGATGCCGTCGCCTTCTATCAGGTGTTGAACGCAGCTCAGTCCGCCTATCAGGTTGCCAACCTGGAAAACGCCATCCTCAATCTCACCATGACCAACATCCGCTCGGTCATGGGCTCGATGGATCTCGACGAACTGCTTTCCAACCGCGATGCGATCAACGACCGGCTGCTGCGTGTGGTCGACGAGGCCGTGCAGCCCTGGGGCATCAAGGTCACCCGCGTCGAAATCAAAGACATCCAACCGCCGCGCGACCTCGTCGATGCGATGGCCCGCCAGATGAAGGCCGAGCGCGAAAAGCGCGCGCAGGTCTTGGAAGCCGAAGGCGCGCGCAATGCGCAGATTCTGAGGGCCGAAGGCGCCAAGCAATCCGCGATCCTGCAGGCCGAGGGCCAGCGCGAAGCCGCCTTCCGCAACGCCGAAGCCCGCGAGCGCCTGGCCGAGGCCGAAGCCAAGGCGACGCGGATGGTCTCCGAGGCGATTGCCGCCGGCGACGTTCAGGCGATCAACTATTTCGTCGCGCAGAAATACACCGAAGCGCTCGCCTCGGTCGGCTCTGCGCCCAACTCCAAGATCGTGCTGATGCCGATGGAAGCCTCGTCTATCCTCAGCTCCCTCGGCGGCATCGGCGCCATTGCCCGGGAGGTCTTCGGCGACGCCGGCAATCCGCCGCCTCCGCCGCCGCGTCCGCGCCCCGCGCCGGTCCGCTCGACGCCGCCGATCAATCCGCCGAGCCCCAACCCCTTCAACCCCGATCCGGAGCGCTGAGCCATGCTGGCGAAGATCATCGCCGAACTCGGTCCGTGGAGCTGGTGGGTTGTTGGCCTGGTTCTGCTCGCCGCGGAAATGATCGTGCCCGGCTTCTTCCTGGTGTGGATCGGCCTCGCTGCCTTGATCGTCGGTGCACTGTCGCTGCTGTTCTGGGACAGCGCGTTCTGGGTCTGGGAGTTGCAGGCGATCCTTTTTGCCTTGCTCGCCGTTGCCACGACCTTTGCCGGCCGTCGGCTGATGCTGCGCAATGCCGCCACCGACGAGCCCTTCCTCAATCAGCGCGGCGCGAGCCTCGTCGGCCGTACCGCGACGCTGCACGAGCCGATCCGTGAAGGCCGCGGCCGCATCCGTCTCGATGATACGCTGTGGCAGGTGATGGGGCCTGATCTGCCCGTAGGGACGCAGGTCAAGGTCGTCGCGAGCAACGGCCGCGACCTCACGGTCGAACCCATCTAATCAAATAATGCTGATCAGGCGACGCCGATCCGCAGCAGGTCATGGAAATGCACCAGCCCGAGCGGTCGTCTGTCGTCGTCGACGACGATCAGCGCGCCGATGCTGTGCTGATTGAGCAGCGCGAGGGCAGCGGTCGCCAGCATCGTCGGCTTCACCGTCTTCGGCGTCTTCGTCATGATGTCGTCGACGGCAAGCTCGGCGAGATTACGGGTCAGGTTGCGCGCCATATCGCCTTCAGTGACGATGCCGCAGAGCCGTCCCTCCTCGTCGAGCACGCCGACGCAGCCGAAATGCTTGCGCGAGAGCACCGTGATCGCCTCCGGCATTGGCGTGCCCTTGGCAACGAGCGGCAACCGCTCGCCGGTATGCATGATGTCGGCGACATGTGTCAGGCTCGCGCCGAGCTTGCCGCCGGGATGGAAGACGTGGAAATCCGTGGCGGTAAAGCCGCGCGCCTCCAGAAGCGCCACTGCCAAGGCATCGCCAAGCGCAAGCTGCATCAGCGTCGAGGTCGTCGGCGCCAGCCCATTGGGGCAGGCTTCCTGTTCGTTCGGCACCAGAAGCACGATATCGGCAGCGGTCGCAAGCGAGGAGTGTTCGCCGCAGGTGAGCGCGATCAATGGAATGGAAAAGCGCCGCGTGAAGGAAATAATGCTCTTGAGCTCGGCGCTCTCGCCGCCTTTGGAAATCGCCAGCACGACGTCGTCGCGCGCGATCATGCCGAGATCGCCGTGATTGGCTTCGGCCGCATGCACGAAGAAGGCAGGCGTCCCGGTCGACGCGAAGGTCGCCGCCAGCTTGGCGCCAATATGGCCGCTCTTGCCGACACCGGTGACGATCACCCGGCCGGAGATATCGCCAATGACTTCGATCGCGCGGGTGAACGGGCCGGCCAATCCATTGTCCAAGGCCTGTTCGAGCGCTTCAAGACCGCGTTTTTCGATTTCAATCGTGCGCTTTGCTGATTCGAGCACGCCGTTTTCGACCAGTTTTATCGCTCTTCTGTTCATGGACTTGCGTTAGACCTTTTCACTTTCCAAGTCCACCCCGGCCTCTTTCCGAATTGTGAACGGCGCCCGCCGACGGCAACGAATGATTAACCACGAGGCTTTACCTTTGGGTAAGAACCGAAAGCATGTCAGGCGCGAATTGCATGGGCCAGCCAGATCAGACGAGCAGTGTGACGCCGCTCCGCGCCATGAGCCGTGCCGTCTCTTTTGCTGCGTTCGGCAGTCTGCTGCTTAGCCAGCTAGCCTTTGCACAATCCGCCTCACAGCCGGCAAACAGCGGCTCCGCGGCCTCTCAGGACAATCGCACCACCTACAACGCCGCATCCACCGCTGACGATAGCGATGACGGCGCCATTCCCGCGGCGAACGGCACGACCGCGAACGCCGATGGCGCTTCGCAGAGGCCCGCCATATCGGATTCGCACGCCGGCGACGACATTACCGGCTCCATTCTCGACGAGGACATCCGCCGGCTGAACACCCGCGAAGCACCGGTCGACGAAGCGCCGCGCCGCCGGGCTGCCGAAAGTGCGTCGACGGCGGAAACGCCGGGCATTCCGCTCGGCACCTTCGTGCTTCGCCCAAGCGTCACCCAGAGCATCAACACCGAGACCACAAAGGACGGCAATACCAGGCAGCGGCGCGCCTTCCTCGAAACCGATGCGGCCGCGACGCTGACCTCCGACTGGGGCCGCCACCAGCTGAGCGTCACCTCGGAAGGCGCCTGGCAGAAGAATATCAGCGGCGAAGGTGAGGAGCAGCCGTCTTTCAAGGTCAACGGCGATCTCAGGCTGGATCTTCCCCACGATACGGTCGCGCACCTCACCGCCGGGTATAATTTTTACCGCGAAGATACGGACGATCCCGACGCGATCGCCAATGCAACGCAGCAATCCGATGTGCAGGAGTTTTCGGCCGGGGCCTCCGTCCAACGCGATTTCGGCATTCTGCGCGGCACGACGGCGCTGGCGCTCACCCGTTCGATCTATTCCGACGCCACGCTGGCAAGCGGCGCGACCGTCGCACTCAGTGACCGCAATCAGACGACCGGCACGTTGCGCGGCCGCCTCGGCTACGAGCTGTCGCCCGCGCTCATCCCCTTCATCGAGGCGACGGTCGGCCGGACGCTTTATGACGAGACGCGCGATTCAGCCGGCTACGAGCGTTCGAGCCAAAGCTACGGCACCAAGGCCGGCGTCGAGGTCGATCTCGGCGAAAAGCTGAAGGGAGAAGTTGGCGTCGGCTATGAGAGGGCGGATTTCGAAGATAACAGGCTCTCGTCGATCGACACGGCCACGCTCGATGCGAGCCTGCTCTGGTCGCCGGTCCGCGGCACCGATGTCAATTTCGACCTGCAGACGAGCATCCAGCCGACGACCACGGCCGGCGAGAGCGGTTATGTCTCGCACGCGCTGACGACGACGGTCACGCATCAGCTGCGCGACAATCTGGTCGGCAGGATGATCGGTGGGGTCGTATGGCGCAATTATCCCACTGACAGCACGATCAACGACGAGCTCGTCTATACCGCGGCGACCGGCCTGACCTGGAACATCAACCGCTATCTCGATCTGACCAGTTCGCTCGGTTACGAGCTGACGGCGCGCAAGGAAGGATCCGATTCGCAGCAATGGCGCGCGGGCGTCGGCCTCAAGCTGAAACGCTAAAGCGCAACGCAATCGTTCAGATTCGCTCCTTGCGCTTTAGCTCTTTGTTTTCACGCATGTCGTTGCCGCAAAACCGCGCACACTTTTGCGCGGCGCTGTGTCATTCATGCGCTAAAGAGAACCTTACCTCAGGCCGGCAAGCAATTCCTTGAAGCCGCCTTCGACGGTCGGGCGGATATCGGCGCGTTCGAGGGCGTAGGCGACATTTGCCAAGATGAAGCCATCCTTGGCGCCGCAGTCGTAAGTCGTGCCGCGGAAGTGGTAACCGGCAAAATCCTGTTCCTTCAGCAGCTTCAGCATGCCGTCGGTCAGCTGGATCTCGTTGCCGGCCCCGCGCTCCTGGGTTTCGAGGATCCGGAAAATCTCCGGCTGCAGGATGTAGCGGCCGTTGATGAAGAAGTTGGAAGGCGCCGTTCCCTTGGCGGGCTTTTCCACCATGCCGGTGATTCGGAAGCCCTCGCCGATTGCTTCGCCGACGCCGACGATGCCGTATCTATGGGCCTGGTCGGGCGCGCATTCCTCGACGGCGATAATATTGCCGCCGCTCTGGCCGTAAAGATCGATCATCCCCTTCATGCAGCCCTTGTCGCCCTTCATGATCATGTCGGGCAGCAGCAACGCGAAAGGTTCGTCGCCGACGATCTCGCGGGCGCACCAGACCGCATGACCGAGGCCGAGCGGCTCCTGTTGGCGGGTGAAGCTCACCGTGCCGGCCTTAGGTAATTGCTGCTGCAGGAGAGTAATTTCCGCCTTCTTGGCGCGCTCCTTGAGCGTCTGCTCAAGCTCGAAATGAATGTCGAAATAATCTTCGATGACGTGCTTGTTGCGCCCGGTGACGAAAACCAGATGTTCGATTCCGGCTTCGATCGCCTCATCGACGACATATTGAATGATTGGCTTGTCGACGACGGTCAACATTTCCTTCGGAACAGCCTTTGTCGCCGGCAGGAATCGCGTCCCCAACCCGGCAACCGGAAATACTGCTTTACGAACTTTGTTATGCTGAGCCACACCCGGCCTCCTGCTTCGCCATATCGCTTTGGAAAAAGAGCCTTTTGGCTCTACCTAGTATAGAATTGCTACTGTTTTGCAATGGTGACCGCGGCCGACCGCCATGGTAAAGAATTTGTTGACTCCGTTCCTGTAATCTCGGGTCTGGGCGGACGTGACGCCTCTGCTGCACCGAAAACTAAAGATGACGGATACGACTGTCGATGATCCAGAATCATAAAAACTCCCTTCGTGGTCTTGCTCTCGCCCTCGTTGTCGCCGCCCAGGTGGGCCTGGTCCCCGACAACGCGAAAGCCGATTCTCGGTTCCAGAAATGGATCGCGGATTTTTACCAAACAGCCGCACAGAGTGGCATCAGTAAGGCAACCTACCAAAAGGCCTTTTCCGGGGTGAGCGAGCCCGACCCGACGGTGCTCGAAAAAGCCGCCTATCAGCCGGAATTTACCTCGAAGATCTGGGATTACATCGATTCGCGCGTTAATCCCTACACGGTCAAGATCGGCCGCGAGATGGCCGCCAAGCATGCCCGCACGCTCAACGCGATTGAACAGCGCTTCGGCGTCGACAAGGCCATTCTGCTCGCAATATGGTCGATGGAATCCAATTACGGAGCGATCCTCGACAAGGACGACCGGCTGCATTACGTGCCGCGCGCACTGGCGACGCTTGCCTATGCCGATCCGAGCCGCGCCAAGTTCGCCAAGAAGCAGCTGGTTGCCGCGCTGAAGATCCTGCAGAACGGCGACGTGCCGGCACGTGAGATGACCGGCTCCTGGGCGGGCGCCATGGGCCATACGCAGTTCATCCCGACGAGCTACCTGCTTTACGCCGTCGATGCCGACGGCAACGGCCATCGCGACATCTGGAATTCGGTGCCGGACGCGCTGGCGACTTCGGCCAATCTCCTGATGAAGAACGGCTGGGATACCGGCAAGACCTGGGGCTACGAGGTCATCGTTCCCGCAGCCGCCGCCAAGCAGGCAGGCAAGACCCATACGCTCGCCCAATGGGCGGAACTCGGCCTGAAACGCGCGAACGGCAAGGCCTTCCGCGAAGGCGGCAGCAAGGCCGTACTGAAAATGCCGGCCGGACCGAACGGCCCGGGCTTCCTGATGACGGCCAACTTTTTCACCATCAAGAACTACAATGCTTCGGACAGCTACGCGCTTGCGGTTGGCCTGCTGGCCGATCAGATCGCCGGTTACGGCGGCATGCAGCAGCGCTGGCCGCGCCCGGACGGCGCCCTTGATATCACCGAGAAATTCGAGCTGCAGACCCGCCTCAAGACCCTCGGCTATTACAATGGCGAGGTCGATGGCAATTTCGGCTCGGGTTCGAAAGCGGCGATATCGGCGGTGCAGGAGCGCATCGGCATGCAGCCGGACGGCGAGCCCTCACTGCCGCTCCTGAACGCACTCCGCCGCTAGCGCCATGCCGAAAGGCAAGCCCTGATTGGAAGCCACAGAACCGTGACCTAAATTATGAGCGGGAGTGGACGCTGACCTACCCTGCGTGCAAGATGCCGGCAGATGCGGAACTGCCCATGATGAAGAAAAGTGATCGGACCCCGAAAATCCGTTGGCTGTTGCTCGCCTTGACGGCGGCTTCGCTGTGCGCCGGCGCGCTTGCGCCGGTGCATGTCGCCGAGGCCCAGGAACAGCGCTACCAGCGCCGGTCGATCCTCGATTTCTTCCTTGGCCGGCGCTATCTCGATGATGACGGTCCGCAGGCCCCTGATGCCCCGCAGCCGAGACGCCAGCAGCAGCGCAAGCGCTCGCCGACGCAGAAGGCGGTGATCAATACCCGCACCGCGCCGCCGGTGCGGCCGCCGGTGCAGGAAGAGCCGATCGTGCAGAAGCTTGGCGACGCCAAGAAGATCCTGATCGTCGGCGATTTCCTCGCCAGCGGCCTCGGCGACGGCCTGACCGCCGCCTTCGAGACTTCGCCCGGCGTCGTCGTCGAAGCCCGCGGCAACGTCTCCTCGGGCCTTGTCCGCGACGATTATTATGACTGGCCGGAACAGCTGCCGAAGATGATCGACGAGCTGAAGCCGGCCATGGTCGTCGTCATGATCGGCGCCAACGATCGCCAGCAGATGGTGACCGACACAGCCAAGGAAAAATTCCGCACTGACGGCTGGTTTGCCGAATATCGCCGCCGCGTTCTTTCCTTCGGCAAAGAAGTCACCGACCGCAAGATCCCGCTGCTTTGGGTCGGACTTCCCGCCTTCGAATCCGATCAGATGACGGCTGACGCCGTCCAGATGAATCAGCTCTACCGCAACCAGGTGGAAAGCATCGGCGGCGAATTCGTAGATATCTGGGATGGCTTCGTCGACGAGAACAGCAACTTCATCGTCACCGGTTCGGATGTGAATGGCCAGCAGGTGCGCCTGCGCACCTCCGACGGCGTCAACCTCACGCAGGCCGGCCGCCGCAAACTTGCCTTCTATGTGGAAAAGCCGGCCCGCCGCATTCTCGGCACCCAAGCAAGCCCGGATCTGGTGCGGCTCGACGAGAGTGCCCTGCCCGGTCTCGGCCTTCCCACCAATCCGGTCGAACACACCGTGCCGATCAGTCTCTCCGATCCCAATCTCGACGGCGGCACCGAGCTTCTCGGCGCAAGGCCGCCGCCTGTGACGCTGACGAAATCGCCGCGCGATCTCCTCGTCGAACAGGGCGAGATGACGCCGGCCCCAGTCGGGCGCGTCGACGACTACCGCATGCCGGCGGCCAAATCGCCGGCCGAAGTCTCGGTGAAATGAGAAAGGCCGCGCGAGGCGGCCTTCATTCCCTTCACTTCGCCGCCGTCTGCGGCCAGCTCAGATAATAATAGTTTGAGCCGATCAGGCCAAAGAAGGCATTGCCTTCAGTCGTCTGGTCGACATAGCTGCCGTTTTCCTTGATGAAGGCGCCGTCGGAACCACGCTCCAGATGTGCATTCAGGAATTCGCTCCAGCCTCTGACATCGATCGTCCTGCCGACCTTGCTTTCCGTGTCTGCCTCATCGGGATCGTCGACGTCCCAGGCGGCGACCGACACACCTTGCGTCGGATCGGAGATGGTGAGCGTGCCTGCCTCCAGCGCAGCCAGCATGTCATGGGCCTTGCCGCTTTCGCCCTCGGCCGCGGCCGCTTCCTGCAACTGCTGCTTCAGCATCGACATGAAGGAGCCGCTGGTCACATCGGCTCTGTCGTCAGTCGTGTCGGTCTCGTCGGAGGTGTCGTCCTTGGACGAAAGCGTGTCGAGCAGCCCCGACAGCGCCTGATTGGAAAGAAGCGACACGGAGCTCGAATCGAGTCCGTAGCCGCGCAGAATGCTTGCCGCCGACGAACTCTGCGTATCTTCTGAGCTTTCATCGGAACTACGAAGATTCTTCAAGGCGTATTGGGTCGAAACCATCCTGGAATTATCGAGTGCAGAAACCATTTGAATAATCCTTGTCGATCATTCGCGACGGCTCCTCCTGAGCCCGCGTCAGGCATAACCTCACCCTCCGGCATTGCTTCAAGCTTGCGTCCCACCCCGGCGCGGCAAGCGGTCGCACCGGCAAAAGAGCTCCCGCCGGACGCGCCGCGCACAATAAAAAACTCCGCCGGAAAGGCGGAGTTCGTGTCTTCGTCAGCCTATAGGAGGCGCCGCGATCAGTTCGGCAGCACGCTCGAGCCCATCAAGGCCTCATCGATGGCGCGGGCAGCCTGGCGGCCTTCGCGGATCGCCCAGACCACCAGCGACTGGCCGCGGCGCACGTCGCCCGCCGTCCAGAACTTGTCGATCGAGGTCTTATAGTCCCGGTCGTTGGCGACGACGTTGGTGGAACCACGCTTATCGGTATTGAGCGTCAGCTTGCCCTCGAGCTCCTTCAGCACGCTTGTCGTAAACGGGCCGCGGAAACCGATGGCGATGAAGGCCAGATCGGCTCGGATGACGAATTCCGTGCCCGCAACCGGCCGCCGGCGCTCATCGACCTCACAGCATTTGACGCCCGTCAGCACGCCGTCTTCGCCGATGAATTCGAGCGTCGCCACCTGGAACTCGCGCACGGCGCCCTCGGCCTGCGAGGAGGAGGTGCGCATCTTCGTTGCCCAGAAAGGCCAGACGGCCAGCTTGTCTTCCCTCTCCGGCGGCTGCGGCCGAATGTCGAGCTGGGTGACCTTGACGGCGCCCTGGCGGAACGCCGTGCCGACACAGTCCGACGCCGTATCGCCGCCACCGACGACGACGACATGTTTGGCGCCGGCAAGGATCGGATCCGACGGCCAGCCGACGCTGTCGATGTTCTCGCGCCCGACGCGGCGGTTCTGCTGCACCAGATAGGGCATGGCATCATGCACGCCGGCAAGGTCGATGCCCGGAATGCCCGCCTCGCGCGGCGTCTCGGAGCCGCCGCAATAGAGCACGGCGTCATGATCGGCCAGCAGCTGCTCAACCTTGACGTCGACGCCGACATTGACGCCGCAATGGAAGGTGACGCCCTCGCCCTTCATCTGCTCGACGCGGCGGTCGATGAAGTTCTTCTCCATCTTGAAATCTGGAATGCCATAGCGCAGCAGGCCGCCCGGCTTGGTCTCGCGCTCATAGACATGCACCTCGTGGCCGGCGCGGCCGAGTTGCTGGGCGGCCGCCATGCCGGCCGGACCGGAGCCGATGACGGCAACCTTCTTGCCGGTATGAACTGTCGCCGGCTGCGGCCGGATGAAGCCGAGCTCATAGGCCTTGTCGGCGATTGCCTGCTCGACCGTCTTGATGGCAACCGGCGCATCCTCGAGATTCAAAGTGCAGGCTTCCTCGCAGGGCGCCGGGCAGACGCGGCCGGTGAACTCCGGGAAGTTGTTGGTCGAATGCAGGTTCTGGATCGCCGCTTCCCAGTTGTTGTTGTAGACGAGGTCGTTCCAGTCAGGAATCTGGTTGTGCACCGGGCAGCCGGTGGGGCCGTGGCAATAGGGGATGCCACAGTCCATGCAGCGCGCCGCCTGTTTCTGCACTTCCGGATCCGACATTGGGATCGTGAATTCGCGGAAATGGCGGATACGATCCGACGCCGGCTGGTATTTCGCCACCTGCCGGTCGATTTCCAGAAACCCTGTTACCTTGCCCATCTCTTCGTCCCTTACCCTCATGACCGCCTCATCCGCGGCCAATTGTCTGTCGTCAGTCCCGGCATTCCGGGCGGGTTGCTTCTCTTGACCGTCATTGGAACATATCCCCTGAAACATCCGGGCGATCTGGACGGCCTTTCGCCGTCATGATCGTCACGGATCATCGAGACGTTTCCGATATCCGCCACCCGCAATCAGCACGTGGCGAATATCCCGGTGCAAATCACTCCGCGGCGATGCCCATCCGGCTGCGTTCCATTTCCTCGAGCGCACGGCGGTATTCGACCGGCATGACCTTGCGGAACTTCGGACGGTAGTCGGCCCAGTGATCGAGGATCTGCTTGGCGCGGGCCGAGCCCGTATAGTGCAGATGGTTGGAAATCAGCTGGTAGAGGCGCTCCTCGTCATGGCGGGTCATGTCGCCAGAGACATCGACGCGTCCCTTGTGCATGAGATCGCCGCCGTGATGATGCAGCTTCTCCAGCATGTCGTCCTCCTCCGGCACCGGCTCGAGTTCGACCATCGCCATGTTGCAGCGGCTGGCAAAATCGCCGGCTTCATCGAGCACATAGGCGACGCCGCCCGACATGCCCGCCGCGAAGTTGCGGCCGGTGGCGCCGAGCACGACGACGACACCGCCGGTCATATATTCGCAGCCATGGTCGCCGACACCTTCGACGATGGCGATCGCGCCGGAATTGCGGACGGCGAAACGTTCGCCCGCCACGCCGCGGAAGTAGCATTCGCCCTCGGTGGCGCCGTAAAGCACGGTGTTGCCGACGATGATCGAGTTCTCGGCCACAATCCTGGAGTTTTCCGGCGGCCGGATAATGATCTTGCCGCCCGAAAGTCCCTTGCCGACATAGTCGTTGCCGTCGCCGATCAGGTTGAAGGTGACGCCGCGCGCCAGGAAGGCGCCGAAGCTCTGGCCCGCCGTGCCGCGAAGCGTCACGTTGATCGTGTCTTCCTTCAGCCCGCGATGGCGGTAACGCTTGGCAACCTCGCCGGACAGCATCGCACCGGCCGAGCGGTCGACGTTCTTGATGTCGACCTCAAAGGCGACGGGCGTCTTGTCGGTCAGCGCCGGCTGCGCCTGCTCGATCAACACGCGGTCGAGAATGTCATCGATCGGGTGCTGCTGCCGGCTCGTCCAGAAAGTCTCTTCCTTGGCGGCATCGACCTTGTGGAAGATGCGGCTGAAGTCGAGCCCCTTGGCCTTCCAATGCGCCAGCATCTCGTCCTTCTCCAGGAGCTCCGAAGCGCCGATGATCTCGTCAAGCCGGGTAAATCCGAGCGAGGCGAGGATTTCGCGCACTTCGTTGGCAACGAAGAAGAAGTAGTTGATGACGTGCTCCGGCGTGCCCTTGAAGCGCTTGCGCAGCACCGGATCCTGCGTCGCCACACCGACCGGACAGGTGTTGAGATGGCACTTGCGCATCATGATGCAGCCGGCTGCGATCAGCGGCGCGGTGGCGAAGCCGAACTCGTCGGCGCCGAGCAGCGCCCCAATGATGACGTCGCGGCCGGTCTTCAGACCGCCGTCCACCTGCAGCGCGACGCGCGAACGCAGCCCGTTCAGCACCAGCGTCTGCTGGGTTTCGGCAAGGCCGATTTCCCAAGGGCTGCCGGCATGTTTGAGCGAGGTCAGCGGCGACGCACCCGTGCCGCCGTCGAAGCCGGCGATCGTGATATGGTCGGCGCGCGCCTTGGCGACGCCGGCGGCAACCGTACCGACGCCGACTTCTGAGACGAGCTTGACCGAGACATCAGAGGTCGGGTTGACGTTCTTCAAATCGTAGATCAGCTGCGCCAGATCCTCGATCGAATAGATGTCGTGGTGCGGCGGCGGCGAAATCAGGCCGACACCCGGGGTCGAGTGACGGGTCTTGGCGACCGTCGCATCGACCTTGTGACCGGGCAGCTGGCCGCCTTCGCCGGGCTTGGCGCCCTGCGCCACCTTGATCTGCAGCACATCGGCGTTGACGAGATATTCGGTCGTGACGCCGAAGCGGCCCGACGCGATCTGCTTGATCGCCGAACGCTCCGGATTGCTCGACCCATCGGAGAGCGGCATGTAGCGGTCGGATTCCTCACCGCCCTCGCCGGTGTTCGACTTGCCGCCGATCCGGTTCATGGCGATCGCCAGCGTCGTATGCGCCTCGCGGGAAATCGAGCCGAAGGACATCGCTCCGGTCGAGAACCGCTTGACGATATCGGCCGCCGGTTCGACCTCGTCTATTGATACCGGCTTGCGGCCGAGCGCCTCGGCGCTCTTGATGTTGAACAGCCCGCGGATCGTGTTCATGCGCAGCGCCGAATTGTTCACCATCTCGGCGAATTCGCGGTAGCGGTCCTCGGCATTGCCGCGCACGGCATGTTGAAGGGCGGCGACCGCATCCGGCGTCCAGGCATGGCTTTCGCCGCGCATGCGGTAGGCGTATTCGCCGCCGATATCGAGCGTCGTCGCAAGCAGCGGATCCTTGCCGAAGGCGGCGTTGTGGCGGGCGACGGTCTCTTCGGCGATCGCTTCGAGGCCGATCCCTTCAATCATCGTTGCGGTTCCGAAGAAATACTTGTCGACCAGTTCCGACGACAGGCCGATCGCATCGAAGATCTGCGCGCCGCAATAGGACTGGTAGGTCGAGATGCCCATCTTCGACATAACCTTGAGGATGCCTTTCCCGACCGCCTTGATGTAGCGGTAGACGATTTCGGAGGCATCGACTTCCTTGGGGAACTCGCCCTTGGCATGCATGTCGAGCAGCGTGTCGAAGGCGAGATAAGGATTGATCGCCTCGGCGCCGTAGCCGGCGAGCAGGCAGAAATGATGCACTTCGCGCGGCTCGCCGGTCTCGACGACGAGACCGACAGAGGTACGAAGCCCCTTGCGGATCAGGTGATGGTGCACGGCGGCCGTCGCCAGCAGCGCCGGAATGGCGATTCGATCAGGGCCAATCTGACGGTCGGAGAGCACGATGATGTTGTAGCCGCCCTTGACGGCTGCCTCGGCGCGCTCGCAGAGCCGGTCGAGCATTTCAGGCATGCCGGCGGCGCCGCGCTCGATGTCATAGGTGAAATCGAGCGTCTTGGTGTCGAACCGGTCTTCCGTGTGGCCGATCGAGCGGATCTTCTCGAGGTCACCATTGGTCAGGATCGGCTGACGCACCTCGAGGCGCTTGGCATTCGCCATGCCTTCATGGTCGAGAATGTTCGGGCGCGGGCCGATGAAGGAGACGAGGCTCATGACGAGCTCTTCGCGGATGGGATCGATCGGCGGGTTCGTCACCTGCGCGAAGTTCTGCTTGAAATAGGTGTAGAGCAGCTTCGGCTTTTCCGACATCGCCGAGATCGGCGTATCCGTGCCCATCGACCCGATCGCTTCCTGGCCCGTCGTCGCCATCGGCGACATCAGGATGCGAGTATCCTCGGTCGTGTAGCCGAAGGCCTGCTGACGGTCGAGCAGCGACACGTCGCGACGCAGTGCCCGCGGCTCCACCGGCTTCAGCTCTTCGAGGATCAGTTGGGTGCGGTCGAGCCAGCTGCGATAGGGATGCGCGGTGGCAAGCTGCGACTTCACCTCGTCGTCGGAGATGATCCGGCCTTCTTCCATGTCGATCAGCAGCATCTTGCCCGGCTGCAGGCGCCACTTCTGAATGATCTTATCCTCCGGAACCGGCAGAACGCCGGCTTCGGACGCCATGATGACGCGGTCGTCGTCAGTGACGAGATAACGCGCTGGCCGCAGGCCGTTGCGGTCGAGCGTCGCGCCGATCTGCTTGCCGTCGGTGAAGGCAACGGCAGCCGGCCCGTCCCAGGGTTCCATCAGCGCGGCATGATATTCGTAGAAGGCCTTGCGTTCGGCCGCCATCGACTGGTTGCCGGCCCAGGCTTCCGGGATCAGCATCATCACGGCATGCGCCAGCGAATAACCGCCGCGCACCAGGAATTCGAGCGCGTTGTCGAAGCAGGCCGTGTCCGACTGTCCCTCGTAGGAAATCGGCCAGAGCTTGGAAATATCTTCGCCGAACAGCGGCGAGGAAACCGATGCCTGCCGCGCCGCCATCCAGTTGACGTTGCCGCGCAGCGTGTTGATCTCGCCGTTATGGGCGACCATGCGATAGGGGTGCGCAAGCTTCCACGACGGGAAGGTATTGGTCGAGAAGCGCTGGTGCACCAGGGCGACCGCGCTTTCGAAACGCGGGTCCGACAGGTCCTTGTAATAGGCGCCGACCTGATAGGCCAGGAACATGCCCTTGTAGACCACCGTCGCCGACGACAGCGACACCGGATAGAAATTGCTCTCCTCGCCGTCGAACTCGTCATAGATGCGGTTGGAGATCACCTTGCGCAGCGTGAACAGCCGGCGCTCGAACTCGTCGTTGTTCTCCGCATCCTCGCCGGCACCGATGAAGACCTGCACGTGATGCGGTTCGGTGGCGGCAATCGCCGGCGCCTTTGAGAGAGAGGAATTATCAACCGGCACGTCGCGAAAACCGATCAGGACCTGGCCTTCCTCTTCAATAACGTCCTTGATCACCTTCTTGAAGTGCTCGATCTGCTTTTCATCGCGCGGCATGAAGATATGGCCGACGCCATATTCGCCGGCCGGCGGCAGGGTGATCCCTTGCCCGGCCATCTCCTCACGGAAGAAGCGGTCGGGAATCTGCACCAGAATGCCGGCGCCGTCGCCCATTAGAGGATCGGCGCCGACAGCGCCGCGGTGCGTCAGGTTCTCAAGAATGAACAAGCCGTCCTTGACGATCTGGTGCGACTTCTCACCCTTCATATGCGCGACAAAGCCGACGCCGCAGGCATCATGCTCGTTGCGGGGATCGTAGAGGCCCTGCTTCTTCGGCAGGCCGGAGGCGGATTTGGACGTATTGGCCGTCGCGCGCATCTCAGCAGCGGCAAACCGGTCAAATTCCATGGATGGCGTCTTCGTCATCGTCTTTCCTCCTGTCGAAACCCGCGGGCCGCGGGCGGCTTTTCGTCCCGCACCGCAACCCGAAGATAGGTTCGGCGCATGACAGCGCTGTTGCATTGTGAAGATCGCCGCAGACATCTGCTTCCAGGGAAAGCAAACCGTCGCGTTGCGCGCCTGCCATTCGCCTCCGCGCGCCGCCCATCCTAAGGCTTGGCGCTCGGAAGAACTATAGCGTGAAAGCCCGCCTGTTCCAGGGCTTTCGGCGCTTCTTCGGCCGCAAAGGCCAAAATAGGACAGCAACACTGTCCTAATTCATCTGTTCTATGCCAGAAAGCACTTGGCTTCGCAAGAGCGCCGGGTCAAAAATCGTGATTTTGCGACGGAAGATTGCCAGATCAGTCGCAATCACGAAATAAAATTACGTGAAACGGAAATATTTTATTTATTAATTGCGCGGTTCAATTTTCGTGATGGATTATAAGCAATGGTCTTGATCCCGTGAAGGATTGACGTAATGTCCGCTGCGACCCTCCCAACCTGTTTCACTCCCACGGTCTCCGCTATGTTCTTTGCATCCGACAATTGGGCCGGCGCCCACAGATCCATTGCCGAACGCCTGCTGGCGGAATCGGCTGGTTTTGCCCCTGCCTATGGCGCCGGCGAGCTCGACAAACAAGTCGAGGCCCGCTTCTGCGAGATCTTCGAACGTGAGGTTTCCGTCTTCTTCGTCGCCACCGGCACGGCCGCCAATTCCCTGTCGCTGGCAAGCGTCCAGCGCCCTGGCGGCATCACTTTCTGCCATTCCGAGGCCCATGTGATCGAGGATGAATGCGGCGCGCCGGAATTCTTCTCCGGCTCCGCCCGCCTCGTTGCCGTCGATGGCGAAGCCGGCAAGATCGATCCGGCGAAACTCTCCGCAAAAATCGCCAACTTTCCCGAGGACGCCCTCCGTCACGGCCGTGCCAGCGCCGTCACCATCACCCAAGCAACCGAGATCGGCACCGTCTATTCCCTGCCGGAGATCGGCGAGATCGCCGCCATATCACGAAAGCGCAACCTGCCGCTCCACATGGACGGCGCCCGCTTCGCCAATGCGTTGATTGCGCTCGGCGCCACTCCGGCCGACATGACCTGGAAGCGCGGCGTCGACATGCTCTCTTTCGGCGGCACCAAAAACGGCTGCTGGTGCGCCGAGGCGATCGTCTTCTTCGATCCGGAGCGGGCGCGCGAAATGCCCTTTATCCGCAAGCGCGCCGCCCAGCTCTTTTCCAAATCGCGTTTCATCGCCGCCCAGTTCGATGCCTATTTCGAAAACGGGCTCTGGCTCGATCTCGCCCGCCATTCCAACGGCATGGCCGATCGCTTGCGCGCCGGCATCGGCGCCAGCAATGCCGCGCGGCTCGCCTGGCCGACCGCGTCAAACGAAGTCTTTGCCGTCATCAGCAAGCGCGCGGCAAAAACCGCCGAGGAAAAGGGCGCCAAATTTTACGCATGGCCGGTGCCCGCGGCAACGCCTGAACTGGTCTCCGAAGGCGAAACCCTGATCCGCCTCGTCACCAGCTTTGCGACCACGCAAGCCGATGTGGATGGTTTCCTGAAGTGCCTGGCCGCCTGATCGGCCGAGCCCGCCTGCCGGGCAGGCTCCCGGTGCCGACGATGGCTCACGCCGACCTCAGCCCTCTCACCTTTTGCAGAATATCGTCCGAAAGTGCGGCGACCAGCGCCTGATCGGCGCCCTTGCGCGGCACGAGCACGAATTCCACGTCCTCCAGCGCCGGCAGTCTTCCAGCAGCGATCTCTCTCAGCCCCGACGGCGCCATGCTGCGCGGCTGCACCAGCACGCCCATCCCGGCCCGCGCCGCCGCCGTCAGCCCGCTGAGACTGCCGCAAGTGCAGACGATCCGCCACGGCACGCCATTGCGCCCGAGCGCTTCCAGGGCGATCGCCCGTGTCACGCTCGGTGGCGGGAAAGCAATCAGCGGCAGTGGCCCGGCTGCCAGCAGCCGCTCAGGATCGCGCGCCAGCCAGACGAGCGGCTCGCGATAGACGAGCTTCCCGCGTGCGTCACCGAGCCGGCGCTTGGCAAGCACCAGATCGATGTCGCCATTGTCCTGCATCTCGTAGAGGACGCCGGAGAGCGCCACGGTCAGTTCAAGGTCGACGGACGGGTGCGACCGAACGAAATCTTCCAGCGCCGCCGGCAACTGGCTGGTGACGAAATCCTCCGAGACGCCGAGCCGCAGGCTGCCGCGCAGGCTGTTGCTCTTAAACAGCGACTGCACCTGCCCCTCGATCGAAAGCATGGCGCGCGCATGCGTCAGCAGCGCTTCGCCATCGCCGGTCAGCATGACCTTGTGCGTGTCGCGCGCCAGAAGCTTGCGACTGAGCGTCGCCTCCAGCCGCTGAATATGCTGACTGACCGTCGATTGCCCGAGACCCAGCCTTTCTGCGGCGAGCGTGAAACTGCCCATCTGTTCGACAGCGACGAAACTGCGCAATTGCGAAAGGTCCAGCATGACATCCAGTTTCTTGATAACTGTTATTTCTTGCATCCTGGATCATAATGGCGGACAGAACAATAACCAATCTTGTTTGCCGCGAGACCGCCATGCGCCGCTTTCTGCCCGATAACTTCACCAGCCTGCTTGTCTGCACCGTCATCCTTGCCTCGCTGTTTCCGGCAAGCGGCACCTTCGCGGATTATTTCGGCATCGCCACCGATCTCGCCATCGCCGCCCTGTTCTTCCTGCACGGCGCCCGCCTCTCGCGCGATGTCGTCATCGCGGGCCTCCTGCATTGGCGCCTGCATCTCGTCATCCTGCTGACGACCTTCGGCATCTTCCCGCTGCTTGGCCTGGCGCTCGGCTTCATACCGGACGCGATCCTGCCGCAGCCGCTCTATCTCGGCATCCTCTTCCTCTGCGTGCTGCCGTCGACGGTGCAGTCATCCATCGCCTTCACCTCGATGGCCGGCGGCAACGTGCCTGCCGCCATCTGCTCGGCCTCCGCCTCGAATATTTTTGGCATGTTTCTGACGCCGCTGCTCGTTGGCCTGCTCTTTTCCGTCGGCGGCCATGGCGGCTTCTCCCTCGACGCGCTTCAGCAGATCCTGCTGCAACTGCTTGCCCCCTTCATCGCCGGCCAGATCCTGCAGCCCTGGATCGGCGACTGGATTCGCGCCAGGAGGAAGATTCTGATGCCCGTTGACCGCGGCTCGATCCTGATGGTCGTCTATCTCGCCTTCTCGACGGCAGTCGTCGAAGGACTCTGGCATACCTTCTCGATCGCCGATATCGGCGTCGTCATCGTCGCCGACACCTTCCTTCTGGGGATAGTGCTGTTGCTGACGATGTTCGGCAGCCGCCGGCTCGGCTTCGGCAAGGCCGACGAGATCACCATCACCTTCTGCGGTTCCAAGAAAAGTCTCGCAAGCGGCGTGCCGATGGCAAACGTCATTTTTGCCGGCCAGTCGATCGGCGCGATCGTGCTTCCGCTGATGCTCTTCCACCAGATCCAGCTGATGGTCGGCTCCGTCATCGCCCAGAAATACGCCGCCGCCGCGGCCCGCCGCGCAACCGAACAGCAAATCAAGGATGCCGCCAGCCCCGCCTGAACAGCAGTAAAGCGAGCGCAATAAAAAACGGCGCCCCAAGCGGAGCGCCGTCCATTTATCCGCACGGGATAATGATCAGCCGTTGACGACCTGCGCCTCGATGGCCTTCGGAGCCTCGACCGGCTCTGCGGCAATCGCGATCTTGCGGGGCTTCATGGCCTCAGGAATATTGCGCAGAAGGTCGATGTGCAGCAGGCCGTTCTTCAGCGAAGCGGCGGTCACCTCGACATGGTCGGCGAGCTGGAAGCGGCGCTCGAAGGCGCGCTTGGCAATGCCGCGATAGAGGAATTCACCGCCTTCGGCGGTTTCCTCGTTCTTTTCACCCTTCACGGACAGCACATGGGCATGGGCCTCGATCGAAAGTTCGGTCTCGTCGAAACCGGCGACCGCCATGGTGATGCGATAGGTGTTTTCACCGGTGCGCTCGATATTATAGGGCGGATAGGTCTGCGCCTGCTCCGGCTGAGCAAGGCTGTCGAGCATGGTGAACAGGCGGTCGAAACCGACCGTCGAACGATAAAGGGGAGAGAAGTCTACGTGACGCATGATGTCCTCCTGTGGAAGCGACGTGTTGCGATAAAATGTCCCTGAAACCCCATGTTTGGCGGCCCCGGGACGGTTGCGCGGGCCCTTCTTGGCACCCGCAGCAAGGAGATGGTGATGGGATTTGCGGAGTTCAAGACCTTTTCGGAATCGCCTTGAACGGCCCGTGAACCCCGCATGAACGGCCGGTTCGGAACGCATTCAGACGCAAGCGCCTAGAGATAGCAGCGTCGGGTAAATCTGGTCCCGGCGGCTGAAGTGCATCGTCCCTTCTTCTTCAGCCTCAACCTAGGCCGGCTGCGGGCACCCTCATGCTCCTGCCGGCCCTTTTCTCCCGCCGCTTTGCGGGCGCCGCCGCTTTCCAAGCCGGGAGCCATGCGCTATCCCTGATAACGAAGCACGCAGCAGCGGCGCATTGGCAAAGTCATGGATCAGGTTCTCTATTCGACGCCCGACAATCCCGCCCCGGAAAACCGCACTGAAGGTTATTTTGAAACCCATGACGGCCACCGGCTGCGTTACGCCGTCTTTCGCTCCGGCGCCCAGGTCGCCAGGGGCACGGTGGTCATTCTCCATGGCCGCAACGAGTATATCGAAAAGTACTTTGAGACCATCCGCGACCTGACGGCGAAAGGCCTCTGGGTCGCGACCTTCGATCTGCGCGGCCAGGGCGGGTCGCCGCGGCTGATGAAACGCCGCAATCACGGTCACATCCGCCGCTTTGTCGATTATGAGCACGATCTCGACACCTTCCTCGAAAAGGTGGTGCTGCCGGACACGCGCCTGCCTTTCTACCTGCTCGCCCATTCCACCGGTGGGCTGATCGCGCTGTCAGCCGCCCCTTATCTGACCACTCGCATCGACCGCATGGTGCTGTCCGCTCCCTTCATCGGCCTGACCGGCCAGACGGCCTCACCCCGCGTCATCCGTGCCCTTGCAGGCACGCTGACCGCTCTCGGCCTTGGTTTCCTGCCGTTGACCTCGAAATTGAAGGAGCCGGACTTCAGCCACAACCCGCTGACCTCGGACGAACAGCGCTTCGACCGCAATGTCGCGATGATGAAGGCTCATCCGGAGCTGACGCTCGGTCCGCCGACAGCCCGTTGGCTCACCGAGGCGTTCAGGACCATCGATCGGGTCACCTCACCCAACCATCTTTTTTCGATCACCATACCGACCATCGTCATCGCCCCGACGCGTGACGGCGTCGTTCCCTATACGGCTCAGGAGCGGCTTTCGCGCTATTTCCGCGCCGGTCAGCTGGTGCCGATCAATGGCGCCCGCCACGAAATCTTCCAGGAACGGGATATCTACCGCGCCGCCGCACTCGCCGCCTTCCATGCCTTCATTCCTGGCAGCGATGCCGAGGAAAACCAGAATGTCCCAGCCCTCGGCACGTGAGCCCGGATCAGCAGGCTGACCGCGGGATCAGCCGAGCTGACCGGGGGATCAGGGGAGCTGACGGGGATCAGCGCTGCAGCACGGCGATCGCCTGCTCGTAGACCGCCCGGCTGCCTGCGGCGATGATCGAGCCGCCATTTTCCGGCCGGCTGCCGTCCCAGGTGGTGATGATCCCGCCCGCCCCCTCGATTACGGGAATGATGCCGCCGACATCATAGGGCTTCAGGCCGTTCTCGATGACGAGGTCGATATGGCCGGCAGCCAGCAGCGCATAGGCATAGCAGTCGCAGCCGTAACGGAAGAGCCGCACCTGGCTCTCGATCTCCCGGTATTTTTCCATCTCCTCGCCGCCGAAGAGGTGCGGCGATGTGGTGAACAGAATGGCGTTCGAGAGCCGGTCGCACTGGCGCGTCACCAGCCGCAGCTCGCCCTCCGGCCCGGTATAGATCGAACCGTTTTCGTCGGCGAAATAACGCTCGCCGGTAAAGGGTTGTTCGATCATGCCCATGATCGCCCGACCCTCTTTCTGCAGGCCGATAAGCGTGCCCCACACCGGCACGCCCGCTATGAAGGCGCGGGTTCCGTCGATCGGATCGATCACCCAGACATAGTCACGATCGAGCCCGACATTGCCGTGCTCTTCGCCGAGAATGCCGTGATCGGGGAAATTCTCCTCGATCAGCGCCCGGATGGCGAACTCGGCAGCCCGGTCGCCTTCCGTCACCGGATCGAACCCCGAGGAAAGCTTGTTGGCGACATCGAGGCCGGAGCGGAAGCGCGGCAGCGTCTCGGCGCGGGCGGCCTCCGCCAGACGATTGAAGAACGAACGGTCAGGAAGCATGGTGGCACCATTTGGCTGGCGGGATCGGGGTTTCATAGCGAAACGTGACGGGAATGCAAACGCCGCGGGCAATATCCGACGAACTGCCCAAAGATGACGCAGCGCAATATATTGCTTGACATTTGTGCAATGCAATAGTAGCGTCGTCGGTACAGTCTTCTGACTGTAAATACCCTCCTTGGGTGTTTCCTCCCTAGACTTAGCCGCGCTGACAAGCGCGGTTCTTTTTTGGCCTTGCGAAAGACGACGGCCACACGAAGATCGCCAAACTGATAAAGAAGCCTATTCGGCGGCCAGCGCCCGGTCGCCGGCGAACTTATCGACGTAATCCGCCATCTGCTGCATGAAGGCCGTCACAGCCTCGGCCACCGCGGCAAAATCCTCGCGCTTCTCTAGCGTCACTTCGTCGACATAGATCGCCCGATTCACCTCGATCTGCAATGCATGCAGGCCGCGCGAGGGGCGGCCGTAATGTTCGGTGATGAACCCGCCGGCATAGGGCTTGTTGCGGATCGCCGCGAACCCCATTTCCTCGAGGATGGCGATGGCGGCGCGCGAAAGTTCGGCCGAAGCGCTGGTGCCGTAGCGATCGCCGATGATAAAATCGGGCCGTCCGGTGCAGCCGGCGACGCGCACATTCCCGGGCATCGAGTGGCAATCGATCAGCACGCCGAAGCCGAACTGCACATGGGTACGGGCGATCAGCCGGCGCAGCGCCGCATGGTAAGGCTTGTAGACCGCTTCGACCCGATCCAGCCCCTCCTGCACCGGCAAGCGCCGCGCATAGATCTCCATGTTCTCGGCGACGATGCGCGGAATGGTGCCGAGCCCGCCGGCGACCCTCAGCGAGTTGACATTGGCATAGGGCGGCAGCAGCCCGTCGAACATCCTGGGATCGAGCTCGTAAGGCTCGCGGTTGACGTCGAGATAGGCGCGCGGAAAGTTGGCGGCGAGAAGCGGTGCGCCGAGGGTGACGGCCGAACCGAAGAGCTCATCGACATAGTGATCCTCGGAACGGCGGATGGCGATGCCTTCGAGCCTCGACTGGGCGATGAATTCCGGTGGATAAATGCGGCCGCTATGGGGGGAGTTGTAGACGAAGGGAATGGTCTGCGACACGGGCTCATGGACTTCAAAAAGCTCGTATTCGCGGATTTCCGGCACTTTCTGCCCTCTTTACCATGTCATGAACTGACTGCTTCGGCCATGTTGCCAGTTGCCCGGCCCCAAGTCCATACTATGTAGAAGGGATGGCAATCACGCACAGGCAATTCACCGGTTGTTTACCGGGCAAAGACTAGTGTAAACGGCTGGCACCCACCCAAAACCTATTGATCAGCGGTCTGGATTGATGACTCAGAAGATACTTCTCGCCGAAGACGACAACGACATGCGCCGCTTCTTGGTGAAAGCGCTGGAAAAGGCCGGCTACAAGGTCCTTTCTTATGATAACGGCGCCAGCGCCTATGACCGGCTGCGCGAGGAGCCGTTTTCCCTGTTGCTGACCGATATCGTCATGCCCGAGATGGACGGCATCGAACTGGCGCGCCGCGCCACCGAACTCGATCCCGACCTGAAGGTCATGTTCATCACCGGTTTTGCCGCCGTGGCGCTGAACCCTGATTCGAAGGCGCCGAAGGATGCCAAGGTCCTTTCCAAGCCCTTCCACCTGCGCGACCTCGTCGACGAGGTCAACAAAATGCTTGCCGCATAAGGCTTGCCGGGCGGCGCGTCACAAAACTGAAAAAAGCCTATTGACGGCTCCGAATGTTTTGTGATCTATGCGCCGCCATCGGATGGGCGTGTAGCTCAGCGGGAGAGCACTACGTTGACATCGTAGGGGTCACAGGTTCAATCCCTGTCACGCCCACCATCCAGATTGCTTGACCTAGAAGGCCTTTCGAGAAATCGAGAGGCCTTTTTACATCGCGGCTTGCGGGCGTGATACACCTGCTCCAGTAGGAGTTTCAGACTTGGCCCAGGTCATCAAACGACGCAAAACTCTTGTGGTTTCCAACGACAAGATTTCCCTGGCAAAAGGTGTCAGCCTTCCTGAGGGACGCTACCCCGTCACTGCCGAGTACGTCGTCTCCCATATGCGCGGCAGGCCGGTCGAGCAGGCCGGCCGTATCATGCTTCACCTGACGCGTCAGAACCTCCTGGACTACGGTGTCGATCTGACCGGCAGCGCGATGTTGGGCAGTGACATCGATGTGAGCGGCAATGTTGCCCGCAAGGAAGCCATCCTGGAATGAATTCTTGGGCGGGGTGTTCGCGACCGCGTTAAGGAAGCAATTCAGGCCGAGAACGCCGCCAGATCACGTCGCAGAACCATGCGAATACCTGACTTCCAGCGTACGACCGGTTCGCCGGCACAGTCAGAGGTAGGAGATTATTCGCACCGGCAGCCGCCCCCCTCGTTTCCGCCGCCCTCGCCTTGCCGGCCTTAGCCGCGCCTGCCTCCGCCCATCGCAGTTACCTACGAGCCATCCCCGGAGTCGCGCAGATCACAGCGACGGCTCGACAGCATGTGAGGACATGCTCACGCGCTCGCCACTTGCATTAGCGTTTTCAAGTTTCAACCCCTCGTTAGTCAAGCATCAAGAGCCGCCGAGTTTGTGACGAACAGATGACGAGTTTGTGACAAAACGCGTGTTATTTCAGCAACATAGCTATGCCCGCCTGTTGTCATGATCGATATCCTTATTGCGGCGCAATATCCCCCATGTAACTACCGCGGCGAGGCAGGCAACTGGTTAAAAAGATGCCGCTTCGCTCACACGGGGTGAAGATCCGTAGGGACTGCCGATGGCAACGGTCTTCATCCTCTCGCATCTGAACTGGAGGTTATTCCATGAACATCAAGAGCCTTCTTCTCGGCTCCGCTGCTGCTCTCGCAGCAGTATCCGGCGCTCAGGCGGCTGACGCTATCGTTGCTGCCGAACCGGAACCGGTTGAGTACGTCCGCGTCTGCGACGCTTACGGCACCGGCTATTTCTACATTCCGGGCACCGAAACCTGCCTCAAGATCAACGGTTATGTCCGTTTCCAGGTTGACGTTGCTCCGAACGCCAGCTCGATCGGCGCCAGCGGCGGCGGTTCCGTTGCCAACGACTCGGACTGGGATGCCCGTACGCGCGGCCAGGTTCAGTTCACGGCCAAGAGCGACACCGAATACGGTCCGCTGACCGGTGTCATCGTCATGCAGTTCAATGCTGACAACGCTTCGGCCCAGAAGGCCCAGCTCGATTCCGCTTACATCGACATCGCCGGCTTCCGCGCTGGTCTGTTCTACAGCTGGTGGGACGATGGCCTCTCGGGCGAAACCGACGATATCGGTTCTCAGGTCACCCTGCATAACTCCATCCGTTATCAGTACGAAACCGACGCCTTCTACGCTGGCATCAGCGTCGATGAGCTGGAAGACGGCCCGTTCTACAACGGCGAAACGCCCAACAACGTCGGCGTTGCCGTTGGTCTCGGCGGCAAGGCTGGTATCTTCAGCTACCAGATCACGGCTGGTTACGACACCGACAACGAAGAAGGTGCCGTCCGCGCCATGGGTACCGTTGCTGTCGGTCCGGGCACGCTCGGCCTCGCAGTCGTCTACGCCTCCAACCCGAACGCCTACTACAACAAGGCTGAATGGGCGATCGCTGCCGAATACGCCATCAAGGCGACTGACAAGCTGAAGATCACCCCGGCTGTTCAGTACTACGACAACTACGGCGTCACCGCTGGCGAGTTCAACGACGACGTCAGCGCCTGGAAGGCCGGCGTAACGATCGACTACCAGATCGTTGACAACCTCTCCACGAAGATCTCGGTCCAGTACCTCGATCCGGACAATGCTGACGACGTCACCTCGGGCTTCTTCCGCCTGCAGCGCGCGTTCTGATAAAACATGGCTGCCGGCTAGAACAGGATGATTTTAGGTCCGTTCGGGCTAAAATCTGAATCCTGTTCTAAATTAAGAGTTAGAGGATGATGTCGTCCGAAAACTGCCTACAATTTCGGCATCATGCTCTAGCCGGCAGCCGCAAATTCCTGATCTGACTGACCTCCGATCGGGAAAGAATGGGTCTGGACTTCCCTGCCTGGACCCATTCCCCTGATCAGACAGTGCATTCAAGACGGCAGGCGCTCGACGAGTGCCTTGCCACCGTCAAATCATGCCAGCTTGTCGATACCTGACAAGGACGCCGTTGCCCTGCTTTCCGGCCGGCAAGCTCAGCGGGCTTTTCACCCATTTGCCGTCAACGGCTGACCAGGCGCAGCCGGCGGGAATCTTATGCCGTGGGGATAGCGGAACCAAATTCGGACACAGAACAATGCCATGGCGAATCGAGGATGGGGCGGTGATTCGCCTTGCCAGCACATGGGGTTTGAAATCGAAATGAACTTATCTGCGCTTGCCGCCGCCGCATTTTTGTCCGCCGCCCTTGCCTTGCCGGCCACCGCCGCACCGGCCTCTCCTGCCGAAACCTTTCCCGGCGCGGCCGGCGTCATTACCCTGTCCGGCAAATGCGCCAAGCTCGTCGTTGCCAAATTCGACGCCACCAAGGGCTGCAAGAACGAGCTTGCCAGCGTTACGCTAGCCAACGGCTCGGTGACGTTCATCTTCACGTCGGATGGCAAGGCGCTCGGCTTCCAGGGCGATGGCGCCGGGATCAAGCCCGCGTCCAATGGCAATGCCCGCTTGCCCCTCAGCCTTGTCACGACAGGCGTCGGCAACAAGATGACCGGTCAGGTCAAGGTCGCCGGCTTCTGCACCTTCGGCAATCCCTATGCCGGCAAGCCGATCGCGATCGAATGCACGGCCGAAAGCAAGGATTCCTCCTTCACCGGCAGCTTCCGCACCGGCGGCAAACTGGTGAAAAAGGGCAAGTAACAAATATCAGGCGCACCAGGCGCCGCCCGCCCCTGGCTTGCGCGCCAGCCCCTCGTTAATCAGCTGCGCTCCGAAAGAGCGGCCATCGCGCGAAACGACGCGCGGGGCGCCGGAAGACTCGGTCTTGCCTGCCGCATTCATGGTGAAGGGTCCGGCGTTCAGCAGCGCCAGCAGCCGCGATTTGGCGGCAAAGGCGATCCTGCGCTCGTCATCGCAGCGCGCCCGGTCGACGATCGGACTTGCCATATCGGCGATGACGATCTTCTCGCCCTTGTACCAGAAGACGCCGCCGTCGCCGACGCAGTTGATATGGGCGCCCTGGCCGCAATAGCCGAAGGCGGCCGTTCCCGTTTGTGCATCCCCGGGAGAGACCGCGGTCGGAACCGCCTTGACCGGCTGGATGACTGGCGTCGGGATGGCGGCCGGCGGCAACGATTGCGGCGTGACCGGTGCCGTTTTCGGCGTCGGCGCGGCAAGCGCCACCTGCTTCGGCGGCACATCCCTCCTGGCGACAGGCCTCGGCTCCGCCGTTTCCCGCGTGGCCGGCGCCGATTGGCGGGCAAGCAGCGGCTGAATGCTCTTCCAATGATCGTGAGCAAGAATGCCGCCGATCGCGGCAATGCCGATCACCGCCCAGGGCAGCAATCCACCGCCGCCGCTGCGCGCCCTGCTCTTTCCTCTCGCCGGCGCCTTGCGGCGGCCGCGTGTCGCTGTCTTGCCCATCTGTCCGATTCCCGTGAGGCCGCAATTATCGCCGGCCAATCCTTTCCGAAAGGTTGGCGCGGCGACAGGATGATGCTTGCGCAGCTGATCTTTTCCAGAAACGGCATCGACGCCCCGAACACACTTCGGCCGCAACCCCGGCGGCGCGCCGCTCGGGATGAGCATCGATAGACAGCAAAACGCCCGGCATCATGCCGGGCGCCGGTCTTGCTACAATGGCTCGCCGCTCATTCAGAGCGTGCGGCCGAAGGATCGTTTTTCCCCGTTCGACGTTTGCCGATATCGATGCGCTCGTCCGCCGCCTCACGTATAGCCTGCCATTCATTTTCATGCCGGATGGCAATATCGCGGGGTACAAAGTTAATCGTCATTTGGTTCTCATCCTGTTTCGAAATTCCGGTGGCAAGCGCTAAAAAGGCCGCTGGACAAGCGCTATTTCTTGGTTTCCGCGTGGCCCTTGAGGTCGGGACCGCCTTTGGAGAGATCCGCACCGCTCACATGCGCCGGCACGTGGATGTCATGAATGACGCCGGGCGTCAGCGTCAGGTCGACATGATGCGGCGGCAGCACCTGCACCTTCTGCATGCGGTTCGGCTTCGCCCGCTTCATGCGGTCGGATGCCTCCGTGCGTTTGTCGGGAACGTGGGTCGAAGTGTGCATCATCGGCCTCCTTTTCAGCTCAACCAGGGCCTAACGAGCGGGCGTCGGGATGGTTCCCAAAAAAACTGACAATCTCCCGGCAATGACCGGCTTGACTGAGCCGGGAAGTTGACTACCTAGAGCCTGTCCGCAGCCTTCCAGACATCGGCTGCGGACAATGTTTGGTGCCGGGCCCCTCTGGCGAGAGTTTTTACGGCGCTCTCGTGATGTCGGTACCGCCTGCAGCTTAGCCGGCGGATTTTTCATCGATGAAAAAACTCACCATGCCTTGCCAGCATCCCCGTTGTGGCATGCCGCGTTTTTCGCTCTCCAGGCTCTCCAAAAAGATTTGCGGCCGTGAGGTACGGCCATGAATCAACCTGCAACCCATGAATCCTCGCTCGGCTATTTCCGCTGGGCTTTCATCGTAACTGCTCTCGGCCTTATTCTCGGCGCCGTGCTCGGCTGGCAGACGACCGGCACCATCGGCGGCATGGCGACCGTCTTCTTCATCTGCACCGTGCTTGCGGTACTCGAGATCTCGCTCTCCTTCGACAATGCCATCGTCAATGCCAACAAGCTGAAGGAAATGACGCCGCTCTGGCAGAAACGCTTCCTCACCTGGGGCATCATCATTGCCGTCTTCGGCATGCGCATCGTCTTTCCGTTGGCGATCGTCGCGATCGCGGCACGGATCGGCCCCTGGGACGCGCTGGTGCTGGCTGCCCGCGAGCCCGCAGAATATGCCCGCATCATGAACGATGCGCATCTGCCGATCGCAGCCTTCGGCGGCACCTTCCTAATGATGGTCGGCCTCAGCTATTTCTTCGACCACGAGAAGAAAATCCATTGGCTTCGCGGCCTGGAGAAGGTGATGGCGCGCTCGGCGACCATCAGGGGCATCGAGATCGCCTTCGTGCTGGCGCTGATGCTTGTGTTCTCCTGGCTGATCGGAGGCGAGGAAGCCAGCGTCTTCGTCCATTGCGCCATCTACGGCCTGCTCACCTTCCTGGCGGTCGAGGTCGTCGGCGAGCTGCTCGATGCCTCGCAGCAGACGATGAGCGCCGCCGCCAAGGGCGGCCTTGGCGCCTTCATCTATCTGGAAGTGCTGGATGCCAGCTTCTCCTTCGACGGTGTCATCGGCGCCTTCGCCTTGACGCAGAACCTCTTCGTCATCGCCATCGGCCTCGGCATCGGCGCCATGTATGTGCGCTCGATGACGATCATGCTGGTGGAGAAGGGAACGCTTGCCGAATACCGCTATCTCGAGCATGGCGCGTTCTATGCCATCCTGATCCTCGCGGTGATCATGTATGCGCAGACCCTGGTGCACATCCCCGAGGTGATCACCGGGCTTGGCGGCGCGGCCCTGATCGGCCTGTCGCTCTGGTCATCCATCCGCCACAACAGGCGCGAGCGGGTGGAAGACCACGCCCGGCAGGAAGAGCTTCACGCCTGACGCCAACAAGCCGCAGCGCTTGGCGTTGCGGCTCCCTTGGCCAAAAATGATAAAGCCCGCAACCATCCGGCTGCGGGCTGTTTCATTCATGCATTGAAAATCTTAGCGGGTGACCCGATCGAAGGAGGCCGGATCGATGCCGAGTTCACTGAGGTCGCGGGCGCGCGGCCGGCGGCCGGCTTCGACAGCGGCGCTGACCGCGTTTGCGGCGCCGAGCACGGCAAATGCACGGCCGAGGAAACCGGTGCGGATTGAACTGCGGATAGCGGACATTGTGTTTTGCTCTCGTTCTATGATTGACCACCTGCAAATGGGGCCGCCCGTCCTGCAGGACAATGCACGTAAACTCATCTCAGCCATGCAAGAAAGAAGAGGCCGGCGCATGTCTCCAAGGCCGGCCTTGAGGCAGGGGTAAGTTTGTCTTTTCAGTCTTCGTTTGCCGCCAGCTGCGCAAGCACCTGTCCCCGGCCACGCAGCCGCAGGATCAGTGGGATGAGGAAGGCGGCTGCCGCGACAACGAGCAGGCCGGCTGCGATCGGTGACATGACCAGCGTCGTGACGTCGCCCTGGCTGATCGCCAGTGCCCGGCGCAGCTGCTGTTCAGCAAGCGGCCCGAGGATCAGGCCGACGACCGTCGGCGCAATCGGATAGCCGAAGAGCCGCATCACGTAACCGAGCAGGCCGAAAGCCAGCAGCATGCCGAGTTCGAATACCGACGGATTGGCGCCGATCGTCCCGAGCGTCGCAAACAGCAGGATGCCCGCGTAAAGCCACGGCTTCGGAATGGTCAGCAGCCGCACCCAGAGCCCGATCATCGGTAGGTTCAAGACCAAGAGCATCGCATTGGCGATGAGCAGGCTGGCGATCAGACCCCAGACGAGCTGTGGGTTGGTGGCAAACAGCAGCGGACCGGGCTGCAGCCCGTATTGCTGGAAGCCGGCAAGCATGATCGCCGCCGTCGCCGTCGTCGGCAGGCCCAGCGTCAGCAGCGGCACCAGCGTCCCGGCCGCAGACGCGTTGTTCGCTGCCTCCGGACCGGCCACGCCCTCGATCGCGCCATGGCCGAACTCCTCGGGGTTCTTTGCCAGCCGCTTTTCCGTCGCATAGGAGAGGAAGGTGCCGATTTCCGCGCCGCCCGCCGGCATGGCGCCGATCGGAAAGCCGATCAGCGTGCCGCGCAGCCAGGCCTTCCACGAACGCGCCCAGTCCTGCGCGTTCATCCAGAGCGAGCCTTTGACGGCTTCGACCTTATCTTCGATCCGGTTGCCCTGCGCGGCGATATAAAGCGTCTCGCCGATCGCGAACATCGCCACAGCGAGCGTCGTTACCTCGATACCGTCGAGCAGGTCGGGTATGCCGAAGGAAAGTCGGGCCTGCCCCGTCTGCTGGTCGATGCCGACCATGGCAAGGGCAAAGCCGATGAACAGCGAGGTCAAGCCCCGCAGCGCCGAATCGCCGAAAGCCGAGGAGACGGTGACGAAGGCAAGCACCATCAGCGCGAAATATTCACGCGGTCCAAACACCAGCGCCAGCTTGACGATATAGGGGGCGATGAAGGCGAGCCCGAGTGTCGCTAGCAGGCCGGCGACGAAAGAACCGATCGCCGCCGTCGCCAGCGCCGGCCCGCCACGCCCTGCCCGCGCCATCTTGTTACCTTCGAGCGCTGTGACGATCGAGGCGCTTTCGCCTGGCGTGTTCAAGAGGATCGAGGTCGTCGAACCGCCATACATGCCGCCATAATAGATGCCGGCGAACATGATCAGCGAGCCACCGGGGTCGAGCTTATAGGTGGCGGGCAACAGCAGCGCCACGGTGAGTGCAGGTCCGATGCCGGGCAGCACGCCGACGGCAGTGCCGAGCGTCACGCCGACCAGCGCATAAACCAGGTTCATCGGCTGCATCGCAACCAGGATCCCCTGCCATAGGAATTCGAATGTGCTCATCTTGATATCCCAAGCGCGTTCCCGGCCGTGCGTTACCCGATCCGGCGCTGCGCAAAATCAAAAGTGCCGACAGCGCGCGCGCCGTCAGAAGAACAGGCGTTCGAGCGGGCCGGCCGGCAGCGTCAGCTGCAGCAGCTGCGAGAAGATCGCCCAGACGACGAAGCTGAAGACGATGCCGAACGGCAGCGAGATCCAGAGCTTGCGCTTGCCGAAGCCGCGTGCCGTCAATGCAAACAGTAGACCGGTGGCGATCGAGAAGCCGGCAACGCGCAGAAGCAGCATCTGTCCGACAAGACCGGCAACAATCCAGATGACCGGCGCAACTTCCTGCCGATCGCGTTCCGGAAACTCGCCGCGCCAAGCTTCGGCGACGGTCCAGATCCCAAGACAGAAGAGGCCGAAGGCCACCACTTCGGGCATCGTTGCCGGGCCGATGCGGTCGTACTGCGCGATTGTTTTCAGATGCGATGCATCCCAGAACATCACGCCGGCGACGACAAAGAGGAAAGCGGCAATGATGCACGCCGCCCAATCAGGGCGGCGCGTGGTTGCCGAGGAGATGTTATCCCCGCTCATTGAACAAGTCCGATCTCTTTGAGGATGCCTTCGGTGGCGGCGACATCCTTTTCGAGCTGCGCCTTGAAGGCGTCGCCGGACAGATAGGTGTCGGCCCAGCCCTTGGTCTTCAGAGTTTCCTGCCAGGTGGCGGAGCTGTGCAGTTTCTCGAAATCGGAGGTGATGGCCGCGACCTGCTCTGCCGACAGGCCGGGGGCAGCGGCGACCATGCGCCAGTTCTGGATGCTGACATCGGTGCCGGCTTCCTTCAGCGTCGGAGCATCAACGCCGTCGATTCGCTTGTCGCTGGAAACCGCGAGAAGACGCAGCGTGCCCGCTTTCACCTGCGATTCGAACTCGCTGTAGCTCGAGACACCGGCGGTGACCTGACTGCCGAGAATGGCGGCAAGTGCTTCGCCGCCGCCGGAAAAGGCGACATAGTTGATCTTGGTCGGGTCGACCCCGGCGGCCTTGGCGATCAGGCCGACGGTAATGTGATCGGTGCCGCCGGCCGAGCCGCCGCCCCAGGAAACAGCGCCCGGATCCTTCTTCAGCGCGGCGACCAGATCGGCCATCGTCTTGATATCGGAAGAGGCGGGAACCACGACCGCCTCATATTCGCCAGTCAGGCGAGCGATCGGCGTGACATTCTTGAGCGTCACCGGCGACTTGTTGGTCAGGATGGCGCCGACCATGACATAGCCGCCGACGATCAGCGCGTTCGGGTTGCCGGCAGCCTGGCTGCTGAATTGCGCCAGCCCGATGGTGCCGCCGGCGCCGGGGACGTTCTGGACCTGGACGTTACCGGAAATCTTCTCCTGCTGCAGCGCTGTCTGCAGCGAACGGGCGGTCTGGTCCCAGCCGCCACCGGGCGCGGCCGGCGCGATGATGGTGTAGTCGGCCGCATAGGCCGGCAGCGCGATCGCCGCTGCGATAATGGTTGCAATGAACGTATGCTTCACGATGTGTCCTCCGTCGGCGGCTGAGCGCACCGCCTGTTATTCTCCAGGGAATCGGGAGGGTAGCCGGCCGGCGGACACAGTTGTCCTGAATGACGATCGGAAGACCTCCCAAAGCTTCAGTTCTCCGCCTCCACGGAGAAGAAGTAGCCAAAGCCACCACAACAAGCTGTCATCTAGCTGACATTGGCCAGATATCCAGGAGGAAAGGACACTTTTTTGCCGTAATTGCCGGCGTCGTCTTCGCTGAGAGCCTTCACTGAGCCCGCAGAACCTCGTTCCAGTGCGCGATCAACCGCGCTCGCTTCACCTGGTCGAGATAGACCATCAGCCCGGGGCTGACAGGCACCGGCCGAAGCTGGGCGCCGAGTAGCTCCTGCAGCGTATTGGCCGTGTTCTCGCCGGCCACCTCGGGACTGACCGCGGGGATCTGCAGCTCGCGCGCCATGATCGTCTGGCCCTCCTTCGACATGAAAAAGGTAAGGTAGCGACGCCCGAGCTCCGGCTCGGCGGCCGCCTGCGGCACCAGCCCGATCCGCGACATCACCACCGTATAGTCCTTCGGCAGCACGATCCCGACATCAGGGTGCCGCGACGCCCAATCGGCGGCGTAGGAGCCGAGAATATTGTAGCCGAGCACGAAGCGCCCGTCGGCGACGCGTTCGAGGATCGCCGAGCTCGTCGAGTAAAGTTTGACGCCGGCCGAGCCCATCGCGCCGATCACCGACCAGATGTCGCCGAACTGCTCCTGGTCGCGCGCCATGAACAGAAAGCCGACACCGGAGCGCTCGATATCGTAGGTGCTGATCCGGCCATAGACCGCATTGCCCTTGCGCTTCAGATAGTCGATGAATTCCGCCCGCGAGCTTGGCACCGGCTCATGCGCGAAGCTCGGCTTGTGATAGACGAATACGGCCGGCTCGAAGGTCAGCGCATAAGCGGTGTTGCGCCAGTTCGCCCATTTCGGCCACGCGGCGCTCATCGGCAGGTTGCTGACCTGCGCATAGCCGTCATTCGAAAGCTTCACCTGCAGATCCATCGCCGAGGAGAAAGCAAAATCCGCCGTCTTCTTGCCGGCATCCGTCTCCCCGACGATCCGGTCGTAGATTTCGCCGGTCAGCATATCCTCATATCTGACCGCGACATCGGGATTGGCCTCCTGAAAACCCCGAATCATCGGCTGCGCCAGCGGCTCGTCGAGCGAGGAATAAACGGTCAGCACCGGCGCGTCGGCCTTGCCCGATTTCGCCGGAAAAAAGACCTGATCGGCCAGGGCAAAACCCGGCCAGAATGCCAGCAGCAAGATGAAAATTCTCCTCATGCGGCAACAATGCCCGAGCGTAGCGGGAGGAGCAAGGGCGCGCCGGAGCGAGGCCCTCCGCAAGGCCGGCTCAACTCGATCACGGGTCGTTTTGGTGCCGACCGGCAAGCGTTGACCAAGCGGTATATTTCGTTTCCAACCGACGAGAAGCCCTTCTTTCACCACAAAGGATTAGCAATCAAGGCCGCCCTTCACCCTTTTAGAGTATTGATGAAGACCGGCGACGATATATGGTCGCGCTACCGCGTCAAAATGTCGACGCCACTCGAAATTGTTTTTCGGGGGACGACTCTGCGCGACAAAAACTCTAAAAATAGCTAGGTTATCCCGGGAAGATCCATGGGAGGGTTCATGGAACGACGACTGAGCGCTATTCTCGCTGCGGATGTCGTCGGCTACAGCCGACTGATGGGCATCGATGAGTCAGGCACGCTGCAGGCGCTGAACCGCCATCGCTGCGAGCTGGTCGATGTCAGGATTTCGGATTACAAGGGCCGCATCGTCAAGCTCACCGGCGACGGCATCCTGGCCGAATTCCAGAGCGTGGTGAATGCGGTTGCCTGCGCCGCCGAAATCCAGCGCAGCATGTCGGCCCGCAACGAGAACGTCCCGAAGGATGAGCGCGTCGAATTCCGTATCGGCATCAATCTCGGCGATGTCGTGGTCGAAAACGGCGACATCTTCGGCGACGGCGTCAATCTTGCCGCAAGACTCGAGCGTATCGCCGCCCCCGGCGGCATCGCCGTGTCGGCTTCGGTCCGCGATCAGGTCGGCTCGCGCCTCAATCTCGGCTTCGAATTTATCGGCGAGCACATGCTGAAGAACATCCGCCAGCCGGTGCAGGTCTATACTGTCACCCTCGCGCCACCCTCTTCCGCCAAGCTCATCGCGCAGAATCGCAATACCTGCTTCATCGCGGTGTTGCCTTTCACCAATATGAGCGGCGACGCCGACCAGGATTATTTCTCCGACGGCATCACCGAAGACATCATCACCGATCTTTCCAAGATCTCCAGCCTGCACGTCGTGCCGCGCAATACGATCTTTACCTACAAGGGCATCTCGGTGAAGTTGAAGCGGCTCGCTCAGGAACTCGGCGTGCGCTATGTGCTCGAAGGCAGTGTGCGCATCTTCGACAAGCGTGTGCGCATCTCCGGCCAGCTGATCGACACCGCCAATGGCGATCATCTCTGGGCCGAGCGCTACGACCGCGACCTTACCGACATCTTCGCCATCCAGGACGAGATCACCCATGCGATCGTCGGCCAGCTGAAGGTGCGCCTCCTGCCGGAAGAGAAGAAGGCGATCGCCAACGAGCCGACCGCCAATGTCGAGGCCTATACCTATTATCTCAGGGGCCGCCAGCTCTCCCACACCTGGACGAAATCCTACCTGCAGCTTGCCAGGCGCATGTTCTGCAAAGCGGTCGAGCTTGATCCGGACTATGCCCGCGCCTATGCCGGCATCGCCGATTGCGACGCCGCGATCCGCGACTGGGCGCCCGACGATGTGCCGCTGACACGCATCCTCGAGATGAGCGCCCGCGCGCTCGCGCTCGATCCCGATCTTCCGGAGGCCCATGCCTCCCACGGCCTGGCGCTGCATCAGAGCGGCTATGATGATCGGGCGGCGGCGGCTTTCGAGCGTGCCCTGACGCTCGACCCGAACCTCTTCGAGGCGAATTTCCATTATGCCAGGTTCTTCTTCATGCACGGCAATTTTGCAGAATCCGTGCAATACTTCACCCGCGCCGCCGAAATCCGCCCTGACGACTACGTCTCGCCGATCCATCTGATGGCCGCCTACCATTCGCTCGGCCGTGGGGTGGACAGGGAAAACTGGGCCCGCCTTGGCTTGCTGCGCGCCGAACGTGCGCTCAATCTCAATCCGGAAAATTCCGGCCCCGCCCATCGCGGTGCCCTGGCGCTTGCCCATCTCGGCGATGCGGCGCGCGCACGCGATTGGGCGGCGCGGGCGATCGCCATCGATCCCGACGATATCGTCGCCCAGTATAATCTCGCCTGCGTCTATTCCGTCCTCGGTGATGTCGACCAGGCGATCGACCTTCTGGAGAAGCTGCTGCCGCACAGCTCCGTCTACCATATCAAATGGTTCAACAATGATTCCGACCTCGACAATATCCGCGGCGACCCGCGCTTCCAAAAGCTGCTCGCCGCCGCGATGACGCAGCGCGAGGAGATGGAGCGAACGGGCAGCTGAGATCGATCTTTATGCGCCCCGTTCGCCAATCTTCAAAATCGCTGTGACAAGCCGTCTTCACCCCTGTAACGTCGCTTGAAAAACAGGGGAACATCCGTGCGCATCCTGCTCACCGAAGACAATATCGCGCTGGCCGACGGGCTCTCGGCGATCTTGCGCGGCACGGGCCATGCCGTCGATGTCGTCCATGACGGGGCGTCCGCCAATGCCGTCATCGCGGCGGAAAATTTCGACCTTGTCATCCTCGACCTCAACCTGCCGGAGATGGACGGGCTCGACGTGCTGCGCGCCATGCGCGCCCGCCAGAATCAGGCCGCCGTCCTCATCCTGACAGCACGGGGAGCGCCGGAGGAACGGGTGAAAGGCCTTGATCTCGGTGCCGACGATTATCTGATCAAGCCCTTCGACATCGCCGAATTCGAGGCCCGCGTGCGCGTACTGCTGCGCCGTCAGGCCGGGCTGCGTTCGGCGACGGTCGGCTTCGGCGGCATTTCTTTCGACCTCAACTCCCGCACCTTCTCCGCCGGTTCCACCCCTCTTGACATCCCCGCCCGCGAACTTGGCCTGCTCGAAATACTCTTCATGCGGGCCGGCAAGGTCGTCGCCAAGGAGGCGATCATACAGTCGCTGACCGCCTTCGACGACGACATTTCCGCAAACGCCATCGAGCAATATGTCAGCCGGCTGAGAAAGCGCCTTTTGCCGCATGGCCTGACGGTCAAGACTGCCCGCGGCATCGGCTATTATCTCGACAAGGTGCCAGAGGCTTCATGAAGGCCGCCTATTCTCTCAGGCGCCGCCTGCTCTTCTGGCTGCTCGTCTCCACGGCCGTCATCGGCATGCTCGCGCTTGCCGACACCTATCGCGAGGCTGTGCAGACTTCGAACATCGTCTCCGACCGTGTTCTCGCCGGCTCGGCACTCGCGATCGCCGAACGCGTCGTCGTCGCCGAAGACGGCACGCTGCAGGTCGATATTCCCTATGTCGCGCTCGAAATGCTGACCTCGGCCGCGCAGGACCGCGTCTTCTACCGCGTCGACGGCCCGCCAGGCCAATTCATCACCGGCTACCAGGCTCTGCCGGTCCTGCAGAAGACGCCGAGCGGTGCGGCGGCCTTCGCCGACGACAACTTTCGCGGCGAGCCCATCCGCATCGCCACGCTCGAACGTTCCGCCTCGACCGGCATCCGCTCGGTACCCTTCGTCGTGACCGTCGCCGAAACCACGATTGCCCGCCGGCAGTTGACTCAGGCGATCCTCGTGCGTTCGGCACTGCGCCTCGCTCTCATGATCGCCGGAGCGGCGGTCATCGTCTGGATCTCGGTCACGGTGGCGCTCCGCCCGCTCTATAAGCTCGGCGACGCCATCGGCGAACGCAGTCCTGACGATCTGCATCCGATCGAACAAACCGTGCCGAGCGAGGTCGAGCCGCTGGTCGATACGGTCAATTCCTTCATGGTCCGCCTGCAGTCGGCGCTCGATGCCCTGCGCAATTTCACCGGCAATGCCAGCCACCAGCTGCGCACGCCGCTGGCGATTATCCGCACTCAGCTTGCGCTGTCGGCCCGCGCCGGCTCGCTCGGTGAAGCCCACGCGGCAGCTCTGAAGGGAGACCAGGCCGTCGCACATGCCGAGCGCATTCTTGCCCAGCTTCTGCTGATGGCGAAGATCGACGCCGCCACGGCCAAGGAGGCGCTGACCGCCTCCGCGATCGATCTCGCCGCCATCGCCCAGGAGATCACGGGCGAACAGATCCCGGCCGCTGCCGTCGCCGGCATCGATCTCGGCTACGAGGGTGAGAGCCCGGCGATGATCCGCGCCGAGCCGCTGCTGCTCGGCGAAATGCTGCGCAATCTTGCCGGCAATGCCATCGCCTATGCCGGCAAGGGCGCTGAAGTCACTGTCCGCGTCATCGCCGCCGCCGAGACGATCCGCCTTGAGGTCGAGGACAACGGCCCCGGGATTCCGCGCGAGAAGCTGGAGGCGGTGCGTCGTCGTTTTTCGCGCGGCAATGAATCCGCCGCCCCCGGCGCCGGCCTCGGCCTTCCCATCGTCGAGGAAATTGCCAGTCTTTTCCACGCAGCGTTGACACTGGAATCGGGCAGGGACGGCAGGGGCCTGAAGGCTGCCGTCACTTTCGCCAGAGCGGCCTGAAAGCCGGCGCCCCATCGACCTTTCCACCTTGCTTTCTTTCGCTGCATTGCACACACTGGCTTCGGGAACAGCAAGCCGCACGACGATGCGCGCCGGATAAAAAGAGCAATATGTCGATCAAAGCCAGCATCTATCACCTGACGCACTATACCTATGACAAGCCGGTCCGCCTCGGCCCACAGATCATCCGGTTGAAACCGGCCTCGCATTCGAAGACACGGGTGCTCAGCCACTCGCTGAAGGTCACGCCCTCGAACCACTTCGTCAACCTGCAGCAGGACCCCTACGGCAACTATCTCGCTCGCTACGTTTTCCCAGACCCGGTGACAGAATTAAAGATCGAGGTAGATCTTGTCGCCGACATGACGGTCTACAATCCCTTCGACTTCTTCGTTGAGGAAGAGGCGACCAAGTGGCCCTTCGGCTATCCCGAAACGATTCAGGAGGATCTGTCGATCTACATGACGCCGGAGCCGGCCGGCCCGCGCCTGAAAGCGCTGCTTCCGACGCTCGACTGGTCTCCCGGCCAGCCAACGGTCGATATGATCGTTGGCTTGAATGCCCGCCTGCAGCGGCAGATCGGTTATGTCATCCGGATGGAAACCGGCGTGCAGACACCGGAGGAGACCCTGGAAAGCGCCAAGGGCTCATGCCGCGACACCAGCTGGCTGCTCGTCCAGATCCTTCGTCATCTCGGCCTGGCCGCCCGCTTCGTCTCCGGCTATCTCATCCAGTTGACGCCTGATCTGAAGGCACTCGACGGCCCCTCCGGCACCGAAGTCGATTTCACCGACCTGCATGCCTGGGCGGAGGTCTATCTGCCCGGCGCCGGCTGGGTCGGCCTCGATCCGACCTCCGGCCTGTTGACCGGCGAAAGCCACATCCCGCTGGCAGCCACGCCGCATTACCGCAACGCCGCCCCGATCTCGGGCGGTTATTTCGGCGAGGCCGAGACCGAATTCGCCTTCGACATGAAGGTCTCTCGCGTCGCCGAACACCCGCGCATCACCAAGCCCTTCTCCGATGAAAGCTGGAACGAGCTCAACGAACTCGGTAAGAAGGTCGACCGCGTCCTCGAGGCCGAGGATGTGCATCTGACGATGGGCGGCGAGCCGACCTTCGTCTCGATTGACGATTTCCAATCCGAGGAATGGAATACCGCGGCCGTCGGCCCGACCAAGCGCGAAAAGGCTGACAGCCTGATCCGCCGGCTGCAGGAACGCTTCGCCCCCGGCGGCTTCCTGCATTACGGCCAGGGCAAATGGTATCCGGGCGAAAGCCTGCCGCGCTGGACTTTTTCGCTCTACTGGCGCCGCGACGGCAAGCCGATCTGGCAGAACGTCGATCTGGTCGCCGCCGAAGGCAAGGATACCGGCGCTGCGGCAGAGGATGCCGAGAAGCTCCTGACGTTGATCGCAAAGGAACTGGCAATCAAACCTGACATGGTGCAGCCGGCTTATGAGGATCCGGCCGACTGGATCATCAAGGAAGGCAATCTTCCCGACAACGTCGATCCGGCGAATTCGAAGCTGAAGGATCCCGAGGAGCGTAACCGCATCGCCCGCGTCTTCGACCGTGGCCTCACTGTCCCCACGGGGTACATCCTTCCGGTCCAGGCATGGAACGCCAAGGCAGCTGAAAGCCGGGTCTGGGTCAGTGAGAAATGGCGCACCCGCCGCGGCAAGATCTTCCTCGTCCCGGGCGACAGCCCTATCGGTTACCGCCTACCGCTCGGCACCCTGCCCTATGTCCCGCCGGCGCGCTATCCCTATATCCACCCGGCCGATCCGACCATTCCGCGCCAACCGCTGCCCGACGTTTTCGTGCCGGCCGGCCGCGCCATGCCGGAAGCCTCCTTCCACGCCGGCGAGAACAATCGGGGCCGGATCGAACAGACGCTCGGCGAAATCGGCGGTGCCGTGCGCACCGCTATGTCGGTCGAGCCGCGCGACGGCAGGCTCTGCGTCTTCATGCCGCCGGTCGAGCGGATCGAGGATTATCTTGAGCTGATCGCCGCTGCCGAAAACGCTGCCGCCGAGCTCAAGCTTCCCGTTCATATCGAAGGTTATCCGCCGCCGCAGGACGAGCGCATCAACGTCATCCGCGTCGCCCCGGATCCCGGCGTGATCGAGGTCAACATCCATCCAGCCTCGAACTGGCGGGAATGCGTCGATATCACCACCGCAATCTACGAGGAGGCGCGCGCCACCCGGCTCGGCGCCGACAAGTTCATGATCGACGGCCGCCACACCGGCACCGGCGGCGGCAATCATGTCGTCGTCGGCAGCGCCAATCCGAACAACAGCCCTTTCCTGCGCCGTCCGGATCTGTTGAAGAGCGTCGTCCTCCACTGGCAGCGCCACCCTTCGCTCTCCTACCTCTTCTCCGGCATGTTCATCGGCCCGACCAGCCAGGCGCCGCGCATCGACGAGGCTCGCCACGACAGCCTCTACGAGCTGGAGATCGCCATGGCGCAGATCGCGGCGCCCGGCCGCGGTCAGCCGCCGCTGCCATGGCTCGTCGATCGCCTGTTCCGCAATCTTTTGACCGATGTCACCGGCAACACCCACCGCGCCGAGATCTGCATCGACAAGCTGTTTTCGCCCGACGGCCCGACCGGCAGGCTCGGCCTCATCGAGTTCCGCGGCTTCGAGATGCCGCCGAACGCACGTATGTCGCTTGCCCAGCAATTGCTCGTGCGCGCGCTGATCGCCCGCTTCTGGGTCAACCCGGTCGACGGCAAGTTCGTCCGCTGGGGCACGACCCTGCACGACCGTTTCATGCTGCCGCATTTCGTCTGGGCCGATTTCCTCGACGTGCTCGCCGATCTTCGCGAAAACGGCTTCGACCTCAGCCCGGAATGGTTCAAGGCCCAGCTCGAATTCCGCTTCCCCTTCTGCGGCGAAGTCGAATACGAGGGCTCGAAGCTGGAACTGCGCCAGGCGCTGGAGCCTTGGCATGTTATGGGCGAGGAAGGCGCGGTCGGCGGCACCGTCCGCTATGTCGACTCCTCCGTCGAACGCCTCCAGGTGCGGTTCGAAACCAGCAATACCGCCCGCTACACGGTGACTTGCAACGGCCGCACCCTGCCACTGACGCCGACCGGCACCTCTGGCGTATCGGTCGCCGGCGTCCGCTACAAGGCATGGCAGCCGGCTTCGGGCCTGCATCCGGTCCTGCCGGTCAACACACCTTTGACTTTTGACATTTATGATACATGGTCGAAGCGTTCGATCGGCGGCTGCATCTATCATGTTGCCCATCCGGGCGGCCGGACCTATGACACCTTCCCGGTGAACGGCAACGAGGCCGAAGCAAGGCGGCTCGCCCGCTTCGAGCCGTGGGGGCATACGGCAGGCGGTTATATCCCGCGCGCAGAGACGGGTTCGCTTGAATTCCCGCTGACGCTGGATCTGCGGCGGCCCGCCGGAATTTGAGGCGGGGTCGGGGCCGAGGGCTGAGGCCGGGGTTGGGATGTGAGATTTGATGGGTAAAAGGCCCGCAGCGGAGCGCAAGGGTGAGGCAGAGGTTCGCATCGACAAGGATGCGGCCTTCGACTATGCGCCGCTTCCGGGCACTGCCGACGAGATGGTCGACAATAATGGCGTCGTCCGCCCCGTCTGGCAGCGTTTCCTCTCGCATCTCGGCGCAATGCCGGAAAAGGACCTCGCCGAGCGTTTCGCCCGCGCCGACCGCTATCTCAGAGATGCCGGCGTCTTCTACCGCGCCTATGGCAGCAAGGGCACCGGCGAACGCGCGTGGCCGATCTCGCATATCCCCGTGCTTATCGACGAGCGCGAATGGCAGGCGCTGTCGGCGGGCCTGGTCCAGCGCGCCGATCTCTTGGAAGCGATCGTCGCCGATATCTATGGCGACAACCGGCTGGTGGAGGAAGGGGTCCTGCCGCCGGCGCTGATCGCCGCCAATCCGGAATTCCAGCGCCCGCTCTCCGGCATCAGACCGGCATCCGGCCACTATCTGCATTTCTGCGCTTTCGAGATCGGCCGCGGGCCTGACGGCAATTGGTGGGTGCTCGCCGACAGGACGCAGGCGCCGTCGGGCGCCGGTTTCGCGCTGGAAAGCCGCGTCGCCACCACCCGCGCCTTCTCGGATATCTACGCCGAAACCCCGGTCCACCGCCTCGCCTCCTTCTTCGGCGCCTTCCGCGATGCGCTGCAGGGCATGAAACACTCCGGCGACGACCGCATCGCCGTGCTGACGCCCGGCCCGGCCAACGAGACCTATTACGAACACGCCTATATTGCCCGCTATCTCGGCTTCATGCTGCTCGAGGGCGAGGATCTCGCCGTCGTCAAGGGCCGCGTCATGGTGCGCACCGTCGCCGGCCTGAAGCCGATCGGCGTGCTCTGGCGCCGTCTCGATTCCGCCTTCGCCGACCCCCTGGAATTGAACCAGAATTCGCATATTGGCACGCCCGGCCTCGTCGAAGCCTTGCGCACCGAAAGCGTCACCATCGTCAATGCGCTCGGCACCGGCATTCTCGAAACCCGGGCGCTTCTGGCCTTCATGCCGACCATCTGCCGCCGTCTGTTGGGGCAGGATCTGCGGCTGCCCTCGATTGCGACCTGGTGGTGCGGCCAGGAGGAAGAGCGCGAGCACGTCGCCAAGAATATCGAGAAGATGGTGATCGGCCCGGCCTATTCCCGAGCGCCCTTCTTCGACGACGACGGCGAATCCGTGCTCGGCTCGTCGCTGCGGGCGACCGCCAGGGATTCCATCACCGATTGGCTGAGTTCGGACGGCCCCAAGCTGGTCGGCCAGGAGGTCGTCACACTCTCGACGACGCCCGCCTGGATGGACGGCAAGCTGGTGCCGCGGCCGATGTCGCTGCGCGTCTTCGCCGCCCGCACCGCCAATGGCTGGCAGATCATGCCCGGCGGTTTTGCCCGCATCGGCTCCGGCGCCGATGTCGCGGCGATTGCCATGCAGTCGGGCGGCGCAGCCGCCGATGTCTGGATCGTCAGCGACAAGCCCGTCGAGCGTCACACGCTGCTGCCGGCCGAAGGCAGCTTCACCCGCAACATGCCGGGCAGCCTTCCGAGCCGGGCGGCCGACAACCTGTTCTGGCTCGGCCGTTACATCGAACGCGCCGAAGGGGCGTTGCGCATCCTGCGCGCCTGGCACTCGCGTTATGCCGAGGCCGCCGATCCGAGCCAGCCGCTGCTCGCCGATGTCTCCGCCTATCTCGCTGCCGTCGATATCGATACGGCTGAAGCCGTACCGGAAACGCTGTTGCGCAACATCGACAGTGCGGTTTATTCGGCCAGCAACATCCGCGACCGTTTCTCGCCTGATGGCTGGCTGGCGCTCAACGATCTCGCCAAGACGGCCCGCCGTTTCCGTGTCACCGTCACTGCCGGCGACGACGCCAGCCACGCGATGACCATCCTTCTGCGCAAGCTCGCCGGTTTTGCCGGCCTCGTGCACGAGAACATGTACCGCTTCATGGGCTGGCGCTTCCTCTCGCTCGGCCGCTATATCGAGCGCGGCCTGCACATGACCCGCCTGCTAGGCCACATGTCCGGACCGGAAGCGCCCGACGGCGCGCTCGACATGCTGCTCGAGATCGGCGACAGCGTCATGACCCACCGCCGTCGCTACAACGTCAATACGGCGCGCCTGACCGTCACCGACCTGCTGGCACTCGATCCCCTCAATCCGCGCTCGGTCCTCTTCCAGGTGAACGAGATCCACCGTGAGGTCGAGCAACTGCCGAATGCCCTGATCAACGGCCAGATGTCGCCCTTCTACCGCGAGGCGATGCGGCTTCATTCCGGCCTGGCGGTGATGACGCCGGAGGGCATGGGGCCTGAGGTCTATCAGCGGTTCGAACGCGAATTGGAGCAGCTTTCCGACCTGCTCGCCCAGACCTATCTCGGGTGACGGCAGTGCTTTACGACCTCTCGCTCCGCATGGGTTACAGCTACGATGTGCCGGCATCCGGCGCCCGCCACATCATGCGCCTGATGCCGCTGTCGCTGACCAACCGGCAACGCCTGGTCGCCGGCTCGATCACGATTTCGCCGACGCCGGACGAGCAGTCGCATTTCCTCGATTTCTTTCAACACCCCGCCACCGCCTTCATGCTGCGTGCGCCGCACGAGGCGCTCGACATTCGCATGCAGGCCCGCGTGCAGGTCGAAAGCCAGCCGATCGCCGCCGATTTCTCGCCGCTGCTTGCCGACCTGCCCGAGGAGATAGCAGGCATCTGGTCGCTGGCGCCGGATTCGCCGCACCATTTTCTCGGCGACAGCCCGCGCCTGACGCCGACGCGCGAGATCGCCGACTATGCACGAAGCTGCGCCAAGCCCGATCTGACGGCGATGCAGATCGCTCATGCGCTCTGCACCCGCATCAACAAGGATTTCACCTACGATCCCGACGCGACGACGGTCGACACGACGCCGCTTGAGGCTTTCAAGCTGAAGCGCGGCGTCTGCCAGGATTTTACCCACATCATGATCCTGGCGCTGCGAAGCCTCGGCATTCCGGCAGGTTACGTCTCCGGCTTCCTGCGCACCATTCCGCCGCCCGGCAAGGAACGGCTGGAAGGGGCTGATGCCATGCATGCCTGGGTCAGGATCTGGTGCGGCGAGACGATCGGCTGGATCGAGCTCGACCCGACCAACGACATTCCAGCCGGCACGGACCATATCGTCGTCGCCTACGGCCGGGACTATTCCGACGTCGTCCCGGTCATCGGCGTGTTGAAAAGCTATGGCGGCCAGCGCGCCGTCCAGGCGGTCGACGTGATCCCGCTGAAATGATCCCAAAATTGGAAAAATTAGCCGATTCGTTAAAATTCTATTGACGCCGTAAGCGCCGCGTAAAGAAGCAGCGTGCGTAAATCACCTGACAGGGTTTCCAGTTGGGTGAACATGATGAGCACCTCCTTTTTGCGTCCCTGCCTGCGTCGCATGTTCAGCGATCGAGGCGGTAATTTCGGTATCATGACGGCGATTTTGGCGCCGGTTCTTCTCGGCGTCGCGGGCATGGCGATCCAGGTCGGCGATATGCTGCTGTCGAAACAGCAATTGCAGGAAGCGGCCGATTCAGCCGCGCTGGCAACGGCGACTGCTCTGGGGAACGGCACGATCCAAACCTCTCAGGCGGAAGCCTTCGCGCGGAATTTCGTCGCTGGGCAAATGGCGAATTACCTGCAGGACGGCGTCGATATCAAGAACGCGACTGCCGTCAATGTCCAAACGAGTGCATCGGGCAAATCGGCATCCTACCAGGTAACGGTTACACCGAGCTACGACCTCGCGGTCAATCCGCTCATGCAGGCGGTCGGCTTCAGCACGCAGCATCTTTCGACGTCAAGCACGACGATCAGCGGTCCTTCACAGACCCCGGGCTCCAATAGCCAGGGCTCCGTCTCAATGTTTCTCGCGCTCGATAAGTCAGGGTCGATGGGGGACCCTACCGAAACCGTCAACAAGGATCATCCGACGGAAACCTTCACCTATGACTGCAACCCCCACCTTAACAAGAAGGACAAGTGGGTTTACGATACCTGCACGGGCAGCCGCACGAACTACTATACGAAGATAGAGGCGCTGAAGATGGCCGCCGGCAATCTTTTCGGCCAGCTCACCAGCGCCGATCCCAGCGCCCAATACGTACGCACCGGCGCAGTCTCTTACGATATCGTTCAATACACACCCAGCACTCTTGCCTGGGGGACTGCGGGTGTCTCGAGCTACGTCAATGCGCTCCAGGCAGGAGGTGGCACCAACTCGAGCGGGGCGGTCGGCACGGCGTATTCATCCCTCACGGCAAAGAATGCAGCAGGGAATGATGCCGAGGACGCCGCCCATAAGTTGAAGACCGGGCAAATACCCAAAAAATACATCGTCTTCATGACGGATGGCGACAACAACAACGATAGCAGCGGCGGCCGTTCCTATGACACCCTGACCAAGGCGACATGTGACACAGCAAAGTCCAAGGGCATCGAAATCTATACGATCGCCTTCATGGCGCCGCCGGGCGGACAGGCGCTGTTGCAATACTGCGCCTCCGATGCTGCCCACTATTTTCAGGCGGAACAAATGGAAGACCTCCTGGCCGCGTTCAAGGCGATAGGAGCGAAGGCTTCCACACAACTGACTCGCCTGACTAACTAGCGATCCGCCAAGAGAAAAGCCGTACAAAAAGCCGCGCCGGAGCAAACCGGCGCGGCCTTTTGTTATCTCTATCCCCACATCAGATCGGGAAAAGCCATTGAAATCAACCCCCTTAATTCGCGCGAATACGAAGGTTTCGCAAATTTTTCGTTTGTCCAAATCCTTTGTTGCAAGTGCTTCCTAACGATGCATAAACTGTCGCAAGCGCAGGCGACAAATCGATTAAATCAGCCATAACACCCTGATACCAAATTAAAATTGGCGAGATCTGACCATGAATACCGTTTCCAAGCCGGTTATCCCCTCTCCCGCTCCCCGCAGCTCAAGGCCGGAGATTCTCGCTGAAGAAATCATCGAACGTCTGACCTACCGCATCGGCAAGGACGCCAAGGTGGCAAAGCCGCATGACTGGCTGACGGCGACGATCCTGGTGGTGCGCGACCGCATCATCGACAAGTGGATGGCCTCCACCCGCGAGGTCTACGCGACGGGCGCCAAGCGCGTCTATTATCTTTCCCTCGAATTCCTGATCGGCCGCCTGATGCGCGATGCCATCTCGAATCTCGGCCTGATGGAAGAGGTGCGCGATGCGCTCGCCTCGCTCGGCGTCGATGTCAACGTCATTGCCGGGCTGGAGCCGGATGCCGCACTCGGCAATGGCGGCCTCGGGCGTCTCGCCGCCTGCTTCATGGAGAGCATGGCGACGGTCAACGTCCCGGCCTATGGCTACGGTATCCGCTATGTCCATGGCCTCTTTCGCCAGCAGCTGGCCGACGGCTGGCAGGTTGAACTGCCCGAAAACTGGCTCGCCCACGGCAATCCCTGGGAGTTCGAGCGTCGCGAGAGCTCCTATGAAATCGGCTTTGGCGGTTCCGTCGAATTCATCACCACCCATGACGACCAGCCGCGCTACGTCTGGAAACCGGCGGAGCGCGTCATCGCCGCCGCCTTCGACACGCCGGCCGTCGGCTGGCGCGGCACACGCGTCAACACGCTGCGCCTCTGGTCGGCACAGCCGATCGATCCGATCCTGCTCGATGCCTTCAACGCCGGCGACCACATCGGCGCGCTTCGCGAAAGCAACAAGGCCGAAAGTCTGACCCGGGTTCTCTATCCGGCCGACGCAACGCCGGCCGGCCAGGAGTTGCGCCTGCGTCAGGAATTTTTCTTCTCGTCCGCTTCGCTGCAGGACATCCTGCGCCGCCATCTGCAGCAATATGATGATTTCACCTCGCTGCCGGACAAGGTGGCCATCCAATTGAACGACACCCATCCAGCCGTCTCGGTCGCCGAACTCGTGCGTCTGCTCTGCGACGTGCACGGCATGGATTTCGAACAGGCCTGGGAGATCACCCGCCACACTTTCTCCTATACCAATCACACGCTTCTGCCCGAGGCGTTGGAAAGCTGGCCGGTACCGCTGTTCGAGCGCTTGCTGCCGCGCCACATGCAGATCGTATATGCGATCAACGCCAAGATCCTGCTCGATGCCCGCAAGACCAAGAACTTTTCCGACAGCGAAATCCGCTCGATCTCGCTGATCGAAGAGAGCGGCGACCGCCGCGTGCGCATGGGCAACCTCGCCTTCATCGGCTCGCATTCGATCAACGGCGTCTCGGCGCTGCACACCGATCTGATGAAGGTCACGGTCTTTGCCGACCTGCACAAGCTCTATCCCGACCGCATTAACAACAAGACCAACGGCATCACGCCGCGCCGCTGGCTGCAGCAGTGCAATCCCGGCCTCACCGGCCTGATCCGCGAGGCGATCGGCGACGAGTTCCTGGATGATGCCGAAAAGCTGCGCCCGCTCGAGGCGCACGCTTCCGATCCCAGCTTCCAGCAGAAGTTCGCGGCGATAAAGCGGGCCAACAAGGTGGCGCTCTCCAATCTCGTCGCCAGCCGCATGGGCGTGAAGCTCGATCCGTCGGCGATGTTCGATATCCAGATCAAGCGCATCCATGAATATAAGCGCCAACTGCTGAACATCATCGAAGCCGTCGCCCTCTACGACCAGATCCGCTCGCATCCGGAGCTGGACTGGGTACCGCGCGTCAAACTCTTCGCCGGCAAGGCGGCGCCGAGCTACTACAACGCCAAGCTGATCATCAAGCTGATCAACGACGTCGCCCGCACCATCAACAACGACCCGTCGGTGCGCGGCCTGCTGAAGGTCGTCTTCGTGCCGAACTACAATGTCTCGCTCGCCGAGGTCATGGTTCCGGCCGCCGATCTCTCCGAGCAGATCTCGACCGCGGGCATGGAGGCATCCGGCACCGGCAACATGAAGTTCGGCCTCAACGGGGCGCTGACGATCGGCACACTCGACGGCGCCAATGTCGAGATGCGCGACAATGTCGGCGAAGACAACATCGTCATCTTCGGCCTCAGGGCCGATGAGGTCGCCAAGGTCCGCAGCGACGGCCACAATCCCCGCGCCATTATCGAGGGCTCGCGCGAGCTCTCGCAGGCGCTCTCCGCCATCGGCTCCGGCGTCTTCTCGCCCGATGACCGCAACCGCTACGCCGCGCTGATCGACGGCATCTATTCGCACGACTGGTTCATGGTCGCCGCCGATTTCGATGCCTATGCCCAGGCTCAGCGCGACGTCGACCAGATCTGGACCAACCAGTCCGACTGGTACACCAAGACGATCAACAACACGGCGCGGATGGGCTGGTTCTCTTCCGATCGCACGATCAGGCAATATGCAGACGAAATCTGGAGAGCCGGATGAAAACGCCGAAAACCATCCCTGAAGTAAAGCTTTCCTGGGAAATTTCGGCAGATGAAATCACGGCGATCCTTGCCGGCTCGCATTCCAATCCCTTTGCCGTCCTCGGTGTTCACCAGGCCGGCGACGCCTTCGTCGCCAGGTGTTTCATCCCGGGCGCCGAAGACGTGACCGCCATGACGCTCGACGGCGGCGTCATCGGCGAACTGAAGCAGCTTCATGCCGACGGCGTCTTCGCCGGCCCGGTTTCCTTGACAAAGCTCCAGCCGGTGCGTTACCGCGCCCGGCGCGGCGATTCCGAATGGGCCGTCACCGATCCCTACAGCTTCGGGCCGGTGCTCGGGCCGATGGATGATTATTTCGCCCGCGAAGGCTCGCACCTGCGCCTGTTCGACAAGATGGGTGCGCATCTCATCAAGCATGATGGCGCCCAGGGCATCCATTTCGCCGTTTGGGCCCCGAATGCTCAGCGCGTCTCGGTCGTCGGCGATTTCAACAATTGGGACGGTCGCCGTCACGTCATGCGGCTGCGCGCCGACAGCGGCATCTGGGAGATATTTGCCCCTGATGTGCCGATCGGCGTTGCCTACAAATTCGAGATCCGCGGCCATGACGGCGTATTGCTGCCGCTGAAGGCCGATCCGTTCGCCCGGCGCAGCGAGCTGAGGCCGAAGACCGCCTCGGTAGCGGCCGCCGAGCTGGAGCAGGTCTGGGAGGACGAGGCCCATCTGAAGCATTGGCGCCAGACCGACAAGCGCCGCCAGCCGATCTCGATCTATGAGGTTCATGCCAGCTCCTGGCAGCGCCGGCAGGACGGCACCATGCTGTCCTGGGACGAGCTCGCCTCCAGCCTCATTCCCTATTGTGTCGACATGGGTTTCACCCATATCGAATTCCTGCCGATCACCGAGCATCCCTACGATCCCTCCTGGGGTTACCAGACGACCGGCCTCTACGCGCCGACCGCCCGCTTCGGCGAGCCGGAGGGCTTTGCCCGTTTCGTCAACGGCTGCCACAAAGTCGGCATCGGCGTCATCCTCGACTGGGTGCCGGCGCATTTCCCGACCGACGAGCATGGTCTCGGCTGGTTCGACGGCACGGCGCTCTATGAGCATGAAGACCCGCGCAAGGGCTTTCATCCCGACTGGAACACGGCGATCTACAATTTCGGCCGCACCGAGGTCGTCTCCTATCTCGTCAACAATGCCCTCTATTGGGCGGAGAAGTTCCATCTCGACGGCCTGCGCGTCGATGCAGTCGCCTCGATGCTCTATCTCGATTATTCGCGCAAACACGGCGAATGGATCCCGAACGAATATGGCGGCAATGAAAATCTCGAAGCTGTCCGCTTTCTGCAGGACCTCAATATCCGCATCTATGGCCTGCATCCCAATGTCATGACCATCGCCGAGGAATCCACTTCATGGCCGAAGGTCTCGCAGCCCGTGCACGAGGGCGGCCTCGGCTTCGGTTTCAAGTGGAACATGGGCTTCATGCACGACACGCTGAGCTACATGAAACGCGATCCGATCCACCGCAGGCACCACCACAACGAGCTCACCTTTGGTCTGCTCTATGCCTATTCCGAAAATTTCGTCCTGCCGCTGTCGCATGACGAGGTCGTCCACGGCAAAGGCTCGCTAATCGCCAAGATGCCAGGTGACGACTGGCAGAAATTCGCCAATCTGCGCGCTTATTACGCTTATATGTGGGGCTATCCTGGCAAGAAGCTGTTGTTCATGGGGCAGGAATTCGCCCAGTGGAGCGAATGGAGCGAGGCGAAGTCGCTCGACTGGAACCTGCTGCAGTATCGGATGCACGAAGGCATGCGGCGCTTGGTGCGCGATCTCAACTTCACCTACCGCAGCAAGCCGGCGCTGCATGAGCGTGACTGCGAAGGCGACGGTTTCGAATGGCTGGTCGCCGACGACCATCAGAATTCCGTCTTTGCCTGGCTGCGCAAGGCGCCGGGCAAGAAGCCGATTGCCGTGATCACCAATTTCACGCCCGTCTATCGCGAGAATTATTCGATCCGCCTGCCCCTGGCGGGCCGGTGGCGGGAGATTCTGAATACCGATGCCGACATCTACGGCGGCAGCGGCAAGGGCAATGGCGGGCGCGTGCAGGCCGTCGATGCCGGCGGCAACATCACCTGCTCGATCACCCTGCCGCCCTTGGCGACAATTATGCTTGAACCTGAAAATTAAGACTGGTGGGAGGAGAAAATGGTAGAAAAGCGTATTCAGCCACTTGCCCGCGATGCAATGGCCTATGTTCTGGCAGGCGGCAGGGGGAGCCGTCTCAAGGAACTCACCGATCGGCGTGCCAAACCCGCCGTCTATTTCGGCGGCAAGGCCCGCATCATCGATTTCGCTCTGTCGAACGCGCTGAATTCAGGCATCCGCCGCATCGGCGTCGCCACGCAATACAAGGCGCATTCGCTGATCCGCCACATGCAGCGCGGCTGGAACTTCTTCCGCCCTGAGCGCAACGAGAGCTTCGACATCCTGCCGGCCAGCCAGCGCGTTTCGGAAACGCAGTGGTATGAAGGCACCGCCGACGCCGTCTACCAGAACATCGACATCATCGAGGATTATGGTGTCGAATACATGGTCATTCTCGCCGGCGACCACGTCTACAAGATGGACTATGAATGGATGCTGCAGCAGCACGTCGATTCCGGCGCCGACGTCACCATCGGTTGCCTGGAAGTGCCGCGCATGGAAGCGACCGGCTTCGGCGTCATGCATGTCAACGACAAGGACGAGATCATTGCCTTCGTCGAGAAGCCGGCCGATCCGCCGCCCATTCCCGACAAGCCCGATTTCGCGCTGGCCTCGATGGGTATCTACGTCTTCCACACAAAGTTCCTGCTCGATGCGCTGCGCCGCGACGCCGCTGATCCGACCTCGAGCCGCGACTTCGGCAAGGACATCATTCCCTATATCGTCAAGAATGGTAAGGCGGTCGCCCATCGCTTCGCCAAGTCCTGCGTCCGATCGGATTTCGAGCACGAGCCCTATTGGCGCGACGTCGGCACGATCGACGCTTATTGGCAGGCCAATATCGACCTGACCGCGATCGTTCCGGAGCTCGATATCTACGACAAGTCCTGGCCGATCTGGACCTATGCCGAGATCACCCCGCCGGCGAAATTCGTCCATGATGACGAGGATCGCCGCGGCTCGGCCACATCATCCGTCGTGTCGGGCGACTGCATCATCTCTGGCGCCAGCCTCAATAAGAGCCTGCTCTTCACCGGTGTCAGGGCCAATTCCTTCTCCAAGCTGGAAGGGGCGGTCATCCTGCCGAATGTGAAGATCGGACGGCGCGCGCAGCTCAAGAATGTGGTGATCGACCACGGCGTCGTCATTCCGGAAGGTCTTGTTGTCGGCGAGGATGCCGAACTCGACGCCAAGCGCTTCCGGCGGACGGAAAGCGGCATTTGCCTGATCACGCAGCCGATGATCGACAAGCTGGATATCTGACGTATGAAAGTTCTTTCGGTTTCGTCCGAAGTCTTCCCTTTGATCAAGACAGGGGGCCTGGCGGATGTGTCCGGCGCCCTGCCGATTGCTCTCAACGCCTTCGGGGTCGAAACCAAGACTCTCCTGCCCGGCTATCCCGCCGTCATGAAGGTCATTCGCGACCCGGTTGTCAGGCTCGAATTCGCGGACCTGCTCGGAGAAAAGGCGACCGTGCTCGAGGTCCAGCACGAGGGCCTCGATCTTCTCGTCCTCCATGCCCCGGCCTACTACGACAGGCCGGGCGGCCCCTATCTCGATCCGCTCGGCAAGGACCATCCCGACAATTGGCGCCGTTTCGCCGCTCTGTCGCTCGCCGCCTCCGAGATCGCCGCCGGTCTGCTGCCCGGCTGGCGGCCGGATCTGGTCCACACGCATGATTGGCAAGCAGCGCTGACATCCGTCTACATGCACTATTATCCGACGCCGGAACTTCCGAGCGTGCTGACGATCCACAACATCGCCTTCCAGGGCCAGTTCGGCTCCGAGATCTTTCCAGGCCTGCGCCTGCCCGATCATGCCTTCGCCATCGACGGCGTCGAATATTACGGCACGACCGGCTTTCTGAAAGGCGGCCTGCAAACCGCCCATGCGATCACCACTGTCAGCCCCACCTATGCCGATGAGATCCTGACGCCGGAATTCGGCATGGGGCTCGAAGGCGTGATTGCCGCCCGCATCGACAATCTGCACGGCATCGTCAACGGCATCGACACCGATATCTGGAATCCGGCAACCGATCCCGTCGTCCACACCCATTACGGCCCCACGACGCTGAGGAACCGCGACGAGAACCGCCGCTCGATCGCCGAGTTCTTCCATCTCGACAATGACGATGCCCCGATCTTCTGCGTTATCAGCCGTCTCACCTGGCAGAAGGGCATGGATATCGTCGCCAATGTCGCCGACGAGATCGTCGGCATGGGTGGCAAGCTCGTCGTGCTCGGTTCCGGCGAAGCCGCTCTCGAAGGCGCGCTGCTTGCTTCCGCCAGCCGTCATCCCGGCCGCATCGGCGTCTCGATCGGCTATAACGAGCCGATGTCGCATCTGATGCAGGCCGGCTGCGACGCGATCATCATCCCCTCGCGCTTCGAGCCTTGCGGCCTGACCCAGCTTTATGCTCTGCGCTATGGCTGCGTGCCGATCGTCGCCCGTACCGGCGGGCTGAATGACACGGTGATCGATGCCAATCACGCCGCACTTGCGGCGAAAGTGGCAACCGGCATACAATTCTCATCCGTGACGGAAACGGGCATGCTGCAGGCAATCCGCCGTGCAATGCATTTTTACGCGGACCGAAAACTCTGGACCCAATTGCAAAAGCAGGGCATGAAATCGGATGTCTCCTGGGAGAAGAGCGCCGAACGCTACGCTGCCCTCTATTCAAGCCTCGTCTCGAAAGGCATGTGACCTAAAATGATCAAGTCCGTACCCACCACGCCCTACCTGGACCAGAAGCCCGGCACATCCGGCCTGCGCAAGAAGGTTCCGGTCTTCCAACAGGCGAATTATGCGGAGAACTTCATCCAGTCGATCTTCGATTCGCTGGAAGGCTACCATGGCAAGTGCCTCGTCATCGGCGGCGACGGACGCTATTACAATCGCGAAGTCATCCAGAAGGCGGTCAAGATGGCCGCCGCCAACGGCTTCGGCAAGGTGATGGTCGGCAAGGGCGGCATTCTGTCGACGCCGGCCGCGTCCCACATCATCCGCAAATACAAGGCTTTCGGCGGCATCATTCTGTCTGCCAGCCACAATCCCGGCGGCCCGACCGAAGATTTCGGCATCAAGTACAACATCAACAATGGCGGTCCGGCTCCGGAAAAGATCACCGACGCGATCTATGCCCGCTCCAAGACGATCGACAGCTACAAGATCGCCGATTTCGCCGACGTCAATCTCGATCGCATCGGCAAGGACGAACTTCCCGGCGGCATGATCCTCTCCGTCATCGACCCGGTCGAGGACTATGCCGCGCTGATGGAAGAGCTATTCGATTTCGGCGCCATCCGCAATCTGATCAGCCTCGGCTTCCGCATCGCCTTCGATGGGATGAGTGCGGTCACCGGCCCCTATGCCAAGGAAATCTTTGAAAATCGTCTCGGCGCTCCCTCGGGATCCGTGCGCAACTTCATGCCGCTGCCGGATTTCGGCGGTCATCATCCGGATCCCAACCCAGTTCACTGCAAGGAACTCTTCGATGAGATGATGGGCGAGGACGCGCCTGATTTCGGCGCCGCTTCCGATGGCGACGGCGACCGCAATCTGATCATCGGCCGCGGCATCTTCGTCACTCCCTCCGACAGCCTGGCGATTCTTGCCGCCAACGCCAATCTCGCTCCCGGTTACTCCGGCGGCCTCGCCGGCATCGCCCGCTCGATGCCGACCTCGGGGGCTGCCGACCGCGTCGCCGAAAAACGCGGCATCGGCATGTATGAGACGCCGACCGGCTGGAAGTTCTTCGGCAACCTGCTCGACGCCGGCATGGCGACGATCTGCGGCGAGGAAAGCTCCGGCACCGGATCCAGCCACGTCCGCGAAAAGGATGGCCTCTGGGCGGTGCTGCTCTGGCTGAATATTCTTGCCGTGCGCGGCGAGAGCGTCGCCGATGTCGTCACCCAGCACTGGCAGACCTACGGCCGCAACTATTATTCGCGCCACGATTACGAAGGCCTCGACATCGATGCGGCGACCGGGCTGATGGACAATCTCCGCAGCCAGCTTTCCACGCTGCCCGGCAAGAGTTTCGGCAGCCTGAAGGTCGAGAAAGCCGACGATTTTGCCTATCACGATCCGATCGACAAATCGGTGAGCGAGCACCAGGGCATCCGCGTCCTCTTCGAAGGCGGCTCCCGCGTCGTCTTCCGTCTCTCCGGCACCGGCACGTCTGGCGCGACCTTGCGTGTCTATATCGAGCGCTACGAGCCGGATTCGACTCGCCACAACTTCGAAACGCAGGAAGCGCTCGCCGATCTCATCGCAGCAGCCGACAGCGTTGCCAGCATTCGGGAACGCACGGGACGCGACGCGCCAACCGTGATCACCTGATCCGGGGGAAACATGCGCGAGAACAATGCGGCGCAGGTCGGCGCGATCGTCTTTGACACCGGCGTCGAATTTGCCGTCTGGTCGCATCATGCCGCGCAGGTCGAGCTCTGCCTGTTCGACAATGACGGCAATAGAGAATTCGCGCGCCTGCCGATGGCACGCGACGGCAACCACATCCATCGTCTGTTTGTCGACGGGCTGAAGGCAGGCGCGCGTTATGGCTATCGTGCCGACGGTATCTACGCGCCGGACAACGGCCTCTGGTTCGATCCGTCGAAATTGCTGATCGACCCCTACGCCAAGGAGATCGACCGGCCGTTTCGCTACGATCCCCGCCTCGGCGTCTACGGCGAAGACAGCCAGGATCTGATGCCGAAGGCGATCGTCACCACCGATACGCGCGCCGCCGTCGCCAAGCCACTCTTCAAACCGGGCGGCTTCATCTACGAAGTGGCGGTGCGGCCCTTCACCATTCTTCATCCCGACATACCGGAGCACCAGCGCGGCACGATCGCCGCTCTTGCCCATCCCTCCGTCATCGCCCACCTGAAGCGGATCGGGGTCGATGCCGTCGAACTGATGCCGATCACCGCCTGGATCGACGAACGCCACCTGCCGCCGCTCGGCCTCACCAACGGCTGGGGCTACAATCCTGTCGCCTTCATGGCGCTCGATCCGCGGCTCGCCCCGGGCGGCATGGCGGAGCTGCGCGAGACCGTTGCCGCCCTGCATGCCGAGGGCATCGCCGTCATCCTCGACCTCGTCTTCAACCATACCGGCGAGAGCGATCGTTACGGCACGACGCTGTCGCTGCGCGGCCTCGACAACCTGCACTATTTCCGCCATGTCCAGAATTGCCCGGGCGAACTGGTCAACGATACGGGAACCGGCAACACGCTTGCCTGCGACCATCCCGAAGTTCGCCGTCTCGTCATCGACAGCCTGCGCCATTTCGTGCTCAATTCGGGCGTCGACGGTTTTCGCTTCGACCTCGCCCCGGTGCTCGGCCGAACCGCGGCCGGCTTCGAGCGCGATGGCGGAACACTTGCCGCGATTCTGGCCGACACCGTGCTTGCCGACCGGATCATGATCGCCGAACCCTGGGATATCGGCCCGGGCGGTTACCAACTCGGCAACTTCCCGCCGCCCTTCCTCGAATGGAACGACCGGGTTCGCGATGATTTGCGCTGCTATTGGCGCGGCGATCAATGGAAAACCGGCGCGCTGGCGACAGCCCTTGCCGGCTCTTCCGACATCTTCGCCCGCAATGACGGCAAAGGGACGCGCAGCGTCAATTTCCTTGCCGCCCATGACGGCTTCACGCTGATCGACCTCGTCTCCTATGCCGGAAAGCATAACGACGCCAATGGCGAGCACAATCGCGACGGCCATAATGAAAACCACTCGTGGAACAATGGCGTCGAAGGTGAAACACTCTACCCCTCGATCCGCAAGCGCCGAAAAAACGATGTGATGGCGCTGATATCAACGCTCTTTGCCACCCGCGGCAGCATCATGCTGACGGCCGGCGACGAAGGCGGACGCAGCCAGCGCGGCAACAACAATGCCTATTGCCAGGACAACGAGATCACCTGGCTCGACTGGAAGACATTGGATGAGGACCTCATCGCCCATACCGCCTTCGTCGCCGGGCTGCGCCGCCGCTTCACCGTCTTTTCCGAAACGGATTTCCTGTCGGGAAATGGCGACGTCGAATGGATTTCGGTTTCGGGCGAACCGATGACGGTCGCCGAATGGGAGACGCCGTCGCTCCACACGCTCGGCATGCTGCTGGCAACCGGCGACCGGGCCTCAAGAGGCCAACGCACCCGGCTTGCCGTGCTCTTCAATCGCTCCGAAAGCCGCGAGCTCTTTACGCTTCCGGCGGAAGGCGAAGCTTCCTGGCGTCAATTGACGCCGGCAGGCGCGAAGAGGGCCGGTGCCCGAGTTACCGTCGAGCCACGCTCCGTCGGCTTTTTCATAGAAAAATGACCGGCGCCTCCCATTGGCGCAAATCCTTATCGCAATCGTCATAAATGCACGATAAGGCTTTGGCGCGGCGGGCTTATCTGACGGGGAAATGCATGGGCACGGAAATTTCACTCTCCGACGTGCGGGGATTGATCGGCATGGAAACGGGCCTTTCGGATTGGATCACCGTCGACCAGACGATGATCGATGCCTTTGCGGGGGCAACGGATGACCATCAGTTCATTCACGTCGATCCTGAGCGCGCCGCCGCCGAAAGCCCCTTCGGCGGCACCATCGCTCATGGCTTCCTGACTCTGTCTCTGCTCTCGGCGATGAATTACAACTGCCTGCCGAAAGTGCGCGAGCAGACCATGGGCATCAATTATGGCTTCGACCGTGTCCGCTTCATGACACCGGTCAAAAGCGGCGCCCGCGTGCGCGGCCGCTTCCTGCTCTCCGACGCCCGCTTCCGCGGCGGCGGCATGCTGATGACCACCTACGACGTTACGATCGAGATCGAAAACGAGAAGAAGCCGGCCCTGACGGCAAAATGGATCACCATCATCCAGTTCGACCCGAAGGATCGTCCCGAGGACGTCTAAGTAAAACGGCGCTATTGTTTATACAGCCGAATTGAAGACGGCTTCGATTGCGTGCCCGTCCGGATCTATCACGAACGCAGCATAATAGTATTCGCCGTAATGGAGTCGCAGGCCTGGACCACCGTTGTCACGGCCGCCATGCGTGATCGCCGCCGCATGAAACTGATCGACCGCCTGACGGTTCGGCGCGGCAAAAGCCAGATGAAAACCAGGGCCTGCGGGGCGCTGGCAATCCGGCCGATGTTTGATCGCTAGCTTGTCCCCGCCGCCGGGAGGGCCGTATCCGACCGCCTGCCCTATCTGGCCCGGCCTGATGTCATCCCAGACCCTGACATAACCGAGCGCGCCAAGAGCGGCATCGTAAAATGCCGCCGACCACTCGATATCGGAAACGCCGAGGGAAGCATGATGCAGCATTCGTCCATCCCTCGACCAAGTGCCTATGCGGGCAGATTGTTACAGCGCCGCGCGGCTTTCCAGAGGCTGACGCTGTAAAACTTTGAGCTACTGCATTTTTTATCCGTAAATCGATTCCGATTTAAGAGAATAATGCGGTGCGGCCTCAATGCCCGGCATCATGAGCCGCTTCGTTGAGTAGCCCGAAAACGAAGTCCGAAAACGACCGCCAGCACTCCACCCGGAATGTCTCTTCCTCCGTGCGCAGAAGCACGATTTCCGCCTTGCCGAAGACCGTGCGCGACGCGGCCCCTACCGGAAAGGAAGCAAGCGACAGATCCTGCGGGCAGCCGGCGGCAAGCGTCGTCTCCGCGCCCGGTCCCGAGACGATGATCGCGACATTGCGGTGGGAAACGTCGGTCGCCGAATGCACGGCACGGAGGCTGGAAAGCACCGCCATCAGATCGGCGCCGTCCTCGTCGACTACCAGCCATTCGTCCGGCCCGATCCAGAGCGCTGAGCGCGCGCCGGCCCGCCTGGAGGTCTTCGGAGCGTTCGGCAGAGTGAGACCGAGCGCTTTGGAAAGCGCGGCGATCGATTCCGCAGGCGCGCGCAGCGCCACCCGGCCCGCTGCCGGTGCCACCGTCAGCCGTACCGTTGCGGAGCCGCCGAGACGGCCGGCAAGCACTGGCTTGCGAATTGCGACATCAGCCATGGATGCGGCCTCCTTCCTTGTCAAAGAATACCAGATCCGTCACCTCGACGGCGATCGTCCGGTCCGGCATCGGCACGTAGAGCGTCTCGCCCATCCGCGCCCGGCCGCCGGCGACGAGCGCGAAGGCGATCGACCGGCCGCAGTTTTCCGACCAATAGGCCGAGGTGACATGACCGAGCATCGTCATCGGCTTCGGCTCGTTCGGGTTGGCCACGACCTGTGCACCTTCTTCGAGCACCAGCTTCGGATCCTTGGTGATAAGGCCTACGAGCTGCTTGCGCCCCTCTTTGACGAGGTCCGGCCGCTGAAGGCCGCGAATACCGACGAAGTCCTTCTTCTTCTTCGAAACGGCCCAGGCAACGCCCGCGTCGTCAGGGGTCACGGTCCCGTCAGTATCCTGCCCGACGATGATGTAGCCCTTCTCGGCGCGAAGAACGTGCATCGTCTCCGTACCGTAGACGCAGGCCCCGAGCGGCTCGGCATTGGCCCAGACGGCTTCGAGCACGGACTGGCCATAATCGGCCGGCACATTGATTTCGAAGCCGACTTCACCGGTGAACGAGACGCGGAAGAGCCGGGCCGGCACGCCGAAGACCGTGCATTCGGCAACGCTCATATGCGGGAAGGCCTCATTCGAGAGGTCGACCCCTTCGACCAGTGGTTCGACGATCTCGCGCGCCTTCGGCCCCTGCACGGCAATCACCGCCCATTGCTCGGTCACCGAGGTCAGCCATACCTTCAGGTCCGGGAATTCCGTCTGCAGGTAATCTTCCATGTGGTGAAGAACGCGTGGCGCACCGCCGGTCGTCGTCGTCACATGGAAACGGTCCTCGGCCAATCGCCCGACGACGCCGTCGTCATAAACGAAGCCGTCTTCGCGGGTCATGATGCCGTAGCGGGCCTTGCCGGGCTTCAGCGTATCCCAGGCATTGGTGTAGATGAGGTTGAGGAACTTCGCGGCATCCGGCCCCACCACCTCAATCTTGCCAAGCGTCGAAGCGTCGAAGATGCCGGCCGACTCTCGGGCTGTGCGGCATTCGCGGGCGACCGCCTGATGCATCGTCTCGCCAGCACGCGGGTAGAACCAGGCGCGTTTCCAGTTTCCGACATCTTCGAAAACGGCACCATGGGCTTCTTCCCATTCGTGCAGCGGCGTCTTACGCGTCGGATCGAACAACTCTCCGCGCGAATGGCCGATCAGCGTGCCGTAGGTGACTGGCGTGTAGGGCGCGCGGAAGGTGGTGAGACCGACCTGCGGGATTTCCTTGCCGAGCATCTCGGCGGCGATCGCCAGCCCATGCATGTTGGACAGCTTGCCCTGGTCCGAAGCCATGCCATTCGTCGTAAAGCGCTTGATGTGCTCGATCGAATGCATGCCCTCGCGCACGGCAAGGCGGATATCCTTGGCACAGACATCGTGCTGGAAGTCGATGAACGCCTTGGCGTTGGTTTTCGGCCCGGCACCTTCGGCAGCACCGATCATGCCGCCTGTCCATTCAAAGGCCTGCTCAGCCGAAATTGCGATCTTCTCGCCGCTGCTTCCGCCGGTGGCCTGCGCCATCAGCTCGCCGGCGGCAAGCGATTCCTCGATCGTCCGCTGCAGATCGTCGGTGCCGTTGCAGGCGCCGACCGACAGGCAATCCTGCGCGTAGGAGCCGGGCAGGAAACGCTGGCTTTCAGCGTCGAAGGCCACTTTGCCGCGCGACTGCGAGAACAGATGCACGGACGGTGTCCAGCCGGCCGAAACCAGCAGCGCATCGACGGCGATCTTGCGCGGCGAACCGCCGCCGTTGCGCGCCACCGTCATTGACGAGATGCGCAACCGACCCGCAGTATTGATGACCGACTGGCCGGCCAGGACGTCGATACCGAGCGCACGTGCCTCCGCCAGCACCGCCGCGCCCGGCGCCTGCCGGCAATCGACGATCGCGGCGATCGACACACCTGCTCGTTTCAGATCGAAAGCCGCCTCATAGGCCGAGTCATGCGCCGTGTAGATGCCGACATTCTTCCCGACGGCGACGCCGTAATGGTTGAGATAGGTCCGCGCCGCCGAGGCCAGCATGACGCCGGGCCGGTCGTTGTTCGGAAATACCATGTGCCGTTCGATCGCGCCGTTGGCGAGGATCACCCGCTTGGCCCGGACCTGCCAGAGCCGTTCGCGCGGCAGATCATGCGCGGGATTAGCGAGATGGTCGGTGACGCGCTCGGCAAGGGCGACAAAATTGTGGTTGTAGTAGCCGAAGGCAGTGGTGCGCAGTAGCACTTGCACATTGTCCATCGCCTTCAGCTGCGCTACGGCCTTCTGCGCCCACGTGAAGCCGTCCTGCCCGTCGATCTTTGCGCCGGCATCATAGCGCAGCGCACCGCCCGCTTCCGGCTGCTCGTCGCAGAGGATCACCCTGACGCCGGTCCGGGCCGCGGCCAGCGCCGCCGAAAGCCCGGCAACGCCAGCGCCGACCACCAGCACGTCGCAATGAGCGTAACGGCTGGCATAATGGTCCGGATCGCCTTCCGTCGGCGCAACACCGAGGCCGGCGGCGCGACGGATGAGCGGTTCATAGACATGCTTCCAGGCGGCGCGTGGCCACATGAAGGTCTTGTAGTAGAAGCCGGCGGCGAAGAACGGCGACATCAGATTGTTGATCGCCCCGATATCGCGGGCAAGCGAGGGCCAGCGGTTCTGCGAGCTGACGATCATGCCGTCGAAGACTTCCTGCACGGTGGCGCGCACGTTCGGCTGCTTGCGTGCTGCATCGCGAGCGACGTCGATCAGGGCGTTCGGTTCCTCGGCGCCAGCTGACAGAATGCCGCGCGGCCGGTGATATTTGAACGAACGGCCGACGAGGTGCACGCCGTGGGCGATCAGCGCCGAGGCGACGCTATCGCCTTCGAGCGCCGTGTAGCTCTTGCCGTCGAAGCTGAGGCGCGCGGTTTTGGCCGGCGTCAGGCGCCCCTTGCCGGCGATACGGTTGACGCCGCTCATTGCGCCTCTCCTTCCAGGGCTTCATATGTCTCGACAGGCGCGTGCTTCTCGGCTGCAGGACCGATCTCGGGCTTCGGCTCGCCTGCCTTGTAGGTCGTGATGAACTTGTCGCTCACCGTGTCGCGGACTGCATTGAAGAAACGTCCGCAGCCATGGATGTGCCGCCAGCGTTCGAATATCAGCCCCTTCGGATTGTCGCGCAGAAAGAAATAGGCTTCGAATTCCGCGTCCGAGATCGAGGCAATATCTGCGGGCCGCGCAATATGCGCGTCACCCGCGCCGCGGAATTCGAGCTCGGAGCGCTCTTCCTGGCAGTAAGGGCAATGGATCAGCAGCATGTAGGATTTCCTTCTCCTCCACTTCTCCCCAGCGGGGAGAAGGTGCCTGAAAGACGGATGAGGGGGTGAGCGACAGAAGCGGCGAGCGTTGGCACGAAAACACCCATCGTCAGTGCGCCACCGCCGCCGCTGCAGCCTCGTCGATCAGCCGGCCGCTGCGGAAACGTTCCAGCGTCAGGCCGGCGCTGAACTTGTGCGGTTCGTCGCGGGCGATCAGATGGGCGAACAGATTGGCCGAGCCCGGCGTCGCCTTGAAGCCGCCGGTGCCCCAGCCGCAATTGACGTAAAGCCCGGGAACCGGCGTCTTCGACTGGATCGCCGAGCGATCCGGCGTGTTGTCGACGATGCCGCCCCATTGGCGCATCATCTTGACGCGCCGGAACATCGGGAAGAGTTCGCAGATGGCATCGAGCGTGTGGGTGATGATCTGCAGCCCGCCGGTCTGGGAATAGGAATTGTACTGGTCGGTGCCGGCGCCGATCACCAGTTCTCCCTTGTCGGACTGGGAGATATAGGCGTGCACCGTGTTCGACATGACAACGCAGGGGAAGATCGGCTTCAGCGGCTCGGAAACCAGCGCCTGCAGCGGGCTCGATTGCAGCGGCACCCGCACATCGGCCATCTTCATGATTGTCGTCGTGTGGCCGGCCGCCGACACGCCGATCTTTCTGGCGCCGATGAAACCGCGCGTGGTCTCGACGCCGGTCACGCTTCCATCGGGCCCACGGCGGATGCCTGTCACTTCACAATTCTGGATGATGTGGACACCGCGGTCCGATGCTGCGCGGGCATAACCCCAGGCAACCGCGTCATGCCGCGCCGTGCCGCCGCGCCGCTGCAGTGCCGCACCGTTGATCGGGTAGCGCGCGCTGGCGGAGATATCGAGCGGCGGGCAATAGGCCTTCGCCTGTTCCGGCGTCAGCCATTCATTGTCAATGCCGTAGAGCCGGTTGGCGTGGATATGCCGCTTGAACGACTGCTGGTCGTGAATATTGTGCGAGAGCATCATCACGCCGCGCGGCGAATACATCACATTGTAGTTGAGCTCCTGTGAAAGCCCCTCCCAGAGCTTCATCGAATGCTCGTAAATGTGCATGCTCTCTTCATAGAGATAGTTTGAGCGGATGATGGTGGTGTTACGCCCGGTATTGCCGCCGCCGAGCCAGCCCTTCTCGATCACCGCCACATTGGTGATGCCATGCTCCTTGGCGAGATAATAGGCGGCGCCCAGGCCGTGTCCGCCGGCGCCAATGATGACGACGTCGTATTCGGCGCGCGGTTCCGGCGACGTCCACTGCTTCTCCCAGCCTCTGTGGCCACGAAGGGCCTCTCGCGCCACGGCAAAAACCGAATATTTCCGCATCCGCCTTCTTCTCCTTCGGGCAGGCCATTCTCCGTGTCATACAAATCGCAAATCCAAATGCGGCACAACGGCTCTTTTGCGACGCGCGAGAGCTTTGGTTTTGACACTGAGCGACATGATGTCGAAAAGCGCCCTGTTTTTCAGGACACACCTGCCCGAGTCTGAAGCGAATGCCATTCACGGGAGTGGCGTTAAACGCAATGGGATCGGGCCGTCGGCTAGCCCTCACCCAAGAGGGCGAGAAGACAAGAAGTTACTAAAATGTTAATTCTCCCCCCTTGCCGGGGTTCTTGTGTCATGTGGGGTCGGCGTTCATTCTTCCACGCGCTTTTCATCGCCTTTTGCAGCGCCCAGGCGGCGCCCGCTGCCGAGCCGGTCGGCCAGGCTGTCCTCATCAAGACCGAAGTCACCGGACAGGCTGGACCAATAGAGGTCAATGCCAGCGTTCACCGCGACGAGCGGATCCGAACATCGCAATCCGGCCTTGGCCAGTTTCTGTTTCGTGACGGCACCAAACTTGCGGTCGGCTGGGGGTCCTCTGTCGTCATCGACAAATTTGTGTTCGACGATACGCAATCGGTCAGAAAGCTCACCATCAAGGCCGCCAAGGGCACTTTCCGCTGGGTCAGCGGCAATTCCAAATCGTCGGCCTATCAGATCCTGACGCCAGCCGGCACGATCGGCGTGCGCGGCACCGCATTCGATTTCTATGTCGGCGCCGACGGCACCACCGCCGTCGTACTCCTGAACGGCGCGGCCAGCTTTTGCGGCCCCGGCGGCTGTCGCCAGCTGCAGCAACGCTGCGATTGCGTTGTCGCCAACCCGAATGGCGATATGACGGCGGCCGGCCGGGTCGATCGCAACATCCTTGACAGACTTGGAAACCAGCGTGCCCTGCCCTTCCTTTCCGGCAACCAGCGGCTTTCGGGCGGCCTCGGCATGCTCGGCGGCTGCAATATGGCCTCCGTTGTGCCGGAAAGAAGGGACAGAACAAGGCCGCCGCCAGCAGTTGCACCTGCTCCGCAGAGGCAGGATCCGCCACAGGCCGAGCCGCGAAAGGAGCAACCGAACAAGCCCGACAAGCCTCATCACGACAGGCCTTATCACGACAGGCCGCACCATGATAAGCCCCACCATGACAAGCCGGATAGACCCGACAAGCATGAGGGCCATGGGAGCCATGACGATGACGGAAAGCCCGGAAATCACGGTTTGGATCATCGGGAGCCCCAGCGCCACCATGATGGCGATCGCGATCATAAGAATGATCGAAACCACGACAGAAGTCGGAATTTCAATCGCGGTCGGTGAGGCTGTTTTCGGGATCCTTGCAAGTCAAGGCGTCGGCACTGGTATGTCCGCCAGACGGTGGGGTAGTGCGTCGACGAGCAGTGCGAAGGCCGGCGAGGACTGCCGGCGTGTCGGGCAGTGAAGGCGATATCCCGAAGAAGGACACCGCTCTTCGAAAATCGCTTCTACTTTTCGGCATCGGCAGCGCTCTTTTCGTTCCCGGCAGACAATTCCCGAAAATGGCCAGTCCTGCTGGGGATCCGCCGATAGAATTCCACCAAACCGCCCAGCACTTCATCCGCCCTGAGCTTTGCCGTATCCATAAGTTTGCGGGTATTCTTTGAATGCGAATGCAGGGCTTGCATCAATTGCCGGTGAACGGCATTGAGCGCGGCGAATTCCCGGGATGCCGCTACCTGCTCATCGCCGAGAACGGCAAGGATCTTGGTGCGGCTGCTCTTTCCCTTCAGTGGAATGGCCCCGGCGTCGATCAGCGCCATTCCTTTCACTGAACGTGCAGTGCTGTCGGAGATGAGGATATCGAAGCCTACCTCTTTGCATGATGACTCGATGCGGGCGGCGACGTTGACGGCATCTCCGACAGCCGAATAGTTGAAGCGGGTCTTGGCGCCCATATTGCCGACGCAGGCAATGCCGGTATGGATGCCGATGCCGATGCCGACCTCCTGATCGGGACCGAAGCCGAAGGCGTCGCTGGCGTTCAGTTCGACGAGTGTCTCGCGCATGGCCAGGGCTGTGCGAACGGCCTTGGCTTCATGATCCGCAACATCAACCGGCGCATTCCAGAACGCCATGATCGAATCGCCGATAAACTTGTCGAGTGTGCCTTCATTGGCCACGACATGACGGCTCAGCGCGTCGAGCAATGTGTTCAGGAAGGCGACGACATCCGTCGGCGCCAGCCGTTCACTCATCTCGGTGAAGTTCCTGACGTCGACGAACATGACCGTCAGCTCGCGGTCGTCGCCGCCGAGGCGCAATGCGTCGCGGTTATGCTCGATGCGATGGAGCAGCGACGGAGACAGATAATGTCCGAAGGCGCGCCGCACCTCGCGCCTTTCCCGATCGATCACCAGAATGCGGAACGAGGTTGCGGCAAAATGGGTGATCGATCCGCTCACGATCGGCGCCAGCGGATCGAGAAGGAGCCCCGCATGGAGAAAGGAGAGCCAGGAGGCCACGAGGGCCATTGCAGTAATGAGTAGGCCGCAGACCAGGGCGACGGCGGGACTGACGAAGGTCGTGATCACGACGAGCAGGCATCCGAGCACCGCGATCGTCAGGATTTCCAGCCCGTCCGCCCAGTCGGGCCGTGACAGGAACTGGCCGGAGAGAATCTGCTCGACGGCCTGCGCATGCAGCGAGACGCCAGGGACATTCTCGCCGAGCGCGGTGACGCGAATGTCCTGCAGGCCGGCGGCCGAAGTCCCGACGAAAATGACGCTGCCGTTGATGGCGGCCGCAACGTCGGGGCTGGCGCCAGTACCGGAGAGCACCTGGCGTGCAGAGATATAGCGCTCAGCCCGGTCCGGCGTGACATAGAGCCAGAGTTCGCCGACGGCCGTCAGCGGCACGACGAAGTCGCCGATCTTTGCCGATGTCATAATGCCGGCGCGGTCGGGCGCGCCCGACAGCACATAAGTCGACACCCCCTGCGCCACCCGCAGCGCCTCAATAGCCAGATTCGGATAGAGCTGCTCGCCATCGGTCAGGAACAGCGGAACCGCGCGAACCACAGGCGAGGGATTGCCCGGATTGAGGCTAATATGGCCAAGCCCTGCCGCATTGGCCTCCAGTTGCGGCCTGAGCGGCGTCGAAGCGCGGAGAACGGGCGGGGCCGAGATCGGGCTTTCGCCCGTGAAGGCGAAGCCCGCCTTGACGGGCGGTCGGTAACTGCCCTCGTTGGACAGGCCGAAGCCGAGCACGACGGGTTTACCGGCAATCGAGCCGGCGAATATCTCGTCGTTATCGGGCAATTTCTCCGCCAGCAGAGGATCGACGCCGGCGACTTCGCGAACGACGGTGCGCGGCGACAGCCGGTCCGGTTCGGCGAAAAGAACATCGAAGGCGATGGCCGCCGCCCCCATTTGCGAGAGCCTGTCCACCAACAGCGCCAGCCTGTCCCGCGGCCACGGCCACTGACCGAATTCGCGCAGCGAGGCTTCGTCGATGTCAACCACGCGGACCGGCATCGGTTCGAAGCTTCTCGGAAGCAGCCGCTGATATTCGTCGAAGGTCACCCCGCGGATCAGCTTGAAAATCCCGGGATCGTCGGCCCGCAGCATTGTCAGCGCCGCCACGATCGCCAGGCCGATAACCACACCGATTTGCTGCGCGCGTGCCATCATCTCACCGACTGTCCCTCCCGCCGCCGACGGAGCGGCCTGCGTCTGCCGGCAGACAGGCTACGCCGCTTTCGGCCCGAATGCCATTCACGCACGCATCCCGGACGCTCCGTTTTCGACCCCTGGCCCTTCGTCTTTCCACTCAGCCGATAAGGAGCGGCCTTCAATGAGCCCCCCGGCTGCGATTTTTGGCCAGGCTTTTACCAGGATGACAAGGCTTCGACCTTGCCGGGCGCCCGGCGAAATGTTCATGTAGCGATCGAAAATCGCACGCTTTTTCAAGAGAAGGGTAAGGGTCGCCGTGATTTCCGAATCCGCCGCGCGCCGCAGCGGCTACTGGCTGATCGTCGTCGTGCTGGCCATGCTGGCCGGGCTGCCGCTTGCCGTCTGGCTCGACATCAGCGATCTCTCGGGAAATACCTTGCGGCGACAGGCGCGTGACATGAGTTCGCTGATATCGAGCATTCGCTCCTATTATTCGGCGAACGTCGTCGGACGTGTTTTGGCCGCGCATGCCAGCGGTGCGACCGCCGGCACGGTCGTCTCCCACAACTACCGCAATATTCCAGGCGCTATCCCGCTGCCGGCAACACTTTCGCTGGAGCTCGGCGGCGTCATCAAGGAACAGCAGGCCAATATCACCTATCGTTTCGTCTCCGACCTGCCGTTCAAGAGCCGCGCATCCCACGGGCTCGACGACTTCGAAAGACAAGCGCTCGCGGCGCTGCGCACCAATCCGCAACAGACGCTGAACGATCTCACGCGTGTCGGACTGACCGATACCCTGCGGTTCATCACCCCCGTTGTCATGGGTCAGGCCTGCGTTGCCTGCCACAACAGCCATCCGGAAAGCCCAAAGACCGATTGGAAGGTTGGCGATGTGCGCGGCATTCAGGAAGTGATCATCCGGCAGCCCTATGCGAGCAACGTCTTCGCCTTCAAATACCTGCTTTGCTACTTTCTTTTTGTCGCCATCATCGGCCTCAGCTTCATTCTGCTGCAACGGCAGCAGGCGCGCGCGATCCATAACGCCAACCAGGACCTGGAAGCGGCCAACGAATTCCTCGCCAGCGTCTCGCTGAAGATTTCACGCTACCTCTCGCCGCAGATCTACAAGAGCATTTTCAGCGGGCAGAAGGACGTGGTGGTCCATACCGAGCGCAAGCGCCTGACGATCTTCTTCTCCGACATCAAGGATTTCACCGCGACCACCGAGCGGCTACAGCCGGAAGCGCTGACGGAGATGCTCAACGAATATCTGACCGAGATGTCGAACATTGCCCTGGCGCATGGCGGCACGGTGGACAAGTTCATCGGCGACGCCATGCTTGTCTTCTTCGGCGACCCGGAAACGAAGGGGCCGGAGGAGGATGCGAAAGCCTGCCTGCGCATGGCCGTCGACATGCAGCGCCGCCTCGGCGAACTGAAGGACAGATGGCGCAGAAACGGCACCGAAGAGCCTTTCGTCGTGCGCATGGGAATCAACAGCGGCTATTGCAATGTCGGCAATTTCGGCAGCAGCGACCGCATGGACTATACGATCATCGGCGCGGAGGCCAATCTCGCGGCCCGCCTTCAATCGATCGCCCAGGGCGGGGAGATCGTCATCAGCTACGAAACCTATGCGCTGGTCAACGAGATCGTCGATGCCCATCCGCTGCCGCCGATCACGATGAAGGGCATACAGCGCGAGATCGTGCCCTATGCTGTGGACGGGCTGACGCTCGGCGCGGATCATAAGAGCCGCGTTCTGAGTGAACATCTCGCCGGCCTCGACCTGCATCTGGATATGAGCCGGGTGGAGCCTGCCGACCGACTTCGGGTCAGGACGGCGCTCAAGGAGGCGATTGCAGCTCTGGATGAAGCCCTGCCGGAGTCGGCGCGATCGAGACAGGATACCGGGCCGGTGTGATTTTTCCGCCTGCCTCCCATATCCGTCTGGACTTCCCCGACCCGATCTGCTATCCCGCATCACCAATCGCAAGGCTGCGGCCGCGCGAACGTTATTTTTTTGCCCCTGGCGCTGCGCCGCCTCAGGCATCAACCAAACCAAAGGAACGTGATTCTCGTGCAGGTACTTGTCCGCGATAACAATGTCGATCAGGCTCTCCGCGCTCTCAAGAAGAAGATGCAGCGCGAAGGCATTTTCCGCGAAATGAAGATGCGCGACTACTACGAGAAGCCGTCGCAGAAGCGTGCCCGCGAAAAGGCCGAAGCTGTTCGCCGCGTTCGCAAGCTGGCCCGCAAGCGCGCCCAGCGCGAAGGCCTGGTCGCACGCTAAGCGTTGCCGTCGTTTTTTCGACGTTTTCAGATGCATTGTGGCGGGGGCGATTGGTTCGCCGCCGCCTTTTTAGTTTGCCGCTGAAGATCGCATATCCCAGGATCGGATATGCCGCATGGGGAAAGCGAGCCCGAATGGCTGTTACCACCTTCAATCCGTCCCGCGCCTGGCGCCTGCAGAAAACCGCATTGCTGCCCGCTGTGGCGCTGGCCGCCATGTTCGGCCTTGCCGGCTGCGAAACGACCAATACGACCGACGCCGTGATCCGCATCGACAAGGCTCAGGGGTCGGAAGAGAACATCGCGTCGCTGACGGCGGTCATCAACGCCAACCCGAGGGATCCCGAGGGCTACAACGTCCGCGGCTCCGCCTATGGCCGCAGCGGCCAATTCCGTCCGGCGCTGAACGATTTCAACACGGCGCTGCAGATCAATCCGCGCTTCTTCCAGGCCTATGCCAACCGCGCCCTCGTCTATCGCAACATGGGTCAGCAGGCCCAGGCGATCGCCGACTATAACGCCGCGCTGCAGATCAACCCGAGCTATGACGTCGCCTATATCGGCCGCGGCAATGTCTATCGCATGGCCGGTCAGGACAACCAGGCGTTCAACGATTTCGACCGGGCGATCCAGCTCGGCACCACCGACGGCCGCGCCTACCACAATCGTGGCCTGATTTATCAGAAGCGCAATCAGCAGGATAAGGCGATCGACGACTTCTCGAAAGCAATCTCGCTCGCACCGAACTCGCCCGAGCCCTATAACGGCCGCGGCATTTCCTATATTGCGCTGAACGACGACGACAACGCCTTTGCCGATTTCAACCATGCGATCGAGCTCAACGGCAACATCGCCGAATCCTGGGCCAACCAGGCACTCGTCTACGAACGCCGCGGCGACAAGGCCAAGGCCGCCCGCTCCTATCGTCATGCAATCGGACTTGACCCGAAATACCAGCCGGCCCGCGACGGTCTCGCTCGCGTCGGCGCTCCAGCCGGCTAAGAGATGTGCATTGGGGCGGCCGGACCATCGGATGCTCCAAACCTTCCCGTTGCGAGAATCTCCGGCGGAGCCGCCTCACCTGTGACCGGCCCGATGCGCGTGCAGCGACCGCCCCTGACGTCGACGCTGTCATGAAGGCGGCTGCATCGTCTTGAAAAGAAAGGCGGAAGAAACATCCGTCGTCTTCGATAGCATGTCATACGATGTTGCAACCCGCTCTTGCTCCCCCTAACATGTCGCTGCTTCGATAGCCCCCTATCGGGCGTTGGAAAACGTGTTGAGGGCGTTTTGCGAGAGATACGGATCTTTGCGTTCCTGACCGCGAGCGAAAACTGTTGCGGGCAGCGCCCGCCCCAGCCCCGCGCAACGTCCGAGCGACGCAAGGGATGCGGCCATGTTTTGTGCTCGGCGATTTTATCCTTCGCTCGATGGGACTCGATGGATTGTGCGATGGCGCAGGCGGCGTGGCGCATTCAATGAAGATCGTTGCGCTGTTCTTTCCAAAGGCTTCGATCGGCACCTATCTCGTTGCCATGGCGGTGGCGATCGCGCTGCCGATTTTCGCCTTCGTGGCGCTGCTTCTGCTGCAGCTGGAGGACAACCAGCGTTCGGCGCTGAAGCGCGAGACGGTGCAGGACGCGCTTGCCCTTTCGCGCATCATCGACCGCCAGCTTCAGGACATGGCAACGACGCTGCGGCTGCTGTCGAGCTCGCCGGAACTTGAAAACGGCGATCTCGCCTCCTTCCACGAGCGCACGGAAACGGCTCTCCGCAACAATTCGCTCTACGTGCTTGCGGTCGACCGCACCGGCCGGCAACTGCTGAACACACGCCGGCCTTTCGGCACGCCGCTCGGAGAGATGGCAAATATCGCTGCCCTCGATGCCGCCATCAAATCCGGTCGCATCGAGGCATCCGATGTTTTTCGCGGCAGAACCAGCGGCGATTGGGTCTATAACGTCACGCTCCCGCGGGCGGCGGATGATCCGGTCGCCGCCCTCATCATCACGCAGGATGCCAAGGATCTCGGCAGGGTGGTGACGACTCAGGGCCTGGCTCCCGGCTGGTCGGCCGCCGTCATCGATCAAAGCGGTCACGTGGTCGTTGCCGCAGGCCCCGCAGCCCTGGAACCTGGCACGCCCTTCGATCCGCGCATCCTGCCGGCGCTTGGTTTCTCCCGCGGTGTGTTCGAAGACAAAACGATCCTGCCTCACATGCTTCTCGGTTATGCTCAAATTCCCGGCTGGTCATGGAAGACGGTGATCTGGGGGCCGGTAGCACAGGCTTCGATCCTCAGCACCTGGCGCTTCCTCATCATCGGCGGCGTGGCGCTTGTGCTCGTCGCGGTGCTCGCCGCCTATGCCGTCGCGAGGCAGGTGCGCACCACCATCCGCGATATCGCCGAAATGGCAAAGCGTATGGGCGACGGCCACATTGTCTCGCCGGTCGAGACCAGCGTCATCGAGGCGAACCAGGTGGCGATCGCCCTGTCGAATGCCTCCTTCGACCGCAGCCAGACCGAGGACCGGCTGCGTTTCGTCATGCACGAGCTCGTCCACCGCACGAAAAATCTACTGACGCTTGCCCAGGCAATGATGCGCCAGCTCGCCAAGCAGGCCGACAGTGTCGAGACCTTCCAGGCCGCTGTCGCCGACCGCCTCGAGGGGCTGGTGCGCTCGATCGAGCTCCTGACCAGCGAGCAATGGGGAGGCGTGTCGCTGCGGCGGGTCGTCGATATCCATCTGCAGGCCTTCCCGCAATCGCGTGAACAGATCGAAATCACAGGTGAGGATTTCGTCCTGAAGCCGGATGCGGTGCAGAATCTCGGTCTGGCGCTGCATGAGTTGGCCACCAATTCGGTGAAATACGGCGCGCTTTCCGTTCCGCAAGGCCGTGTCCGCTTCGAATGGCGCGATGTCAGGGAAGAAAACAAGCCGGATGCCCTGCTCCGCTTCACCTGGCAGGAGCGTGGCGGCCCGCCGGTGATAGAGCCATCACGCACGGGCTTCGGTACGACCGTTATCAAAGCTCATGCGGCCTCCGCCTTCCGCGGCACAGTTGAGGTCGATTTCTTGCCTGAAGGCCTGTTGTGGGTGTTGACCGCGCAGCGCGCCACGCTGGAACGGGACTGACCCATGTCACCCGGAGGCGCGCAGGGGTTCCTGAAAGCCAAAGCGCCGGACCGCATCCCATAAATCACGTTTCATGCGGCGTGCTTCAGCCTCCCGGAACAATCGCCACCTGCACCCGTTTCGAACAGGTCGTTCCCAAGGAGAAAGACCATGTTCAAGCAAACCATCATCGCAGCCGCGGCTCTCACGGCCGCAGCCTGGGCAAGCCCGGCGGGCGCGGAAAACTATGTCACGCTTGGCCGCCTGGTCTGCGGATCGGATGGCGGCCAGGGCCTGATCATCACGTCGCAGAAGAACCTGATCTGCACCTACACGCCGGCATCCGGCGGCGCCAAGGCGGTCTACGCCGGCAAAATCGAGAAGTTCGGCCTCGACATCGGTCAGACCGGCAAGAGCGTGATGATTTGGCAGGTTATGGCGAAAACCGGCACGGATATGCCGCAATACGCCTTGGCCGGTGAATATTATGGCATCGGGGCGGATGCGAGCATCGGGGCAGGCGCCGGCGCCAAGGTGATCGCCGGCGGCACGAACAAGGCTTTCATGCTGCAGCCGTTGAACGTGCAAGCCCAGGAAGGACTGAACCTGGCGATCGGGGTTGAAAAGATGACGCTCGTACCGGGCGATGTATGACCGGAGGAGCGTTGTTTGCGGCAAGGTGAGACCGAGCTTGCATTGCACGGACCGGCCGCCATGAATCAAACAGCCGCCCAATCGGCGGCTGCATCTGGCTCGATCAATGCAAAATCGCCTTGTTGATATCCTCGGTCATTTTCTTCGCATCGCCGAGCAGCATCATCGTGCCGTCCTTGTAGAACAGCGTATTGTCGATGCCGGCATAACCGGAGCCGAGTGAGCGCTTGACGAACAGGCAGGTTTTTGCCCGATCGACGTCGAGGATCGGCATGCCGTAGATCGGCGAGGTCTTGTCGTCGCGCGCGGCAGGATTGGTGACGTCGTTGGCGCCGATGACATAGGCGACGTCGGCCTGGGCGAATTCCGAATTGATGTCCTCCAGCTCGAAGACCTCGTCATAGGGAACATTCGCTTCGGCGAGCAGCACATTCATGTGGCCAGGCATGCGGCCGGCGACGGGATGAATGGCATATTTCACCTCGACGCCGTTCTTCTTGAGGTTGTCGGCGAGTTCACGCAAGGCATGCTGGGCCTGGGCAACCGCCATGCCGTATCCCGGCACGATGATGACCTTCGACGCATTCGCCATCAGATAGGCCGCGTCCTCGGCCGAGCCGAGCTTGACCGTCCGGTCCGAGGTGTCGGGTCCGCCGGACGCCGTCTCGCCGCCGAAACCGCCGAGAATGACGGAGACGAAGGAACGGTTCATGCCCTTGCACATGATGTAGGAGAGGATTGCGCCGGAGGAACCGACGAGCGCGCCGGTGATGATCAGCGCCAGATTGCCGAGCGTGAAGCCGATGCCGGCCGCAGCCCAGCCCGAATAGGAATTCAGCATCGAGACGACGACGGGCATATCGGCGCCGCCAATCGGCACGATCAAGAGAACGCCGAGCGCCAGCGACAGCGCCACAATGGCCCAGAAATCGAAATGACTTTCGGTGACGGCAAGCCCGATGATGAACAGAATGATTAGCGCTAGCAGGGCCGCATTGATCACATGCCGGTAGGGCAGCAGGATCGGCTTGCCGGACATGCGCCCGTCGAGCTTCAGGAAAGCGATGATCGAGCCGGTGAAGGTAAGTGCCCCGATCGCCACGCCGAGCGCCATCTCTACACGCGCCTCGGTGTGGATATGACCGATCTCGCCGATGCCGAACGAGGCCGGCGTATAGAGCGCCGAAGCCGCGACCAGGACGGCCGCAAGTCCGACCAACGAATGAAAGCCGGCGACGAGCTGCGGCATCGAGGTCATGGCGATGGTGCGGGCGACATAGGCGCCGACGCTGCCGCCGATGGCAAGCCCAAGGATGATCAGCACAAAGCCGCCGAAGTCAGGCGTCGCCAGCACCAGCGTCGTCAGGATAGCGATCCCCATGCCGACCATGCCGTAGAGATTGCCCTTGCGGCTGGTGGCCGGATGCGAGAGACCCCGCAGCGCCAGGATGAACAGAACACCGGAGACGAGGTAGAGAAAGGCTGCGATATTGGTCATCGGTCGCTCACCGGTCCTTCTTGCGGTACATCGACAGCATCCGCTGCGTGACGAGGAAGCCGCCGAAGATGTTGACCGAAACCAGCACGAGGGCGACGAAGCCGAAGCCGGTCGCAAGCCCGCTCGTCGAGATGCCGACCGCCAGAAGCGCGCCGACGACAATGACAGAGGAGATCGCATTGGTGACGGCCATCAGCGGCGTATGTAACGCCGGCGTCACCGACCACACGACGTAATAACCGACGAAGATCGACAAGACGAAGATCGCGAATTGAAAGACGAAGGGATCGATCGCCCCGCCAGTAGCGGCACTCGCCGCTTCCGGCGCCTGGGCCGCCGCCGTGACGACGGCGGTCACCGCCTGGTCGAGCTGTTCCAGCGCCCTGTCCATTGCTTCACTGGCCATCAGATGTCTCCCTTCTTCGCGCCGCCGAAGGCGGGATGAACGACGTCGCCGGCATAGGTCAGCATCGTCGCCTTGACGAGCTCGTCGTCGAGGTTGACAACGACGCTGCCCGTTTCCTTGTTGACCATGGTCTCGAGGAAGGTGACGAGATTCTTGGCGTAGAGCGCCGAGGCGCTTGCTGCAACCCGGCCCGGCATATTGGCAAAACCGATCACCTTGACGCCTTCGACATCGGCGATTTCGCCGGCAACGACGTCCTCGATATTGCCGCCGCGCTCGACCGCAAGGTCGACGGCGACAGCACCCGGCTTCATCGAGGCGAGCATGGCGCGTGAAACCAGACGCGGCGCAGCGCGGCCGGGGATCAATGCCGTGGTGATGACGATATCCTGCTTGGCAATATGTTCGGCCACGAGTGCGGCCTGCTTGCCCTGATAGTCGGCCGACATTTCCTTGGCATAGCCGCCGGCCGTTTCCGCCGCCTTGAACTCCTCGTCCTCGACGGCGATGAACTTGGCGCCGAGCGAGGCAACCTGTTCCTTGGCGGCCGGGCGCACGTCGGTGGCCGAGACCGCAGCACCCAGGCGCCGCGCCGTGGCGATCGCCTGAAGACCGGCGACGCCGGCGCCCATGACGAAGACCTTGGCGGCCGGGACGGTGCCGGCTGCCGTCATCATCATCGGCATGGCGCGGTCATAAACCGCCGCCGCTTCGATGACGGCCTGGTAACCGGCGAGATTAGCCTGGGACGAGAGCACGTCCATCGATTGGGCGCGGGTAATGCGCGGCATCAGCTCCATCGCGAAAGCCGAAAGCCCAGCGCCGGCGAGGGCCGCGATCGCCTCCTCATTGCCATAGGGGTCCATGATGGCGATCACCACGGCGCCGCTTTTATAGGATGAGATTTCCTGTTCGCTCGGACGGCGCACTTTGAGCACAACGTCGGCCGAAGCGGCATCCGCCGAACTGCCGATCCTGGCGCCTACTGCCTCGAACTCTCGATCAGGGATACGTGACCCCGCCCCCGCGCCGGCTTCGACGACGACGTCAAAGCCGAAACTCTTCATTTTCTTTACTGTCTCGGCCGAGGCCGCGACACGCGTCTCCCCGCCGGCAATTTCCTTTGCAACGAAAACGATATTGCCCAACTGCCCCCTCCTCCGGGTCAGCCAGACCGCCGCAGGCTTCCCTGCGCAGGCCAAGCACCTAAGCATGTCGCGCAAAACTGTACGGCGGTTTTGCGATAACGACGTGCCAGAAAATTCAGACCTGAAGCGCGAGGAGCGAATCTGAAAGATCGCGACGCGCTTCAGTCACAAAGCTGCGGAAAAAGCCCCTCCTCCCCTTACCGCGATCAGCGGACCAGGAAGATGCCGGCAGCGAGAAGAATGATGAAAACGAAGAGGCCACCGAGAAGGCCGGCGCCGCCGAAGAACCCGGCTGTCATGGCAAGCAGCAGGACGATGAGAAGCATCGAGCCGTATTTCGTGGCCGCGATGAACATGTCGTAGGTCTTTTCATGTTCCCGGTAATCCATCGGCGCGCCGGTCTCGACCGGTCCGGTATGATGTTCGGCCATAAATATCGTCTCCCTCAAATGCCTCTGCGCTGCCTGATTCCCTCGCTTATGCCGAGGGAAATCCCTGCCTGCAGGAATTACACAATGAGAGGCGAAAGCGCAATGCATGAGAATGCCGCAGCCAACGCATGTCGCTCCCGAGCGGAAAGAAGCATGAGCGCGACGACTGCGGTGGTGTCGTCGCCCCCTTTTCTCACTCGGATGCTTTCTTCGCGAGAGTAGACGAAATCAGAGCGGCAGGTCTGTGCCGAGTTCGCCTTGCGGGACGAAACGCGCCGTCGGGATAATGGTAAGCGGCGGCAGGGTGTCATTCGGATTGCGCGAAAACATCATGCGCTGCTCGCTGGCACTGGAGATGAAGAAGGGGTAACGCGTCAGAAGCTTGCGCCCGACTTCAATCACGTTGGTCGCCATCAGCGTCACGTCAACCCCGTAACTCTCCGCCAGCCGACCGGGCACAATGGTATCGGCATAGAAAACCCGCTTGTAAAAGGCGGCATGCGGGGGCCGGACGGACTGAATAACGCGGTCCGCGCGGAAATATGCTGCCGCAACGATGGCGGGTCTCAGCGTCAGATAGGGAACCCATGGCATGTTGGCGGTGAGCTCCGGATCGGCCGCGAAACGCGCCGGGTCGATCAAGGTCAGCCCAGCGTCCAGAAGTTCGTCCATCGCCTCGGGAAAGGCCTCTCCGGACCGGCTGATACGATGCTCGGGTGTCACATAATGAATTCGGATCGTACTGACCAGTTCACCATAATAATACAGTCCGAAGATATAGGCATGGCTGTCGAAATCGACCTCGTCCAATAGGCCTTCCGGGGCAAGCGACAGCGCGCCATGGGCCTTGTAAGCCTTGTAGCGCAGCCGCTCCACCTCCTCCATGTCTTCGCTGCTTTCGACGCGGCGGTACTCGACATGATCCAAGATTTCCAGAATTTTTGTACTGAAATCGCTACGACTGAATAGTATTTCCGACATTTCCTCGATCCGCTCGTTAACGGATCATTAATCATATGCCAGTGTGATTTAGGCAAGAAAATCTGATAATTCGGGCTGTTTATAAAATATTAAGGTTAACGGCGCGGGGGGATCACTGCGGAAAGGCGGCCGCTGCGGAGCGCTCAGGCGACCTTGTTGCGCCGGCGCTGGACGGGGCGGCGACCGATGCCCTGCTGCAGCAGCGGGATGTTCTGGGAAGGCACCGCCTGAGAGAAAACATAGCCCTGGACGAGATCGGTGCTGCGGTGCTTGTTGAGCAGCGCGAGCTGCTCCTCGGTCTCGACGCCCTCGATGACGATCTTCAGGCCGAGTTCGCGGGCGAGATGGACGGTGCCGCGCAACAGTTTGAGACGGCGGGTATCCTCGACGATGTTGCGCACGAAGGAACGGTCGATCTTGACGATATCGAGCGGCAGCGTGTCGAGATAGCTGAGGCTGGAGAAACCGGTGCCGAAGTCGTCGATGGCGATGGTAATGCCGCGGGCCCTCAGCTCCGCCAGAATGGCGCGCACGGCCTGCGGCTCGTCGATCAGGCAGCTTTCGGTGACTTCGAGATGCAGCCGCGCCGCATCGAGACCGGAATGAGCCAGCGCATCGGCGACCACCGAAAGGATATCGGCATCGCGCAGGTCGCGCGCCGAGAGGTTGACCGAAACGGCGATATGGTCCGGCCAGCTCATGCACTCCGTGCAGGCCTTGAACAGGACGAAACGGGTGATGTCGGAGATAATGCCCATCTCTTCGGCAAGCCGGATGAACACGTCGGGCGGGATCGAGCCCTTCTCCGGATGCACCCAGCGGGCCAGCGCTTCGGCGCATTCTATCCGTGTGCCATCAGCTCGGAACATCGGCTGGAAGACGAGATGCAGCGCCTGCGCCGAAACCGCTTCGCGCAGGTCAGCCTTCAATTTCTGCTGCTCGATATAGCGCCCGTCCATCTCCCGTTCGAAACCGGATATGCCGCCCTTGAGGCGGGACTTGCTTTCGAACAATGCAAGATCCGCCTTGACGCTCCACTCGTCCATCGCAAAGGCCGAGCTTTCGAGGATCGCGTAGCCGGCGCTGAGCGAAACGAGGAAGGTCAGCTCGTCGACCTCGTAATGGCCCTGGATCGCGGCGTGCACGCGGCGAATCGAGAGCTCGAGCGCGGTGGGCTCCTTCGCATGTGGGAAGAACAGAATGAACTGATCGCCCATCAACCGGCCAAGGATGGCATTGCCGCAAGCCTGCTTGATGCGAGCGGCGATGGCGCAAAGCAAATGGTCGCCGGTGACGTGACCACGCATGTCGTTGACATGTTTGAACTCGTCGATATCGAGGACCATGAAGCCGAGCGGGCCGGACTTGCGCGGGTGTCTGGCGAGATATTCCTGTACCAGCTGTCCGAAATATTCGCGGTTCGGCAGGCCGGTCAGCGCATCGAAGCGGACCATGTGCATGATCTTCTGCTCCGCCTTCACCCGGCTCGAAACGTCTTCGAAGATCAGAACGGCGCCGCCGTCGGCCCTCCGGCTGGCGGAGAATTCGAGCGACAGGTCCTCGGGGAAATGGATGAGCGTGCGTGACAGGTTGCCGTCGGCGACCTGGGTGAGCTGGCGCAGGATGAGCTCCGGCTGCGAGGCATCCATGAAGCTGTAGCGGGCGCCGTAGCGCAGCACGGCGCCGAGCTCGCGGTCCTTCAGCCGCTCAGGCGCACCGATCTTCAGAAGTTCGCACGCCTTGCGGTTGATGACCTGAACGCGGTTCTCGGCATCGACCATGACGAGACCATGCGGCATGTTGTTGAGCGCCGTATCGAAACGGTCGGCAATGATGGTGATTTCCCGGCGCGCGATGACGTTCTCGTAAAGAAATTCGCGCACGCCGTTGGCCATCGCCCGCGTCGTCAGCCAGAAGGGGATAAGGAAGATCGACAGCACCCCGCGATAGAAATCCATTGCCAGCAGGCTGCAGACAATCATCGGCAGGCAGCAGAAGAACGTCTGAAGGTCGACCGCGAAGCGCGAGCCGTAGTTGCGACCGACGACGGAAACCATCGTCGCCATGGTGACGGAAATGCAGGCAAGTTCGGCAAAAGAATCGTGGACGACGAAGATGGCGTAGCCGCTGGCAAAGCCAAGCAGGGCCGTGGTGCAGGCCCCGCTGGCAACGAGAATCCGTTCCCAACGCTCGATTCCGGCAGGCGACAAGCTCTCCTTGTCGACACGATCAAACTGCCGGAAGATGGCCATGCGGGCGGTGAAAACCAGAAGGAAGGCAACCGACAGCGGAATGTAGATGAAAGATTGTGTTTTGGCGGCGACGGCAAGGCACGTCGCAATATGTACGATCACGCCGACAAGAAGCGTCATGCGATTCCCGGAAAGGGAACTCACAAACGATAGATACACATCTAAAGGGACCCTGTTCGGGCTATCTGGCTTCATCCACACTTTCCCTGTGCGCGGGAATTCTAGTGGCAACCCTTTAAAAATTGATTTCAATCGAATCAAACATTTGGTCAAATTTTCTAAAACCCAAGGATGAGCGCCACAGCCTCGGCGTGATATTGCAGCCTTTTCGCGAGATTGTTGAAATAATCATCCACGCCTGGGTTGTTAAAATAACTGCCGGCCCCTGGGGCCGGCCATCTAAAGCGCCGCCTCAACCCCGAAAATCGGAATCGTTTTCGGAAAAATCCGAAGCGCGCGCGGAAATGACGAGACGGCGCTGTACGACTATGCGCCTATGCGCGGCATTTATCCTTCCAATTTCGAAGGTCGTGGTCTACACCGATTCCAAAGAGGGGAAAGCTGCCGAATAACGGCAGGACAAGAATAAGGGAAACGCATGTCGGGACTTCTGGCGGCAAGCCGGCTGATCGATTCGGTCAGTCGGATCATGGGCAAACTTTCCGAATATATGGTGCTGTTCTGCTGTCTGATCAGTGCCGGAAATGCCATCGTCCGCTATGCCTTCAACTACAGTTCGAATGGCTGGCTGGAAATCCAGTGGTATCTGTTCGCCTTCGTCGTCATGCTCGGCGCCTCGCATGCGCTGCGCAACAATGAGCATGTCCGTGTCGATCTGATCTATGGCGCCGTGTCCGACAAGGCGAAGATCTGGATCGACATCGTCGGCCTCATCCTGTTCCTCATCCCCGTCTGCATCTTTCTCACCTGGCTCTGCTGGCCCTTCTTCGCGCTGTCCTACCGGCAGGGAGAAATATCGGGCAATGCCGGCGGATTGATCCGCTGGCCCGTCAAGCTGATCCTGGTCGCAGGCTTCGGCCTGCTGTCCCTTCAGGGCGTTTCCGAGCTGATCAAGCGGATCGCCGCCCTCACCGGCCATATCAGCATCGACACGAAATACGAAAAGCCGCTGCAATAGCGCCCCCGGGGAGGAACGGATTTGTTTGATTTCGGCATTATTCCGCCGGCCATGTTCCTGGGCATGGTCATCTTCATGCTCTACGGCTTTCCGGTCGCCTTTTCGCTCGCCGCCGTCGGCCTGTTCTTCGGCATCATCGGCATCGCCACCGGCCATTTCAGCGAAGCCTTTCTGCAAGCGCTGCCGCTGCGCTTTTTCGGCATCGTCTCCAACGACCTGCTGCTCGCCATTCCCTTCTTCACCTTCATGGGCGCGGTATTGGAACGCTGCGGCCTTGCCGAGGATCTGCTCGAAGGCACCGGCAAGCTCTTTGGCGGAATTCCCGGCGGCCTCGCCTATGCCGTCATCCTCGTCGGCGCCGTCCTCGGCGCCATCACCGGCACGGTGGCCGCCTCCGTCATCACCATGGGCGTGATCTCGCTGCCGATCATGCTGCGCTACGGTTACAGCCCGCGCCTTGCCACCGGCGTAATCGCCGCCTCCGGCACCATCACCCAGGTGATCCCGCCCTCGCTCGTGCTCGTCGTCCTCGCCGACCAGCTCGGCAGATCGGTCGGCGACATGTATCTCGGCGCGATCGGCCCCTCGATCCTGCAGGTGACGATCTTCGTCCTCTTCATTCTGGTGATGTCGATCATCCGGCCGAAATCGATGCCGCCGCTGCCGAAAGAGGTGCGCGGCGATCTCAACTGGGCGCTACTCGCCAAAGTGCTGATGGGCATGGTGCCATCGATCGTGCTGATCTTCCTGGTGCTCGGCACGATCTTCATGGGCCTTGCGACGCCGACGGAAGCCGGCGCGCTCGGCGTCGTTGGCGCCATGCTGCTCGCCGCCTTGCATCGCCGTCTCACCTGGCCGCTGATCCGCGAGGCGATGACGTCGACCACCCATATCACGTCGATGGTGGTGATGATCTTGATCGGCTCCACCTGTTTCAGCCTGGTCTTCCAGGGCATGGACGGTTCGCGCTGGATCGAGCACATGCTGTCGGGCATCCCAGGCGGCCCGGTCGGCTTCCTGATCTTCGTCAACATCTTCATCTTCGTGCTCGCCTTTTTCCTTGATTTCTTCGAAATCGCCTTCATCGTCATCCCGATGCTCGCCCCCGTCGCCTCCAGTCTCGGCATCGACCTGATCTGGTTCGGCGTGCTGATCTGCGTCAATATGCAGACGAGCTTCATGCATCCGCCCTTCGGCTTCGCGCTCTTCTATTTGCGTTCGATCGCCAGCAAGGACGTCAAGACATCCGATATCTATATGGGCGCTCTGCCCTGGGTCGGCATGCAGATCATCCTGGTGGCAATCGTGATCTTCTGGCCGCAATCGGTCACCTACTGGCTGGACCATGGCCCGAAGGTCGACCCGAATTCGATCAAGATCGAAGTGCCGGGCTTCGGCGGCCAGCTCGGCCTGCCGCCGTTGGGCGGGGGCGGCAATGGCGCGCCGCAGCTTCCGGGCCTCGCCCTGCCGCCGCTGAACGGTCTGCCGGGATCGCCGCCACCTGCCAAATAACGTGGAAAAGCAAAACCCCCGGACGGAAAATCCGGGGGTTTTGCTGCCGGCCCTCATCAGGCGTCGGCGAATGCCGCTGGCGGAAAGCTTAAAGCTTGCCGGCCCGCTGCTGGATCATCATGAACGTATCGAAGGTGTATTCCGAGAGCTGCATCCAGAGATAGGCATCACGCTTGAAGGCCGTCTGGTCCTCGTAGATCTTCTTGAAATACTGGTTCGTGCCCGAGATCTCATTGTAAATGCCGGTCGCCGCCTGGAAGCAGGCCTCCATGATCTCCTGGCTGAACGGGCGCAGCGTCGCCCCTTCCGCAACCAGTTGCTTCAGCGCAGTCGGGTTCTTCATGTCGTATTTCGCCAGCATGTTGGTGTTGGCGAAGGCGCAGGCATCGGTGAGCGCTGCCTGATAGTGCTTCGGCAGGCCGCTCCATTTTTCGAGATTGAAGAAGGCGTGCACCGTGGGTCCGCCTTCCCACCAGCCCGGATAATAGTAGTACTTCGCCACCTTGTGGAAGCCGAGCTTCAGGTCGTCATAGGGGCCGACGAACTCGGCCGCATCGATCGTGCCTTTTTCCAGCGCCGGGTAGATGTCGCCGCCGGCGATCTGCTGCGGGATGACGCCGACCTTCTCCATGATGCGGCCGGCGAGGCCGGCGATGCGCATCTTGACGCCCTTGAGGTCATCGAGTGTATTGATTTCCTTGCGGAACCAGCCACCCATCTGCGCCCCGGTATTGCCGGCCGGCAGCGCATACATGCCCTGCGTGGCGTAGAATTCGTTCATCAGCGTGTTGCCGTTGCCCTCATAGAACCAGGCATTGGTCAGGCGGCTGTTGAGGCCGAAGGGAATGGCCGTGCCGAAGGCATAGGCCGGATCCTTGCCGACGAAATAATAGGAGGTGGTATGTGCCGCCTCGACCGTGCCGGCAGCCACCGCATCGACGGCCTGCAGGCCCGGCACCACTTCACCGGCTGCGAAAGGCTGGATGGTGAAATTGCCGTCTGTCGCGGCGGCAACATGCTTGGCGATATCCTCGGCCCCGCCATAGATCGTGTCCAAGCTCTTCGGAAACGACGACGTCATACGCCATGCGATCTTCGGATTCTCTTGCGCGATCGCAGGCGCTGCCAGCGCCGTTGCGGCAACGGCGCCGGCGCCGGCGGTTCCCGCCTTCTTGAAAAACGAACGACGATCCATCAAAAACCTCCCGTATAGATGGCACTGCGCGGCCAATCCATCCCTACCCGCAGCGAGGGCAGAGCTAAGCATGGAGGGGGCCGCGATTCAAGCTTTAGTCTATTAGCCTTTGGCATCAGGATAGCAATAGGTAGCGCGCGAGGCGCCTATCAAAATCAGCAGCTTAGCGCGAGCCCCCGAACCGCGGCGCCGTTTTCGGCGCAATTGGTCATCGGACAAAGCCAGGCGTTGACTTCACCGCCGTTCTAGCGGCAAAAACGACGAGCAGAAGATTTTACCGGTGCAAACATGACGAAACCGATCGTTGCCATTCCTGCCGATATCCGCAGCTTCGACGGCGCAACCTGGCATGCCGTACAGCATCAATATCTCAGTGCCGCATTGAATGCGGCCGGCGTCATGGCCTTCTTGATTCCCGCCTTTGAGGCAGGCTACGATTCCGACGCGGTGCTCGACCGCATCGATGGTCTGCTGGTATCAGGCTCAGCCAGCAATGTGCATCCCTCGCTTTACGGCGCCGAGGCGACCGACCGGGACGGCCCCTTCGACCGCGCCCGCGACGCCACAAGCCTGCCGCTCATCCGCCGTGCCATCGACCGCGCCATCCCGCTGCTCGCCATTTGCCGTGGCATTCAGGAGCTGAATGTCGCTCTCGGCGGCTCGCTGGCAAGCGAGATCCACGAGCAGCCCGGCATCTGGGACCATCGCCGGCCGGACGGTGTCGACCGTGACGGCATGTACGCCATCCGCCAGACTGTCCACGTCAAGGAAGGTTCCTGCATCGCCGGCATCCTCGGCCCGGGCGATATCCGCGTCAATTCGCTGCATCGCCAGGCGATCGCCAGGACCGCGCCGCGCCTGCAGGTGGAAGCCACCGCCGAAGACGGCACCGTGGAGGCCGTTTCCGTCATCGATGCCAAGGCCTTCGCCGTCGGCGTGCAATGGCATCCGGAATATTGGGCCGAAACCGACAAGACATCGAACCGGCTGTTTGCCGCCTTCGGCGACGCCGTCCGCAGTTATGCCGCCGCCAAATTGCCAGCGGCAGCGGCGCAGGCAATCGCCTGAAGAGGCCAAAAGCGCCTTGCATCAAATTTGATTCATGCGACTTTGATTCATGCGACGCGCTTTAGGCCCTTGTTTTTACGCATGTCGTTGTCCCGGAGCCGCTGCACACGTCCGGGCGACATGCATAAGAACTCACTTTCCCTCGGCCTTTTGCGGCGTCTCCGGCACCGGCGTCAGCGCCGTCCCCTTCTCGAACCAGGCAATCAGATTGTCGGCCACGAGATCGGCCATAGCATTGCGCGTGGGCACTGAGGCTGAGGCGACGTGCGGCAGCAGCACGGCATTGGCCGGTTCCATGAGCGTCGCCGGCACGGTTGGCTCTTCATAGAAGACGTCGAGGCCGGCCGCGCCGAGCGCGCCTGACGCAAGGGCCGCACTCAGCGCCTCTTCATCCACCGTCCAGCCGCGGCCGACATTGACGAGGATGCCGTTCGGACCGAGAGCGGCGAGGATATCGGCATCAATCGTCTTATGCGTCTGCGGCGTCTTCGGAACGATGGCGATCAATGTGTCCACCGCCTCGGCCAGTCCCTTCAACGTTGGGTAATATTCATAGGGGGCATCGGCATGGCGCGATCGGGTGTGATAGCTGATCTTCACCTTGAACGGCTCCAGCCGTTTGGCAATCTCGAGCCCGATGCGGCCGAGGCCGTAGAGGCCGACATGACGGCCCTTGAGCGAGAAACGCGACAGCGGATAGGCCGTGCCCGGCTTCCAGTTGCCCGCACGCAGCCATGCTTCGGCCCGCGGCAATTCGCGGATCGTATTCAAAAGCAGTCCGATCGCCGTATCGGCGACCTCGTCGTTCAGGACATCAGGCGTATTGGTGACGACGATACCCTTTTCGGCCGCGCGCTTTACGTCCATGCCGTCATAACCGACGCCGAAACTGGCGATGACCTCGACACCAGGCAACTGATCCATCCAGGCGCCGGGAAAAGCACCGGAGACGGCGACGCCACGGATGCGGCCGGCTGTCTCACCGTCGATCCCCAGCTTCTCCTCGCGGGCGGCGGCGATGATCTCAAAACGATCCTTCAGTCTTTCGAGAACACGCTCGTGTATCTTCCCAGGAACGAGAATGGCGATGCGGGACATGGCTTTTCCTCTTGGATGGGCTTTGTTCAGGCGCGGGGCCGATGGGGACTGGTCGACTGGCGAATGCGCATCTCCGGCTTGATGAGATGCATGCCGTCAGGTTCGTGACTGCCGGCGAGACGATCTAGAAGCGCGCGCGCAGCCAGGCGGCCGACTTCGGTCTGTCCGTTCCAGACGGTCGTCAGCGCCGGCGTGGCGATCGAGGCTTCCTCGAGATCGTCATAACCGGTGACGGAAATGTCGCGCCCCGGGACCAGGCCGGCACGGGCTATGCCGTTCATCAGCCCGATTGCGACGAGATCGTTCCAGCAGACGGCCGCCGTCGGCTGCTGCGGTAGCGAGAGGAAGTGCACCGCGGCCTCGAAACCGCCCTGCTTCGAGCGCGGGCCGGGAATGCGCAGGTTCGGATCGACCTCGATGCCGGCCTTGCGCAGCGCATTGACATAACCCTGGTAGCGGTCGCGGCCGGTGGAGGTCTGGTCGGTGCCGCCGATCATCGCGATCGAGCGGTGACCGAGGCCGATCAGGTGGTTGGTGGCAAGTGAAATGCCGTAACTGTCGTCACCGCGATAGGTCGGCAGCTCCAGGCCGTCCATCGAGCGAGCGACAAGGATTGCCGGCATGCCGTTTTCCTCCGCCAGCTGCAGATCTTCCGGCGGCGTGCCGATCGCCGGCGACATGATGACGCCGTCGCCGCCGAGCTGCAGGAGCGTCTCGATGAAGGTGCGCTGCTTTTCGACATTGTCGTAATGGTTGGAAAGGATGAAGGTGTGGCGGCTGCGATCGAGCTCGCTTTCGATCGCCTTCAGGATCTCGCCGTAGAAGGGGTTCATGATGTCGTGCACGACGACGCCGATGATGCCGGAGCGCGAGGTGCGCAGGCTGGCGGCACGGCGATTGTAGATGTAGCCGAGCGCGCGCGCCTGTTCCTTGATCTTCTCCCGCGTATTGCCGGCAACCAGCGGACTGTCGCGCAAGGCGAGCGATACGGTCGCCGTTGAAATGCCGAGCGTTTCGGCGATTGTCGAAAGCTTGATCTTCTGGACCACGTGTCCTCCTCCAGGCAGCACGCAAGACAGCAGACCGCATCGGAAAGCCGGCGCGGTCCCTTAAAATGTTTAATTAAAAGATTTAACAGGCGGAGGCAATTCGTCTTTTCAGCGAAATTTCAGTCTTCGTCAGGTTCTTCCAAAGGAAGCGCTTCGGCCTGCAGATTGGCGTCGATCGCCTTCAGCAGACGCACGAGATTGCGGATTTCCTTTTCTGAAAACTCCAGCGTCGCCAGCCTGTCGCAGGCCGCGGCCGCCATCTCGATCGCCCGCACGCTGTCACGACCGAGCGCCGTGAGATAGACCTTGGTCAGGCGCGCATCCTCGGCGTCGGGCTTGCGCTCGAGAAAGCCCTGCGCCTCCATGCGGCCGATGGTGCGGGTCATCGTCGGCGCCTTAACGCCGAGCTTTTGGGCAAGACCGCCCGCCGTCATGCCGTCGCTCTCGGCGAGCGAGAGAATGACGCCGTCCTGGCCGGCATAGAGGCCGCTTTCGAACAAGTTGCGAGAGAGCACCGTACGCATGGAACGAGCCGCCTGGGTCAGCGCCGGCGAGAGATCGACGAGCGTATATTCCGTCTGGTCCTTCTTCTTGGACTTGCTCTTCTTGCCGTCCTTATGCTTCTTTCCCATAGCCATCCCTTTGATCTTTAAGCCCCGACGCCGCTGCGATATGACATTGCCCAGGATCTCGTCATAAACAAGAGGCAACGACCGGATGATGACGCCTTCGCCCCGCTTCGACGAGAGCCACCCGGCCTCGGCCCCGCGCCGCCCCATCGCCGTGTTGCCGCTTGGCGCTCATGAGCAGCACGGCCCTCATCTGCCCTTCGAAACCGACACGCTGATTGCCCAAGGCATCGCCCAACGATTGAAGGCGGCCCTGCCCGCCGGCCTGCCGGTCACCTTTCTGCCCGCCGAATCGGTCGGCTACTCCATAGAGCATATGGATGTTGAAGGAACGAAGACGCTCGCTTTCGATGAGGCGGTTCACCAATGGCTAGGCATCGCCGAAGACCTGGCCACGCAGGATATCCGTAAATTGGTGATGCTGAACGCCCATGGCGGCAACTCGCCCCTGATGACCATCGTTGCAACCGAGGCCCGGGTCCGCTTTGCCATGCTGGCCGTGGCGACGAGCTGGACCCGCTTCGGCCTGCCGGATGGGGTGATCCCTCCCGGGGAAAAGGCGATCGGCATTCATGGCGGCGACATCGAGACCTCGGTCATGCTGGCGCTTCATCCTGACAGGGTCGATATGGCGAAGGCCGCAGATTTCCCTTCGCGACAGACGGAATTTGCCGAACGCTTCAAACATCTGCGCGCCTACGGGCCGCACGCCTTCGGCTGGAAGATGTCGGATCTCAATGCCGAAGGCGTGGCAGGCAATGCCGCGGCGGCGACGGCTGAAAAGGGCGAGGCGCTGATTGCCCATGCGGTGAGGGGCCTGGTGGAACTGCTGGAAGATGTCGACGCCTTCGACGTCGGCGAGCTCCGGTGAACACGACTGATTTTGCACGGGCAGATGACGTGATCTTATAACATTATAAAACCCTTTGAACTGCCGTGCCCATGCCATTATATGAGACCAACCGTTTAAGCAGCCGATCCAAAGCCGCTCGGCCGCACGCCTAATCCTAGAGGTTCTCATGACCGACGCGACAGCCACACAGAAGCCCATTCCCGTCACCGTGCTCACCGGTTATCTCGGTGCCGGCAAGACGACGTTGCTCAACCGCATCCTGTCGGAAAATCACGGCAAGAAATATGCGGTCATCGTCAATGAATTCGGCGAGATCGGCATCGACAACGACCTGATCGTCGAGTCGGATGAAGAAATCTACGAGATGAATAATGGCTGCGTCTGTTGCACGGTGCGCGGCGACCTGATCCGCGTCGTCGAAGGCCTGATGCGCCGCCCCGGCCGTTTCGACGGCATCATTGTCGAAACCACGGGCCTTGCCGATCCGGTGCCGGTCGCCCAGACCTTCTTCATGGATGACGACGTGCGCGCCAAGACCGAGCTCGACGCCGTTATCGCTCTTGTCGACGCCAAGCACCTGCCGCTGCGCCTGAAGGACAGCCGCGAGGCCGAAGACCAGATCGCCTTCGCCGACGTCGTCGTCATCAACAAGAGCGACCTAGTGACTGCGGAAGAACTTGACGTGATCGAAGACATTGTCCGCGCCATCAACCCGGCCGCGCGCGTCTACAAGACCAGCCGCTCCGGCGTCGAGCTTGCCCGTGTGCTTGATCAGGGCGCCTTCAACTTGGAACGCGCGCTCGAAAACGATCCGCATTTCCTGGAGCATGGCCATGACGACCACGTCTGCGGCCCAGATTGCGATCACGACCACCACCATCATGATCATGATCATGATCATGATCACGGCCATCATCACCATGGCGCCATGTCGGCGATTCATGATGTGACGGTGCAGTCGGTGTCGCTGCGCGGCGGTCAGATGAACCCGGAGCGCTTCTTCCCCTGGATCCAGAAAATCACCCAGACGCAGGGACCGAACATTCTGCGCCTCAAGGGCATCATTGCCTTCAAGGACGATCCCGAGCGTTATGTCGTCCAGGGTGTGCACATGATCATCGAGGGCGATCATCAGCGGCCGTGGAAGGAAGGCGAGAAGCATGAAAGCCGTCTCGTCTTTATCGGTCGCGATCTCGACCGCGAAAAGCTCGAGGCCTCCTTCAAGGCCTGCGAGGCAGCCGCCTGATGCCGACAGTTGCACCGCTTGATCTCGACGGCCACGTTCTGGCCGTCGAATTTTTAGGTGACATCCCCTTCTTCGCAAACGCAAACGGCACGTTTCATCGGCTGGACGGCGGCGAGAGGGTTTGCGAAGCCCATCAGGGCATGCTCACCGCCATCCGCGATCCCTACAGCGACAGCCTGATCTCGGGCGGCGAGGACGGCAAGGTGCTGCGCATTGCCGCCGACGGCAGCGTCAGCGAGCTCGCGACGGTGCCGCGCAAGTGGATCTCGCAGGTCGCAGCCGGGCCGCAGGGCGCCGTCGCCTATTCTCACGGCAAGAGCTCGCTCGTCCGCCTTGCCGACGGCACGATCAAGGAATTTCCGGAGGAACGCACGGTCGAAGGCATCGCTTTCGCGCCGAAAGGCCTGCGCATCGCCGCCGCCCGTTACAACGGCGTGTCGCTGCATTGGGTCGGCACGAGCGCCAAACCGGTCGATCTCGAATGGAAGGGCGCGCATACCGGCGTCACCTTCTCGCCTGACGGCAATTTTCTCGTCACCTCGATGCAGGAAAATGCCTTGCACGGCTGGAAGCTCGACAGCAAACCCGGCGCCGAGGCCCGGCACATGCGCATGACCGGCTATCCCGCCAAGGTGAAATCGTTGTCCTGGTCGGTGAAGGGCAAATGGCTCGCCTCCTCAGGCGCGCCCGCAGCTATCGTCTGGCCCTTCCAGGGCAAGGACGGCCCGATGGGCAAGGCGCCGCTCGAACTCGGCACCCGCGCCAATATCATGGCGACCTCGGTGAAATTCCATCCGCTGGAAGACATCCTTGCCATCGGCTTCATCGACGGCATGATTCTGGCCGTACGCATCGCCGACAGCAAGGAAGCGCTGCTGCGCCGCCCCGGCAAGGGCGCGATCACGGCGATGAGCTGGAGCGCAAACGGCAAGCTGCTCGCTTTCGCCTCCGAAGCCGGCGATTGCGGTGTCATCGATATTTCGGCGTGAGCTCCTGTTGCCGGCAATGGGCGACGCCGTGACCGAACCGGAGATCGTGGCGCTTGGCGCCGAGCATATGCAAGCGGCGGCGGCAATCAGGCGCGTCGCCCTGTGGCGGCAATTGCCCTGGCTGCCGGATCTGCATACGCCTGAGGAAGAAGAGCAGTACTGGCGCACGCATCTCCTGCCGAATTGCACCATCCTCGGCGCCGCAATCGGAAACCGGCTGGTTGGCGTCATCGCCTTTGGTGACGGTTGGATCGAACAGCTTTACGTTCTCCCCGATTTCCAGAATATCGGCATCGGCTCGCTGCTGCTCGGCTGCGCCCGGGAGGAGATGAACGAAATCAGGCTCTGGACGTTCCAGCGCAATAGCGGCGCCCGCGCTTTCTACGAGCGATACGGTTTTTCCGTCGAGGAAAAGACCGATGGTCTCGACAACGAGGAAAAGGAGCCCGACGTGCTCTATCACTGGCGCCGGCTTCCGGAGCGGACGCCTGGCCTACAGCCGTCTGATCCAGGGCCGTAGAACATCGGACTTGCCAAATGCCTTGGCCAGGCGAAACATGAACCGCGCGCAGGAAGTGGCTGCGCTGTCGCTGACAGAGGAAACGGGAATGCCGAAATCGACCGGCCTCGGTTTGGCCGAACAACAGCCACCTTCTCCGGACAATGCCTCCGTCTGGGCGATGATCCGCGCCGAGGCGGCCGAACTTGCCGTGCGCGAGCCGATCTTGCGACGGCTGCTGACCACAGAGGTAACGGATGCCACCGGCAACAATGAGATCATCGCCCGGGTGCTGGCGGCGCGGCTCTCGGTAACGCAGGTGGAAACAGGCAATCTGTTCGATCTTATCCTCTCCACCCTCACCGACGATACCATGCGGAAGATCGAAGCCGATCTCGCAGCCGTGCGCGAGCGCGACCCGGCCTGCACGACGTTCCTGCACGCGCTCCTCAACCTTAAGGGTTTTCATGCGCTGCAGACACACCGCATTGCCCACGCGCTCTGGAACGCCGGCCGGCCGGAAATCGCCACCTGGCTCGCCAATCTTGCCTCGCTGGTCTTCGGCCCGGATATCCATCCGGCCGCACAGATCGGCGCTTCCATCATGCTCGATCATGGCTCGGGCATTGTCATCGGCGAAACGGCAGTGATCGAGGACGAAGTGTCGATCCTGCAGAATGTGACGCTCGGCGGCACCGGCAAGGAAACCGGCGACCGCCACCCCAAGATCCGCCGGGGCGTGATGATCGGCGCCGGCGCCAAGATCCTCGGCAATATCGAAATCGGCGCCTTCAGCAAGATCGCCGCCGGCAGTGTCGTGCTGAAGCCGGTTCCCGAACATTGTACGGTCGCCGGCGTGCCGGCCACCCTCGTGCGCATCCACCGCGCCGACGAAATCCCGGCCGAGACGATGGATCAGAATATCTAGCTAGGTCTTTCCGAAATGTGCCTCGGTCGTTACGCGGCCTGCTGATTTCCAAGATGCACAGGCGCCGCAATCAGGCGGCCCGCACCGCGCCGATGATGTCCGCCAACAGACCGTGCAGCAAATCCCGGTAGCCGTTTCGGGCGGACGGGCCGCTCTCTTCCGAAGTCATGACGACCGTCAGATCGAGCGACGGCACGATATAGAGCATCTGTCCGCCGTAACCCCAGGCGAAATGCACCTGCTCGCCGCCGATCTGCCGTGTGAACCAGCCATAGCCATATTCGTCGCCCGAAAAGCGTGAGTTGGTCCGGTGCTGCCACGATTGGGAGATCCAGTCGGCCGGGATGACCTGGCGGCCTTCGGCGGTCTTGCCGCTGTTGCGATAGAGTTCGCCGAAGGCAAGCAGGGAGCGGGCGCTCATCGCCATCTGGTTGCCGCCGAGATAGATGCCCTGCGGATCGCGCTCCCATGCGCCGATGCGGAAACCGTCGACCGGACCCAGCCATTCCTGCGCCAGGGCCAGCGTCGACCGCCGGCTGACCTTGGTGAGAATGGCCGACAGCAGATGCGTGGATGCGGTGGAATAGAGCATTTCTCCACCGGGCTGATCGACGAAAGGCTGCGAAAGGGCAAAACGCACCCAGTTGCGCGAGGAGACCCAGCGGCCGTAATTCGGCCCCGACATGCGATCGAGCCCAGTCTGCATGGAGAGAAGATTGCCGATGGTGATGTCGTTGAGGCGCGGATCGGGTGATTCGGGCAGATCGGCCTTCAGGATCGATGCGATCTTCTGATCCGGCCCCTTCAGCAGGTCTTTGTCGATAGCGATACCGACCAGCGCCGAAATGATCGACTTCGAAGCGGATTTGATATTGGTCGATTCTGCCGGTGAATGACCGTGGAAACCGCGTTCGGCAAGCACCCGCCCGCCGCGCGCGACGATCACCACCTTGAGCGGCCGCATCGCCGGGTCATCAGCCGCCTGATCGAGACGCGGGTCAAGCCCGGTGCTGGCGCGGGCTACGCTCTGGGCAGTGGCCGGCGCCGTTGCGGCAAGCGGCAGAGAGAAAAGAAGCAGAAAGGAGAGAACACGGAGCATGCGGCGCAAGATAGGATATCTCAGCGATGTCTTCGCGGGCCGGCGGCACTTTTCACGCGATTGTGTTGCCGCGTGCGCCGGTGATCATGCGCCGCGTCGGCCGCCAAAAGGACAATCCGCGCCGCAACCACGGCAGGCCCGCTTGCCTCCATGATCAAACGGCGCGGATATTGCCGGCCGGGGTAAGGACGTTCCACCCCGGCCAGCCGATCGGCACAGCTTCAGGCGGCGCGGCGAACCGGCGCGCCGGCCAGCATGCGTCCGGACGGGACGATCACGCCGGCCGCGCCGTCAAGCCAGCCTTCCGTGAGCTCGAGCGCAAGAAAGCGCGAGCGTTCGAACGGACCCGGCATGACAAGATGGCGAGCCTTTTCGGCGAAGAAGCCGAAACGCTCGTAATAGGCGGCGTCGCCGACGAGCAGGACAGCGCCATGTCCGCGGTTCTTTGCCTCGAGAATCGCCGCCCGCATCAGCGCCGAGCCGACGCCCTTGCCACCGTGGTTGGGCGCAACGGCGAGCGGACCGAGCAGCAGCGCATTGATCGGCGTGCCTTCATCGTTGACGCCCGCCTCGATGTTCCAGAGCCGCACCGAGCCGATGACATGGCCGTCGCGATCGCGCGCGACGAGCGCGAGGCCTTCGGCCGGAATCCGGTTGCGGCGGATCTTCTCCGACGATTTCTTGCGGCGATCCGGCCCCATGACGCGGTCGAGCAGGTTTTCACGCGCAACGACATCCGACGGATTTTCGACGTCGATGGCGAAGGTGGTGGGCGCAAAGAATGCGCGGACAGAATCAAGAACAGCGGCCATCTCGGCCTCCCGTACCCAATACCGTTATCAGCGGCGATGAAGGAACATGTGAAGTTGCCGCCCCGGCTGGTTACCGGGCCGGCGGAAACGACCTTAGATGACGTAGGCCTTCAGCGGCTCGAATCCGTTGAAAGCGACCGCCGAATAGGTCGTCGTATAGGCGCCGGTGCCTTCGATCAGGACCTCGTCGCCGATCGAAAGGGAGATCGGCAGCGGATAGAGGTTCTTCTCGTAGAGCACGTCGGCCGAATCGCATGTCGGGCCGGCGATAACGCAGGGCTCCATCTCGTCGCCGTCGTGCTCCGTGCGGATCGGATAGCGGATGGCTTCGTCCATCGTTTCGGCGAGACCGCCGAACTTGCCGATGTCGAGGAAGACCCAGCGGGCATCGTCATTGTCCGACTTCTTCGAAATCAGAACGACTTCAGCCTTGATAACGCCGGCATTGCCGACCATGCCGCGGCCCGGCTCGATGATCGTCTGCGGGATCTGGTTGCCGAAATGCGTGCGCAGCGCCTGGTAGATCGACTTGCCGTAAGCTTCTGCGGACGGAACGTCGCGCAGATACTTGGTCGGGAAGCCGCCGCCCATGTTGACCATCTGCAGGTGGATGCCCTGCTTGGCGAGCGAGACGAAGACGCGCTTGGCATCGGCGAGTGCCGAATCCCAGGCATCGACCTTGGTCATCTGCGAACCGACATGGAACGAGACGCCGTAGGACTGCAGGCCGAGCTGATGGGCGTAGACGAGAACGTCGACGGCCATCTGCGGAACGCAGCCGAACTTGCGCGACAGCGGCCATTCGGCGCCTTCGCCATCGGTCAGCACGCGGCAGAAGACGCGGGCGCCGGGAGCGGCGCGCGAGATCTTCTCGACTTCCTCGTGGCTGTCGACCGCAAAGAGGCTGACGCCAAGCGCATGCGCGCGGGCGACGTCGCGTTCCTTCTTGATCGTGTTGCCGAAGGAGATGCGGGCAGCGGTCGCGCCGGCTTCGAGCGCCATTTCGATTTCGGCAACGGATGCGCAATCGAAATTGGAGCCGAGGCCTGCGAGCAGCTTCAGCACCTCAGGAGCCGGGTTGGCCTTGACGGCATAGTAGATGGCGCTGTCCGGCATGGCGTGACGGAAGGCATGGAAATTGTCGCGAACGACGTCGAGGTCAACCACCAGGCAGGGACCGTCGGGACGTCGGGTTGCGAGAAAGTCGCGGATGCGCTGGGTGGTCATATCGATTCCCTCTTCCAATTCCAGAGCTCCGGCATGAACCGGAGGACAAAGGGCATACGAAAACTCGCACTGGAACCAGCCGGTGGAGACCCCGGAACCATAGCAAGCGCTCGATGCGCGGATAGTGAACCAACGCCGCGATGCGGTGTAAGTTCGGCTTTGTCTGCCATGGATTGGAGGGAGAATCCCAACCGCACTTCCGGCAATGATGGTGTGCCTCTTCAGTAACCCCCGCTGATGGAAAGCAGGGAGAGAACAAAAAGGCCCGCACCGTCGTTGCTTCAGGCGTCCTCGCATTTTCCGGTTGGCCGGAATAGCGACTGGAGGGGTTAATTCCAGGTACCTTACCGATTTCCTCACCAATTCGAGGGTTCGGCGGACACCCATGGGCACGTGCGACTTTGGGCTGACGTGGAAATAAGAATATTCGCCTTCACAATCAAGCGTTTTTTTTGATCTGGGGGTCAAAAAAATAATTGAACAGATCGGGCCAATTTGTTCAACGTTTCGAAACAGCTTGGGGAAGCGCCATGGACACTCTGACCCGCATACGCGCCTTCATCGATGTCGTCGAGGCCGAAGGCTTTTCCGCCGCGGCACGGCGCACCGGTCGCTCGAAGGCGCTGCTCTCCAAATATGTGCGCGAATTGGAGGATGAGCTCGGCGCCCTGCTGCTCAACCGCACCACCCGGCAGTTCTCGATGACCGAAGCCGGCCACACCTATTATCGCACCGCTTCCGATATCCTTAAGGAGATTGACAACCTCGCCGATCTCGTGCGCGAGAACAATGCGCAGCTGAAGGGGAAGCTTCGCGTCTCGGTGCCGCGCACCTTCGTCGATGCCGACGTCGGTCAGTCGCTGATCGATTTCGCCCGGGAAAATCCCGACTTGTCGCTGGAGATCGCCGCCGACGATCGGTTCGTCGACCTGATCGAGGAGGGCTTCGATGTCGCGATCCGCATTACCAAGCTCGAAGATTCCGGCATGATCGCCCGCAAGATCTCCGATTTCCGCGTCCATCTCTGCGTCACGCCTGAATTTCTCGAGCGCCATCCCGATCTTGAGCATCCGAGCGACATTTCCAATGTCCCCTTCATCGTCGATACCAATTCGCGCACGCAGGGGAGCATTCGCTTCTACAATCCTGATAACACCACCTTCGCCGTCGCCGTCTCCGGGCCGATAGAGGTCAACAGTCCGCATGCGACATTGCGCGCAGCCCTCGCCGGCATCGGCATCGCTCTCATCCCCGATTTCATCGCTCGCAAGCCGATCGAGAGCGGGGAGCTGCTGACGCTGTTTAACGACTACATCCCGACCGACCGCGGCATCTATGCCGTCTATCCGCACCGGCGCTACCTGCCGGCCAAGGTGAGGATCTTCGTCGACTACCTGCACAACTGGTTCAAGAAGCATCCGTGAGGCTACGCCGAAAGACCCCCGACTGGGCGATCGGACGTCGACGATCGGCATCGACCGCAAGCCGGTCCCAATTCCGTCCCAATTTCTGGCAAGAACTCGGATCGAGCGAACAAGACAGCGGGACGCATGAAAAAATCCATACCATTGATAGCCGCGCTTCTTTCGCTGGCGCCGGCCGCCGCCCTTGCGCATCCGCATATCTTCGTGGAGGCGCGGCTCGAAGTCGTCGCCGGCGCCGACGGCAGCATCGAGGAACTGCGCAATGTCTGGCGCTTCGACGAGGTCTTCTCCTCCTCGGTCGTCATGGATTTCGACAAGAACACCGATCTGAAGCTGGAGCCGAACGAACTCGCGCAGGTTGGGAAAACGGTGAAGCAGTCGCTTGCCGATTACGACTACTACATGAATCTGACGGTCAACGGGAAGAACGTCACAGTCCAGCAGCCTGACATCATCCATGTTGATTATAAAAACGGCCAGCTCCTGATGTTCTTCGCGGTCAAGCCAGCGGAGAAGATGCCGCTCAAGGGCAGGCTCACTTTCGGCGTCTACGACCCGACGCTCTATACGTCGATCGACTTTCCGACAGACAACGAACTCTCCACGGTCGGCGACAGCTTCAAAGCCTGCAAACACCAGGTGGTGAGACCGGATGCCGACGAGGTGATCTCGCAAAACAAGCAGTCGCTGACCGACGCCTTCTTCAACGATCCCACCGGCACCAACATGTCCAAGCTCTTCGCCACCCGGCTGGAGATCACATGCTGATAAAACGCCCCCTCATCCTTTCCGCAGCACTGCTTGCGCTCGTGACGGCGGCAAGCCTTGCCCATGCGCAGTCGCCGCTCGGCATCGGCACGGCCGAACCGAGTTTTCAACCGACCGGTGGGCCGTTCGCACCGCTCTTCCTCTATGTGAACTATGAACAGCAGGCCTTCTACCGGGCGCTGACGGATGCCTTGAAGGGCATGCGCGAGGATCCGTGGCAGCTGACATCGCTGATCGGTCTTTCCTTCGCCTACGGCGTCTTCCATGCCGCCGGCCCCGGCCACGGCAAGGCGGTCATCTCCTCCTATATGATCGCCAATGAGGTCGAGCTGAAGCGCGGCGTGGTGATTTCCTTCATTTCGGCGTTCATCCAGGGTGTCGTCGCCGTGGCGCTAGTTGGCGGCGCCTGGCTGGTGCTGCGCGGCACCGGCATTACGCTGACGGCCGCGACCCATGCGATGGAAATCGCAAGTTTCGTCATGGTCATCCTCTTCGGCGGCTGGCTGCTGTTTCGCAAACTGCGCTCGATGGCGGGCAATTTGCCGCGCCGCCGGCTGATGGCCACGTCCGCCGGTCCGGTCAGCATGATGCTCGACTGGAAGGACAATGCGGCCGAACGCCAGGCCTATGCCTTCAACGGCAAGGCGCAGGCCGTGGAAGCCGGCCATACCTTCGTTCCCGGCATGGCCTGCGAGACCTGCGGCAATGCCCACGTGCCCGACCCGGCGCTGCTCGGCGGCGACAAGTTCAGCGCCCGCGAGGCCTGGTCGGCGATCGTCGCCGTCGGCCTTCGCCCCTGCTCCGGCGCGCTTCTGGTCATGACCTTCTCGCTGCTGAACGGGCTCTATCTCGGTGGCGTGCTGTCGGTCGCCGCCATGTCGCTCGGCACGGCGATCACCGTTTCCGTGCTCGCAACCCTTGCCGTCACCGCCAAGGGCGCTGCCGTCCGCCTCTCAGGACGCGGCTCGACCGCTTCGGTCTGGGTCGGCAACGCCATCGAAATCCTCGGCGCCGTACTTGTCATCCTGATGGGCGCCCTGTTGCTCGGCGCCTCCCTGCAGGGCTAGCCTTACTTGCCTCTGCCCCGCTGATAACGCGCCCGCAGCCAGAAGACCGCAAAAAACGCCATGATCAGGCAAATGCCGACGACGATCGCCAGCGCCGGCGAGAAATTGCCGATCCACAGGACGATGGTCGGCAAGAAATAGAGGACGAGGCCGGCGCCGAGCAGGATGATGGCGGCGGCGGTCGCCTGGGAGCGGCTCTCGGGGGTCACGCGAGCCTTTCCTTCTCCAGATCGGCGCGGATATCCTGCAGGCGACGGATCTGGCTGCCGGCGGCGTCGAAATTTTCAGGCGAAAGCCAGGCTTCGAAGGCATCGTTGATCAGCGGCCATTCGGCATCGATCATCGAGAACCAGGCGGTGTCGCGATTGCGGTGCTTGGAAATCATATGCTGGCGGAAGACGCCTTCGAAGCTGAAGCCGTAGCGCAGGGCCGTCGTCTTGCTCGCTTCGTTCTTGTTGTCGCATTTCCATTCGTAACGGCGATAGCCGAGATCTTCGAAGACGTGCTTGGCCATCAGATAGTGCGCCTCGGTGGAGAGCGGCGAACGCTTCATGTCGGCGCCATGCGCCACTCCGCCGATCTCGACGACGCCGTTTGCCGGGTCGGCGCGCATATAGTTCGCCATGCCGACAATCTTGCCGGTGGCGTTGTCGCGGAAGATATGGGTGAGCCAGCCGGACTTGGTGGAGACGGCCTCCAGCCAGTTGGCGAAATCCTCGATGCCGGAAAAATCGTCCTGCGCGAAATAGAGCAGCAGCGGGTTGATGCCCATGCCGCCGAGACCTTCCCACAGAGCTTCGAGATGCTCCGCCCGCCGATAGGGCTCGACGGTAACGAAGCGGCCCTTCAACGTCACCGGCGTCGGCGCCCGACAGCCTTTGAAATTCGCAAGATCGCGCATATCCACTCCCCTGTTCTGAGGAGTGGATAGGCCAGCCGCCCGACAAAGGCAACCGGCGTGGATGTTACTGTGACAAGGTCGTCTTGGCGGACGACACCGTCGCCTCGATGTGATCGACCAGCTGATCGGCGAGACCGAGCCGGCCGGCGAGCAGATCGAGATAACCGCGCTCGGCGCGCGAATCCGGATCGATGGTCAGCCGCGAGGCAGTATAGAGCTCGACACGCTGTTCTTCCGTGACCGCCGCGGCGACGAGCGCATCGATATCCGTCGGTGACGCGAGTTCGCGCTCGATGAAGGCGGCGGCCTCGCCACTGACGTCGGCGGCGGTGATCTTGTCCATGATGAGCGCACGTTCGGCGGCGTCGATATGGCCGTCGGCTTTCGCGGCGGCGATCATCGCGCGGATCAGGACCAGCACAAATTCGTTGCTGCCGGCGGGTGAGGCCGGTCCGAAACCGGATTCGGCCGGCGGCAGCAGAACCGGATTATTTGCCGATGGCGCATCCGACGGGGCTGCCGGCGCCTGCCCCGACTGGTAATTCTTGTAGGCCTGGTAGCCGAGGCCGGCAATTGCGGCAAGCCCGCCGATCGCCAGCGCGTTGCCGGCAATGCTGCGACCGGTCTTGGTACCGAGAAGCACGGCTGCGAGCGCACCGGTCTTCATCGGATTGTTCCGTGCCGTCTGCATGGCCTCGCCCGCCCTGTCGCGGACCGAACCGCCGAGACCCGGAACCTGCGAACCCAAGAACTGGTCGAGAAGCTTCTTCGCGTCGAACATTCCTCGTCATCTCCTGTTTGAGGCTGGAGCAGAACATAGGTTTGCGACGGTGGAAATACAAATATGGGGGCTCGCCGAAAAGCCACGACGGGGAGGAAAGGCTAACCTCCTGCCGACATCCCCCTTGTGGGGGAGATGTCCGGTAGGACAGAGGGGGTCCACATCCACCTAAGAAAATACGATCTCAGGCCTTCAGCGCTGCCGCTTCCGCCGCGAGCTTGGCAATGCCTGTCCAATCGCCGGCAGCGACCAGTTCCTTCGGCGCCACCCAGGAGCCGCCGACGCAGATAACGTTCGGCAGCGACAGATAATCATTGGCGTTCTTCAGCGAAATGCCGCCGGTTGGGCAGAACAGCGTGCCGGCAAGGGGTGAGGAAAGCGCCTTCAGGAAGGCGGCGCCGCCGGCCTGCTCGGCCGGAAAGAACTTCAGCACCTGGTAGCCTTCTTCGCGCAGCGCCATGACTTCGCTGGCGGTGGCAGCGCCCGGAAGCAGTGGCACGTCGGAATCGGCGGCGGCGTCGAGCAGCTCCTGCGTCGTGCCCGGGCTGACGATGAACTTCGAACCAGCCTCGACGGCGGCCCGCCAATGGGCGGCATTCAGGATCGTGCCGGCGCCGACTTCAGCACCCTCGACCTCGGCAGCGACGGCCCGCACCGCCTCGAGGGCCGCCGGCGTGCGCATGGTGATCTCGATTGCCTTCAGGCCGCCTGCGACGAGCGCGCGCGCCAGCGGCACCGCCGACTTGGCATCATCGACGATCAGGACCGGGACAACCGGCTGGAGTTTCAGGATGGAAAGGAGTTTCTCTGTTTTCTCGCCCATGGTCGCGCGACCTCCTTGAAACGATTGAAATTGCATCCCGAATAACGCCCCCGCCGACCCTTGTCGAGATAAAACCCGGCCGCATGAGAAGATGGGTATGAAATGCGGGTAAATTGGTCTACCGTTGCGGCGATCGTCACAAAAGGTTCACTGGCATGGCGAAAGAGATCGAGCGGAAGTTTCTGGTGCGCAGCGATGGATGGCGATCCGCCGTCGAGACGAAATCCGAGCTCAAGCAGGGTTACATCGCCTCAATGGACGACCGCTCCGTCAGGGTGCGCATCCTCGACGGCCGGAAGGCGAAGCTGACGATCAAGATTGGCCGCAGCGCCATCACCCGGGACGAATTCGAATTTGACATCCCGATTGCAGATGCCGAGGAACTGTTGGAGAATGCGGTCGGCATCGTCATCGAAAAAACACGTTACCGCGTTCCGTTTCAAGGTTTCGTCTGGGAGGTCGACGTCTTTGCGGGGGCGCATCGCGGGTTGGTGATCGCCGAAGTGGAAATGACGGCGGAAACCGACGACCCGGCCCTGCCCAGCTGGCTTGGCCGCGAAGTGACCGGCGATTTCCGCTATTCAAACCAGGCCCTCGCCACAGAATACGGGCACGACAGGCATGGCCTATCGCATTCGGCCTGATTGCGATTTCACCGAGGCATTCCGGAGCGTTGCGACCGAGCAGCTGGAAAGCGCCATCACGGTTCTTGAGGAGCGGCCGGACGGCGCGCATGAGGCGATCCATTCCTTCCGCAAGAACCTGAAGCGATTGCGCTCGCTCTACCGGCTCGTGGCTCGCGAGGTGCCCGAATTCCAGGAGCATGAAAATGCAAGGCTGCGCGATGTCGCACGCTCGCTGTCGGCAATCCGCGACGCAGCCGCTCTTATCGGCACGGCGCAATATCTGCAACAGTCGGCCCGTGAGCCAGAGGAGAACGAAGCGCTCGGCCGGATTGTCACCATTCTCGAAGGCCGCCGTGACTGGATGGCGGAGGCGGAAAGCGGCCTAGAGCAGCGGCTCGCGGAAACCTCGCACGTTCTGAAAGAAGCGATTGCCGCCGTCTATACAGTCTCATTTGATGGCGGTCACCGCAAGAATGCCCGCAAGCTGGCGAAGAGCTGGCGCCGCACCGCGCGAAAGGCCAGGGCAGCACTCGCCGCCTGCCACGGCGAGGCGTCGGCCGACGACTTCCATGTTCTGCGCAAACGCACCTACGATTATCGACTCTATCACGCCCTGTTGCGCGACATATGGCCGGGCGCGATGAAGGCCAAGCGCGATGCGGCCAAGGAGCTCGTCGAGGATCTCGGCCATATTCACGACCTGGCAGTGCTCTGCGAACTGGTGGAAGCCGAACCGCAGCTCTTCACCCGCAACGACGATCTGGCGCATCTGCTCGACGCCATCATTTTCCGCCAGCAGGAAGATCGGCGGCACGCGCTTGTCACGGCCGAAGCCATCTTCGCCGATGATCCCGACGAGGAAGCGCAGCGTATTGAGCTTCTCTGGCTGACGGCCGCAAGTTGAGCGGCGGCGTCATTATTCGATTGCGCCAGCGCTTCTGAAATTTCACAAGAAAGCCCATTGACCTCAACTGTTCTTGAGGTCCTACCCTCCGGTGGCTGAACCAGCAGACTTGACCGGAGGAAAAAATGATTGCCGAAAACGCCGCGATGCCAAAGCTGCTCGGGCTCTACGAGACCCATCTGACCGTTTCCGACCTCAAAACCTCCACGACTTTCTACCGGGATGTCGTCGGACTCGAACCGGCGGCCTCGTTCGAGGAGCGCAAAGTCGCTTTCCTCTGGGTGGACGACAGGAAGACTGGCATGCTCGGCCTTTGGGAAACCGGAACCGGACCCCTGCGGATGCGGCTGCATATTGCCTTCCGCATGACTGTCGAAGGCGTGCTGCAGGCGCCCGCCGCTCTCAAGGCAAAGGGCGTTGAACCTCTCGGCTTTACCGGCGAACCGGCGGCGGAGCCGGTGGTTCTCGGCTGGATGCCGGCCCTATCGATCTATTTCAAGGATCCGGATGGACACTCGATCGAATTCATCAGCATTCTCGACGACACTCCCAACCGAAGCTTCGGCGTGCGGCCGTTTTCGGAATGGAAGGCGAAGCATAATCGGTAACCGTCAAAGCCGCTATCGGCGAAGGCAATTGCGCGAGCCGCGGATTTTCTGTATTTCCCGGCCATGACCGACAGCCTGACACACACTAGCCCGTTCCTCGTAGCGGCGCTCTATCATTTCGTTTCCGTAGCGCGCTTTGCCAGCTTGCAGGCGCCCTTGCAGGCGCTTTGCGAAGAGAACGGCGTCAAGGGAACGCTGCTCTTGGCGCATGAGGGCATCAACGGCACGATCGCGGGACCGGATGTCGGTATTGGTGCCGTGCTTGCCTTCCTGCGTGCCCAACCGGAATTTGCGGGCCTGGAGCACAAGGAAAGCCGCGCGTCGAAAATGCCTTTCCTGCGGCTGAAGGTGAAGCTGAAAAAGGAAATCGTCACCATGGGCGTCGAAGACATCGACCCCAACAAGGTGGTCGGCACCTATGTGGCGCCTCAGGACTGGAACGCGCTGATTTCCGATCCCGATACGATCGTCATCGACACCCGCAACGAGTATGAAACGGCAATCGGCACTTTTCGCGGCGCGATCGATCCGAAAACGAAGACGTTCCGCGAATTTCCGGATTGGGTGCGTCAGAATTCCGGCCTGCACAACAAGCCGAAGATCGCCATGTACTGCACTGGCGGCATACGCTGCGAGAAGGCCACGGCTTTCATGAAGGCTGAGGGCTTCGACGAGGTCTTTCATCTGAAGGGGGGCATCCTGAAATATCTGGAGGAGGTTCCGCAGGAGGAAAGCCTCTGGGACGGCGCCTGCTTCGTCTTCGATGAGCGTGTGTCCGTCGAGCACGGGCTGAAAGAGGGTGAACACAAGCTCTGTCACGCCTGCCGCAATCCAATCAACGGCGAGGAAATTACCTCGCCGCTCTATGAGGAAGGCGTTTCCTGCAGCCACTGCTATCACACCCGTAGCGAAGAGGACCGGTTGCGTTACCGTCAGCGGCAGCATCAGATCGCGCTGGCAAGAAAACGTGGCCAGCGGCATATCGGCAACTGACCTGTTTCTGTTGGACGGGCTTGCTGTTCGAGAATTTCGTCGTCAGGCCGCGCCGAGATGGCGCTGGGCCGCTGGCTCCGCGGCGCGCAGCTCGTTGAGCATGTCGGTAATTCGCTCGGCCACCATCGGCTTTCCGAACAGATAGCCTTGCAGAGAGTCGCAGCCGAACAGGCGCATGGCGACCGCCTGCCCCTCGGTCTCGATGCCTTCGGCCGTCACCGGAATATCGAGCGAGCGGGCGAGCGCCACCGTCGCCTGCAGCATTTCGCGCTGGCGCTTGTCCTCGTTGACGCCCATCACCAGCGAGCGGTCGATCTTGATGCGGTCGAAGCCGAACTGCCTGAGATAACCGATCGAGGAGAAGCCGGAGCCGAAGTCGTCGAGCGCCACTTTCACTCCCAACCCCTTCAGCCGTTCGATCGACTGGCGGGTGCGCTGCGGATTCTGGATCATGTAACCTTCGGTGATCTCCAGCGTGATGCGGCTGGCCTCGATCTCCGTCTGCTTCAGGACGTAGCGCACATAATCAGTGAAGGCGGGATTTCGGAACTGGCCGGGCGAGACGTTGACCGAGACGTTGAGTTCCGGCCACTGCTTGGCCGTGTCGCAAGCTTTGCGCAGGACGAACAGGCCGAGCGATTCGATCAGCCCGCTGGTCTCGGCGATCGGAATGAATACTTCGGGCGAAACAGGGCCGTAGCCCGGGCGGTTCCAGCGCACCAGCGCCTCGACGCCAGTCAGCGCCTGCGTGGCTGCATCGACCAGCGGCTGATAGGCAAGCGTCAGGTCGCCGCTTTCAATGGCGATTCTGAGATCAAGTTCCAGCGCATTGCGCTGCTCGCGGTCCGCATCCATCGACGGATCGTAGAGCGTCATGCGCGCGCGGCCGGCCTCCTTGGCCTTGTACATGGCAAGGTCGGAGCGGCGCACCAGTTCTTCGCGATCGATCGCGCCGGCAGGCGACATGGCGATGCCGATGCTGGCGCCGACGACGACGACGCGGCGGCCGATCTCCAGAGGTTCGACCAGAAAATCGAGAATCTGCTCGGAAAGCTGCAGCGCGGCGGCATTCTCGCCGTCGGAGAGAAAGGCGATCGCAAATTCATCGCCGCCGATGCGGGCGAGAACCGCGCCTCGTGGGATCAGCACCTTAAGCCCGGCCGCGACCGCGCGGATCAACTGGTCGCCGGTGCCGTGTCCATAGCTGTCGTTGACTTCCTTGAAACCGTCTAGGTCGAGATAGAGGAGAAGCACATTGCGCTTGCTCTGACGGGCTTCGGCGACAAAGCGGTCGACGGCCAGCCCGAGACCTTCGCGATTGGACAGCCCGCTCAGCCTGTCGCGCAACACCTCCTCGCGGGCCCTGTTTTCCTCTGCCTTCAGGCGGCGGCCGGCGAGCCAGCCGATGGCCAGCAGCACCACGAAAAACAAGCCGACCAGACCGAGAGCCTCGATGACCATCGGCCGCACCTGCGCATAGGCGATATCCCCCGGTGCACGCGAGGTCCAGACGAGCTTGCCGAGCGTTGCCCCCATCGGATCGACGATGGGCACGAGATACTCGGCTTCGAAGCTCGGCGGCGCCAGCCGCAGGCCACCGATGACATAGGTCTGACCGAGCGCGCTCACCCTGTCCTCATCGAGATGCCGGGCGAAAATAAGATAGCGATGTTGACCGGCCGGCACATCGAGCGCCCCGGATTTTTGCCGCACCAGCGCCACGCCGGCAGCGGCAATCCCCCGTTTGGTGCGAACGAAGCCGACGGCCTGAGGCCTATCGGCCGGGCCGGCCGCCTTCACCGTGTCGAGCAGCGTCCAGAGAGAAGGCGCGAAGAAATCTAAGAGTGGCTCCTCCATCGGCTTGCCGTCGCGATAGGCTATGATCGACTTCTTCGCGTCATCGATGACGATCGCCATATCGAAAAGCGAGCTATTGACCGACATCTCGCCGTAGTTGCTGACCGTCCACGCCATTCCATCGGCTGCGTAAACCTTGGCGGCGGCGTCGTCCCAGGCGGCATAATCGTCGAGCGTCGCACCGAGCTGATCCTCAAAGGTCTTCAACGCGCCGATCGTCGTTTCACGCGAGCGCGCTTCATCAAGGACATTGGCATTTTCAGCCACGCGTTCGATTGCCGTCATCACCATGACGGTGGCAACCGCGACGATGACAGCAAAGGAGAACAGGACAGCCGTGACAGTGATGTGACGGCCTATTCCCGATCCCTTGCCCTGCAACTTTCCGAGTATCTGCATTACCGCTCCCTAACCATCGGACTTTGCCAGCCAAGGGTTCAGAAACGTTTAAGCAACCGCCTGTTGCAGATTTGGTCGGTCTATTTTTTTGCCCGCCGCCGGCCCGAAGGGGCCTGTGGCCGCCGGTAGAATTCGCGCTCAGACAGACCCCTGACCCGGCTTATGGTTTCCTTTCGGAAATTGCCGCGCGAGGTCGCGATACCATTTGCCGCTCTTCTTCACCGTGCGGCGCTGCGTCTCGTAATCGACATGGACGAGCCCGAAGCGCATGCGGTAGCCTTCCGCCCATTCGAAATTGTCCATCAGGCTCCAGGCGAAATAGCCACGCATCGGATAGCCGTCCTTGATGAGATCGGCCACAACGTCGAGATGGTCGCCGAGATATTCGAGGCGCATCGTGTCGTCGACCTCGCCATCGGCGACATCGGTATTGTCGCAGGCACCGTTCTCCGTGATATAGCACTCCGGCAGCTCGTAGCGGCGGTAAAGGCCCTCGACCAAGAGCTTCAGGCCCGGCGCATAGATTTCCCAGCCGATGTCGGTCTTGACGTCGCTTACCGGCGGCGCTTTCTCGGTCCAGGGAAAATCGCCCTTGCGCTCGGCATCGTCGGCGACGCGCTCTGGCGTGTAATAATTCAGCCCCCACCAATCGAGCTTCTGGCTGATGAGCTTCAGGTCGCCCTCCTCGACAACGGGCATGCGGTCACCGAGCGCCTCGACGAATGCCTTTGGATATTCGCCCTTGAAGACCGGATCGAAGAAGGCGCCGTTGTGGAACTGATGCGCGCGCTCGGCGGCGGCGAGGTCGGCAGGGCTGGTAGAGCCGGGAATGATCGAGGCAGCGTTGAGCACAAGCCCGACTGGCACGTTCGGGGCCTCCGAACGGATCGCTTCCACGCCGAGGCCGTGGGCGAGGTTTATATAATGCATGGCGTGAAGGGCGGCCTGCATGCTGCGCTCACCCGGCGCGTGGATGCCGTAGAGATGACTGAGCCAGACGATGCACCAAGGCTCGTTGAAGGTCGCAACGGCGTCAAGACGGTCGCCGAGGCGGTTCATCACCGTCTTGGCATAACGCTGAAAGGCATAGGCCGTCGAGCGCGCCGTCCAGCCGCCGTCACCGGCGAGCAGCAACGGCAGGTCCCAGTGGTAAAGCGTCGCGAAGGTCTTGATCCCGCGCGCCTTGCAGCCGTCGACAAGACGGTCGTAGAAATCGAGGCCGGCCTCGTTCACGGGGCCTGTACCGTCAGGGATGATACGCGGCCAGGCGATCGAGAAGCGATAGGCCTCGGCGCCCATCTCCTTGATGAGGTCGAGGTCCTGCTCCAGCCGGTTGTAATGGTCGCAGGCAATATCGCCATTGTCGCGGTTATGGACCCGGCCGGGCATATTGCAGAAAGCGTCCCAGATCGACGGCTTGCGGCCATCGGCCCTGCTGGCACCCTCGATCTGGAAGGCGGCGGTGGCGACGCCAAAGGTGAAACCACCGGGAAAGCGGCCTGCAAGCGTCTTGGCATCGATCATCTGTAATCCCCGTCTCTCACTATTCGGACTGACCGTCGGGCGGATTTAGCCAAGCCGCAAAGCAAAGTACAGGTCTCCGGGACGAAAAACTGCAACGTTGCAGTACGAAAGGCAGAGCGGCCATACGGCATTTTTTCTCGCTCTCAATTGCCTTGTTTTCCGCCCCAGCGCTTTCATAACGCGAATGTCAGCAGTCGTGACTTGCTGTCGCGCCCATGATCGCTACAGAGCGGAAGACATTCGTAAAACATGAAAGGAATCCAATGCTGTCTTCGATCCACCTGTTGCAGCCCCACCTGCTGAGCCTGCTGCGCATCGTCTCGTCGCTCGTGCTTTTCAGCTTTGGAACGCAGAAGATCCTGCACTTTCCGGCCGCGGCAAGCGTGCCGCCGATGGGCTCTCTCTCCTGGATCGCCGGGCTGATCGAACTTACCCTCGGCTTCCTCGTCCTTGTAGGATTCCAGACACGCATCGCAGCCTTCGTACTCTCGGGGCTGATGGCCTTCGCCTACTTTATCGGCCATGCGGGAAAGAGCTTCTATCCCGCGCAGAACGGCGGCGTCGCGGCGATCCTGTTCTGCTTCGTGTTTCTTTATCTGGTGGCGGCGGGCGCCGGGCCGCTCAGCGTCGACAGCCTGATGAAGCGCGACCGCGCTGCGGCCTGATGAATGACGGACGGGCCGAGGCGGTCAATGACCGCCTCGGCAATTTCGCGAGCTCCGTGCCGACCCAGGCGCGGATCGCCAAGCCTCAGAGCTTGATCCAGGCGCCGTTCTTCTTGGACGAGGCAACGCAAGCCTCGACGAAGGCCACACCCTTCACGCCGTCGTCGACCGTGGGATAGACCACAGCCTTGTCGACTTCCTGGCCTTTTTTGCGGGCGTTGATCGCATGCGCCGCTTCCGTATAGATCGTCGCGAAAGCCTCGAGATAGCCCTCCGGATGCCCTGACGGCACGCGCGAGACGCGACCAGCCGCCGCGCCTGCGCCGGCGCCGGCACGGGTGATCAGCCGCTTCGGCTCGCCGAACGGCGTGTACCAGAGGTAATTCGGGTCCTTCTGGGTCCATTCCAGCCCGCCCTTTGTGCCGTAGACGCGGACCATCAGACCGTTCTCATGGCCGGGTGCAACCTGGCTGCACCAGAGCATGCCCTTGGCCGGCTTCTCCGAGCCCTTCGCCTTGAAGCGCAGCATGACATGGGCATTGTCATCCAGCCGGCGGCCGGGGACGAAGCTGTCGAGATCGGCGGCCAGGCTGTCGAGTTCGAGACCAGTGATGAAGGAGGCGAGATTATAGGCATGCGTGCCGATATCGCCGGTCGAGCCGCCGACGCCGGACTGGGCCGGATCCGTGCGCCAGGCGGCCTGTTTCTGCCCGGTCTGCTCGACCGCTTCCGTCAGCCAGTCCTGCGGATATTCGGCCTGGACGACTCTTATATCGCCGAGTTCGCCGTTCGCGATCATCTCGCGCGCCTGGCGGACCATCGGATAACCGGTGTAATTATGCGTCAGCACGAAGAGCGCGCCGTTTTCGTCGGCGACCTTTTTCAGCTTCTTGGCATCGGCAAGGTTTGAGGTCAGCGGCTTGTCGCAGATGACGTGAATGCCGCGCTTCAGGAATTCCTTGGCTGCGTCGTAATGCACATGGTTCGGCGTGACGATCGACACCGCCTCGATGCCATTCTTCAGCTTCGCCTCGCGGATCGCCATCTCGCGGTAGCTGGAATAGGTCCGCGACGGGTCGAGACCGAGGTCGCGGCCCGACTGCACCGCCTTGTCAGGCGTCGACGACAGCGCCCCGGCGATAAGATCGTACTGATCGTCGATGCGCGCCGCGATGCGGTGCACCGCACCGATGAACGCGCCGGCGCCGCCGCCCACCATGCCGAGCCGGATGCGCGGCTCGCGGGTCTTTTCCGATGATGCTTCGATTGCCATTCTTGTCCTCCTGAAATCTTTTTCCCTTCTCCCCGGTGGGGAGAAGGTGGCCCGAAGGGTCGGATGAGGGGGCGGCACGACAGACATCGCCTTTCGCTTGCCGCTCAAGGCATTCGTCGTTATCGCTCCTCATCCCCCTCATCTGCCCTGATGGGCATCTTCTCCCCGCTGGGGAGAAGGGAAATGAAAAATTAAAGCCCCAGCATCCGCCGGTTCGCTGCCTGGTCGGTGCCGCTGCCGGCAAAATCGTCGAAGGCTTTTTCAGTGACGCGGATGATATGGGCGGCAACGAACTCCGCCCCTTCGCGGGCGCCGTCCTCGGGATGCTTCAGCGCGCATTCCCATTCGACCACGGCCCAACCGTCGAAATTATTGGCTGTCATCTTCGAGAAGACCGCGCCGAAATCAACCTGGCCGTCGCCGAGCGAGCGGAAGCGGCCGGCGCGTTCGACCCAGCCCTGATAACCGCCATAGACACCCTGGCGCCCGGTCGGATTGAACTCCGCATCCTTGACGTGGAACATCTTGATGCGGTCCTTGTAGATGTCGATATTCTCAAGATAATCCAGGCACTGCAGGACATAATGCGAAGGATCGTAGAGCATGTTGGCGCGCGGATGGTTCTTCACCCGCTCCAGGAACATCTCGAAAGTGATGCCGTCATGCAGGTCTTCACCGGGATGGATCTCGTAGCAGACGTCGACGCCATTCTCGTCGGCATGATTAAGGATGGGTGTCCAGCGGCGAGCAAGCTCGTCGAAGGCGGTCTCGACCAGGCCCGCGGGACGCTGCGGCCAGGGGTAGATGAACGGCCAGGCAAGCGCACCGGAGAAGGTCGCATGCGCCTTGAGGCCGAGGTTTTTCGACGCGGTCAGCGCCATCTTGACCTGCTCGACCGCCCATTGCTGGCGGGCCTTGGGATTGCCGCGCACCTCGGGGGCTGCAAACCCGTCGAAGGCTTCGTCATAGGCCGGATGAACAGCGACCAGTTGGCCCTGCAGGTGGGTGGAAAGTTCGGTGATCTCGATGCCGTTTTCGCGGGCCTTGCCGGCGAATTCGTCGCAATAATCCTTGGACGTCGCAGCCTTCTTCAGATCGATCAGCTGGCTCGCCCAGGTCGGCACCTGCACGCCCTTGTAGCCGATGTCGGCTGCCCATTTGGTGATTGCGTCCCATGAATTGAAAGGCGCGGCATCGCCCGCGAACTGGCCGAGAAAAAGGCCCGGGCCTTTGATCGTCTTCATGTCAGATTCCTCCCTGAATATCGACCGTAAACGTTTCTGGAAACTTGTAGCACGCAATTCGGCTGGCGCAAGGCGCCTCTTCGCCCTGGCTCTCGGATCTGGCGTGAGGCCGGATGCGATGCGGCTGCGAGCTAATCATGATGGGCTTTGGCGGGCAAGAGGTACGTGCAGCATTTTCGACTGCGCGCCGGAGGGAAGCAAAACCGCGCCCATCCTTTCGAATGGGCGCATATTTCCAATTGCTATCAGAAGGGTGAATCCGGGAAGTAGAAGTTCTTGGCATTCTCCTTGGTGACGAGCGTCGCGTCGAGGATGTAGTTACCGTGGACTGGGACCTGATCGTAGAGTGCGGCGGCCGTGAGTTCCATCGCCGTGCCGACCATTGCCGGCGGATAGAGAACGTCGACCGGGATCAGCTTGTCGCCGTCCATGACCTTCTTGACCATGTCCTTGGAACCGGCGCCGGCAACAACATACTGGATGTCGGTGCGCTTGGCCTGCTCGATTGCCTGCAGGACGCCGACGGCCATGTCGTCGTCCTGGCACCAGACGACGTCGATCTTCGGGTACTTCGTCAGATAATCCTGCATCACCTTGAAGGCATCGTCGCGGTTCCAGTTGCCGTATTGGCGGTCAAGGACCTTGACCTTCGAGCCGGCAATGCCCTTGTCGAAACCGTCCTGGCGCTGCTGGTCGATCGGGATCGGCAAGCCGCGGATGACGACGACTTCAGCCTCTGGCGTCTTTTCGGCAATATATTTGCCGGCGACTTCGCCGAGCGCCGGATTGTTGCCGGCGACATAGAGGTCGCGCACGGAGTTGTCGTTATTGGATGGTGCGCGGTCGACCAGCGCCACGAACTTGCCCTTGTCCTTGACTTCCTTGATGGCGTTGACGAGCGGATCCGGATCCGATGGCAGGATGACGAGGGCGTCGATACCCTGCGTATCAAGGTCCTGCACGGCATTAGCCTGTGTCGCGGCATCCGGCGAAGTCTTGACGATAACGTTCAGGCCCGGATGTTCGGCCATCAGCTTCTTGGCAATACGCTCGGCGTGGAACACGACCCCGGAAGTCCACCCGTGGTCGGCGGCCGGAATGGATACGCCAATCGTGTAGTTCTTGTCCTGGGCGTAGGCTGCACCGGCAAAAGCCACCCCCACAACCGCCAGACCCAACATGAGCTTGCGCATGCTATTTCCTCCCAAAAATATCAGGGACTTGTCCAATTCGAGCCGGGTGCCCTGTAAAGCCCGACCAATTCGAAAAGCCGGCTTGCCTTACGATTTGCGCACCAGTGACCGCTGCACCAGCATGGCGATGATGATGATCGCACCCTGGATCGCGCCGATCAGATATTCGCTGATGAAATTCGAAAGCAGCATGATGTTGCCGACGAGTTCGAGAATGAAGGCGCCACAGATCGTGCCCCAGACACGGCCGGCGCCACCCTTGAGAGCCGTGCCGCCGACAACGACGGCGGTAATCGCCTGCAACTCCCACAAGATGCCGGTGGTTGCCGAAGTGGAACCGAGACGCGGCACGTAGAGCAGCACGGCGATCGCAACACAGAGGCCCTGGATGACGAAGGCAATAGTGCGCACGCGATTGACCGCAATGCCGGAATAGCGCGCGACGTCACTGTTCGAACCGACAGCGACGACATGGCGGCCGTAACGCGTGCGGTACAGGATGAAGGCTGCAATCGCGGTCACGACGAGGATCACCACGATCGGAACCGGAAGACCGAGGATATTGCCGAAATAGGCCGGACGGTACAGCGTCTGGATGTCGCTCGAGCGCAAGGTGATCGCGCCGCCCTGCGACAGCCAGGTGGTCAGGCCGCGATAAATGCCCATGGTGCCGAGCGTGGCGATGAAGGGTTCGATCTTGCCGACCGTGGTGATGAGACCGTTGGCGAGGCCGCAAAGAGCCCCGGCAATGACCGTGAACAGCACGGCAGACGTCAGCATTAGCACCGGATCGGCAATGACGCCCGAATTGATCAGCAGGATCATCAGACTGGCGACGAAGGCCACCATCGAGCCGACGGAAAGATCTAGGTCTCCGGCCGAGATGACGAACGTCGCGCCGACGGCGATAATGGCGATGAAAGCGCAGCGGGTCGCGACGTTGGCCAGATTGGTGATGCCGATGAAATTCGGATTGACCAATGCGCCAACGATGAGAAGCAAGGCCAGGGCGGCAAAGGGTGCAACCGCGCGTAGATCGACGTCACGCCAGGACCTGCGCCGGATTTCCCTGGTCTCCTCGTTAACACTCATGTCCAAAACCAACCTCCCGTCCCAGACTGCCTGGGCATCTATCTATTGTCCGCTTCGGCCAAGTCCCGCTTCGCCCTCACGCGGCCGCCTTTTTTTTGAGCCCGGCGGCGTAGCGCATGATCTCCTGCTCGGAAATCTCGTCTCCCTCGAGCACGCCGACGATATGCCCTTCGCGCATTACCGCCACCCGCGTGCAGAGACCGATGACCTCCGGCATCTCCGAGGAAACGACGATGATCGACCGGCCGTCGCGGGCAAGCGCCGAGATGAAATGATAGATCTGCTGCTTGGTGCCGACGTCGATGCCGCGCGTCGGCTCGTCGATGATGACGATATCGGGATCGGTCTCCATGACCTTGGCAAGCAGCAGCTTCTGCTGGTTCCCGCCCGACATGCGACCGGCGATGATATTGCCGTCGCGAACCCTGATGTCGAAGCGTCGCTTGGCCTTCGCCAGCGCCGCCGCTTCGCTGCTCGGGCTGAGATAGCCATGGCGAGAATGCCGCCCGAGCGATTGCAGCGTCAGATTGGCCATCATGCCGGAACGCAGCAGCAGGCCCTTCGACTTGCGGTCCTTGGTCATGTAGGCAAGCCCGCAGCGATTGGCGGCATGCACGTCGCCGGAGGGAACGGTTTGCCCCTTGATGACCACTTCACCCTCAAGGCGGGTTCGCAGGCCGGCGATCGCCTCCATCAATTCAGTGCGGCCGGAGCCGATCATCCCGGAGAAGCCGATGATCTCGCCCTTGCGCACTTCGAAGCTCGCATCCCTGATATAACCCGTCGACACCGAAGAAACCCTGAGGACAACCTCCTCGTCGACATCGGGTTCGACCTTGGCGGGATAGAGGCTGGAGAGCTCGCGGCCAACCATCAGCTGCGCGATCGATTCCCCGTCGAGGATTGATGTCGGCGAGGTCTTGATCCACTGGCCGTCGCGCAGCACCGTCACCCGATCCGTCAATTCCATCACTTCATCGAGCTTATGGGAGACGAAGACGAAGCTGGTGCCCTGGTCGCGCAGCTTGCGAACCTGCTTGAAGAGCATGCTCGTCTCTTCCCGCGACAAGACGGCCGTCGGCTCGTCCATGAACACAACGCGCGCATCGCGGCTGATCGCCTTGGCGATCTCGACCATTTGCTTGTCGGCGATGGAAAGCGTGCTGATCAGCGCATTCTCATCGACATGTGAACCGAGCACGTCGAGGACTTTGCGTGTCTCGGAGCGCATATATTTGCGGTCGAGCACACCGAAACGCGTGACCTCACGCCCGAGGAACAGGCTTTCCGTCACGGTCAGATGTTCGGCGAGATTGAATTCCTGATGGATGATGACAATGCCGAGCGCTTCCGCCGCACCATTGGGTGGCAGGATAACGGGCTGGCCGTCGAGCAGAATTTCACCGGAGCTCGGCTGCTCAAAGCCGGACAATACCTTGACGAGGGTGGACTTGCCGGCGCCGTTTTCACCCATCAGCGCATGGATTTCGCCGGCACGGAGATCGAAATTGACGCTGAAGAGCACCTGCACGCCGCTGAAGGATTTGCATATGCGCCTGGCGGACAGCACCACGGGTGCGGTGTCGGCGATCTCCACGGTCATCATGCCCTCCCCAAGAGCGCCTTGCATCCGGCAGAACGCGCCGGCGCCGCTCCATCACCTTGAAGAACTAGCGCACATTTCCATTCTGAAAACCGTTCTCGATCCTCAGAGCTCTGCGCTTGCGGCTCCCGTCCGCTTTGAGTCTTATGTAAACCTTTACATCATGCATGTAAAGGTTTACATCGTGGATTTACACAGATCCGCTGAAGCTTGCCTTTGACCTCTCGGCGAGTCTGTGTAGTGTCGCGGCGAACAGCCCCAAGGCAGAGCGCAGTGTCGAATTCCACGCCCGCAACAATCGAAGACGTCGCCCGGATCGCCGAGGTCTCCATCGCGACGGTTTCGCGTGCGATCCACACCCCGGAGAAGGTCGCCAACTCGACGCGGCTTAAAGTCAATCAGGCGATCGCCGTCACCGGCTACACCACCAATGCCATGGCGCGCAGCCTGAGGCTCGGTCGCTCCAACATGATCCTGGTCGTGGCGCCGGACATCGGCGATCCCAATTTCTCCAACATTCTCGTTGGACTGGAGAACGAGGCGCGCGCCCACGGCTACGGCATCCTGATCGGCCACACCCAGAACGACGCCCAGCGTGGCCTGGAATATCTGAAATTCTTCAACTCCAACCAGGCCGCCGGGCTGATCCTCTTCACCGGCATCCTGCCCTTCGGCCATCAGACGATGACAGCCCGGTTGCCGCCGAGCGTCGGCGTTTTCGAACCGGTCTTCAACGGCGGCATTCCCTATGTCGGTGTCGACGATACCGAAGGCGCGCGAAAGGCGGTGGATCTGCTGCTGGCCGAAGGCCATCGCAAGATCGCCTTCATCGGCGATTCGCGCACCCGGCTTGCCTATGTCAGGCGCCGCATGGGTTACGATGCCGGCCTCGACGCCGCCGGCGTCCCGCCGGATCTCAGGATCGTGCTCGAAGGCGACGGCACGATCGAAAGCGGCCGGCATGCGGTCGAACAGCTCTTCATGCGCGACACGCTCCCGACCGCCTTCATGTGCGTGAACGACCAGACGGCAATCGGCGTCATGATCGGGCTCGGTGCGCGAGGTTACGACATTCCACGGGATTTCTCGGTGACCGGATTTGACGACGTGCCGCAGGCCGTCTTCATCTCCCCGTCGCTGACGACGATCCGTCAGCCGCGAACGGCGATCGGCAAACAGGCGATGGCGCTGCTGTTGGAACTCTTGTCCGATGGTCGGCCGGCCGAGACGGAAATCCTGCTGCGGCCGGATCTGGTGGTTCGAAACTCGGTCTCCGCACCGTCGCGCCAATGGTTGAAGCGCTGAAGACGTTATAATTGCCGGCTACAACGAGCTGCGCCGGCGACCGCTGGCCGCCGGCGCACCTTATCAGACGTAACGGTTGACGACGTTCTCGAGCAGTTCCTGCTGACCGGATCTCGGCTGCGGGTTGACGTTCTTGGTCTCGACCCAGTTGGTGATCTCATCCAGCGAGTATTCGCCGCGGAACAGTTTCTGCGCCTCGGCGGTTTCCCAGCCGGCATAACGATCAGCAAGCGGCTGCGACAGCGCCTTGTCCTCGATCATCTTGGCGGCGGCCTTCAGGCCGCGAGCGCAACAATCCATACCGCCGATATGGCCGATGAGCAGATCCGCCGGATCGAGCGACTGGCGGCGCAGCTTGGAGTCGAAGTTGGTACCGCCGGTCTTGAAGCCGCCGCCTGCCAGAACGTGGTAATAGGCAAGCGCCATTTCCGGAACATTGTTCGGGAACTGGTCGGTGTCCCAGCCGGACTGATAGTCGTTGCGGTTCATATCGATCGAGCCGAAGATACCGAGCGCATTGGCGAGCGCCAGCTCGTGCTCGAAGGAATGGCCGGCAAGGATCGCATGGCCCTGCTCGATATTGACCTTCACTTCGTTTTCCAGCCCATGCTTCTTGAGGAAGCCGTAGACGGTCGCGACGTCGTAGTCATACTGGTGCTTGGTCGGCTCCTGCGGCTTCGGCTCGATCAGGATCGTGCCCTTGAAGCCGATCTTGTGCTTGTATTCAACGACGAGGTTGAGGAAGCGGCCGAGCTGGTCGAGTTCGCGCTTGAGGTCGGTGTTAAGCAGCGTCTCGTAGCCTTCGCGGCCGCCCCAGAGCACATAGTTCTCGCCGCCGAGCTTCTGCGTGGCGTCGATGCAGGTCTTCACCGTCGCGGCGGCGAAAGCAAAAACATCGGGATCCGGATTGGTCGCAGCACCCGACATGTAGCGGCGGTTGGAGAAGAGGTTGGCCGTGCCCCACAGCAGCTTGGTGCCGGTCGCAGCCTGCTTCTCGGCGAAATAATCGACGATCTCGTTGAGGTTTTTGGTGTTCTCGGCGAAGTTCTTGCCCTCGGGGCGCACGTCGGCGTCGTGGAAGCAATAATAGGGTGCGCCGAGCAGTGAGAAGAATTCGAAAGCGACGTCGGCCTTGAGCTTGGCAGCCTTCATCGTGTCTTCGAACCACGGGCGCAGGAAGGTCTGGCCGCCGAAGGGATCGCCGCCCGGCCAGGTGAAGGTATGCCAATAGGCCACCGCAAAACGCAGATGGTCTTCCATGCGCTTGCCGAGAACGATCTCGTCCGGCTGGTAATGACGGAAGGCCAGCGGATTGGTGCTGTCGGGGCCTTCATATTTGATTTTCTGGATATCGCCGAAAAATCCGGTGCTCATGTCAGGTCTCCTTGGGTTCGTAGTTCAGTCTTGTCGTTTGTGCCGTCTGGCCTCCTCATCCGACCCTTCGGGCCACCTTCTCCACCAGGGGAGAAGGGAAAGAGGCACCGCCGCGAATCTCTTCTCCCCAGCGGGGAGAAGGTGCCGGCAGACGAATGAGGGGGCCGCTGGCTCCAGTTTCAATGCGCCAGCGATTTGATCGCCGGATAAATTGCCCGGTAACGCGTATAGGCATCCTCGTAAGCGCTGCTCAGCGCCGACACCGGTTCGATCGTGCCTGATGTCACCGGCGGCGTGCAGACGGAAATCGGATCGGCACCCGTTGCCGCGATCAGACCGAGGCGAGCAGCGCCGAAGGCCGCGCCGAAATCGCCGTCGGCGGGCAGGTCGACCGGAACGCCGAGGGCAGTGGCGATCGACGCCAGCCAGTAGCGCGAGCGCGAACCGCCGCCGATCGCCGTGACACGGGAGATGCCGGTGCCGGCCGACCGCAGCGCTTCGAGATTGTCGCGGATGGCGAAGGCGACACCTTCGAGCACGGCCTGGGTCAGCACGGCGCGGCTGCTTTCATGTTCCAGCCCGATGAAGGCGCCGCGGATGATGGCATCATTGTGCGGCGTACGCTCGCCGGAGAGATAGGGCAGGAAGGTGACGCCGGTCGGCGCCTTCAGCGTCTCGCCGAGTTCGCCGGTGAGATCGGCGGCCGACTTGCCGGTCACGTCGGAATGCCAGTTGAGCGCATCGGTCGCCGACAGGATGACACCCATCTGGTGCCAGGTATTCGGCAGCGCGTGGCAGAAGGCATGCACGGCGCTTTCCGGCTTCGGCAGATAGGAGCCGTTGGCGGCAAAAAGCACGCCGGAGGTGCCGAGCGAGACGAAGGCGGCGCCATCGCTGACGGTCCCCATGCCGCAGGCCGATGCGGCATTGTCGCCCGCGCCGCCGGCAACGACGACATTGCCCGATATGCCCCACTGTGCCGCGAGTTCGGAGCGTAGTCTGCCGGCCGGTGCCGTGCCTTCGACAAGCGTCGGCATCTGCTCCTCGGAAAGTTGAGTGGCGGCGAGCAGATCGGACGACCAGGCGCGCTTGCCGGTGTCGAGCCAGGAGGTGCCGGCCGAATCCGACATTTCGGAAATATACTCGCCAGTCAGCCACAGACGTAGATAGTCCTTCGGCAGCAGCACCTTAGCGATCTTCGCGAAAATGTCCGGCTCATGCTTCCTGACCCAGGCGAGCTTCGGCGCCGTGAAGCCGGGGAAAACGATATTGCCGGTGAGCGCGCGAAAGCGCGGATCGGCATCCAGGGCCGCGGCCTCGACATGGCTTCGCGTGTCGTTCCAGAGAATGCAGGGGCGCAGCACCTTGTCGGCGGCATCGATCAGCGTGGCGCCGTGCATCTGTCCGGACAGGCCGATACCCCTGACCGCGGCGAGTTCTTTCGGATGTTTTGCCTTGAGGCCGGCGACAGCCTCTTGCGCGGCGCGCACCCAGTGGGCCGGATCCTGTTCCGACCAGCCGGAATGCGGGCGCGAAACGTCGAGCGAACCGTTGGCCGAGCCGACGATCGTCTGATCGCCGTCGATCAGCATCGCCTTGACGCCGGAGGTTCCGAGATCGAGACCGAGATACATGGGGTTGCTCCTTTGCCGTTACGGCAGATTGTCTTTCAGGAATATATCGAGACGGATGCGCTCCTGAGCGTCGATCATTGGCAGCCCGTCCGCTTTGGCTTTCAAGACGCGGATGGCGCTGCGCACTTCATGGCCGGCGTCCTGATTGAGAATCGCATCGATCGTATTGTCGATAAGCGCCGCCCGCGTATGGGTGGTCAGTTCATGGGCGATGACGGTCAGCGTCCGGTCGACGGCCTTTTCCTTCAGCGCCCGGATGAGGCCGCGATTGCCGGCGCCGAGGCTGTAGACGCCGACAATGCCGGCATTCCTGGCAAGCGCGTCGGCGACGAGCATATGGGCGATCTCCGGATCGTCACGGCCTTCGAGTACCGGCAGGATTGCCAGATCGGGAAACTCCTCGGCCATGACCGCGGTGAAGCCCTCCAGCCGCTCGCGATGGTCACGCACCAGCATGGACCCGGCGAGCACGGCGATCTCGCCCTTTCGCGGCCCGAGAAAGCGGCCGAGCAGACGGGCGGCCGTGCGGCCGGCCGCGATATTGTCGACGCCGGCATAATGATGGCGCAGGGAGCCCGTAAGGTCGGACACCAGCGTGACGATGGGAAAGCCCGCATGCACCAGCCTGTCGACAGTGGCGCGCACCTCAGGTGCATCAGTGGCGACCATGGCAACCCCGCAAGGTTTTCCTTGAGAGAGCTCTTCGAGCACAGCAACGAGAGCCGCCGGATCGAAGGCCGGCACCTCGATGGTGCGAATATCGGTGCGCTCGGCAGCTGAACGCAGGATCGCTTGCCGGATTTCCCCATTAAGCCCGTGCATGAAGGAATTGTCGCTGGCCGGCAGGATGAACACCAGCGGATAGGTGCGGCCCTTGGCGAGATTGGCCGCAGCCACGTCTCTGATATAACCGAGCTCGCGGATCGCAGTCTCGACCTTTTCCCGCGTGACGTGGCGCACGCCCGGACGCCGGTTGAGAACCCGGTCGACGGTCGCAAGACTGACCCCGGCAGCGGCAGCGATATCGTGAACTGTTGGCCTCATCATTCCTCCTGACGAGACCATTAACGCCAATTTTGATGTACGTAAATCAAAAAATCGAGCGGGTGATTCGCCCATCACGTTTCCCGCGTCGCCGCCGGCCGGGAGCCGGTCAGCAGGACGATTATTGGCTGATCGCATAGAGGCCGGAAAACTGCAAACAAAAAGGCCCTCCGGAGAGGACCTTTTCATGGGGCGGCAGGCCGGAGGTCAGTGGCCGCCACCGCCTCCCCCGCCTTGCGGCGCGGGTTTCTGGATCATCGCGACTCCAAGGATCATCGCGACGAAAAGCGCGGTCAGGATCAGGAAGACATCGCTGAAGGACAGGATGACCGCCTGTTTGGTGGCAAGCCCGACCATCTGCTTGATCGCAACCGAGGCGCCATCCATGCCGTAGCTGTTGAAATTGGCGGCCATGTTGTTCATCTGGTCGATCGCCGCCGGATTGCCCCAGTCCATATTCTCCCGCAGCCGCTCATAGTGCACGTCCTGCCGGTTGGTCAGCACGGTATTGATGACGGCAAGGCCGACGGCGCCGCCGAGGTTTCTGGTCAGGTTGAACAGGCCGGACGCACCGCGGATGCGAGAGGGCGGCATTGTGCCGAGGGCGATGTTGTTGATCGGCACCATGCACATCATCAGCCCGAAGCCACGCAGAACCTGCGGGATGAAGAGCTCGTAGAAATCCCAATCAGCCGTCAGATGAACCATGATGTAGGTGCCGGCAGCGAAGCTGATGAAGCCGATCACCATCATCAGGCGCAGGTCCATCTTGGTCGACAGCCGGCCGGCGATCGGCGCCGTCAAGAACATCGCAAGCCCCGAGACGAACATTGTCTCGCCGATCATCAGTGAATCATAGCCCCGGATGCGGCCGAGATAGACCGGGTAGATGTAGGTGAGGCCATAGAGGCCAATGCCCATGACGAAGGAGAAGACCGAGCCGAAGGAGAAATTCCTGTTCGCAAAGGCCTTGAGATCGACGACGGGAAACTCCACCGAGAAGGCGCGGTAGAAGAAGACGATAGCCGCGGCACCCGAGGTGACGGCGGCAATCGCGATCGAACTGTCGTTGAACCAATCGTTCGAATTGCCCTCTTCGAGCACATATTCCAGCGTGCCGAGGAAGATGCCCATCGAGATCAATCCCCACCAGTCGAACTTTTTGAAGAGCGACAGCTCCGGCTTGTCGAAATCGATGAAGTTCCAGGTGACCAGCGTGACGATGATGCCGGGAACGATATTGACCAGGAATAGCCAGTGCCAGGAGAAGGCGTGGCTGAGATAGCCGCCGACGGTCGGGCCGATGGTCGGTGCCAGCGTCGCGATCAGTCCGATGATCGGCGAGACGATGCTGCGCTTCGACGGCGGGAAGATGGTGAAGGCGGCCGCAAACACCGACGGGATCATGCCGCCACCGATGAAGCCCTGGATGGCGCGGTAGACGATCATCTGGTCGATATTCGTCGCCGTCGCCGCAAGCGCGCTCGCCATGGTGAAACCGGCCGCCGAAATCGCGAAGAGATAACGCGTCGAGATGATGCGTGCCAGCGTGCCCGAAAGCGGGATCATGATCACTTCGGCGATCAGATAGGCCGTCTGCACCCAGCCGATCTCGTCAGAGCCGGCCGAAAGGCCGGCCTGGATTTCCGCAAGCGAGGCCGAGACGATCTGGATGTCGAGGATCGACATGAACATGCCGAGCACCATCGCGAAGAAGGCAATGAGCTTCCTCGGATCCATGCGATCCGCGGCATGGTCAGGTAACGCCGGAATCGTGCCCGTCGCTGCTGTCGCGCTTCCGGCCATCTGACCACCTCCGCCTTATTGAGGCTACTTGCTGGGCGCCGTACGGGTGTCGACGTCGACGACGACGCTGAGGCCCGCGCGCAGACGCCCGCTGTCGAGCGCCTCCTGCGGCAGCGCGATGCGCACCGGCACGCGCTGGATCACCTTGGTGAAGTTGCCCGTCGCATTTTCCGGCGGCAGCAGCGAGAAAACCGAGCCGGACGCCGGCGAGATCGATTCGACGGTGCCGACGATCGGATGGTCGTCATAGGCGTCGACATGGACGTTGACCTTCGAGCCGGCAACGAGATGCTGGATCTGCGTTTCCTTGAAGTTGGCGTCGATATAGAGCTCACGCACCGGAACGAGCGCCATCAGCCGCTGGCCGGGCGAGACGAGATCGCCTTCCTGGACCGAGCGATTGCCGACAATGCCGTCGTAAGGCGCCTTGAGCACGGTGAAGGAGAGATCGCGGGCGGCCTTGTCGCGCGAGATTTCCAGCGCCCGGACCGAGCCTTCGGCTTCCTTGCGCTGCGCCTGAAGAATGGTGATATTGGCCTGCGCGGCGGTGATGTTGGCGTCGCCGCCGGCAAGATTGGCTTTGGCCTGGTCGAGCGCGATATTGGCGTTGTCGAGATCGGCAGCGGTGCCAACCGACTTCGCCTGGAGCTCGCTCTGGCGTTTCTGGGTGATTTCGGCACCACGAACGGCCGCTTCGAGTGCCACCTTTTGCGCCCGCGCCTGCGCAAGGCTTGCATTGGCGCCTTCGATCTGCGCGTCGATACGCTGCAGTGAAAGCTGTTCGGTGGCGATCTGGGCCTGCGCCTGATCGAGGGCGTTCTGATAATCGCCGCTATCAAGCGTGGCAAGCACGTCGCCCGCTTTGACTTCCTGGTTGGCGACCACATTCACCTTAGCGACGTAGCCCGTGACCTTCGGCGAAATCGTTGCGATATCGCCCTCGATATAGGCGTCGTCGGTCGACACCATGAAGCGGCCGTTCGTCCACCATTCATAACCATACCAGCCGCCGCCCGCCAGAAGAGCGAGCACGAGGATCGGCAGCACCGGACTGCGGCGCTTCTTCGCAGCCGCGGGTGCTGCGACCGGAGCCGGCGCCGACTGCGCGGGGGCGGACGGCTTTTCCAGGGCTTCCGCCGTCGGAGCCTCCACAACAGCCGCGACCTCGGTCTTGACCTCTTCGGCTTCGGCCTTTTCGCTGACGATACGCGCGACGTTGCTTTTCTGGTTGCTCGACATGGGGGCACTACCGATCTTGGAGTAAATAATCGAACTGAACGGTTCGGTTCAGTTGACATAAACCTGTTTTACCGTCATATCAAGTGTATAGAACCAATCGGTTCGATTTCTTTAAGGAAAATACGAAACCGTGAACACGGTTAAGGAGAAATGACGCTGAAACCTGACAACGCTGCCGTCTTCAGCCCTCCCGTTAGCGGAGGCCGATTTGCTGCGGGCGAAGATCCGACAAAGCGCCAGCAGATCCTCGCCGGTGCCAAACGTGTCTTCATGAAGATGGGTTTCGACGCTGCTAGCATGAACGACGTGACGCGTGAGGCCGGCGTCTCCAAGGGAACGCTCTACGTCTATTTCACCAACAAGGAAGAACTGTTTTCGGCGATGATCGAAGCCGAGCGCGCCGCTTTCGTGGCGGCCGTGCGCACCGCGCTTGCCGAACATGACGATCCCGAAGCCGGCCTGTACGAATTCGGGATCAACTTCGTCACCCATATGACCGATGAAAAGGTCATCACTGCGATGCGCACCGTGCTCGGCGTCCGCGACCGCATGCCGGTGCTCTGTCAGCGCTTCTTCAAGGGGCCGGTCAATCTGCGCACTATCATGCGCGACTTCCTGGAACGGCACGTCGCGGAAGGTACGCTTGTCATCGACGACATCGATCTGGCCGCCGGTCAGTTTCTCGATCTTGCCAGCGGCAGTTTCTTCAAGCTGCGTCTGTTCGGCAGCATGGAGGAGCCGCCGAGCCGCGAAGAAATCGACCGCGTCATCCGCGGTGCGATCAAGGTCTTCATGGCGGCCTATGGCGCGCGCCGGCACCACACCGCCTGATACGCTTTCTTGACTGCTCGCTTGCATCGGCCAAAACTCCGCAAGAACGATCAAACCCCGCTTTCGACTTTTCTCTAAGGAACAAGCCGCAACCCCGGGGAGTGAAAATGAGCGCCATCGCACGGGCGATCTGGTTCATAGAGAGCCATTTCGAAAGCGACATATCGCTGGAAGAGATATCGGAAGCAGCCGGATTGTCGCGCTACCATCTGTCGCGCGTCTTCGGGCTGGTCACCGGCCATTCGATCAGCGGCTATATCAGGGGGCGGCGCCTCAGCCGCGCCGTACCCGCGTTGGTCAGCGGCTCATCCACCATCCTCGAAGTTGCGCTTTGCGCGGGCTACGGATCCCACGAAGCTTTCACCCGTGCCTTTCGCGACCAGTTCGGCATGACGCCGGATGCAGTGCGCAGAAAGGGGCACGCCCGTAACCTTGTCTTGCTGGAGCCGATCAGAATGGACCCCACTCACCTCAACGACCTTGAACCGCCCCGCTTCGAAACGCTGCAGCCGATGCTCCTTGCCGGCTTGCAGGAGACCTATCCCTACGGCGGCAATGCCGCCATCCCGTCTCTCTGGCAGAAGTTCAATGCCCATTTCGGCCACATATCAGGCCAGAAGGGTAATGTCGCCTACGGCGTCTGCACCCATATCGACGGCGAAGCGGAGAAATTCCGTTATATGGCCGCGGCCGAAGTCTCCGACGTCAGCGATCTACCGGCGGATTTTACGACGCTCAAGCTTCCAGGCCAGCGTTACGTGGTCTTCACCCATCGCGGCCATGTCTCCGGCATTCCTGCGACGATGAACCGGATTTTCGGCACATGGTGGCCGACTTCCGGCTTCGAACACGGCGCCACACCCGATATGTTCGAACGCTACGACGAGCGCTTCGACCCCTATACCGGCATGGGCGTCACCGAAATCTGGTTGCCAATCAGAGCATGATGTCGAAAATCGTGAGCGGTTTTCGGACGATATCATGCTCTAACCTCTTCAATATAGCACAGGATTCAAATTTAAGGCCGACCCGGCCTTAAATCATCCTGTTCTGAGGAATAAAATTCATATCGGTTTCGTATACCCCTTGCGGCGCTTGCGCGGCAGGCCGCCGACATTACATTGCGCGCGTCATTCATTCATGTGACGCAAAGGGGTATATGCTGATGCAGGACATCATGACGCTCATTCAGGATCCGGCCGCCTGGGTGGCGCTCATCACACTGGTGGTGATGGAAGTCGTTCTCGGGATCGACAACCTGATCTTCATTTCCATTCTGACCAACAAACTGCCGCCCGAACACCGGGAAAAGGCCCGCAAGATCGGCATCGGCCTTGCGCTGATCATGCGTCTTGCTCTGCTCGGCACCGTCGCCTGGATCGTCCAGCTGACCGAACCGCTGTTCGAAGCCTTCGGACACGGCTTCTCCTGGAAGGATCTGATCCTGATCGCCGGCGGCCTGTTCCTCGTGTGGAAAGCCACCAAGGAAATTCACCACAGCGTCGATCCGATCGACCATCAGGAGGATTTCATCGCGACGTCGGCAACGACCGGCTTTGCATCGGCGATCGGCCAGATCCTGCTGCTCGACCTCGTCTTCTCCGTCGACAGCATCATCACCGCCGTCGGGATGACGCCGCATCTGCCGATCATGGTGATCGCCGTCATCGCCGCAGTCACCGTCATGCTGGTCGCCGCCACCCCGCTTGCCAACTTCATCGAGCGGAACCCGACGATCGTCATGCTGGCGCTCGCCTTCCTGCTGATGATCGGCACGACGCTGATCGCCGAAGGCATGGGCTTCCACGTGCCGAAGGGCTACGTCTACGCCGCCATGGCCTTCTCGGCGTTGGTCGAGGTGCTGAACATGTTCGCGCGCAATGCCCGCAAGCGCAAACGCGAGGGCGCTCACTGAGACCGAAGCAAGGGGGCGCGTCGTAACCGGCGCGCCCCCTCCCAGCGTCGTCAGGCCCCTTGCAGGCGCGGTTTTTCTTGACGCGCCGGATTGAATATGGCCTAAGGCCAGCCGAACGGACGATCGGCGGATAGTGCGGGCGCATGCCCTTTTTCCGGCCGGTTTGCCGAAGATATCTGCATCCTTCCGGCCGAACGTCGCTTTCCCGTGAAAGCCGTCCGGCATTCATTGACGGGCACATACTATGACAGCTTCCGGCGTCCGCGTCCGCATCGCTCCCTCGCCGACCGGCGAGCCGCATGTCGGCACCGCATACATCGCTCTCTTCAATTACCTTTTCGCCAAGAAGCACGGCGGCGAGTTCATCCTGCGCATCGAGGACACCGATGCGACCCGCTCGACCCCGGAATTCGAGACGAAGGTGCTGGACGCGCTGAAATGGTGCGGGCTGGAATGGAAGGAAGGCCCCGATATCGGCGGCCCCTATGGCCCCTATCGCCAGTCGGACCGCAAGCCGCTGTACCAGCCCTACGCGCAGGAGCTGCTGGACAAGGGCCATGCCTTCCGCTGTTTCTGCACACCCGAGCGGCTGGAGCAGATGCGCGAGGCGCAGCGCGCTGCCGGCAAGCCACCGAAATATGACGGTCTCTGCCTGACGCTGAAGGCTGAGGAAGTCACCTCACGCATGGCAGCTGGCGAAACCACCGTCATCCGCATGAAAATCCCGACCGAAGGCTCCTGCGACTTCACCGACGGCGTTTACGGCGACGTGTCGATCCCCTGGGATTCCGTCGACATGCAGGTCCTGATCAAGGCCGACGGCATGCCGACCTATCACATGGCCAACGTCATCGACGACCATCTGATGCAGATCACGCATGTGGCCCGCGGCGAGGAATGGCTGGCTTCGGTGCCCAAGCACATCCTGCTTTATCGCTATTTCGGCTGGGACCAGCCGGTCTTCATGCATTTGTCGCTGATGCGCAATGCCGACAAGTCGAAACTGTCGAAGCGCAAGAACCCGACCTCGATCTCCTATTATTCCGCGCTCGGCTATATCCCCGAAGCGCTGATGAACTTCCTCGGCCTGTTCTTCATCCAGATCGCCGAAGGCGAGGAACTGTTGACGATGGCTGAGCTCTCCGAGAAATTCGATCCCGATAACCTTTCCAAGGCCGGCGCGATCTTCGATATCCAGAAGCTCGATTGGCTGAACGGCCGCTGGATCCGTGAAAAGCTCTCCGAAGAGGAGTTTCAGGCGCGCGTGCTGACCTGGGCAATGGAAAACGACCGCCTTAAGGAAGGTCTGCGCCTGTCGCAGACACGCATTTCCAAGCTCGGCGAGCTGCCCGATCTGGCCGGTTTCCTGCTGAAGTCCGATCTCGGCCTGCAGCCGTCCGACTTCGCCAAGATCAAATCGCCGCCGGAAGAGATTCTCGAGATCCTCAACACCGTTCAGCCGGATCTCGAAAAGATATTGGAATGGAATGTCGAGACCATCGAGGCGGAGCTGCGCGCCATCGCCGACCGCATGGGCAAGAAGCTGAAGGTCGTGGTCTCCCCGCTCTTCGTCGCCGTCTCCGGCTCGTCGCGCTCGCTGCCGCTCTTCGATTCCATGGCGATCCTCGGCCGCTCAGTCGTGCGCCAGCGCCTTAAGCTCGCCGCGCAGGCGGTCGCCGCTCTCGTCGGCTCGAAGTAAAAACAGTCAGAGGATTTCGACAGTGGCTGACAACAAGACCGAAAACACTCTTTCTTCCGACGCGACTGAGGTGCGGGCTCAGAAGCTGAAGCTGCTGCGCGAGCAGATCGGTGACGTCTATCCGGCGCATTTTCACCGGACGATGACCAATGCCGAACTCGGCGCCAAATATGAAGCGCTGGACCCCGATGTCGAGACGCAGGACATCGTCACGGTGGCTGGCCGGGTCTATTCCTCGCGCAACTCGGGCATGTTCATGGATATCCATGACGCCTCCGGCAAGATCCAGATCTTTTCGCATAAGGACGTAACAAGCGAGGAAGCCCGCGCCCTGCTGCCGATGATCGACATTGGAGACATCATAGGCGTCACCGGCATCGTGCGCCGCACCAAGCGCGGCGAACTGACGATCAACGCCCAGAAGATCGAGATGTTGACCAAGTCGCTGCTGCCGATGCCGGAGAAGTGGCACGGCCTCTCCGACATCGAACTGCGCTACCGCAAGCGCCATCTCGATATTATGACCAACGAGGATTCGAAGCTGCGCTTCCAGCAGCGCTCGAAGATCGTCTCCGGCATCCGCCGCTTCATGGAAAATGACGGCTTCATGGAAGTCGAGACGCCGATGCTGCAGTCGATCTATGGCGGCGCCACCGCCGAGCCGTTCAAGACGCATCACAACACGCTGAAGCTCGACATGTACCTGCGCATTGCGCCGGAACTGTTCTTGAAGCGCACCCTGGTCTCCGGCCTCACCGACAAGGTCTTTGAAATCAACCGCAACTTCCGCAACGAAGGCGTCTCCACCCGGCACAATCCGGAATTCACCATGATGGAGTGCTACTGGGCCTATGCGGATTACGAGGACATGATGGACCTCGTCGAGCGTCTGTTCGAGACCTTGGCCCTCTCCATTCACGGCACGACGGAATTCGATTTCGGCGACAAGCGGCTGTCCTTCAAGGGACCATTCAAGCGCGTACCGATGCCCGACGCCGTCAAGGAAGCAACCGGCATCGATTTCCTCGCCATCAAGACCGATGAGGAAGCGCGCGCCGCGGCCAAGTCTGCCGGCTTTGCGGTCGAGAAGGATTGGACCTGGGGCGAATGCCTTGCCTTCATCTTCGAGGAGAAGGTCGAATCGACGCTGATCCAGCCGTCCCACGTCACGCACTTCCCGAAGGACATCTCGCCCTTCGCCAAGGAAGTGCCGGGCGAGCCGCGCCTCGTCGAGCGCTTCGAGACCTATTGCAACGCCTGGGAACTCGGCAACGCCTTCTCCGAGCTCAACGATCCCGAAGAGCAGCGCCGCCGCATGGTCGAACAGCTCGAACAGGCGCATGCCCGCGGCGAAAAGGAAAAGCAGCTGGACGAGGAGTTCCTCGATGCGATCGACCAGGGCATGCCGCCCGCCGGCGGCCTCGGCATCGGCGTCGACCGTCTGATCATGCTTCTGACCAATGCGCCGTCTATCCGCGACGTCATCCTCTTCCCGGCCCGCCGCAGCAAAGCCGACTGACAGGAAGAGACGTCGGAAAACGAAAGCGGGGTGCCACTGCATAATTCCTTAGATCGGAATCGATTTAAGGAGAGAATTATGCAGCCATCCAAAAGTGCTACAGCGTCCTTTGCGCATCCGATAAGACGCACAGGCGCTGTAGGGGCGCTCCACTTTTTTCATGCTGAGGTCAGTGTGTCTTTGGAGCTTCCGCCGGCGGCTCTTCGGCCGGCGCCTCAGCCACCACGTTGGGGCTGCCGCTCTCGCCGGCGGGCACGGCTTCGCTTTCGGCATCGGATGCCGCGCCATGTCCGCCGCCGGCATCCTTCTTGCCCTTTTCCTCGTTCTTGGTGGAGGCGACGGCGACCGGGTCGACACAATCCTCAGGATCCTTGAACGAGGCGCTGATCATGGCGATCTCGTCGGCCGGCATGTCGATGCGCTCGCCGAAGAACAGCCCGTTCTCGCTGGCCTTGCCGTCATAGTAGCGCGCCGTATAGGGCTTGTCGTCGAGACCGGGAACCGTCTTGTCGGGATGCGGGATGTAGACGACGTCGGCGCCGATCGCCCGGCCGCGAATATCGGCGCGCAGCGTCGGGCCGTTCTCGTCGAGCACCACCACCTGCACCAGATCCGGTTTCTGTGCGGCATAGACGGCTTGGGCGACACGCAGCGCGGTCCTGACCCGCGTCATGCCGTCGGTCGGTTCGGTCTTGATGTATTTGCGCACCCAGACGTGATCCTGCTTCTTGATCGTCACCAGGTTGACGTCGGAGCATTCGAGTCCGTAGCCGCCGCCCGAGACACCGATCAGCCTGTCCTTGCCGACATAAAGCGCTGCACCACCGGAAACGCCCGCCAGAAGCGCGACGCCGCCGATGATGATTGCCAATTTCCGGGAAGGCCGGAATATGCGCAGTAAGGCCTTCACGCCAACTGCTCCGCCATCTCAAACTCCAACGCAGGACAGGTGCTGAGATGCTAGAGAAATGACGTTTCCGAAAGTTTAAGTGAGCATGCCAAGCCTGCTCCATTTTGAATAAAGACCAAAAAAGGTCCGCCTTTTTCAACCGCTTGCCACGGCACATTCCGCCATGCTCTAAACGCTGATGGCCTTCACGCTTCGCCAGATCCAATATTTTGTCGCCGTCGCCGAACAAGGTTCGGTAACACGCGCCGCGCAGAACCTTTCGATCTCGCAATCCTCTGTGACGGAGGCGCTGAAGGAGCTCGAAACCGACCTCGGCGTCGAGCTCTTCGAGCGCCACCCGCGCGGCCTGACGATCACTCACAATGGACACCAGTTCCTCCGTCACGCGACCAAGATCCTCGCCTCCGTCTCCGATGCGCGCACCAGCTTCTCCGGCCGGCAGAGCGCCCTTTCCGGCACGTTGAACATCGGCGTCACCTCGCTGGTCGCCGGCTACGTGCTGTCAGACTTGCTGGCGCGATACCGGCGCGCCTGTCCGGGAGTCGAGGTCAGTGCGATCGAGGACAATGGCGGCTATCTCGAACACCTCCTGGTCGGCGGCGAACTCGATGTCGCCGTCATGGTGATATCCAACCTGCGCGACCGCATGGCGCTGCAGGCGGAAATCCTCGAGACCTCGCCCTATCGCCTGTGGCTGCCGATGGGCCATCCGCTGGTCTCCGCCGACATCATCTCGGTCGCCGATATCGCCCGCGAGCCGCTGATCATGCTGACGGTCGATGAAATCGAGGAGAATACCGGCAAGCTGCTGTCGGCGCTCGGCGCCCGCCCGCATGTCGCCTTCCGCACCCGCTCCGTGGAAGCGGTGCGCAGCCTAGTCGCAACCGGCGCCGGCGTGGCGCTGCTTCCCGACCTCGTCTACCGCCCGTGGTCGCTCGAAGGCGACCGCATCGAGAGCCGCGACGTCTCCGGCTCTCTGCCGGTCGTGCAGGTCGGCATGGTCTGGCGCAAGGGCTCCAGCCTGCCGCAGGCGGCGCGCGATTTCGTCGGGATCGCCGAAAGCATGCGCTCCGGCCGCATGCGTTGATATCGGAGTTTCCGATATCGCCTTTCTGATAAATGAATTTGCGAAAGCGACTTTTTCGGCTCACCTTCATAACCGGGAACGAACGGCCACGAAAAGTGGCACCAAACCGGGAGACGGATGATGACGAATCTCTTGAAATCCTGCACGGCAGGACTCGCCTGCCTGAGCTTCGCGACACAGGTGACCGCCGCCGAACCGTTGAAGGCGCTCGGCAAGGGCGAAGGCGCCGTCAGCATCGTCGCCTGGGCCGGCTATATCGAGCGCGGCGAAACCGACAAGAATTACGACTGGGTCACCGATTTTGAAAAGAAGACCGGCTGCAAGGTCTCCGTCAAGACCGCCGCCACCTCGGATGAAATGGTGTCGCTGATGAACGAGGGTGGCTTCGATCTCGTCACTGCATCGGGCGACGCGTCGCTCCGCCTCATCGCCGGCAAACGTGTCCAGCCGATCAACACCGATCTGATCCCGAGCTTCAAGAATGTCGACCAGCGCCTGCAGAACGGCGCCTGGTATACGGTCGGCGACGTGCATTACGGCGTGCCCTATCTCTGGGGCCCGAACGTGCTGATGTACAATACCGATGCCTTTAAGGACAAGGCGCCGACCAGCTGGAACGTCGTCTTCGAGGAACAGACGCTGCCCGATGGCAAATCGAACAAGGGCCGCGTCCAGGCTTATGACGGCGCGATCTATATTGCCGACGCGGCCATGTATCTGATGGCCCACAAGCCGGACCTCGGCATCAAGGACCCTTACGAACTGACCGAGGATCAGTACAAGGCCGCCCTCGATCTGCTGCGCGGCCAGCGCAAGTTGGTCTCGCGCTACTGGCACGATGCGATGATCCAGATCGACGACTTCAAGAACGAAGGCGTCGTCGCCTCCGGCTCCTGGCCCTTCCAGGTCAACCTGCTGCAGGCCGACAAGCAGAAGATCGCCTCCACCTTCCCGGAGGAAGGCGTCACCGGTTGGGCTGACACGACAATGCTCCACGCCGACAGCGAACACCCGAACTGCGCCTATATGTGGATGGAACATTCACTGCAGGCCAAGGTCCAGGGCGACGCCGCCGCCTGGTTCGGCGCCGTCCCCTCCGTTCCCGCCGCCTGCAAGGGCAACGAACTGATGGGCGATGCCGGCTGCGCCACCAACGGCTTCGATCACTTCGACAAGATCAAGTTCTGGAAGACCCCGGTCGCCAAATGCGCGACGCAAAGCGAATGCGTGCCGTACCATCGCTGGGTGTCGGACTATATCGGCGTGATCGGCGGGCGGTAACAGCCAAGTCGGCTTGTGTGGTTGAAGACCCCGCCCCAACCCCTCCCCACAAGGGGAAGGGGCTATGAGGCACCGCCTTACTCCTCTTTGGATGCCGAATTCTTCGCGAGGGTGCGGCAGATTAAGCCCTTCCCCTTGTGGGGAGGGGTTGGGGCGGGTCTTCATCAGCCAAGACCGAAGCCCTCTCTAAGCATTGCAAGACCCGGAGCGCTCCAATGACGTCAGCCGTCCGTTTCCAGCAGGTATCGCGCCATTTCGGCCAGGTTCGCGCCGTCGACGGCGTCGATCTTGAGATCGCGCCCGGTGAATTCTTCGCAATGCTCGGTCCGTCCGGCTCCGGCAAGACGACGTGCCTGAGATTGATCGCCGGTTTCGAGCAGCCGAGTGCCGGCCATATCCAGATCTTCGGCGAGACAGCCGATGGCGTGCCGCCCTATCGCCGCAACGTCAACACCGTGTTCCAGGACTACGCGCTCTTCCCGCATCTGAACATCCTCGACAACGTCGCCTATGGGCTGATGGTTAAGGGCGTCGGCAAGGCGGAACGGCTGAAGGCGGCGAATGATGCCCTGGAGCTCGTCAAGCTGCCGGGCTACGGCGCCCGCCGCCCCGGCCAGTTGTCCGGCGGTCAGCGGCAGCGCGTGGCGCTCGCCCGCGCTCTCGTCAATAAGCCGAAGGTGCTGCTGCTCGACGAGCCGCTCGGCGCGCTCGATCTGAAGCTGCGCGAGCAGATGCAGGAGGAATTGAAGAGCCTGCAGCGCGCGCTCGGCATCACCTTCGTCTTCGTCACGCATGATCAGGGCGAAGCCCTGTCCATGGCCGATCGTGTCGCCGTCTTCAACAATGGCAACATCGTCCAGGAAGGCACGCCGCAGGATATTTACCGCCGCCCGAGGACCCGCTTCGTCGCCGATTTCGTCGGCTCCTCGAACGTGATCGCGCCGGATCTGATAGCCGCGCTCGGCGGCGAGAAACGCTGGGCGAGCCTGCGGCCCGAGGCGATCCGCCTGGCAGGCGACGGCATCGAGGCGACGGTCGAACATGCGAGCTTCCTCGGCGCCGCCACCCGTCTCGGCGTCGATCTCCGCGGCAGCCGGCTGCATGTGATGCTGCCGGCCGGCGCGCCCGTGCCCGATGTCGGCGCCGGTATCCGGCTTGCCTGGCAGCCGGCCGATATCCACTATATGGACGATGCGGCATGACGGCGCTCACCCTCTCCGACGCCAAGACATCGATGCTGCCGGGACGCAGCGGGCTGTTCGGCCGGATGTCGGATGTCTTCTGGCGGCACCCGAAGCTGTTGCTCTTCCTGATGCTGACGCCGCCGCTGCTCTGGCTCGGCATCATCTATATCGGATCGCTGATCGCCCTGCTGCTGCAGAGCTTCTTTTCGATCGACGATTTCTCCGGTCTGGTGAATTACGAATTCACCCTTGCGACCTATGCCCAGCTTCTGAGCCCGACGAATTTCGACATCATCATCCGCACTGTCGCGATGTCCGCGCTCGTCACCCTCGCTTCCGCGCTGATCGCCTTTCCGATCGCCTATTACGCGGCACGCTATGCGCAAGGCAAATGGAAGGTGCTCTTCTATCTCGGCGTTATGCTGCCGCTCTGGTCGAGCTATCTCGTCAAGGTCTACGCCTGGAAGCTGATCCTCGCCAAGGAAGGCATCCTGACCTGGCTCTTCGAGGAGTTGCACCTTTCCTGGCTGCTCGACGGTATCCTCAATCTGCCCGTCGTCGGCGGCAATTCGCTCTCGGTGAGCTATCTCGGAACCTTCATCGTCTTCGTCTATATCTGGCTTCCCTACATGATCCTGCCGACGCAGGCGGCCCTCGAGCGTGTGCCCGGCAATCTGATCGAGGCCTCGGCCGATCTCGGTGCCACGCCGCGCCAGACCTTCCGCATGGTGCTTCTGCCGCTGGCGCTGCCCGGTATCGTCGCCGGTTCGATCTTCACCTTCTCGCTGACATTGGGCGATTACATCATCCCGCAGATCATCGGCTCGTCCAGGCTGTTCATCGGCCAGGCCGTCTATGCCCAGCAGGGAACGGCCGGCAACGTGCCGCTCGCCGCCGCCTTCTCCGTCGTGCCGATCGTCATCATGGCGCTTTACCTGTCGCTCGCCAAAAAGCTGGGAGCCTTCGATGCGCTCTGACCTCAAGACATCGCCGCTGCCCTTGAAGATCGCCGCCGCCGGCGGACTGCTCTTCCTGCACCTGCCGATCCTGCTAATCTTCGTCTATGCCTTCACGACGGAGGAAAAGAGCTATCAATGGCCGCCGCCCGGCCTGACGCTGCAATGGTTTGCCATCGCCTGGAACCGGCCGGATGTCTGGTCGGCGCTCGGTCTTTCCGTCCAGGTCGCCGTCATTGCCACCGCGATCGCGCTCGTCCTCGGCACACTATGCGCGGCGGCCGTCAGCCAGACGAAGTTCTTCGGCCGCGAGGCGATCTCGCTGCTGGTCATCCTGCCGATCGCACTTCCCGGCATCATCACCGGCATTGCGCTGCGCTCCGCCTTCAGCCTGTTCGACATCCCGTTTTCGGTCTGGACCATCGTACTCGGCCACGCCACCTTCTGCGTCGTCGTCGTTTACAACAATGCCGTCGCCCGCTTCCGCCGCACCTCCGGTTCGCTGATCGAGGCCTCGATGGATCTCGGCGCCGACGGCTTCCAGACCTTCCGCCACGTCATCCTGCCGAATATCGGCACCGCCCTTCTGGCCGGCGGCATGCTGGCTTTCGCGCTTTCCTTTGACGAGGTCATCGTCACCACCTTCACCGGTGGCCAGCAATCGACCTTGCCGATCTGGATGCTCGAAGAACTCATCCGCCCGCGCCAGCGCCCGGTCACCAATGTGGTTGCCATGGTGGTGGTGCTCGTCACCTTCCTGCCGATCCTGGCAGCCTATTACCTCACCCGCGACGGCGACCAGATCGCCGGCGGCGGCAAATAACAGGGAGAACATCATGGATACCCAGATGCTGATCGGTTCGCGCTTCGAAAAAGGCACGGAGACGGAAGAACACATCCTGAACCCGAAGACCGGCGAGACGGTGATCGACCTTGCCGAAGCCTCGCTGTCGCAGATCGACGACGCCGTAAATGCCGCCGAAAAAGCCTTCGCCGGCTGGTCGCAGACGACACCGGGCGAGCGCTCCGGTTATCTGCTGAAAATTGCCGACGCCATCGAGAAGGATGCCGCAGCCTTCGCTGCGCTGGAGGCGTTGAATTGCGGCAAGCCGATCAAATCAGTGCTGAACGACGAGATCCCGGCGATCGTCGACTGTTATCGTTTCTTTGCCGGCGCCGTGCGCAACTTGCACGCTCCGGCCGCCGGCGAATACCTGCCCGGCCACACCTCGATGATCCGCCGTGATCCGATCGGAATCGTTGGCTCGATCGCGCCGTGGAACTACCCGCTGATGATGATGGCCTGGAAACTGGCGCCGGCGATCGCCGGCGGCAATACCGTCGTCTTCAAGCCTTCGGAGCAAACGCCGCTGACGGCACTGAAGATGGCGAAGCTACTATCCGAAATCCTACCCGAAGGCGTCGTCAACGTCATTCTCGGCCGCGGCGAAAGCGTCGGCAACGCGCTGATCAATCACCCCAAGATCGGCATGATCTCGATAACAGGCGATATCGCCACCGGCAAAAAGGTGCTGCAGGCCGCCGCCAAGACGGTCAAGCGCACCCATCTGGAACTCGGCGGTAAGGCGCCGGTCATCGTCTTCGATGATGCCGACATCGATGCCGTCGTGTCAGGCATCCGCACCTTCGGCTATTACAATGCCGGCCAGGACTGCACCGCCGCCTGCCGCATTTATGCCGATGCCAGGGTTTACGACAATTTCGTCGCCGATCTCTCCTCGGCCGTCGCGAGCATCCGCTTCAACCACGCCGACGATACCGAAAACGAAATCGGCCCGCTGATCTCCCGGCGCCAGCGCGACCGCGTCGAAAGCTTCGTTGCCCGCGCCTCCGAACACAAGCACATGGAGATTACCACCGGCGGCAAGGTCTCCGGCGATAAGGGCTTCTTCTTTACGCCAACAGTCATTGCCGGCGCGCTTCAGGACGACGAGATCGTCCGCCGTGAGGTATTCGGGCCGGTCGTCTCGGTCACCCGCTTCTCCGACGCCGACGACGCCATCGCTTGGGCGAACGACAGCGACTACGGCCTCGCGTCCTCGGTCTGGACCAGGGATATCGGCCGCGGCATGAAGACCGCCGCCCGGCTGCAATATGGCTGCACCTGGATCAATACCCATTTCATGCTGGTCAACGAGATGCCGCACGGCGGCCTCAAACAGTCGGGCTACGGCAAGGACCTGTCGACCTATGCTCTGGAAGACTACACCGCCGTTCGCCACGTGATGATCAATCACGGCTAACGGCGTAAGGCAGAATCTGGGGAGGCTCGGGCAGTCCAGCTGTAGGCGTCGGAAAGCGCCGACCGCCGCGCAAGCGTTTTGTCCGGCAACATCGAGACCTCCGCCAGCATTCTCCGGCTGATCGCCAGTCGACGATGTGGAACAATTTCCCGGCTGCGGCGTCTTCTCAGGCAAAAGCAAAGGATGACGCCATGCTGAAATGGGCTCTGATATTTTTCGTGATTTCGATCGTCGCCGGCTTCTTCGGATTTTCCGGTGTTTCCGCAGCCACGGCGACTATCGCCCGCGTGCTCTTCGGCATCGCCCTGGTGATCTTCCTGATCTTCCTCGTCCTTGCACTGATGGCTGGACAGGCGGTCCTGTAAGCGGCTCCGGCCGGCAGCATTTGGCAAGCCGCCGGCCTGAAGCCACGTCTCTCGCTCTCTATCCGGACTTTCGATGGCAGCGGCCAGGATCGCGCCTGCTATAATATCGCCCTTAGCCAGGGGTGCATATGGTCCGTCCGTTTTTTCAGCAGATGGCTGATCGATATCGATCCCGCGCCCGCAGCCACCAGGACGAACATGCCGCCGGCAATCGCCAGATCCTTCTCGAAATGCAGGAGCTCGTTCTGGCTTGCAAAGTTGGTGTGGAAGAGAACGGCGGTTGCCAGACAAAAGAGCGCCAGCGCCAAGGCGCCGAGCCGGCTGAGGAACCCGGTCGCAACGCAAAGGCCGGCGCCGACCTGAAGGACGATGGTAGCAAAGGCGATCGGCGCCGAAAGACCGAGCTTTTCGAAAGCGTCCACGGTTGCGGCGAGATCGGCCGCAAGCGACAAGCCCTCGTGCAGGAAGATCAGCGACAGCAGGAGCCTGCCCAGGAGAAGAATGAGATCGGCCGGCCGCAGCCGGCTTGAGGCGCTTTCCATCTTAACCTCCGGTCGAAGAGCGGCGATCGGCCAGCCGCTCGTTCTTGAGCTTCCTCGTCCATCCTATCTTGGGCCAGCCGGTTCTCCGATCCTCGCCGCCGCTGTGGCAACCGCATTATAGCAGGCTTGCGCCGACATTGATCGCCAGTGCCAGGATCGTCGTATTGAACAGGAAAGACAGCACGGCATGCAACAGCGTCAGCTTACGCATGCCGGTCGACCCGACTGCGATATCCGCCGTCTGCGCCGCAACACCGATGGTGAAGGAGAAATAGAGGAAGTCCCAATAGCTGGGCTCTTCGATCCCGTCGGGAAACTTCAAGCCGCCCTCTTCGTCGGCACCACCATAGAAATAGTGGGCGTAGTGAATGGTGAAGAGTGTGTGCAGAAAAACCCAGGAGATCAGGATCGTCAGCACGGCGCCGCCTGCCCGCGTGAGCGCGACGTCAGGTGTAGCCTCCTTGATCGAATGAAGCTCGAGGCCGATGCCGGCGATGCTGGCAACCGCCGCGCCGATCGAAAGGACCAAAAGGACCGTATCGGAAAAATCGAGATCTGCGGCGCGTTCGCGGATGCTTTCGACCGTCGCCCGTAGCATCTTGCGCCAGCTGAGCACGATGAACACGCCGGCGCTCGCATTCCACCCGAACAGGATGTTGCGGGCGCTGACCTCGCGCGATGTCACCAGCATAAAGACCGCCAGCCCGGCCACGAAAGCGATGATGAAACTTGCATGTCTTCGGAAAAATGTCGCCAAAGAACTTGCCCGCTTCTCTTGCACTATCGTCGCCTCCGGCCGCATAGGCCGTTGATATCAGCACGAAAAAGGCGCGGAGGCCAGCCGGCCTCCGCGCCTAAAATTTGTTTGCGCACCTCGATCAGGCGGCAGCGAGCTGCAGTTCCTTCTGCACCATAGTGCGCAGCGTCGTCAGGTCCTTGGCGAAGGCACGGATGCCTTCGGCGAGCTTTTCCGTCGCCATCGCGTCTTCGTTCATCATCCAGCGGAAGGTCTTCTCGTCGACCGAGACCTTGGCGTCGGGCTTGCGGCTCTCGGGCGAGAGCTTGCGCTCCAGCTTGCCTTCGTCCTTGGAAAGTTCGTCAAGCAGGGCCGGGCTGATGGTCAGCCGGTCGCAGCCGGCAAGGGCTTCGATTTCGCCGGCATTGCGGAAGGAGGCGCCCATGACGATCGTCTTGATGTCGTTCGCCTTGTAATAGTTGTAGATATCACGCACGGAGATGACGCCCGGATCTTCCTCGGCGGTGTAATCCTTGCCGGTCGATTTCTTGTACCAGTCGAGAATGCGGCCGACGAAAGGCGAGATCAGGAACACCTTGGCATCGGCGCAGGCGATCGCCTGGGCCTTGCTGAAGAGAAGCGTCAGGTTGCAGTCGATGCCCTCCTTCTGCAGCACTTCGGCGGCGCGGATGCCCTCCCAGGTGGACGCGAGCTTGATAAGAATGCGGTCCCGTTCGATGCCGCGGTCCTTATAGGCTGCAATGATCGAGCGCGCCTTGGCAAGTGAAGCCTCGGTGTCGAAGGAAAGGTCGGCATCGACCTCGGTCGAGACGCGGCCGGGGACGAGCTTCACCAGCGCAGCGCCGACCGAGATCGCGAGGCGATCGGCGACGGCGGAGGAGACGGCTTCGGGATTGCCGCCCTGCGTCTTGCCCCAGGCGACGGCTTCCTTGATGGCATCGGCAAACATCGGTGTGCCGAGCGCCTTCAGCACGATGCTCGGATTCGTCGTGCAATCGACCGGCTTCAGGCGCGCAACCGCCTCGATGTCGCCGGTGTCGGCGACGACGGTGGTAATCTGGCGGAGTTGGTCAAGCTTGGATGTCATCGTCAATAATCCTTGTTGAACTTGGCTGCGACCGGCGCGAGTTCCGCCCGGCAAAGGTGATCTACCGACAGGTGGCCGGCATGCTTCTGGCGAAAATGCGCACATCCGTCACCGATGATTCGTAAACGTGAAGGACAGTGGCCGTGTTCCCGCGGGCAAACCGCACGCCGAACGCAAGCGATGTGGCCTGCGGCTGCAAGGCCGGTCGTGACTTTCGGCATGCTCGCACTATGTCCTCCTCGGACGGACAAAAGGACTTCGTGTCGGCCGGACTATCGCCGTTCGCCCGAGGAAAAGTCAAGGACATTTGTGCATTTCGATTGACATAAGTGTCACACCCGTCATTATCCCCGCAACAAATGCGCCGCGACAGCCCTTCATCCCTGATGGGATTTAGGGCAGGAATTCGGCTGGAGGACATGTGGTCAAACTCAAACGCGGCACGCATACGGCCTATTCGGAGGCATCCTCGCTGCGGCTGCGGGCCGCATGGCTCTATTACAACGAGGGCCTGACTCAGAAGGATGTCGCCGAACAGCTCGGTATCAGCCGCACCACCGTCATCCGACTGCTCGACGAGGCGATGAAGCGCAGCGAAGTCCAGATCTGGATCAACGATTCGATCGGCGATTGCGTCGAGCTTTCGGTGAAGCTGGAGCGCGCCTACCGCCTCGACGAGGCGATCGTCGTGCCGGCGCCGGTCCATGGCGACGTCGCTTCGCTGGCGAAGAATGTCGGCCTGGCGCTTGGCCAGTTCCTTTCCGAAGCCATCCCGGACGACTATACGATCGGCGTCGGCTGGGGCCGCACGATGACAGCCTCGTTGTCGAGCTTCCGGCCGCCGCGCCGCGCCAATTGCAAGGTCGTGTCGCTGCTCGGCGGCATCGTCGCCGTCCACCAGACGAACCCGATCGATTATACGTGGCGGCTGGCAAATCAGCTCGGCGCCGAATGCTACATGTTCCTGGCGCCGCTTCTGGTCGATTCCGTCGAAACCAAACGCAATCTCATCGAGAAGTGCGGCTTGGACACCATCTACCGTCTCGCCGAGAATCTTGATCTGGCGATCGTCAGCTGCGGCGATATCGGCCCGCATTCGACCTCGCTGTCGGAAGGCTGGATATCGAAAGCCGAACTGCAGGAACTGATCGACGCCGGCTGCGTCTGCGACACCATGTTCAACTTCCTCGACAGAGATGGGAATTCGGTCGACCACTCGATCAATCGTCGGGTGATGTCCGTCGATCTCGACACGCTGAAGGAAGCCAAGCACATCGTACTCTCCTCCGGCGGCGCCCATCGTGCCGTCGCCATCCGCGCCACGATCAAACGCATCGGCTGCAACACGCTGATCACCGACGAAAGCGCGGCGCGGGCACTGTTGGAATTGGCTGAGACATCACCGCCAATCTAACCGCCAGCCTCTTCTCCCCAGCGGAGAGAAGTACCAGAGCGATAGCGGGGGAATGCAGTGGTGGGCGGCGGCGACGAATGAACCTGCCGCTCCCCTCAGGCGTGCGCTGATTCCCAGCCGAGCATGGCCCGCTTGCGGGTCAGGCCCCAATGATATCCGGTCAATGCTCCGTTCTTGCCAAGCGCGCGATGGCAGGGCACGACGAAGGAAATCGGATTGGCCCCGACGGCAGCCCCGACAGCGCGCATGGCGGTCGGCCGGCCGATATCCCTGGCGATATCGCTATAGGTCACGGCTTTGCCGAATGGGATCTTCAGCAGGCTCTGCCAGACTCTGACCTGGAAATCCGTTCCGATCAAGACGACCCGCAACGGCTGGTCCGATGTCCAGCGGCCCGGTTGAAAGATGCGCTCGGCGTAGGGAGCCGTCCCCTGCCGGTCCTCGATGTATTCCGCATTCGGCCAACGGCAGGTCATGTCTTCCAGACAGGCCTTTTCGTCGCCGCTGTCGCTGAAGGCAAGGCCGGCGAGGCCGCGATCCGTGACCATGACGAGAGCCGCACCGAAGGGGCAATTGTGGAAGCCGTAGCGGATCGTCAGGCCGCCGCCCTTCGCCTTCCATTCGCCCGGAGACATGGCCTCATGGGTGACGAAGAGATCGTGCAGGCGGCTCGGGCCGGAAAGCCCGACCTCGATGGAGGTTTCTAGCAAGGGCATCTCTTCCTTGCGCAGCAGCCGCTTGGCATGGTCGAGCGTGACGGCTTGCAGAAAGGCCTTGGGAGAGAGGCCGGCCCAGCGGGTGAAGGTCTTCTGAAGCTGCGTTGGGGACTGGTTCAGCCGCGCCGCGATCGCTTCCAGCGAGGGCTGGTCGCGATATTCTTCGCTGATGAGTTCGATGACCCGACGGACGGTATCGTAGTCGGGGCCGCCGGGGGTGATATCTGTGTCGAGCTTCGCGATCATATTCATCGTTTTTCTCCTTTAGACAGGAGATAATCAAGGGCGGACGGCCAAGCCACCCGATTCTTGCGCCTCCGGCAGATCGGTTCAAAGACGCTGCTTGACCGTGGCGAGCGCCCCTTTGAAAGCCTTGGCGAAACTCTCGCGATCATCAGGGTTCAGGAAGGAGCCGACATCCGTACGCCGGCCCTCGCCGAAAATCTGCATGGAGAGGATGCCGATTTCCTGATGCCGCCGGACAAGGAAACGCGCCCAGAACGGGTTAAAATGATGCTCCACCATCCGCCCCGACGGCGCAAACTTGCGCACCGAAACATCCGTGCGCGACACCGTGATTTCCTCGCGTGCCCTTCCGGAGCGGTAACTCAGCCAGAACGCACCGTAAAGCAGGACGAAATCCAGTCCGAAGAAGAAGCCGATCGGCCAGGCGCCGGTCACGGTGAAGAACATGCCGTAGAGAAAGCACACGGCGCCCGACAAAATGAGCAGCACCTTGAAGCCCTTGCGCCCGAGCGATCGGTGGGGAAAGAGTTCGGCTGCGAAAACAGGCTTTTCGTTGAAGTCGTCGACGTTGCTTTCCATCATGGCCGTTGAGTATAGATTCTCCATGGCGAATCCGAAACTCAAATCCGTTGGCAAACCATCCCAAAACTCGAATGTCATCACCCGCCGCAAACCGGCAGCGGCGGTGAAAACCGCCTATTCCGTGGCTGAGCGCGAGGAGATCTTCCGCCGTTTCTCGGTGCAGCGGCCGGAACCGAGGGGCGAACTCGAGCATACCAACCCCTTTACCCTCGTCGTCGCCGTGGCGCTTTCGGCCCAGGCAACCGACGCCGGGGTCAACAAGGCGACGCGGGCGCTCTTCAAAGTCGCCGACACGCCGCAGAAAATGCTTGATCTCGGCGAGGAGAAGGTCCGCGATTACATCAAGACGATCGGCCTTTATCGCAACAAGGCAAAGAACGTCATCGCGCTTTCCCAGATGCTGGTCGACGAATTCGCGGGCAAGGTACCGGAAACGCACGAGGAACTGGTCCGCCTGCCGGGCGTCGGGCGCAAGACCGCCAATGTCGTGCTCTCCATGGCCTTTGGCCAGGCGACGATGGCGGTCGACACCCACATTTTCCGCATCGCCAACCGCATCAGGCTGGCCCCCGGCAAGACGCCCGACGAGGTCGAAGCGCGGCTGATGAAGGTCGTGCCGAAACAGTACCTCTATCACGCCCATCACTGGCTGATCCTGCACGGCCGCTACACCTGCAAGGCGCGCCGCCCCGAATGCGAGCGGTGCGTCATCGCCGACATCTGCAAATCGCCGGAAAAAAGCTCGGATATTCCGGCGCCGCTCGTCGAGTTACCGCCGCAGGTGATCGGCGAGGCCGTCGAGTAAGGCCGCAATCGCCCGCTCGTAATCTCGCCGCTCCCCACCGGCTTCGATCGAGATCGCGGCACGGTCGAAAGACGCCGACAGCAGCGATGTCAGCGGGTCGAGCAAGGCGCCTGCCTCCGGCAGAAACGCCGCAAGTCCTTCCCGTAAACTCGCCTCCGCATTCTCCGCATCCAGTGCCGCGACCGCCGGCGATCCGAGAACGGCAGGTGCTTCCATCAGCAGCAGCCGTGTCCGCCCCGGCTGCGCCATCGCGGCGAAATAGGCTGAAGCGCCGGCGATCAGTGCAGCCCGCGCCCCATGCTCCGGCGCCGAAGCCGCCTCGATTGCCTTGGCCACCGCTTGCGCCTCGCACGCGATCACCGCCTGGAACAGTGCCTTCTTGTCCTCGAAATGATGGTAGAGCGCCCCGCGCGTCACGCCTGCCGCCGCAACGATCTCCGGCGTCGCGGTTTCGGCATAACCTTTCTCGACGAAGATACGCCGCCCGGCGTCGACCAGCGCCTGCCTTGTCTGTTCGGTTCTCTCGCGATTGCTGCGGCTCATACCGTCTGTTTACATACAAACTGCATGTATGTTAATACACAAAAACATACAGACTGTATGTAAAAAGGAGGGAAGATGAAATCGACCAGCTATTATCCTGTCATCATGACGGGCGACGTTGAGGGCACCGCCGCCTTCTACTGCGCCCACTTCAGCTTCAAGGCCGTTTTTGAAAGCGATTGGTACGTTCATCTGCAATCGGCCGAGGCGGAGCATGTCGCGCTCGCCATCCTCGACGGCAGGCACGAGACTATCCCTGCCACCGCGCGTGGTGAGGTTCGCGGCTTGCTGCTCAATTTCGAGGTCGAGGATGTCGATCGCATCTACGAGGCCTGCCGGAACGCAGGTCTGCCGATTTTGAGAGAGATCCTCGATGAGGATTTCGGTCAGCGGCACTTCATCACCGCTGATCCGAACGGCGTGCTGATCGACATCATCAAGCCGATCCCGCCGAGTGCGGAATTCGCTGCGATGTACGACGCCTCCGCCCTGCCCGGCTGAGCCTCAGGCGCGCGACCCGGTGTCGCGCGCCGAAATCAGCTTGTGCAGATGCACCATCATGCCGGCAGCAAAGAGCGGCGTCAGCAGATTGACGAACGGGATCATCAGAAACAGCGCAATCACCAGCCCGCCGAGAAAGACGGTGGGCGCATGCTTGGCGCGAAAAAGCCGCGCCTCCTGCGGCGGGCGGAAGCGCATGGCCGCGAATTCGAAGAATTCCCGTCCAAGCAGGTAGCCGTTCACCAGAAAGAACGCGACCAGATTGACGCCGGGGATGAACAACAGCAGCAAGGCGACAATATTGCCGAGGATCACCACGCCGAGGAACTTGATCGAGCTTGCCATCGCCGGTCCAAAGGGCATTGCGGTGCCCGGTGCGTCCGTGGGATAGTCGCGTTTTTCGATAACATCGGCGACATCGTCGAGAAACAAGCCTGCGATCAAGGCCGTGACCGGCGAAAGCAACAGCGCCAGCAGGAGCGCAAGGCCGATGCCCGCAAGGATCGTAAACACCAGGGTGAACCACCCCGCCCATTCCGGCAGATCGGGAAAGAAGCCCGTCAGCCAGGGAAAGAGAAAGGCCATGAAGGCTCCGCGCAACGCGAACCACAGGCCGACCAGCACCAGAATCGTCAAGCCTAGCACTTTCCAGAAGACCGACCGCGTTTCCGGCGCGAACAGGTTGGCGAGGGATAGTCGAGCAGCGTCAAGGATCATTTCTTCAGCGTCTCCGGTTGCGCAGAAGATGTAGGAAAGGCGAATGCGACCGACAAGTGAGAATAAAATTGCAGGCTGTAATAGAAACTTGTCGCAATATAAGTGCTAATATAATATTATATCCAATAGAAATAAGCATGGGCCTGAGAAGCAGCTTCCGACAATAGTTGCAAAGACAAGGGATCGCGATAGCGCATCCACGGAACGCCTCTGAGGGAAGACGGGGGAGGCTGACGTGGAAGACTTTGTGCACAAACTCAGGCAATACGTTAAAAGCGGCACACCGGCCGAGCGCCGTATCGCGAAATATTTCTCCGAACACCTGAATGACCTGCCGTTTGAGACGGCGGCGTCCGTCGCCGATCGCCTGGATCTGTCGCCGATGACCGTCGGGCGCTTCCTGCGCGCGCTCGGTTACCAGGGGCTGGACAGCGTCAAGGTGGAGATCCGCGAGACCGTGACGACATCGCCGGCGCAGTTGCAGAGCGCCATGAGCGAGTTGCATGCGGATGCTGCGGAAGGCAAACCGCTCGCCATGCTGGTCGCTGAACAGATCCAGGCGCTCCATCATATCTATCATCTGACGGCGCAGCCGCACTGGTCCGAAGCCGTCAGCCTGATCAGCACCGCCCGTGAAGTGTCGATCGCTACCCACGCGCGGCTTGCAAGCCTCGCCAATCATTTCTGCCAGCGGCTGACACAGGCCCGAGACGGGGTGCACACGCTCGACGGCGCCGACAACCGTTTTGCCGACCTCTTTGCCCGGCCGGCGGTCGACGACGCGCTGCTCGTCATCATCGACTGTCGCCGCTTCGCCAAGGCGCGCCTGCTGGCCAGAACCGCGCGGCGCTACGGCTACAAGGTCATCCTTATTTCACCGCAGCAGGCGGATTGGATGGCAGATCAGTCGAACGTCATGCTGCCTCTGCCGCCCGCACGCGCCCCCGATCTCGACAATCTTCCACCGCTGATCGCGCTGCTCGATTGCCTGTCGGAATCGGTCATTCTCGAAGTCGGGGAAGAGGCCGCCCTTCGCCGCCGCCGCATGCTGGAATTCGCAACCGTCCTCGGCGAGACGGCCAACCACTGAAACAGCTTCAAACCGCGCGTTTCGGCGGCTACCGCATCGCTTCCAACTCGGCGCGGTGCCGATACATCGCCAAAAGGCGGCGGTAATCGCGGTCGTAGAGGGCCTGCTTCGCCCTATCGGGCAGCCGTTCCTCGCCGCCCGGATACATCGCTTCGCCAGCAGCCGCCAAATCCTTGTGCAGGCCGCAGGCAACCGATGCAGCGATCGCCGTGCCGAGTAGCACCGCCTCGTTCATCTTCGGCACCACGACCTTGCAGCCGGTGGCATCGCTATAGAGTTCCATCAGCACCGGGTTTTTCACATGCCCGCCGGCGACATGCACCGTATCCGCCACATAGCCATATTCCTTCATTTTCTCAAGGATATGGCGAATGCCGAGCGCAATAGCCACTGCAGACCGCCAATAGAGCGCACAGAGCCCGTCGAAGGAGGTATCGAGCGTCAGCCCGCTGACGACGCCGACCGCATGCGGATCGGCGCGGGGCGAACGGTTGCCGTGAAAATCCGGAAGCACGAAGATGCGCTCCCCGAAAGAATCGCCTTCCTCGGCTCGCAATTCGGCAATGCGCGCGACGATCCTCTGGTGCAGCGCCGCCGTCGGCTCACCGCCGGCGGCATGCATGCGCACCATATGGTCGAGCAGCGCCCCGGTCGCCGATTGCCCGGCCTCCACCAGCCAGGACTGCGGGAAGACTACTTCGTAATAGGGACCCCACATGCCGTGGCTCGTTTTGCGGTCCTGCGAAAAGGCGACGATGCAGCTCGACGTGCCGGCGATCAGAGCGAGCTGATGCTCGCGTTTGACGGCATCGGCGGCATAACCGCCGAGTGCGCCGAGCGCGCCGGCATACGCGTCGATCATCCCGGCCGACACGTGGCAATCGGTGGTCAGCCCAAGGGTTGCCGCCGCCTCCGGCGTCAGCCGGCCGACGCTGCCGCCGACCGGCGTCGTCTCATCCGGCAGGCACCCGCGCGCCTGAAGGTCTTCGAGACCGATGCGCTGCAGGAAATCCTGCTGCCAGCCTTTTTCGAGATGGGCGAGATAATTCCATTTTGCCGTCAGCGTGCAGCGCGATCGGGCGGGCGAGCCGGTCGATTTCCATGTCATGAAATCGGCGAGATCGAAGAAGTAACCGGCCTTTTCCCAAGTGGCGGGCAGCTTCTTCTTCAGCCACATCAGCTTCGGCATTTCCATTTCCGGCGACATCACGTGGCCGGAATGCTCAAGCACCGCGTGCCCCGTCGCCGTGCAGAAATCGGCTTCGTTCAGAGCCCGATGGTCGAGCCAGACGATCGTGTCGAAACGCTGCTCGCCGCCGGTGGAAACGCTGATCTGGCGGCCCTCGGCGTCGCGCACGACAAGCGAACACGTGGCGTCGAAACCAAGTGCGCCGACCGAGGCGGCGGCGATGCCGGATTGCGCCATCGCGCTACGCACCGCCGTGCAGGCGGCCGACCAGATGTTTTCGGAATCGTGCTCGGCGTGGTTTTCGCGCGGCCGGTTCATTGCGATCGGATGTTCGGCCTTGGCGAGCAGACGGCCGGCGGCATCGAAGACACCCGCGCGTGCGCTGCCAGTGCCGACATCGACCGCAACCACATGATCAGGCATCAAATCTTGGTCCCGTCCAGCTTATGGTTGCGGACAAGGTGTATCAAATGCGGCATGGCGTCAAACACCACATCAGGCGAAAGCCGGTCGAGTTCGGCACGGTATCCTGCGAAATTCGCATGCGATCCGCCGGTGAAGGCAAAGACCGTCATACCCGCCGCCTTGGCGGCGGCAATGCCGGCCGGACTGTCCTCGACGACAACGCAGGACCCAGGTTCGACTTGCATCTCGTGCGCCGCATGCAGGAAGAGATCGGGCGCCGGTTTGCCGCGCTTGACCATGGTCGCGCTGAAGATGTCGGGCAGCCTGTCGAGAAGGCCGGTGACGGAAAGCGACAGCCGGATTCGCTCCATCTGGCTGGACGAGGCGACGCAGCACGGTATGCCGAGCCGGTCGATCGTCGCGGCGATGCCGTCGATCGGCTTCAATTCGGTGCGGAAGCGAGCGTAGAGATCGATGCGGATGCGTTCGAGGAATTCCTCGCTGGCATGGACGTTGAATTCGGTTTCCAGCGTATCGATGAGCGTCGACAGGCTGCGGCCGAGAAAGCGCTCATAGGCCTGATCTTCGTTGATCGAGACGCCGAGATCGTTCATCGCGCCGACGAGGACGCTGATCGAGATCGGCTCGCTGTCGACGAGCACGCCGTCGCAATCGAAGATGACCAGCCTTGGTTCAGCATCAGCCATGAAAGACCCAACCTGAGTTCAATTCGCACGCACGTCCGTGCCGCTCGCAGACCGGACCGGATGGCGGCGCGAATGCCGCCATCCGGTCCTTACACCGCGAGCTTGCCGTCGAGATAGAGCTGCAGCGTCGCCCGCGTGCCCTTTTCCCACAGGGTTTTGAGCGCATGGGCGAAACGCTTGCGGAAGAGCTCGGATTTTGCCACCTCACCGAAAATATCGTCGAAGGCGAGGAAGGCGGACGGCTCGTCCTTGGCCTTCAGCGCCGCCGCATGCAGGCGCTCGGCGCTGGCGTCGTTGAAGACGATATCCTTGCCGCTGTCGGTCTTGCCGGCGAAATAACGGCACCATAGCGCCGAGACCAGCGCCAGGCCGACGACATCCCTGTTCTGGCGGAGATTGTCGAGCGTCGACGGCAGGATGAATTTCGGCTGGCGGTTCGAACCGTCCTGGGCCAGGCGCGGAATGGTATCGGCTATCTTCGGATTGAGCAGGCGATGCTCGATCAGCGCAAAATAATCCGTCAGCGACGTGTTCGGCACCGGCGGCACGATCGGAATGATCTCGTCTTTCTCAAGCTTGGCGAGGAAGGCGCGAATCACAGGATCTTCCATGGCGTCATGCACGAAATGAATGTCCATCAGCGCCGCCGGATAGGCGATCGCCGCATGTCCGCCGTTGAGGATGCGGATCTTCATATGCTCATAGGGGGTGACATCGGGCACGAAGGTCACGCCCACCTTTTCCAGCGCCGGGCGGCCGGCGGTGAACTTGTCCTCGAGCACCCACTGCTTGAATTCCTCGCAATAGACCGGCCAATTGTCCTCGATCTCGAAATTGTCCCTGAGGAAATCGATCTCCCGCTGGCCGGTCGCCGGGGTGATGCGGTCGACCATCGCATTCGGAAAGGCGACGTTTTCCCGGATCCAGTCGGCAAAGGCGGGATCTGAAAGTGCCGCCGTGCCGACCACGGCATTGGCCGTAACGATGCCGTTATGGGGAATGTTGTCGCAGGACATGACGGTGAACGGACCGATGCCCTTTTTCCTGCGGGCCTTCAGGCCGGCGACGATCAGCCCGAACACCGTCTTCGGCGCGTCGGGACTGCTTCCGTCGGCGGCGATATCAGGATGGGCCGGATTGAATGTGCCCGATGCATCGATGAAGTAACCGCCCTCGGTGATCGTCAGCGAAACAATGCGGATCTCGGGATCGGCAAGCCTGGCGATGATTGCGGCGGGATCGCCGACCGGCAGGATGTCGATCATTGGCGCGGTGACGCGCGCCCCGGTCTTGTTATTGTCCTGCTCGACGATGGTTGTCAGGAAATCCTGGGCCGCAAGCTTCTCACGCATGGCGGCATCGGACGGCAGCACGCCGGCGCCGACGATCGCCCAGTCGTGATCCGTGCCCGCGTTGAAGAGATCGTCGAGATAGATCGCTTGGTGGGCGCGGTGGAAGTTGCCGACCCCGAAGTGCACGATGCCGGCTTTCAGCGACGCCCTGTCATATCGGGGAATGGCAGCAGTGCGCGCCGCGTCCGGAAGCGTTGCCAGCGATAGTTTGCACGTCATGTTCCAGTCCTCTTGAAGGTCTTGCCGAAACGGCCGGGCGCCATCGCCCAGCTCGCATGCCTCCCCCAGCCGGCCGCCTGCCTCAGATGGCAAGGCCGCCCTCGTTGAATTTGTGAATGCGCGAACGGTCCGGCGTCAGGTAGACCGTATCGCCGGCCTTGGCGGCAAAATCGCCGCTGCCGCGTGCCGTCACCATGCCGATGCCACCGGCATCTATATGCAGAAAAGTGTCGGAGCCGAGATGCTCGGCGACCACCACCCTGCCCTTCCAGTCACCGCTCTCCATCGACAACAGCATATGTTCGGGACGGATGCCGATCGTGTGGGCGCCGAGCTGGGCGGCGTTCTGGCCCCTGATGAAGTTCATCTTCGGCGAGCCGATAAAGCCGGCGACAAAAAGGTTGCGTGGCCGGCTGTAGAGTTCGAGCGGCGAGCCGACCTGCTCGATATTGCCCCGGTTCAAGACGACGATCTTGTCGGCCATGGTCATGGCCTCGACCTGGTCGTGGGTAACGTAGACCATCGTCGTCTTCAATTGCTGATGCAGTTCGCTAATTTCCAGGCGCATGTTGACGCGCAGTGCGGCGTCGAGGTTCGACAGCGGCTCGTCGAAGAGGAAGGCCGAAGGCTGGCGCACGATGGCGCGGCCGATCGCAACGCGCTGACGCTGGCCGCCGGAAAGCTGGCGCGGCTTGCGCTCCAGATAGTCGGTGAGATTGAGCACGCGGGCGGCATCGGTCACCTTGCGGTCGATCTCAGCCTTGTCGACGCCCGCCATCTTCAGCGGAAAGGCGATGTTGTTGCGCACGCTCATATGCGGATAGAGCGCGTAGGACTGGAACACCATGGCGAGGCCGCGTTCCGACGGCGCCTTTTCGGTGGCGTCCCTGCCGTCGATGACGATCTTGCCGCCGGAAACGTCCTCGAGACCGGCGATCAATCTCAGCAGCGTGGACTTGCCGCAGCCCGACGGGCCGACGAAGACGACGAATTCGCCATCCTTGATATCGAGATCGATCGAAGGGATGACCTTGGCTTCGCCGAAGACCTTGGAAACCTTCTGAAGGGTAATACTGCCCATGTTTGTCTCCCTTTTCTTATTTCACTGCGCCGAAGGTCAGGCCGCGGACGAGTTGCTTCTGGCTGAACCAGCCGAGGATCAGGATCGGCGCGATCGCCATGGTCGAGGCCGCCGAGAGTTTGGCGTAGAACAGGCCTTCGGGGCTGGAATAGGACGCGATGAAGGCCGTCAGCGGCGCCGCCTTCGAAGCGGTGAGGTTGAGCGTCCAGAACGCCTCGTTCCAGGCAAGGATGATGTTCAGGAGCAGCGTCGAAGCGATGCCGGGCACCGCCATCGGCGTCAGCACGTAGATGATCTCCTTCATCAGCGACGCTCCATCCATGCGCGCCGCTTCGAGGATCTCGCCGGGGATTTCCTTGAAGTAGGTGTAGAGCATCCAGACGATGATCGGCAGGTTGATCAGCGTCAGCACGATCACCAGCCCGGTGCGGGTGTCGAGCAGGCCGGAATTGCGGAACATCAGATAGATCGGGATCAGTGCGCCGACCGGCGGCATCATCTTCGTCGACAGCATCCACATCAGCACGTCCTTGGTCCGCTTGGTCGGCGAAAACGCCATCGCCCAGGCGGCCGGCATTGCGATGACCAGCCCGATCAGCGTCGAGCCGAAGGAAATGACCACCGAATTCATGAAGTGACTGAGATAGTTGGAACGGCTCTGCACTTCGGCATAGTTCTCCGCCGTCCAGTGGAAAAACAGGAACTGCGGCGGCGACGCGATGGCGTCAGCTTCCGATTTGAAGCTGGTCAGGAACGTCCACAGGATCGGGAAGAAGATCAGGATGCCGAGCGTCCAGGCAATCGCGGTGACGATGACCTTGTGCTGCGTTGTGACTTTTCTGGCCATCTCAAGCCTCCAGATTCTTGCCGACGAGGCGCACGAGGAAGATCGCGACGATATTGGCAAGCACGACCGCGACGATGCCGCCCGCCGAAGCGCCGCCGATATCGAATTGCAAGAGCGCCTGCGCATAGACGAGATAGGTGAGATTGGTGCTGTCGGTACCCGGCCCGCCATTGGTGGTGACGAGGATTTCGGCGAAGACCGAAAGCAGGAAGATCGTCTGGATCAGGATCACCACGGTGATGGCGCGGGCCATGTGCGGCAGGATGATATAGACGAATTTCGAGATCGCCCCGGCGCCGTCCATCTCGGCCGCCTCCTTCTGCTCCTCGTCGAGCGACTGCAGCGCGGTCAGCAGGATGAGGGTGGCAAAAGGCAGCCACTGCCAGGCGACGATGAGGATTACTGACACTAGCGGCGCAGTCGCCAGCCAGTCGATCGGCTGCAGGCCGAGCGCCTTCGCAAGATGCGCAAACAGGCCGTTGACCGGATTCATGAACATGTTCTTCCAGACGAGTGCTGCAACCGTCGGCATCACAAAGAACGGGGCGATGACAAGGATGCGCACGATGCCCTGGCCGTACATCGGCTGGTCGAGCAGCAGCGCAAAGGCGACGCCGCCGACGACGGTGACGACAAGAACGCCGGCGACAAGCAGCAACGTATTGAGCAGCGCGGCGATAAAGGCTGGATCGGAAAGGAAATATTCGTAGTTCAGCAGGCCGACAAAGCTCTCCATGCCGGGGCTGAGCAGATTGTAGTTCAAGAGCGAGAAATAGATCGTCATCGCGAGCGGAACGATCATCCACGCGAAAAGGAACAGCACGGAGGGCGCAATCATCAGGCGCGCCGCGGAGCGAGTATGTAATGTTGCCATGGCAATCACCGATCTGATCTGAAGCGGGGAGCGGCCGCAAGGCAGCTTTGTCGGGAAAAGAGGCCGCCGATGCGGTTCGGGCGATCGGCGGCCCAGAGGGGCGGATTGTCAAGGATCCGCTCCTTCTCAGGAGGTTTACTTAATGTAGCCGGCTTTGGTCATTTCGCGGGTTGCCAGCTGCTGCGCGCTCTTCAACGCCTGATCGACCGAAATCTGGCCGGCAAGGGCTGCCGAGAACTGCTGCCCCACCGCCGTGCCGATGCCCTGGAATTCCGGGATCGCCACGAACTGGACGCCGACATAGGGGACCGGCTTGACGGTCGGCTTGGTCGGATCAGCCGAGTTGATCGAGTCGAGCGTCATCTTGGCGAAGGGAGCGGCCTTCTGATACTCCGCATTCGCATAAAGCGAGGTGCGGGTGCCGGGAGGTGCGTTCAGCCAGCCTTCCTTCTCGGCGACGAGGTTGGTGTAGTCCTTGCTCGTTGCCCAGGCGACGAACTTCTCGGCGGCTTCGACCTTCTGCGAGCCTGCCGGAATGGCTAGGTTCCAGGCCCAGAGCCAGTTGCCGCGCTTGCCGAGGCCCTTGTCCGGAGCGAGCGCGAAGCCGACCTTGTCTGCGACGGTGGATTCCTTCGGGTTGCTGACGAAGGACGCAGCAACGGTCGCATCGATCCACATGCCGCACTTGCCGGTTTGGAACAGCGCCAGGTTTTCATTGAAGCCGTTGGAAGAGGCGCCCGGAGGGCCGGCTTCCTTCATCAGGTTGACGTAGAAGTTCAGCGTGTCCTTCCACTCGGGCTGATCGAACTGCGGCTTCCACTGTTCATCGAACCAGCGCGCACCGAAGGAGTTCGACATCGCCGTGAGGAAGGCCATGTTCTCGCCCCAGCCGGCTTTGCCGCGCAGGCAGATGCCGTAGATTTCCTTGTCCTTGTTGGTGATCTTCTTCGCAGCGTCTGCGATGAAGTCCCAGGTCGGCGCATCGGGCATCTTTAGGCCGGCGGCGTCAAACAGATCCTTGCGGTACATGACCATGGAGCTTTCGCCGTAGAACGGCGCGGCATAGAGCTTGCCGTCCATGCTGATGCCGCTGCGGATGGCCGGCAACAGGTCGTTGGCGTCGTAAGCGTCGCCGAGATTGTCGAGCGGCAGCAGCCAGCCCTGTTTTGCCCAGATCGGAACTTCATAGGTGCCGATCGTCAGAACGTCGTACTGGCCGCCCTTGGTCGCGATGTCGGTCGTGACCTTCTGGCGCAGCACGTTCTCTTCGAGGGTGACCCATTCGAGGTCGATGCCGGGATTCTTTGCCTTGAAATCATCCGTCAGCTTCTGCATCCGGATCATGTCGCCGTTGTTGACGGTCGCGATTGTCAGCGTTTCGGCCGAAGCCATGCCGGCAAACGCCAATGCCGAGCAGGCGCCCAGCAGGAAAGTTCTCAATGTCATATCTTCCTCCCAGAAGACGAGATGTGAGCATTCGCTTTGCTCATGAGCAATTACTCACAACACGACCGAAAATGTCAATCGGCAATCGTTGCTGCAATGCCGAACATCCTAGCTATCCAATTGATTCAGAAGAAGAATTTTTTGCTCAGTTCTTGAGCAAAAACTCGGCAGTCTCTTCGTCGGTGATCAATCCATTGATCTGATGGCCGACGACGGCAGCCTTGATCGCCTTGAATTTACGTTTGCCCTTAGCGAGCCCGATGACCATCGATGCCTCACGGGACGGGATCGGCGCGGACGCGACGCGCTCGTTGATCGGGTTGTCGAGCAGCCGGCCGTCGACATCGAAAATCCACCCGCATATTTCGCCGACCGCGCCCCCGCGCATCAGCTCCATCATCTCGTCCTTCTCGAGAAAACCGTCGACGCAGAGCGGCCCGTCGATGCCGAGTTCGCCGATGCCGACGAAGGTGACGTCGGCCTGTGCGCTCATGTCAAGCGTTGAACGTACAAGCTGCTGGCCGTGCAGCAGTTCCCGCTCCTCGGCTGAGGTGACGAGAACCGGCAGCGGCATCGGATAGTGCCGCGCCTTCACCGCATCCGCCATGCTGAAGATGACGTTGTAATAGGCGGCCGATCCGTCCGGCGCGATATTTCCGGTCAGCGAGACGATGCGGTGATTCGGACATTCGATGGCCGGAAGCTGGTCCACGGCCGCCTTCAGCGTACGGCCGGTGCCGACCGCAAGCACGATCGGCTCCGCCCGCTTCAGCCAGCGCTCGATCTCGGCCGCCGCCGCCTCGGCGATGCCGATGGTGGTCGACGAGGAGCCCGGATCGCTCGGCACCACCTCCACATGTTTCAGTCCAAATTTCCGCCGCAACTGACTGCCGAGTTCAAGACACGCGGCGATCGGATGATCGAGCCGCACCTTGATCAGACGTTCGGCGACCGCGAGCGACACCAGCCGCTGCGCCGACTGCCGCGAGATCCCCATCGAGGCGGCGATTTCGTCCTGCGTGCGCCCGGCGACGTAATAAAGCCAGCCGGCACGCGCCGCATCGTCGAGCCGTGCAGGGGTCTCGGATCTTTTTGCCATATGATGTCTACCACGCAAATTGAGCCGGCTTGCCGCCCGCCGGATATGATTTCGAGTCTGTACCGCACCAGATCAAAACAAAATTCCTGAGAATGTCGAGCCTGTTGACAAAAGCCTTGTCCGAATAACCGCTGCCAATCAGGCAAACCATTGCATCACCAGATAGACCCCCGCCTTTACGAGGCTGTAAATCACGCCGCCGGCAATGACGAGCGACACGGCGGTCATGATGAAGCCGATGAGCGCGAAGAGCCCGTCGCGGCCCATGATGCCGAAAGCGAAGACCGAGATCGTGATCGCCGGCAGGATATTGCCGAGCGGAACCGGCAGCACCAGCACGATCGACAGCAGCAAGCATGCAAGACCGGCGAAATTCTCTGCCGGCGGTTCGGCGAAGATGGCAAGCCTCGGCTTCAGCATGCGTTCGGCCCAGGCCAGCCAGCGATGGATGCGGACGACGATGCTCTCGAAATCCTCCCGCAGCACCGAACGGTCGGCGATCGCCCTGGGCAGCCAGGGTTTTAACCCGAAGGTCAGCTGCGCCGCCAGAAAGACCAAAGGCGCACCGAGCAGGGCGGAGGTGCCGGGCGGAGTGGGAAACGCGTTCGGCAGCGCGAAGATCAGCATCAGCGCGCTGATCGCCCTGTCGCCCATCGTCTGGAACAGATCACCGATCGAAATCCGCTCCCGGCTGCGGTCGGCGGCCAACTGCCGCAGGATGGATGAGAGGCGGCGGCCTTTGGGTCGTGGCGGACGTGGTCTTCGGCGTTTGCTGGAATCGGCGTTTTCGATTGTCATGATACCGGTGGATGATGGAAGTGCGGGATTCGATTTTGACCGCGCAATATGCCAATTGAATGACTTATAGGGTCAGAATTACGGCACAACCCTGAAGCCGAGAAGGGAATGAAGTCTTGTAATTCCCCGCCAACAGTGCGAGCAGACGGGCCAGACCAGGAAAGCGGCAGAGTGGCAATGATCATTTCGTTCGACATCGGCGGCTCCGCCATCAAGGGCGGCATCGCCCGCTCCGAGACAGACATCGTGCCGCTCGGCCGGCGCCCGACGCCGAAGGAAGATTTCGCCGCTTTCGTCGACACCCTGCGCGCCATCATCGCCGAAACCGGCGAAGCGCCGAGCCTCATCGCGCTGTCCATTGCCGGCGTCGTCGATCCCGATACGCAGCGGCTGATCTGCGCCAACATTCCCTGCATCCATGGCCGCGCACTGGCGGCCGATCTCGAAGCCGAACTCGGCCTGCCGGCGCTGATCGCCAACGACGCCGATTGCTTCGCCATCGCCGAAGCCGGCCTCGGCGCCGGTCGCGGCCACCGCATCGTCTTCGGCGCCATCCTTGGCACCGGCGTCGGCGGCGGACTGGTCGCCGACGGGCGCCTCGTTAACGAAGCCGGCGGCTTTGCCGGCGAATGGGGTCATGGCCCGATCATCGCGTCTGCAGCCGGCAATCCGCCAGCCGTCATTCCTGTCTATGCCTGCGGCTGCGGCCAGAAAGGCTGCGTCGATACCGTCGGCGGCGCCCGCGGCCTGGAGCGCCTGCACAAGACGCTGCACAATCTCGATCTTTCGAGCGAAGAGATCATCGGTCAATGGCAGCAAGGCGAGGAGAAGGCGACACGCACCATCGACGTCTATGTCGATCTCGTCGCCTCGCCCTTGGCGCTGACGATCAACATCACCGGCGCGACCATCGTGCCGGTCGGCGGCGGCCTGTCCAATGTCGAACCCTTGCTTGCAGAACTCGACCACGCCGTGCGTGCCCGCATCCTGCGCAAGTTCGACCGCCCGCTGGTGGTGCGCAGCCAATGCCGCATCGAACCCGGCCTGATCGGCGCCGCGCTGCTGGGGCTGAAAGCCGAAGCAGCCGCGCTTTAAAGCACCGGCCACATCCGCACGATTGCTGCGAACCGATCCCAGTCCTTGCGTGTCAACGGCGTCCACGCCGCTTCGGCGATTGCCGGAAGGCGGGGGAAGACCAGCCGGTTGAAATGGGCGCGTGAGGCGATGTTGCCGCTCCAGATGCAGGCCTGGACGCCGCGCATCTTTTCCCTCAGCGCCTCCGGCAGCTCAGCCTCATAAGCATAGGTGCGCTCCGGCGGCGTAAAACCCGCCGAGCTTGCGCCGGGCTCGGCCCAGGCTTCGGCCTGCGCCATGTCGAGATAATAGGCCTTTCCTGGTGTCATCACCACGTCGTAGCCGTCCTCAGCCAGTTCGGGGCCCGTTTCAGGCTTTTCCCAAGCCATCAACAGCGTGCCGTCGCGGTCGACGCCGCCACCGTGCGCCGCCTCGTTCCAGCCGGCGAGCTTCTTGCCGCGCTCCGACAACATGGCCTTGATGCGCCTCAGGAAATAGGATTGCAGCTCGGCGGTGCCAGCAAGTCTCTCCCGCTTCATCAGTGTCCTGCAGAGCGGCGAAGAAAGCCAGGCCTCCTCTGCCACCTCGTCGCCGCCGACATGGACATACTCGCCGGGAAACAGCGCCGCCATCTCGTCGAACACCTTGCCGAGGAATTCATAGGTGAATTCGACCGCCGGGTTGAGGGCGTTGTTGGCATAGCCCTGCGGCGAGCGATAGCTGTCCGCCGGCTCCTGCCGGTCGACAAGATCGGCCAGCGCCGAGAGCGCTGCGGTGCTGTGGCCGGGAATATCGATTTCCGGCACCACCTCGACATGCAGCGAGGCGGCATGCGCAACGATGCGCCTGACGTCCTCCTGCCTGTAGTGGCTGATGCGCGCTTGCGCACCGTCGTTGAAGTCAGACATGGGCCTTTCATCCGTCCCGCCTCCTGCGCTGATTTCCGTCAGTTCGGGATAGGCCTTGATCTCCAGCCGCCAGGCCTCGTCGTCGGTCAGGTGCCAGTGGAAGATATTGAACTTGTTCCAGGCGAGGATATCGATCAGCCGCATGACATCAGCCACGGGATAGAACTGCCCCGCCACGTCCAGATGGCAGCCGCGCCAGCCATGACGCGGCTGATCGGCGATCGTGCCGAAATTCGGGAATTTGAAGACATCGCGATCGGTGCGGGCGCCGTGCAGCAGTTGCGCCAGGCTGATCAGCCCATAGTGCCGCCCCGCTGCATCCGCACTCGAAAGCACGATCTCCCGCGCGCTGAAACGCAGTTCGTAAGCAAAGGCGGCGATCGACGATTCGGTGACGAACCGAATGGCCCGCCCGCCCTTGACGGCAGCAAGCGAGAACGGCGCCGCCTCGGCAGGATAGAGCCGCTGGTAAAGCGCAAGAAGCAGAGAGAGCGCCTTGATCGCCTCCGGCCGGGTCCTTTCGGCAGGATAGAGGACGGAGGGCAGGTCTCCCGCCCTCAGCCCGACCGACAGCGGCCAAGGCAGCAGCGCAAAGGGCTCCTCAACCCGGCCCGGCGGCAGCAGCGGCGGCGTCAGACCGCCGTCCCCACCTTCGAGTAAGAGATCGCCGAAGCCGACCGCAACGCGGCGGCCGTCGCCGAGCGTCAGACAGGCCGATTTGATGCCGTCCGTCCGATGTTTCGGTTCGTCGGCCAGCCCCTCGACGGTGAACCGCCAGCGCCCGCCCGGGGGAATGCTCAGCCCCTCGGGCGGCAGGAATTCATGGAAATCCGCGACTTGCCGCGTCAGGCTGGCACCGTCGCAGACGTGGGTGTCGGCAATCCGCGTCGCTGACCGATAGGTAAGCGAGAAGCCGGAGAGCGGCTCGGACGAAAGGTTGAAAAGTGTCAGGGTCAGGCGTCCGGGACCCGCTTCGACCGGGCTCCAGCTCGCTTCCAGATGGTAATCGGCCATGGTCGTGCCTCCCTCCGCGAATTGATCCGCGGTTATGCATGGCCGCGATCGCGGCGGATCTCTGGGCATGCATTCGCAAGCTTAGCTTTTTCGAGACGGCAATGGAATCGGCCGTCCGAGTTCACGGCGGAGCGGCCTGCGCGGGTTACAGGAATTACAGCGCATTAGCGGGTGGGCGGTCCGCGTGTGCGTGAACCGCCCGAATCTCGCTTGGAAAAGGATAACGGCCCCGCAAAGGAAAACGGCGCGGCTTTCGCCGCGCCGTCCTCACTCAGCTGCCAACGCCGGCGGATGTCTGTCATCCGCCTCTTCCTGGATGGCGTCGGCATCTCGGCCTGACGCGTCCTTCGTCTTCGGCTCACGGCCGAAGAAAAGCGCGTAGCCGGCAGGCAGAACCAGGATGGTGAGCACTGTCGCAACCAGGATGCCGCCCATCATCGCGTAGGCGAGCGGACCCCAGAAGACGCCGCGCGAGATCGGGATCAGCGCCAGCACCGCGGTCAGCGCCGTCAGCATGATCGGCCGGAAACGCCGCACGGCGGCACCGACGATCGCCTCCTGCCGGTGCATGCCGGCCTTGATATCCTGGTCGATCTGATCGACCAGGATGATCGAGTTGCGCATGATGATGCCGAGCAGCGCGATGACGCCGAGGATCGCCACGAAGCCGAAAGGCGCGCCGCTGATCAGCAAGGCGGCCGCCGCACCAATGATACCGAGCGGGCCGGTGGCGAGCACGAGCATCGCCTTGCCGAAATGCTGCAACTGTATCATCAGCAGCACGACGATGACGGCCAGCATGATCGGCGCCTTGGCGGCGATCGACATCTGGCTTTCCGCCGCATCCTCGGCGCCGCCCTGAATCTCGACCTTGTAGCCGGCCGGCAGACTGTCGCGCAGGTCCTTCATGTCGGCATACATCTTCATCACCACGTCATTCGGCTGCACGCCATCGGGCAGCGTCGCACGGATGGTGATGGTCGGCAGCCTGTTGCGACGCCATTCGATACCCTGCTCCATGACGGGCACGACCTTGGCGACCTGCGAGACCGGCACAAAGCCGCCGAAATCGGTCGGCACATAGACGGAATTGACTGCCGACAGCAGCGAGCGGCTGGAATCCGGCTCGCGGGCGACGATCGAAACCGTCTCCTCGCCGTCACGGAAATCGTCGAGCGGCGCCCCGGACATGGCGGTCTGCAGCATCTGCCGCACCCGCTGCGAGGTGACGCCGAGTGCCCGGGCGCGGTCCTGGTCGATCACCAGCTTCATCGCCGGCACCTGTTCCAGCCAGTCGTCGTGGATGGCGCCGAGCATCGGATTGGCCTCAAACCGCGCCTTCACCTGGTCGGCGATCGCTCGCACCTCCTGGCGGTCCGGTCCCATGACGCGCATCTGCACCGGCCAGCCGGTCGGGGGCCCGAGGAAGAGGCGGTCGACCTTGCCGCGGATCGACGGGAAGTCTTCGGCAAGGGTCGTGCGCAGCTTGACTATCAGCCGTTCGCGTGCCGGTTCGTCATTGGCCATGACGAGGAGCTGAGCGAAGTTCGGGTTGCGCAGTTGCTGGTCGAGCGGCAGGAAGAAGCGCGGGGCGCCTTCGCCGATATAGGTGGCGATGAACCGCTTGTCGGGATCATCCATCATCTTGGCTTCGAGCGCCTTGGCCTGGACTTCGACTTCCTTGATGCTGGTGCCCTCGGGCAGCCAGAGATCGACGAGGATTTCCGGCCGCGACGATTGCGGGAAGAAATTCTGCGGAATGAACTGGAAGGCCCAGAGGCTGGTGACGAAAGTGCCGAGCGTCAAGAGCAGCACGATGACCCGATGGCGGACCGCCCAGCCGACGGTGCCGCGCAGCCGGCGATAGAAGCTCGTGTCGAAGGCGTCGTGGTGCTCGCCGGCATGATGGCGCTGCTTGAGGATCATGTAGCCGAGCCACGGCGTAAAGTAGACGGCGACGAACCACGAGGTCACCAGCGCGATGCCGACGACATAAAACAGCGAACGAACATATTCGCCGGCCGTCGATGCGGCAAAGCCGACCGGAATGAAGCCGGCCGTGGTGATCAGCGTGCCGGTCAGCATCGGGAAGGCGGTCGAGGAATAAGCAAAACTTGCCGCTTCGATCTTGACCAGCCCCTCCTCCAGCTTTCGCTCCATCATCTCGACGACGATCATCGCATCGTCGACGAGCAGGCCGAGCGCGATGATCAGCGCGCCGAGCGAGATGCGCTGCAGGTCGATGCCGAGTTCGTACATCAGCGCAAAGGTGGCAGCGAGCACCAGCGGAATGGCGATGGCGATGACGAGGCCCGAGCGCCAGCCGATCGACAGGAACGAGACGACAAGCACGATGACTAGGGCTTCGCCGAGCGCATGCATGAATTCGCTGATCGCCTCCGTCACCACGTCGGGCTGGTTGGCGATCTGATCGACGGCGACGCCGTAAGGCAGCGAGTCCTCGAAGCGCTGATAGGTCGCCTCCACGCCCTTGCCGACATCGGTGACATTGAAGCCCTTGGCCATGACGACGCCGACCTGGACGCTTTCATGGCCGTTGAAGCGGTACTTGCGCTGATAAGGATCCTCGAGGCCGGAACTGACGGTGGCGATATCGCCGAGGCGCGTCACCTGGCCGCCGGCGCGAAGGCGAAGCTCGCGGATATCGGCCGCCTTCTTGACGTCGCCTTCGACGGAGATGCGCACCGAGCGCAGGCCGGTGTCGACGGAGCCGGCCGGATCGACATTGTTCTGGCCCTTGACGGCGTTCTGCAGGTCGAGGATCGTCAGGCCGCGCTCGGCGAGCGCCTTGGATGAGACGTCGATATAGATTTTCTCCGGCTGGTCGCCGATGATGACCGCCTTCTCGACGCCCGGCGTCGTCAGCAGCATGTCACGCGCCTGGATCGCGAATTTCTTCAGTTCCGGATAGGAATAGCCGTCGCCGCGGATCGAGTGCAGCGTGATGAAGGTATCGCCGAACTCGTCGTTGAAATAGGGGCCGAGCAGTCCCTGCGGCAGCTCGCTGGAGATATCGCCGACCTTCTTGCGCACCTGGTAGAAGGCATCGGCCACGTCTTTCGAATTCGTGTCGCCCTTGACCTGCAGGGTGATAATCGCGCTGCCCGCCCGTGTATATGACTTGACCCAGTCGATATGCGGCGTTTCCTGCAGCTTGCGCTCGATCTTGTTGACGACCTGGTCTTCCATCTCCTGGATGGAAGCGCCCGGCCAGATCGCCTGCACGACCATGACGCGGAAGGTGAATTCCGGATCCTCGCGCTGGCCCATGCGCATCAGGCCGAGCACACCGGTGATGATGATCAGGCCGAAGAGGAAGCGGGCGATGCTCGGATGGCCGATCGCCCAGCGCGACAGATTGAAGGGCCGCTTTTCAGTGGTGGTGGCATCCATGATCTTCTTCCCTTTGCGACGCGATCAGCGGACCGTCTGGTCCGTGGAGGCCAGGGCCGATTGCTGGTCCGGCACCTTCACCTTCAGATTTTCGCTCATGAATTGCGTGCCAGCGGCAACGACGAGATCGCCGGTATCGAGGCCCTCGGTCACATGCACACCGTCGCCGGTGAAATCGGCGACCTGGATGTCGCGGCCATGCACGGTCGCCGTGTCGCGGTCGACGGTCCAGACCATTTGCTTGCCGTCCTTTTCAGCGAGCGCGCTGAGCGGAATCGAGACGTAGCTGTTGCCGTTGCTGATATCGGCCTCGATCGTCGCCGTCATGCCGAGAAGCACGCGCGGATCGTTCGGCAGGCTCACCCGAACCGCAAAGGTGCGCGACTGCTGGTCGGCGCTGCCGGAAACCTCGCGCACCTTGCCGTCGAGCACCAGCCTGTCGTCGGCCCAGAAGCTTGCCTTGACCGTCTTGCCGGGCTTGAATTCGGCGATGTCGTTTTCCGGGACAGCGATCTGCACTTCCTTCTCGCCGTCCACGGCAACGGTGACGACGGGGGTGCCGGATCCGACCACCTGGCCGATATCGGCATTGATCGATGTGACGATGCCGCTCTGGCCGGCCTTGAGATCGGTGTAGCTCACCTGGTTCTTCGCCTGATCGAGCGCCGAGAGCGCGGCATCGCGCTGCGAGATCGCCTGGTCATGGCTGAGGGCGGCCTGTTCGAGCTGCGACTTCGGGGCGACGCTTTTGTCGAACAGCTGCTCGGCGCGTTTGTTGGCCAGATCGGCGGTTTCAACGCCCCTTTCGGCCGCGGCGAGATTGGCTTCCGCCGTCTTGACCGCCAGCTGGTAATCGGTGGCATCGATGCGAGCGAGAACGTCGCCCGGCGTCACCCGATCGCCGATATCGACGAGGCGTTCGGTGATCTTGCCGGCGACCCGAAAGCCGAGGTTCATCTCCGTGCGCGCCTTGACCGAGCCGGAATAATCGAGCTTGCGGGTGTCGCCGGCCCTGGCGATCTCGACGACCTTCACCGGCCGGATGACCTCTTTCACCTCAGCCTTTTCCTCCGAGCAGGCGGAAAGGCCGATGCCGACGGCGCTGACGAGCACGAGGCTGGCGACGGACGGCACGCGGTGGCTGAGGGTCTTGAGCGAAAACATCTTCCGCACTCCTGGATCGTTTCGGGGGATTCGGCGGCGGCTGCCGCCCGTTATTTCTTCAGCGCCCTGATCACATAATCGATCAGTTCGTCGACGCTCGCGCGGTTGGTTTTGGAAAGACATTGCGCCACCATCTGCGGGTGGCAGAGATTGATCGTCGCCGCGCCGAAGCAGCGCGAGGCAACGACCGGGTCCTGCTCGGCAAACTCGCCGGCCGCGATCCCTTCGGCGATGATTTCGGCAATGAGATCATGGACGCGGTCGATATGCTTCTCGATGACATGCCAGTCGCGCTCGATCGCGACGATGATCATCTCATGCACCTTCATCTCGTCGAGCATCAGATCGAGCGTCAACTGATGTTGCGTCTCGACATAGCGGCGCAGCCGCTCGCTGGCGCTGATCGGCTGATGCCGGATGTCGTAGGCAATTTGATAGGCCGTGGCGAGCATGCGGCCGCAGAGCGCCTGGTGGATTTCCACCTTGGAAGCGAAGAACCGATAGATATTGGCCGGCGACATGCCGAGATCGCGGGCAATGTCGGCCACCGTCGTCTTGCTGTAGCCATAGTGGCGAAACAGCCGCTCGGCCGCATCGAGAATGCGGGTGACATTCTCCTGCCGGGTGACGTCGAGCGTATTTTCCGCGATATCGTTCATGGTTTTCGGAGTCCGAATTACGACTGACGATTTTCGAATTTCGTCAGTCGTAAAATATCAGCCGGCATTTGTCAATATACCGGCACGGGAATGCGGCGTGAGGGCTAACTGCCATCGAGCAGCGCGGCGAATATCGGGAGTTCTTGGAAAGACGTGAGAAAATGGAAAGTGCCGCGACGGAGAGGCGCGGCACATCGTCGGCGGCAGCAGCAATCAGGCGAGCTTGACGTCGAGCGTGATCGGAACGGCGGCGAGCGCCTTGGAAATCGGGCAGCCGGCCTTCGCCTTATTGGCGAGTTCGGTAAAGGTCGCCTCATCGGCGCCGGGGATGCGGCCGGAGAGCGAAAGATGGATGGCGGTGACGGCAAAGCCGCCCTCGACGCTTTCGAGCGTCACCTTGGCAGAGGTTTCCATATGCTCGGCGGTGAAACCGGCTTCACCGAGGATCAAGGACAGCGCCATGGTGAAGCAGCCGGCATGGGCAGCACCGATCAGCTCTTCCGGGTTGGTGCCGGGAATGCCCTCGAAGCGGCTGGCAAAGCCGTAAGGGTAGTCCGTCAGGGCGCCGCTCTGCGTCGAGATCAGGCCTTTGCCGTCTTTGAGGCCACCGGTCCAATGAGCCGAAGCCGTGCGATTGATCTGCATGCCGTCCTCCTGTTTCGATTGTGTTTTCGAGCAAGCGGCAGGGTGCCGCTCCATGCCTGCGGGAGATCAGATAGTCTTCCCGATGGCAATATAATGCTCTATCGCCAGAAGACGACAGGCCCGTAAAAATCAGCCGGCTTGAAGCCCTTTCACGCGGAATGCTGCAGCACGCTGAGGCCGCCGTCGATCGTCAGGCAGGTGGCGTTCATGAACGGGCACTCGTCGGAGATCATGAACACCGCCGCCATCGCAATCTCCTCCGGTGTTGCGATCCGCCCGCCGGGATGCAGCTTCATCGTCGCGGCCTTTGCCGCTTCCGGATCGGGAAAGCTGTTCCAGTAATCGATCACTTTCTGCGTCGATACATAGCCCGGCGCCAGCGCGTTGACCCGGATATTGCGGGCCGCATATTCGAGACCGAGCGATTTCGTCATGCCCAGCAATGCATGCTTTGCCAGCGGATAGGGAAACGTGTGCGGGATGACGGTAAAGGCATGCGTCGAGGCAATGTTGAGAATGACGCCGCCGCCCTGTTCGATCAGACCCGGCAGCACCGCCTTGCAGCAATTCCATGCACCCTTGAGGTTGATGTCGAAACAACGGTTCCATTCGTCGTCCGTCGTCGCGAGCGGCTCGGCAAAGACGTTGACCCCTGCATTGTTGACCAGCGCGTTCAGCGGACCGATCTCCTCATTCGCCTCGGCAACCACCCGCGCGATCGTTCCGGCATCGGTTATATCGGCTGGCAGATAACCGACGCGGGCGCCGGTGCTTGCGAGATCCGCCGCTGCCCGAGCCAGCAGCGCCGCATCGCGATCAACGAGATAGACGGCCGCATATTCGCTGATGAACGCCTTCGCGATTGCAAGGCCGATACCTTGCGCAGCGCCCGTTATCAGGATGTTCTTGCCCTGTAGGCGGTTGCTCATCATCTTCCCTCCGGTTGAACCGGCAGCGGCGACAGTTCGATCGTGACCTTGCCGGAAAGAACCTCACCCGGCGAAAGCGGTATGAGGCCTCCGAGTTCAGGCAGGTGATGGCCGTTCGGCAGATGGCTCATCGGCTCGAGGCAGAAGAAATCCGTGCGGTCGATCCGCATATAAAGCATGAATCGGCCGAGCGCGGCATCGGCTTCCAGCGCCGCCTGAATTGAAAGCTCCGGCCAGGCGATGGCTGCCCGCCCGTCCCATCCCTCGAAGGCATTGTTCATCCAGAGCCGCGGCAGCGGCTTGCCGGACCTGAAATCGAAATCATCAGGGACCGGGCCGGGTTCTCCGGGGAGGTGGTCGTGCCGCTCGTTCCAGAACCGCTCGGCGGCAATCGTCAATCGCGTTTCCGGCGTCCTGACGAAAAAAGGATGCTGACCGAGTCCGAAGGGGAGATCCGTCTCACAGCGGTTCTCAACGGAGAGCGCCACCGCCAGTCGATTGCCGGCAAGACGGATCTCCTGGCGGGCAAGATAGGCGTAGGGCGAAATGCCATCGGCATTTCGCGAAAAGCTGAGCTGCACATGCTCGGGGCTCGATTCCTCTAGCTGCCAAAGGCTGATCCAGCCATCGCCGTGCAGGTAGAGAGGATCGTGACAATTTCGCTGGAAGGCATAGTCGCGTCCGCCGAAGGACATGGCATTGCCTTCGACCCGATTGCCGAACGGCACCATAGGAAAATTCGCGAAATTTCCGCCTGGGCCGCCGGCTGGAAGGAGAAAGGGCCTGCCCCGAAACGTTGCGGCGGTGACGGCAGCGCCCCGGCGGCTGACCTTGACCGAGAGATCGCCGTGGCTCAGCTCGATTTCATCTCCACCATGTCCGTTGTTCATCCACGTCGTCCCGCGGCCGAAGATCTCAAATTGTCGAGCAGCACCGCGATCAGCAGGATCAGCCCGCGCACGACATACTGATAGAATGCCTGGATATTGAGGAGATTCATAACGTTTTCGGCAATGCCCATAATCAGCACGCCGACGATGACGCCGCTCATCGCCGCCCGGCCGCCGGCCAGCGAAACCCCGCCAAGAACGCAGGCGGAAATGACCGACAGCTCGAGCCCGGTGGCCGCATTCGGCTGGCCGGAGGTGATGCGCGAGGCAAGCAGGATGCCGGCAATGCCGCAGACGAGGCCCTGCAGCGCAAAGATCCAGATGCGCGTATTGACGACATTGACCCCGGCAAGCCGCGAGGCCTCGGGATTGCCGCCTATCGCCAGCGTATTCTTGCCGAAGACGGTGCGATTGAGCACGAAGCCGAAGACGACGAAAAGGATCAGCATAATCCAGATCGGCGTCGGCACGGTGACAAAGCGCGACAGGGCGAGTTGATAGAAGGCCGGATCGTTGATGCCGACGGCGCGGCCATCCGAGGCGATCAGCGCCAGCCCGCGCACGATCTGCATCGTCGCAAGTGTGGTGATCAGCGCATTGATGCGAAAGCGGGCAATGACGATGCCGTTGACGAAGCCAACGACGGCGCCACACAGCAGGGCGGCCAGCAGACCGACCGGAATCGAGCCGGTCGCATTCGAGACCATCACGGCAATCATGCCGGAGAAGGCGACGATCGAGCCGACCGAAAGATCGAAATCGCGCGATGCCAGGCAGAACATCATCGTGCAGGCGACGATGCCGATGGTAACGACCGACTGCAAGAGCCCCAGCATGTTTCGCTCGGTCAGGAAGTTCGGGACGAAGAGTGAGACGACCACGAAGGCGACAGCGAAGATCACCACCAGCCCCTGTTCGCCGAGAAGGGTTTTTTTCAACGCATTCATTGTCCGTATTCCTGACCTTAAATGGTGCCGGCGGCATTCTTGTCGGGCAGTGCCGCCGTCAGAATGCTGCGCTCGTCGAAAACCGGCCGGGCGACGTCGGCCGCCACCCGGCCCTGACACATCACCATGATGCGATCGCAGATGCCCATGACTTCGGGCAACTCGCTCGATATCACTAAGATCGCCATGCCGCCGGCCGCCAACTCATAGAGGATGTCGTAGATTTCCGACTTCGCCCCGACATCGATACCGCGGGTCGGCTCATCGATGACGAGAACCTTGATGCCCTGCTCGGAGAGCCAGCGCCCGAGAATGACCTTCTGCTGATTGCCGCCCGAGAGATTGACGATGTCCTGCCGGCGCGACGGCGTGCGCACCCGAAGCTTGGCGATAAATTGGTCTGCCTGTGCTGCCTCCATCTTCGGCTTCAGAATGCCGAAGGGCGAAAAGTGCCGGCGTGATGAAATCGCGATGTTCTCTTCAATCGACCGACCTTGGACGATACCGTCGAATTTGCGATCCTCGGGGCAGAGCACCATGCCGGCCTTGATCGCCGCTTTCGGATTGTGGGGCGATACGGCAATGTTGTCGATCGTGACCTGGCCCTGATCTCTGGCATCGGCGCCATAAAGCAGCCGCGCCATCTCGCTGCGGCCGGCGCCGATCAGACCGAAGAAGCCGAGAATTTCGCCCTGGCGCACGGAAAAACTGATCGGATTGCGCAGCCTCGGCCCGGACAGGCCCTTGACCTCCAGCCTTATGTCGCCGAGCGTGCGTTCGCGCCATCCCCAGATATTGCTGATCTCGCGCCCGACCATTTCCGAAATGATCTGTTCGCGCGTCGTCTCGGCGATCTTCGGGTGATGGGCGGCAAGCTTGCCGTCACGCAGCACCGTCAGGCTGTCGCAGAGCCGAAAAATTTCGTCGAGACGATGCGATACGTAAAGGATGACGGCTCCCCTCGCCTTCAGCCTGCCGATAAGCGAAAACAGGATTTCGCTTTCACGCGAGGAAAGCGAGGAGGTCGGCTCGTCGAGCGCGATCACCCGCGCGTCGAGCATAACCGCCTTGGCGATCTCGATCATCTGCCGCGCGCCGATCGAAAGCGAGCTGACCTTGGCGGAAGGATCGACGTCGATGCCGATTTCCGCGAGCTTCGTGCGCACCGTCTCGATCAGCGTCTTCGAATGGATGACGCCGCCCCTGGCCGGAAAACGGCCGAGCCAGAGGTTTTCGGCGACCGTCAATTCCGGAACGAGCTGCAGCTCCTGGTGGATGACGACAATGCCGGCGTGGAAGGCGTCACGCACCGAGCCGTATTTCTGCTCCTCGCCGTCGATGAAGATGCTGCCGTCATCGGCGGCCTGATCGCCGGAAAGCACGCGGATCAACGTTGATTTGCCGGCGCCGTTTTCGCCCATAAGGCCGTGGACGGCACCCTTCGCGACGGTGAAGGAAACATTCGCCAGCGCCTGCACGCCGGGATAGCCCTTGGAGATATTGTTGAATTCGAGGAAAGCCATCACCGCTCCGCCGAGAAGGATCCGGCAGCATGCTCGCCTGCCGCCGGATTGACATCATCCGGAGATGATCACTGGATGCCAAGATCCTTGCGGACCTTCTCGTAATCGCCGCGCAGTGCCAGCGACCCGGAGGTCAGCGTTAGCTTGGCCGGCTCCTTGCCGTTGGCGATCCAGTCGTACATGTTCATCGCTGTCTCGTAGCCATGACGCTTCGGCGAGATGATGACGGTTCCGAAGAAACCTGTCGCGGCCGGCTTCTTGAATTCGTTGATCGCAGATTCTGCCCCGCCGATGCCGACGCCAATGATGTTGGTCGCGGGAATGCCGACCGATTCGGAAGCACGGACGGCGCCGAGGACGGCTTCGTCGTTGAGGCCGAAGGCGACCCAGTATTTCACATCGGCATGTTTGTTGAGAACCGTGGTCGCGGCATTGAGTGCCGCTTCCGTATCGGTCTTCGCCTGCGGCGCGTCATATATATTCTCGGCCGGGAAGCCGGCTGACTTCAGCACCGAAATCGCCCCCTCGACGCGATCGACCGCGGTTGGGAGCTGATCGTAAGAAACCCGGATCGCGCCGACATTCTTCATGTCCCAGCCACGCTTCTTGATCTCGTCGACGATGGCCTGCCCGACGGTCTCGCCGATCTTGGTGGCCGAAATGCCCATATGCGGCACGTCCTCCAGCGGTTTGCCGTCGGCGCTGACAAGACGGTCGTCGACCGTCATCAGCTTCAATTGGTTGGCTTCCGCCTTGGCGACGATGCCGGGGCCGAGCTTGACGTCGGGCGTGCAGACGATGAAGCCCTGCGCACCCTGAGCGCCGAGATTGTCGATCGCCGACTGAACCTTCTCGCCGTCTTCGGCGCCGATCTTGACGACCGTGAAGCCTTTTTCCTTCGCGGCCTGGTCTGCGAATTTCCATTCGTCCTGAAACCAGGGCTCTTCCGGCTGCTTGACGATGAAACCGATCTTGACGTCCGCGGAAAATGCCGAGCCAGCTGTCAGAATGGCGAAAGTGCCAGCCAGAATAGCTGCTTTGAACAAGCGCATGTCTCTCTCCCTAAACTCTGAAATCGAGCAACTGCCTCCCAGGCAGCGTCCAATGAATTACGTTAAATCATCATACCAGTCAATTGCCAATGTATGATGATTGGAGTAGTAGGACAGTGACGGGAAACGGATGCAGCCGTCGCAAACTGGATCGAATTCGGATAATCAGGTTTGGTTGCTGCAGGGAGAGAGAGCGGAGAGGTGAAGTTGGAATCGACCGAGGAACAGGGCCGAATGGAAAGCCCGGGCAGCGGACGCCGCCCGCGCGTACGCCGCAACATCACGGCGGCGATCGCTCAGCACATCTGCGCGGACCGCTATCCCTCTGGCTCGGCGTTGCCCCGCGAGAACGACCTCTGCGAACTCTATGGCGTTAGCCGCACGGTGATCCGCGAATCATTGAAGGTCTTGGAATCCAAGGGCCTCGTCCGCGGCAAACCGCGGGTCGGAACGACTGTTTGCGACAGGGACGACTGGAATATCCTGGATGCCGAGGTGCTCGATTGGATGGGGCCTTACATCAAGGACTTCGACCTGTTGGGCTGCATTCTCGAAGCCCGGCGCACCATAGAGCCGGCAGCCGCCGAATATGCCGCCGAACGCGCCAGCGCCCAGGAGATTGCCGACCTCGACAAGGCCTGGCGGCAGATGCGCGACAGCGCCGGTGAACCGGAAAGCTTCACCGATGCCGATGTGATGTTTCACATCGTGCTGCTCACCGCCAGCCACAACCAGGTCTTCCGCCGCCTGTCGAGCGCCATCCATGCGGCGCTGAAATATGCATTGCATGCCTCCAATATCGCTGTCGAAAACCGGGAGGATGCGGTGCTCGTTCACGGCCAGCTAGTCGAGGCTTTGCGCATGCGCGACAAAACGGCTGCCCGCGAATGCGCCAACCGCATGCTCGACCTTGCAGTGCGCGACCTTGCCGCCGCCGAAAAGGCGATCGGCAGAACGAAATGATGGTTCCTGAGGAGCCGCTTGAAACATGAGAAGAGACCGAAAGAACCGCGATGAAGATCACCAAACTCACCACCTATATCGTTCCACCGCGCTGGCTGTTTCTGAAGGTCGAGACCGACGAAGGCATCGTCGGTTGGGGTGAGCCGGTCGTCGAAGGCCGCGCGCTGACGGTCGAGGCCGCCGTCCACGAACTCGAAGACTACCTGATCGGCAAGGACCCCTTCCTGATCGAGGACCATTGGACGGTGATGTATCGCGGCGGTTTCTATCGCGGCGGTGCCGCCCATATGAGCGCGATCTCCGGCATCGACCAAGCGCTCTGGGACATCAAGGGCAAGGCGCTCGGCCAGCCGATCCATTCGCTGCTCGGCGGCCAGCTGCGCGACCGCATCAAGGTCTACTCCTGGATCGGCGGCGACCGTCCCGCCGATGTCGCCAACAATGCCAGGGAGGTGGTCGCCCGCGGCTTCAAGGCGATCAAGCTCAACGGCTGCGAGGAGATGCAGATCGTCGATACCAATGAGAAGGTGGAGAAGGCGGTCGAGACGATCGCCGCCATCCGCGAGGCGATCGGCCCTCATATCGGCATCGGCGTCGATTTCCACGGCCGCGTTCACAAGCCGATGGCCAAGGTTCTGGCCAAGGAGCTCGAACCTTACAAGCTGATGTTCATCGAGGAACCGGTGCTCTCCGAAAACAAGGAAGCGCTGCGCGATATCGTCAACCACACGTCGACACCGATTGCGCTCGGCGAACGGCTTTATTCCCGCTGGGACTTCAAGCAGGTCCTTTCTGACGGTTACGTCGACATCATTCAGCCGGATCTTTCGCATGCCGGCGGCATCACCGAATGCCGAAAGATCGCAGCGATGGCCGAAGCCTATGACGTGGCGCTGGCGCCGCATTGCCCGCTCGGCCCGATCGCGCTCGCCGCCTGCCTGCAGGTCGACGCCGTCAGCTACAATGCCTTCATCCAGGAACAGAGCCTCGGCATCCACTACAACACCGGCAACGACATTCTCGACTACATCTCCAACAAGGAGGTGTTCCATTATGCCGATGGTTTCGTGTCGATCCCGCAGGGACCTGGTCTCGGCATCGAGGTCGACGAGGCCTATGTCATCGAGCGCGCCAGGGAAGGCCATCGCTGGCGCAACCCGATCTGGCGCCATGCCGACGGCAGCTTCGCCGAATGGTAAAGATTGGAGGGGCCGCGCAAGCGGCCCTTTTTCATGCGCCGTGTCGGATATCGCCGATCTCATCCGTCATAGTGGAAACTCAAAGAGGAGATTTCAGAATGGCCAGAGCAATCGCAATCATCGTCGCCCGCGTCATCTTCAGCTTCATCTTCTTCATGGCCGCCGGCTTCAAATTCGCCGATATCGGCGCGACGGCGGGCTATATCACCGCCGCCGGTTTTCCGATGGCGACATTCCTGACCTGGGTCGCGGCCTTCTTCGAGATCGCGCTGGCGCTCGCCTTCATCTCCGGGGCCTTCTTTGCCGAAGCCAGCCTGCTCGCAGGCATCTACGTGATCTTCCTCGCCTTTGCCTTCCACGGTCCGTCTCATTGGCAGCAGAACCAGGCCGAATTCGGCTTCTTCGTCGATCACTTCACCTTCCTCGCCGGCCTGCTCTACGCCGCCGTCCATGGGCCGGAGAGATGGGCCCTCAAGCAGACGCTTCTCAGATAGGCGTGACAACCCGCGCCCCTTCCGGAACCAACTGCCGCGCCGGACATTGGCATACGGCGGAACCTCAAGGAGAGCGTCCATGGAGCTGAAGGGAAAGATCGCGTTGGTAACCGGCGCCGGTTCCGGCATCGGCAAGGCAGCCGCGTTGAAACTCGCTGCCGAGGGAGCGGCGGTCGCTGCTTTGAGCCGGACGGCAGACGAAGTCGAAAAGACCTGCGCCGAGATCACGGCGCTCGGCGGCGACACGATCGCGCTGACGGCCGATACCAGCGACGAGGCTCAAATGCGAGCCGCGGTGCAGAAACTTACGGATACCTTCGAGGGCCTGGACATCGTCGTCGCCAATGCCGGGATCAACGGCGTCTGGGCACCGATCGACGATCTGAAGCCGGACGAGTGGGACAAGACGATCGCTGTCAACCTGCGCGGCACCTATCTGACACTGCATCTGACGGTTCCGCATTTGAAGCGTCGCGGCGGCTCGATTATCGTCATCTCCTCGATCAACGGCACCCGCACCTTCACCACGCCGGGCGCCACTGCCTATACAGCCACCAAGGCCGGCCAGGTCGCGATGGTCCAGCAGCTCGCTTTGGAACTCGGACGGCACGGCATCCGCGTCAATGCCGTCTGCCCCGGCGAGATCGAAACAAATATCAACGCCAATACCGCCAGTCGTGGTCGTGAAGAAACCGAGGTTCCGGTCATCTGGCCGGAAGGCGATATTCCGATCGCAGGCGGCAAGGCGGGCAAGAGCGAGGATGTCGCCGAGACCATCCTCTTCCTCGCCTCCGAGCGCGCCCGGCACATCACCGGCACCCCGATCTGGATCGACGGCGGCCAGGGCCTGCTGCGATAGCCGCGCGTCGTCAGACGGTCAGTCGGCAAGCCGCGCGCTGTCCAAGGTGTAGAGTTCCTGTGCGCGCTGCACCCCGCGCAACGCATAGCGCCCGACGCAGGCGAGCGCGGCGCGCTCTTCCTCTGGAATGGCCGAAGCAAAATCGGAGGAGATCAACAGGTTGAGATCGACCGAACGGCACATGGAGGCAATCCGGCTGACCTCGTTGACGGCCGGGCCGATCACTGTGAAATCCAGCCGGTTCTGGCTGCCGATATTGCCGTAGAAGACATCGCCGATATGCAAGCCGATATAGACATCCGTCGTCGGCCTGCCGTCAGCCGCGCGCGCGGCATTCAGGGTGACGAGCTTCTCCCGCAGCAGCGATTCGGCGCTGAGCGCTGCACGGCAAGTCTCCGCCGGCACCTCGCCCTTGAAAATGGCGAGCACGCCGTCGCCGATCAGTTTCAGGACGTTGCCGCCCGCCTCATGGATCGCAGAGATTGCCACCTCGCTGTAATCGTTGAGCAGCGGGATGATTTCCTCCGGCGGCACACGGTCGGAAATCTTGGTGTAGTTCAACAGATCGGAAAACCAGAGCGCCGCCGAAATCCGCTCCGACTTGCCGCGGCTGATCTTGCCTTCCATCACCTGGCGCGCCGCGTCCTCACCGAGATAGACTTCGGCGATGGTGCGGGCGATGCGCCCGAGCGCGATGCACTTGATCGCCAAACCGAGGACCGGCACCAGCTTGCGCAGGATGGCGAGATCGTGATCGGAAAAGCCTTCAGGATGTTTCGTCGCGAAATGCGAGAAGAAGCAATCCATCTCGCCGATCGTGCCGGCCTCGCTGAAACGATGCATCATCGCCACGAAATCCGTGTGGCCGGCTTCTGCAATCTTGTCGAGCATACTGAAATCGGTCGGATCGCCGAAGCCCAGGCGTCGGCGCACCTCCCGCTCGTTGCCCGACCAGAGATGGTAGAAGGCCGAACGCTGCCAGTTCGCGGCCGCTTCGCCTGAGCTCGTCGGACCATACTCGAATTCGGCTTCGATCTCCTCCACGCTGTCCCAGCGGAAGGCGCGGCCCTCATGTACGGGGTGCAGCGTGTCCATCAGCGCCAGACCCCGGTCGAGCGGCAGGCCGGCATTCCGGCAGGCTGCGCAGAAGCCGGTCATCAATTCTGCTTCCGAAACGCCCTTCAGTCCCTGCTCCGTAACCCAAGCCGCAATTGTGCTGACGTCGCTGTAATCCATGCCGCTTACCTCGCTCACATCAGCTTTAGCCCAAATCCGGCATCGATTGAAAGCCGATAAGCTCAATCGCTGGCCGGCATGTTGTAGGGCGTGATGATTCCAACCGCTGAAAGCAGGGCGGGAACTGCCCGCCGGGCTGAGACCCCGCGGCTCATGATCGCCCTGAAAGCCGACCGCGCGTCGGCTCTGCGATCATAATGGAGCACGAAGCCGATTCCGGCCCGCACCAGGCAAGGCTCGATTGTCGACATCGAGATCATAGGCGACGAAGACGTGGACAGGACGGTCGGCCGCATCGAAAGCCGCCAGCCGGCGCGGTTGCCGCCGATCGGTTAGACGGCGTTGATCGCAGGATCGGCCACCGCGCTGCCGCGAAGGCGATGTCCTTGACGAGAAAAACACGCGCCATAGGAATCCTTCTGATGGTTTTTTGATGGATTGCTGATCTATATCACCGCGCATCGCGGCGTATAGTGCCTCCATCGGAAGAGGGAGGAGCCCATGATGAAAACCGACAACCTGAGGAAAATGCGCGCCGACCGTGTTTGGCTCTCCGAAGACGCCAGCAATCTTGCTGATTTTCGCCACTTGGCGGAAAAGACGACCGTGCTTGCCGATTATCCCACCGCGTCAGCGTTCGAGAAGAACATCCTGATCTACGACAGCCGCAAGGTGACGGCGGCGGCCGCGACGGTAGAAGATAAACGCGCCATGCTGGCTGAAATCTGCGAACCCTTGGGCGAAGGCCCCGGCGTGGTCGTATTCAAACATGCTTACGAGGATACCGGCATCATCGACCGCGCCAGCGCCATTTTCGATGCAATCATTGAGGAGCAGCATCGCACCTCGACCGGCGGCGGCGATCACTTCGCCAAGCCCGGCGCCAACGACCGCATCTGGAATTCGCTGGAAAAACATTGCCTCGCCGAACCGGAAAATTTTGCCGAATATTACGGCAATGCCATCGTCGCAATGGCAAGCGAAGCCTGGCTCGGCCCAAGCTACCAGATGACGGCGCAGGTCAACCGCGTCAACCCGGGCGGCGCCGCGCAGTCGGCACATCGCGACTACCATCTCGGCTTCCAGTCGTCTCAGGTGATCGAGCAGTTTCCGGCGCATGTGCACCGGCTTTCGCCGGTGCTGACGCTGCAAGGTGCGGTCGCCCATTGCGACATGCCGCTCGAAAGCGGTCCAACACTCTTCCTGCCGCACAGTCAGACCTATGTTCCAGGCTATCTCGCGCTGAAGCGCCAGGAGTTCCGCGATTATTTCGAAGCCAACCACGTGCAGCTGCCGCTCGAAAAAGGCGACGTCGTCTTCTTCAATCCCGCACTTTTCCATGCCGCCGGCACCAATCGCTCGGCCGACATCAAGCGCGTCGCCAACCTCCTGCAGGTCTCCTCGGCCTTCGGCCGGGCGATGGAAACCGTCAACCGCGAGAGGATGAGCGCCAGGCTCTTTCCCGCCTTGAAGACCTTGCAGGGCAGGCTCTCCCCCGATGAAATCACCAACGCCGTCGCCGCCTGCGCCGAAGGCTATTCCTTCCCAACCAATCTCGACCGCGACCCGCCGCTCGGCGGCCTGGCGCCGAAGACACAGGCGCAACTGATGCACGAGGCGTTGAAAGAAGGCTGGAGCGACGAAGTCTTTACGGCAGCGCTTGCCGAGCAGGCGCGGAAGAAATTGAGCTGAACTTGGGGGCTGGAGCCCGCCCCCTCATCCGCCCTACGGGCACCTTCTCCCCCATGGCTAGAAGGGGGAATAGGGACGACGCGGCATATCTCTTCTACCCATCGGGGAGAAGGTGCCGGCAGGCGGATGAGGGGCCACTCGCACCAACAGAACCGCCTCCCGCACCTTGTGGGAGGCCATTCGCATATCACTACCATGGAGGAACCACATGAGCACAGATCACGGCCGCCTCGACGGCAAGATCGCCATCGTCACCGGCGGTACGCAAGGCTTGGGCGCCACTATTGCCCGTCTCTTCGCCGAACGCGGCGCGAAAGGCATCGTCATTTGCGGGCGCAATGAAGCCAAAGGCAAGGCGAAAGCTGCCGAGATTTCCGCCACCACCGGCGTGCGGGTCGTCTATGTCAAGGCCGACCTCGGCAACGTCGAAGACGCGCGGAATGTCGTTCACGTCTGCGACAAGGCCTTCGGCCGGGTCGACGCGCTGGTCAATGCCGCCGCCATCACCGATCGCGGTACCATCCTCGATACCAGTCCTGAACTCTTCGACGCCATGTTCGCCGTCAATGTGCGCGCGCCGTTTTTCCTGATGCAGGAGACGGTGAAGGTCATGCGCCGCGAAAAGACCGAAGGCACCATCGTCAATATCGGCTCGATGTCCGCCAAAGCCGGCCAGCCCTTCATCGCCGCCTACTGCGCCTCCAAGGGCGCGTTGGAAACGCTGACGAAAAACACCGCCTATGCGCTCCTGCGCAATCGAATCCGCGTCAACGGCCTCAATATCGGCTGGATGGCGTCGGAAGGCGAGGACCGCATCCAGCGCGAATATCACGATGCCCCCGCCGACTGGCTGGAAAAGGCGGCCGCCAACCAGCCCTTCGGCCGCCTCGTCGATCCGCATGAGGTGGCGCGCGCTTGTGCTTACCTGTCGTCGGCCGAATCCGGGCTGATGACCGGCTCGGTCATCTGCTTCGATCAGTCGATCTGGGGTGCTTACGACGGCTCGCCGCATCCGGTCGCCGCCCTCTGAAAAACCGGACCCGGCATTTCCACTGGCCTGGCCCTGGCACCTTCCGGCATTTGTCGCTAGGAAAAGAGCGGCAGCATTCAGGGAGGAACTGGCGTGGCCGACAATCCGCTTTATGACATCCGCGATGAACGTTTCGGCGCTCTGGTCATCGGCAGCGCCGCGCTCGAGGAACTCTATTGCGGCTGCCGCTGGACGGAAGGCCCGGTCTGGTTTTCCGACCTCGACTGCCTGCTCTGGAGCGATATACCGAACGAACGCATGATGCGCTGGACGCCCGACGGCACGGTCTCGGTCTTCCGCTCGCCCTCCAATTACGTCAACGGCAACACCCGCGACCGGCAGGGCCGGCTTATCTCCTGCGAACACGGCGGCCGCCGCGTCACCCGCACCGAGACGGATGGCAGCATCACCGTTCTTGCCGACAGCTACAAAGGCAAACGGCTGAACTCGCCGAACGACGTCGTCGTCCGTTCCGACGGTTCGATCTGGTTCACCGATCCGACCTACGGCATCCTGTCGGACTACGAAGGGCACAAGGCCGAGTCCGAGCAGCCGACCCGCAACGTCTATCGGATCGATCCTTCAAGCGGCGCGATCGAGGCCGTCGTCGAGGACTTCATCCAGCCGAACGGCCTTGCCTTCTCGCCCGACGAGACGAAGCTCTACATTGCCGATTCCGGCTCGGCAAAACATGCCGTGCCACGCCATATAAGAGTTTTCGACGTCGTCGACGGCCGAAGGCTTACCAACAGCCGCTATTTCTGCAGCCTCGATGTCGGCAATCCCGACGGCTTCCGCTTTGATGTCAGCGGCAACCTCTGGACGAGCGCGGGGGACGGCGTGCATTGCTTCGCGCCCGATGGCACGCTGCTCGGCAAGATCAAGGTGCCGCAGACGGTGTCCAACCTCACCTTTGGCGGCCCCAAGAAAAACCGGCTCTTCATCACCGCGACGCGCTCGGTCTATTCGATCTACACGAAGACCAACGGCGCGCAATTTCCGTGAGGATCAGGACCGGCTTGAAGAACGCCGTTCCGGGATGACGACTTGCATAAAAAAAGCTAAAGCGCGTCTCACGAATGAGATTCGATGTGCGTGCTTCAGAGCATGATGCCGAAACCTGTGAGCGATTTTCGGATAACATCCTGTTCTGGCAGCCCGCACATCCATTGCATCAAGAAGGGATGTCCCGATGACCCGATTTTCACGCGCCGAAGGCCGCCGTACCACTTCTGATGCCATGACCGGGAGAGCCTGAGATGCGTTCCGTCGTTTCTTTCAACGAAGGCTGGAGTTTCCATGAGGGCTTCGGACAGCGTCTGCTCGAAACCTTCGACGCCGCCAAGTCGGTCAGCCTGCCCCATACCGCCGTCGAACTACCGTTCAATTATTTCGACGAGAAAAGCTATCAGCGCGCCTTCACCTATCAGAAAGTGCTGCGCTGGCTGCCCGAATTCGAGGGCCGCGAGGTTTGGCTCGTTTTCGACGCCGCCATGGCCGACAGCGTCGTCTATCTGAACGGCGAAGAGATCATCGCCCACAAGGACGGCTACACCCCCTTCGAGGCCCGCCTCACCGGCAGGCTCGTCAAGGGCGAGAACCTCGTGACCGTCAAGATCGACGGCAGCGAAAACCCTGAGATCCCGCCCTTCGGCGGCCGCATCGATTATCTGACCTATGCCGGCATCTACCGCGACGTCTGGCTGAAGGTCACCGATCCGGTGTCGATCCGCAATCTCAAGATCGAAACCGCGGACGTTCTCGCTCCGGAGAAATCGGCAACCATCCGCGTCGATATCGCCAATCCCGAGGGCCGCAGCTTCTCGGCGACCGTCACCGCCGCGCTGAAACAGGCCGACGGCACGGTGATCGCCACCGCAGCGACTGAAACGATCGGCAACCGCACGGCGCTTTCCTTCGGCGGCCTCACCGGCATTACCCTCTGGGACATCACCAACCCAACGCTCTATGAGGTCACGGTCGAACTCAGAACCGAGCACGGCTCCGACCGCCTCTCCAGCCGCTTCGGCTTCCGCACCGCCGAATTCAAGCCGGAAGGTTTCCTCTTGAACGGCAAGCCGCTGAAGCTGCGCGGCCTCAACCGCCACCAGTCCTTCCCCTATGTCGGTTATGCCGCCGGCCGCTCCGCCCAGGAACGCGACGCCGACATTATGAAGAGCGTGCTGAAGTGCAATATCGTCCGCACCTCGCATTATCCGCAGTCGAAATGGTTCCTCGACCGCTGCGATGCGATCGGCCTGCTGGTGTTCGAGGAGATCCCCGGCTGGCAGCATATCGGCGATGCCGACTGGCAGAAGGAATCGATCGAGAACGTCCGCCGCATGATCGAGCGCGACTGGAACCACCCCTCGATCATCATCTGGGGCGTGCGCATCAACGAGTCCCAAGATAACCACGATTTTTACGCCGAGACCAATCGCCTCGCCCGTGAGCTCGACAGCACCCGCCAGACCGGCGGCGTGCGTTACATCACCGAGAGCGAACTGCTCGAAGACGTGTACACGATGAACGACTTCATCCTCGGCAACGAGGAACTGCCGGGCGCCAATCGCCCGCGCACCGCATTGCGCGGCCAAGAGGAAAATACCGGTCTGTCCCGGAAGGTGCCGTATCTCATCACCGAGTTCAACGGCCACATGCACCCGACGAAAATTTATGACCAGGAGCAGCGCCAGGCCGAGCATGTGCGCCGTCACCTGGAGGTGCTGAATGCCGCCTATGGCGACCCCGATATCTCGGGCGCGATCGGCTGGTGCATGTTCGATTACAACACCCACAAGGATTTCGGCTCCGGCGACCGCATCTGCTATCACGGCGTCATGGATATGTTCCGCGAGCCGAAATTCGCGGCCTACGCCTATATCAGCCAGTGCGACCCGTCCGACGAGATCGTCATGAAGCCGGTGACCTTCTGGGCGCGCGGCGAGCGCAATATCGGCGGGGTGCTGCCGCTGATCATCCTGACCAATTGCGACGAGGTTGAACTGCAATATGGCGGGCTCAGCAAGCGCATCGGCCCGGACCGCGAGAATTATCCGCATCTGCCGCATCCGCCCGTCGTGCTCGATCATCGCCACTTCACCGCCGACGAGCTCGGCACCTGGGGTCTCGAATGGATCGACGGCACCTTGACCGGCTATATCGGCGGCGAGCCGGTGGCGAGCCTGACGTTTGCCGCCGATCCTCTGCCGACGACGCTGGAAATCGTCGCCGACAGCCACACGCTGAAAGCCCGGGAACGCGACAGCACCCGCGTCATCATTCGCGCCCTCGACCAATGCGGCCAGCGACTGCCCTTCATGAACGACAGCATTTCGCTGAATGTGCATGGACCCGGAAAAATCGTCGGCCCGGCCAACGTGCCGCTACAGGGCGGCACCGCCGGCTTCTGGCTGGAGGCGACGGGTTTGGTCGGCGAGATCACCGTCGAAGCGGTCTCCTCGCGTTTCGCGCCGGTGACCCTCACTGTGACGTCCGCCGCCTGACAGCCATCACGCGATCCGCATCTGGCTGTCTGGATCGAAGAACACGGCCTTGTCGAGATTGAAGGCAAGGCGGGTATTT
>NZ_JARFVE010000069.1:0-680 GCF_029194105.1 Rhizobium mulingense | reverse complement strand
CACAGCAGTTCATCGTGTCCGCTACCGATAGCCGACCGCTAAGCTGCTTCGCCAGATGGGGTCTGCTTGTCGCTTACGCTGCAGGATCGTCTGGTCAAGGAATTGCGACTGGCAGGCATCGACACCATGGAGGCAGGCAATGCGTTTCTGCCGGGCTTCATGGTGGACTACAATGGGCGGTTTGCGATTGTCCCTGCCCGATCCGATGACCTGCACCGGCCGGTAAATCTTGCACCGGATCGGTTGAAGGAGATCCTGTGCAAACGCGAGCAGCGCTATGTCGGGTCGCAGCTGACGTTTTCGTTTGAGCGCAAGCGGATCATGCTGGCGGAGAGCGACGTGACGCGCGGATTGGCTGGTCGCTATGTCGAGACCTATGCCTATGCCGACGGCCGGCTCGATGTGCGGTGGAAGGGACACTCCCTGCCCTACAAGGTGTTCGACAAGGACCAGCGGGTGACGCATGCGGCGATCGTCGAGAACAAGCGGCTCGGCGATGTTCTGGCCTATATCAAGGAGCGGCAGGAGCAGCAATCGGTAAGCGGCCGGTGAGGGCCGTCTTGCGAGGTTGAGACGAACATCGGAAGTCCTAGTGCAAACACTGTAAGCGACAAGCAGACCCCATCTGGCGAAGCAGCTTAGCGGTCGGCTATCGGTAGCGGACACGATGAACTGCTGTG
>NZ_JARFVE010000068.1:0-694 GCF_029194105.1 Rhizobium mulingense | reverse complement strand
AGCCGATGCTGCAGGACATGCGAGAAGGCGCGATCCTCCTTGCTGACCGCGCCTACGACACCAACGCCTTGCGAGACTTGGCCAAGGAAAAACGGGCCTGGGCCAACATTCCGGCAAAACGTAATCGCAAGGCCAGCTTCCCCTTCAGTGCATGGGTCTATCGCCAACGCAACTTGATCGAACGGTTCTTCAACAAACTCAAACAGTTCCGGGGCATTGCAACCAGATACGACAAAGACCCGCGCAACTTTCTCGCCGCAATCAAGCTGGCAGCAGCACGCATCTGGATCAGATCGTTATGAGTCTACGCCCTAGTCGGAAAACCACAATACCAGCACATCGAGCGGCAGAATGGAATGTGGAGATAGAGCGAGACAGCGTCATCAGTTCCCTGGCTTCTCAGCCATTGCTCATATGTGTGGGCGCCGATTTCTGGAGAAAACTCCTGTATTGTTGGGTAGATAGTATACCAAGGCAACTGCGCCCCGCTATTTGTGTTCGGAACGAAAATCGACGACGGTGCACGCAAAGACTTTCGCCTGCAGTCCGTGTCACGTTCACATTCAATATTTGACACGTTTTTTTCCCTCGAAAGCTGGGTCCTATTGGGCATGTGCCACGCCCGGAATGGACTTGATGTTCGATTTGACGTCGCATTCGGAAAGGGCCTTCGGCTCATCGCCAGGCTCGTCGC
>NZ_JARFVE010000067.1:0-721 GCF_029194105.1 Rhizobium mulingense | reverse complement strand
CGTCCTGAAGCGCCGGCGCGCCTGGTTCGATGGTCAATTGGACCTCGATCCGGAGAAACTGATCTTCATCGACGAAAGGTAAGCGTCCGGCGAACGCATTTTCGGGTGTCGAGAGATGGAATCTATAGGCCGCGTTTCATCTCATCGGCCATGATGCGGTCGATTATTTCAGGATCGCACTGTGTGTCGATGAGGAACTCGCGGATACCGCCGTCCCACGTCCTGATGTCGGCGAGTAGGCTTTGTTCTTCGATGCCATTCTCGGTCAGACCCTTCGTGCCGTCTTCACTGCCATCGCCGACGTAAACCAGTTCGCCTTCGGAGATGTTGTCCGAGTTTGCGGTCACTTCTTCGATCAGTTCGAGGTTTTCGCCGATCATGCCGGCGACTTGGCTGAGTGTGTAGATGAACCTCGAGCGCGCCATCAGGCGGCCTCGCATCGAGCTTTTGCCGGCGTCCAGTTCCAAGGCAGGAGGTCTTCAATTCGGTCTTCGGGGTGATCCTGGATCCGGGTCAGGACATCCGTCAGATAGACCTCTGGATTATGGCCTTGCAGTTTGACCGTCTCGATGATGGTGAGGATGTTGGCGATGCGCTCGCCGCCCTTGTCCGAGCCGGCAAACAGCCAGTTCTTCCTTCCAATTGCAATGCCCCGTTCATTCTGCCCATGTCGGCGATGAAGTCGAGGTTCACTATCGCTGGCATCCACATTTTGGCCAGA
>NZ_JARFVE010000066.1:0-723 GCF_029194105.1 Rhizobium mulingense | reverse complement strand
CCCGGACTTCCTTGGCGTGCTGCAAACTTGTCTCAACGCGCTTGCGGAAAAAGGTCGACTGCTGTTCGAGGATCTGCGACGGCGAATTCGCGCCCAGCAAAGCTTGCAAATGTGAGAAGCCGGCCTCGGCGTCGGCTTGCAGTGCAGCGATCGTCTTCCACCACAATTCGTTGCCGAATAGACTTGTCGTTTCGAGGATCGGAGGCAGCATTTTCTGTGTCGCTTCAGCGCCGGACGCAAATTTCAAAAAAGCCTCTGTCACCTTCTTGTTCCCCTTTTCAACAGATGCGCCGAACTGATCTGGCACCTTGAGCGGCGATGACCCCGGGTTTTCGATCGTTTCAAAGGATCTTTCGGAAATCTTGGTCATTGCATTTTCCTTCTCTTTGAGTTGGTTGCAAGCTGTGACATCGGGATTGACCCTTCCGCCGGCGGATGCATGGCCGCTTGGTAGAACGCGGATCCGATGACGAACGGTCAGGTGGCCTCCGTTCCGTTCGTTTCATGAACCGGCATCATGCAGACTGCTTTCTGCCGCTTGTAACCAGGGATCAGCAAACACCATGCCAACTGCTCCGACGCGCCAAGAAGATGATTTTCTTTTATCAATGGGCGGGTTGAGGGCAGGTTGATGTGTATTTGACGGAGAGACCGGCGAACAAAACGTTCCAATCACGACAAACCTGACAAAAGTGGCGGATGCCCGACATTTGCGAGAAATGT
>NZ_JARFVE010000065.1:0-742 GCF_029194105.1 Rhizobium mulingense | reverse complement strand
TCAGGCAGGGAGAACGACATTTACCTTTTCCAGCAATAGGGTGGAGATGGATCGAGCAATAGATGCCAGTCGTTCTTACATTCTAACTTTGCGGTTACAATTGCTGTCAAAGCTGATTAGAGGGGCGACATTGTCAGCCAGTTACAAACGCGACGCTGGCTCTGATGATCAGCCCCGATCCGACCGGCTGGGCCGGGTTGAAAGGGCGGAGCGGGGGCGGGTGAGGGGCACCCATCGGCTTTAGCTTTAAGACGATGCGATCGACGCCTCACTCGGCAGCATCGCGCTTTGCCAGCGCAGCTTTACGGCGTTCGATGACGGCCGGATCGTTCGTAAAATCCTTCCGCCGTCCCGGACCGTGAGCCCGTCGCACATAGCCGTTCTTCTCGCTATTGCTCTTTACCACAGGCTTCGATTGCTGTAAGCATCCGGTGAAGGACGCAGGTCAGGCCGCTTGAGCATCCAGCGCCGTCGGCGTCCAGTTCCACGGAAGCAATTGTTCCAGTTTGCTCGTCGGCGTGTCAGCGATGTTGGCGAGGACATCAGCAAGCCAGGCTTGCGGATCGATGTCGTTGAGCTTTGCGCTCATGATCAGCGTCGCCATGAAGGCTGCGCGATCAGCACCACGATCCGATCCGGCGAAGAGCCATGACTTCCTTCCGAGAGCAATGCCCCGTTCATTCTGCCCATGTCGGCGATGAAGTCGAGGTTCACTATCGCTGGCATCCACATTTTGGCCAGA
>NZ_JARFVE010000064.1:0-754 GCF_029194105.1 Rhizobium mulingense | reverse complement strand
GCAGCGGCGAAGTTGATCTGAACTCGGCACGTGGATCCGAACGGCCGTCCAGACCGGCCGGTTCCCGGCCACTTGCCGGCTCAGGGGACAACCCCGACGCTGCGTTCGCCTCAACGACTTGCTGGTACTGCCGAAGCCGATTGAAAGACATATTGAGTTTTTTTCCCACGGCTTCGGTGAAGTCTTGGTAATCTATTTTCAACGACCATTGCTGCTGATCACTGCCGTTGAGCCGGCTCGCTATGCTCTCCCGACCCCTGGTTTGCAGCCAATTACCAAACCTCCGTCGATTGTTGGTCAGATTCCAGATAACTTTCCTCTGCGAAGTCGAGTCCGGTCCGAGCTTGCTCAGCTCTTCCTTGGCTAGGTCATCAATGATGCGGGCGTCGTCGGGATAAGGATGATGCTGTTTCAACTGCGACTCGGCGCCTAGATACTGCCGCAGCCGATCGAAACTCACGCCCACTTTTTTTCCCATGGCTTCGATGAAGTCTTGGTAATCTTTTTGCAACGACTGTTGCTGCTGATCAGTACCGGTGAGTCGGCTGACTATGCTCTCCCTGCCCTCCCTTTGGAGCCAAGCGCTAAACTTTCGTTGGTGACTGGTATTATTCCGAGAAGTCGGGACCGGTCCGAACTTACTCAGCTCTTCCTTGGCCAAGCTATCAATGACGAGCGCGTCGTCGGGATAAGGATCATGTATCTGGCGCCCCATCAGGCGCGGCCCAGGTCCAACGGCTTGGAGTTCTTGCCC
>NZ_JARFVE010000063.1:0-791 GCF_029194105.1 Rhizobium mulingense | reverse complement strand
TATTGCGCCATCTGGCTTCTCAAACCGTTGCGCGACTCGACCTTCTTCAGGCTGCTGGCAAAGGTGGTCGCGAATGAATCGCGCAATCTGCTTGGCGTCACATCGGTGTTCGGCATCGTTCTTTTTGGCGCTGCTTTGGCCGGCTATATCATCGAGCGAGACGTCCAGCCCGATAGGTTCGGCAGCATTCCGCAGGCGATGTGGTGGGCGGTCGTGACGCTGTCGACGACCGACTACGGTGACGAGATCCCGCAGAGCCTTGCAGGTCGAGTTCTGGCCGGATTGGTGATGATGAGCGGGATCGGTATTTTTGCTCTTTGGGCCGGCATCCTCGCGACCGGCTTCTACGAAGAGGTTCGCCGCCAAGACTTCGTTCGCAACTGGCAATTGGTCGCTTCCGTACCCCTGTTCCAGAAGCTTGGTTCCGCTGCACTGATCGAGATCGTTCGGGCCTTGCGACCGCGCATTGTCCCCGCAGGTGCCGTGATTTGCCGCAAGGGCGATGTTGGCGATCAGATGTTCTTCATTGTCGAGGGGCGGGTCACCGTCGCGACACCCGACCATCCAGTGGAACTCGGCGCCGGAAACTTCTTTGGCGAGATGGCGTTGATCAGTGGCGATCCTCGCTCAGCAACGGTCAGCGCAGCAACCGAGGTATCGCTGCTGTCGCTCTATGCCGTGGATTTCCAGATATTGTCGAGCAGTAGTCCGGAGATCGCGGAGACCATCCGCAAGACGGCGCTGGAGCGGCGGGGCGGGCCGCCGAAGGAATAATCAAAGCCTGATGACTG
>NZ_JARFVE010000062.1:0-934 GCF_029194105.1 Rhizobium mulingense | reverse complement strand
GGGAAATGTATCCGACTGTCAAATTTGACTTCCTTGGATACCAGTTCAGGCCGCGACAGGTGGCGACTTCACAGCGGAATGAGTTCTTCTGTGGCTATACCCCAGCGGCCAGTCCGGCGGCGCTAAAATCGATGCGGGCCACGATCAAGAGCTTGAACATTCCGCGGCAAACGCCGGGGACGCTGGCTGAAATCGCCAAACAGATCAATCCGCTCCTCCGGGGATGGATTGCCTACTATGGGCGGTTCAGTCGTTCGGACCTGTTCTCTCTGGCTGACTATGTCAATCGGAAGCTCAAGGCCTGGATCATGCGAAAGTACAAGCGCTTTCGGTTCCACAAAACTCGGGCTTCGCAGTTCCTGCGGCAACTTGCCCGAGATAGACGGGACCTCTTCGTACACTGGCAGGCGTTCGGAACGAACACGTTTACCTGATGGGAGCGGTGTGAATCGAGAGGTTCACGCACCGTTCTGCGAGAGGCCGGCAGGTGAAATCCCTCCGGCCTACTCACCCCTGGCTGACTTTCCTCGGTGCGTTGCGCTGCGACCAGATGACCGCGCCCTGCGTCTTCGATGGCCCGATCAATGACGAATGTTTCGACGCCTACGTCCGACAGCAGTTGATCCCGACCCTCAAGCCCGGCGACATCGTCATTCTCGACAATCTCGGCTCCCATAAGGCCAAGACCATTCGCGATGCAATCAGGGCGGCCGGCGCCAGACTAATGGTTCCTGCCGAAATATTCCCCCGATTTCAATCCGATCGAGCAGGCCTTTGCCAAGATCAAGCACTGGATGCGCCTGGCTCAGAAGCGAACCATCGATGACACCTGGCGCCACATCGGACAGCTCGTCACAACCATCGAGCCCAGCGAATGCAGCAACTACTTCGCCAATGCCGGATATGCTTCCGTGAAAACCTGAAACGCTCTAGG
>NZ_JARFVE010000061.1:0-945 GCF_029194105.1 Rhizobium mulingense | reverse complement strand
ATGCTGTGGCGGGCGCCGCTCAACGAGTTCTCCGGCGCCAGCGACTGCGGCGTCACTCGCATCGAACCGCCCACGGAACTGCGACGCGGCACACGGTCGCCGGCGTCACTATCGTGCGAACCGAGGCGCAAGTCGCTCAGATCCTGTTCCAGGTCTCGTCTCTGTGAATAGTAGTCCCGGATCCAGGCGTCCGTATCGAAAGCTCCGGTCACGCCTTCGATCCACTCACTTACTTCGCGAGAATCGTCATCGCGCGGTTGGTTCCGTCTTGGGTACATCGATGCCGGTCCTCCGGAAATCAAATTTGGAACCTCGATCCTAATGCCTGCCGGCCGCCGCCCAGCATGCTAAAGCCAGATCCAATCATGCCCTCAAGGCATGGCCGAACGCTATATGCGACGGCTTGCCGACAATCGTCTGCACTCGACCATCAGGCCGGCACATGGCTTGAGAGGCTTGCCGCTTGCCGCTTGCCATGCGGAGCCCGCTAAAATTGGCCTTCATTTAAGCAGTTTCGGGTGATGTGTGGAACATGCAGCGCGAAGGGTGCCGTCAGAATTTCCGATTCCAACTAATCTTTCCGCCGGCCTTTCTGATTTCGCCGCCTCAGGCAACGGAACCATATGCGGTGTAGCTGCTGACAGAACCCGTTGCGCGCTTGATAGTTATGCGACCTATGGCGCGGCGATCAGGATGAGACGCGCGCGACAATCTGGATGAGATTCTTATGTCGCGGTCGGGATGAAGTTATCATGTTGATTGTCGCTGGCAAGAGCTTCATCGTGGTCTGATTGCCGCTCCGCGACAAACTGTGCGGTGCCTTTGATTGTCGCGAATGAGGCTGGCCTGCCGCGCTGGCGTTTGGCCTCCATGGCGGAACGTCGTCGATAGCTTTCGACGTTCATTTCGAAGATCGTTGCGTGATGAACAAGTCGGTCCACCGCG
>NZ_JARFVE010000060.1:0-959 GCF_029194105.1 Rhizobium mulingense | reverse complement strand
GATTAGAACGAACGCTGCAGGCGGAAGTAGCCAGACGTCGAGTCGTCGCCGTTGTCCGGATCGAGGTACTGAACCGAAGCCTTGGCGTAGAAGTTGTCGACGATCTGGTAATCAACCGTCAGACCAACCTTCCAAGCGTCGTCATTGCTGAAGTCGTCGCCGGAAGCGTAGTAGTCACCGTAGTACTGGACGCCAGGAGTGATCTTGAGCTTGTCGGTTGCCTTGATTGCGTATTCGGCAGCGACAGCCCATTCAGCTGCGGAGTAGTAGGAGTTCGGGCCGGAGGAGTATACGGCAGCGAGGCCGAGCGTACCGGGACCGATTTCAACCGTACCCATTGCACGGACAGCGCCGTCTTCGTTGTCGAAGTCCCAGCCGCCGGTGACCTGGTAGCTGAACGCGCCAGCGGTGCCGCCAACGCCGAAGGCAACGCCAACGTTGTTCGGGCCTTCGCCGGACTTATAGAAGCCGTCTTCCAGTTCGTCGACGCTGATACCAGCGTAGAAGGTGCCGCTTTCATACTGATAGCGGAGGGAGTTGTGCAGCGTTACGATCGAACCGATGTCGTCGGTTTCGCCGGAGAGGCCGTCGTCCCACCAGCTGTAGAAGAGACCGGCGCGGAAGCCCGCGACGTCGAGGTAAGCGGAGTCGAGGATGGCATCCTGATCCGAAGCGTTGTCAGCATTGAACTGCATGACGATGACGCCGGTCAGCGGACCGTACTCGGTGTCGCTCTTGGCCGTGAACTGAACCTGGCCGCGTGTACGGGCATCCCAATCCGAATCGTTGCTGAGCGAGCCGTTGAGCGGCTGATCACCAACGTCAACCTGGAAACGGATGTAGCCTTCGATCTTGAGGCAGGTTTCGGTGCCCGGGATGTAGAAGTAGCCGGTGCCGTAAGCGTCGCAGACGCGAACATATTCAACCGGTTCCGGCTCGGCAGCAACGATAGCGTCAGC
>NZ_JARFVE010000006.1:0-466863 GCF_029194105.1 Rhizobium mulingense | reverse complement strand
GCGCCCGACAGGGTGAAATCGTCGGTGTGGCAGATGCCGGTCGCCTTGACCTCAACCAGCACTTCGCCGGCCTTCGGGCCGTCGAGCTGCACGGTCATCACTTCGAGCGGTTTTCCGGCCTGAACGGCTACGGCGGCGCGAACGTCCATCTTGGATCTCCCTGCTGATTTTCTCTTTGTGAGTGCCTGTAGCGGAAGCTTGGCATGGCCGCCAAGCCCGGCTCAAGCGAATTCCATGATCACCGCGTCGACGGCCAGGCTTTCACCGGCGGCGGCATTGATCTTCGAGACGACGAGATCGCGATCGGCGCGCAGGACGTTTTCCATCTTCATCGCCTCGACGATCGCAAGTGTTTCACCGGCCTTGACCTCCTGGCCCTCGGCAACCGCGATGGACACGACGAGGCCGGGCATCGGGCAGAGCAGGAGCTTGGAGGTGTCGGGCGGCAGCTTCACTGGCATCAAACTGTCGAGTTCCGCATGGCGCGGCGAAAACACCTTGGTTGTGACGGACAGTCCCTGCCAGTCGATGCGCAGGCCGTTAAGGACGGGACGGATCTGCGCGGCAATATCCTGGCCGCCGACCTTGCCGCTCCAGACCGAATCACCTGGTCTCCAATCGGTGACAACGTTCCAGGTTTCGCCCTCGATCTGCATGTCCATGTCGAAAGGAATGGAGACCAGGCCATCGAGCAATCTTACAGCGACGTAGCTGACGCCTGATTTGACCACCCAATGCTCACGCAACGCTCCGGCTGCGGCGCGCAGGCGATCAGCGAAATGTTCGCGGCGGTTCGCTTCGATGAGCGAGGCAGACAGCGCGATTGCGGCGAGCGTGGCTTCCTCCTGCCGATCCGGCTTCATCGGCGCGAAACCGTCAGGATATTCCTCGGCAATGAAGCCGGTGGAAAGCCGGCCCTCGCGCCAGCGCGGATGTTTCATCAGCGCCGACAGGAAGGGAACATTGTGCTCGATGCCGTCGACGACGAAGCCGTCGAGCGCCCGGCCCATGGCTTCGATTGCCTCGCTGCGCGTCGGCGCCCAGGTGCAGAGCTTGGCGATCATCGGGTCGTAGTACATCGAGATCTCCGCACCCTCGAAGACGCCGGTATCGTTGCGGACGACGACGTTGCCGCTCCTACCTTCCGCCGGCGGGCGGTAGCGCGTCAGCCGGCCGATCGAAGGCAGGAAGTTGCGGTATGGATCTTCGGCATAGAGCCGGCTTTCGATCGCCCAGCCATCGAGCCTGACAGCCTCCTGGCCGAACCCAAGCGGCTCTCCCGCGGCGATCCGGATCATCTGCTCGACGAGATCGATGCCGGTGACGAGCTCGGTGACGGGATGCTCGACCTGAAGGCGGGTGTTCATTTCGAGAAAATAGAAGTTGCGGTCGCGGTCGACGATGAATTCGACGGTGCCGGCGCTTTGGTATTCGACGGCTTTGGCCAGCGCCACTGATTGTTCGCCCATGGCCTTGCGGGTCTTTTCGTCAAGGAAAGGCGAGGGGGCCTCTTCCACCACCTTCTGGTTGCGCCGCTGGATCGAGCATTCGCGTTCGCCAAGATAGACGACATTGCCATGGGCATCGGCCAGCACCTGGATCTCGATATGGCGCGGCTCGACAATGAACTTCTCGATGAAGACGCGGTCATCGCCGAAGGAGCTTTTCGCCTCCGAGCGGGCGCGCTCGAAGCCATCGCGCACCTCCGCCTTGTTCCAGGCAATGCGCATGCCCTTGCCGCCACCGCCGGCCGACGCCTTGATCATGACGGGATAGCCGATGCTGCCGGCGATGGTTTCCGCATGGGCGGCATCCTCGATGATGCCGAGATGGCCGGGCACAGTGGAGACGCCGGCGGCATTGGCGAATTTCTTCGATTCGATCTTGTCGCCCATCGCCATGATCGCCTTCGGCTTCGGGCCGATGAAGACGATGCCCTGCTTTTCCAGCTCGGCACAGAAAGAGGCGCGCTCGGAGAGAAATCCGTAACCGGGATGCACGGCCTCGGCGCCGGTCGCCTTGCAGGCGGCGATGATCTTGTCGGCGACCAGATAGCTTTCCGACGCTGCGGCGGGGCCGATATGGACGGCCTCGTCGGCCATTTCGACATGCAGCGCATCCCGATCCGCATCCGAATAGACCGCAACGGTCCAAATGCCCATGCGGCGCGCCGTCTTGATCACGCGGCAGGCGATCTCGCCGCGGTTCGCGATCAGGATTTTCTTGAACATCGAGACTCCACCCAGAAATGCATTCCGGAGTTTTACGCATAAACACCGGAACGCACAATCGGGCTTGGCGCCGGCACGCAGGAGACGTGGGATGACGCCGCGGAATGTCAGGCGACGGCGGCTTCCGCGACGGATTCCTCGTCGACGATGCGCAGCCAGCGGCTGCGCCGCGGTTCCGGTCGATCGCGCAGCGTGACGGCGGCCATGATCCCAGCCCAGTGCGGATGGTTGGCGCCTGGCAGCGTTGCCTGCTCGATCTGATGGAGGACGCCATATTCGGCCGGCGACACGGCGATGACGCCGCCTGCGGCGATGCTTCTGAAGATGCGCATCGCAAAATCGACGTCCTGGCGTGTGATGTTCTTGCGGTCGACGGCGCGCGACAGCTTGTAGCCGCCGATGCCGTCGGTGATCGCCAGGCGAAGCTGGTCGAGGGCAAGAGCTCTCAATTCACCCGGGACATCGGCCGAAATCTCCATGACGTGGAGAATGAGTTCGAGCTCCAGCGCCGAGTTGACGACGCCGTCGGTCGTGAACATGCGCATGATCCAGGCAACGTTGATTTCATCAAGCGAGCCCTGCGGATAGGTGTAATGGACGATGAAGCCGGCGATCTGCTCCACGAAGAAGGCGTTCCACTCGGCACATTTTTCGGGACAGGAATTGTTGAGCGCCAACATTGCAACGACATCCTGGGATGTCCGGATCCCCTGGGGAAAGGCATGTTTGCGCAGCAGCACGATATCTTCGGCCGTCAGCCGATGCTTGCCGGCCACGACACAGGCCGGAAAAGCGAGACGGAATTCGCTCATGTTTTAACTCCAAGCTTCATCATGAAGCCGGAGACAGTTTTATCGCCCGCGAATTGACGATCCCTCAAGAAGAGGCGTTAATCCGATATTCCCGAAATCTGGAGGATTTTAGCGATTGTGCTGCTGCCGCTCGCGCCAGATGATGAAGAGGCCCGATGCAACGATGATGAAGATGCCGATCCACTTGGAAAAACTCGGGAAATCGTTGAACAGCGCATAGCCGAGCACGGTGGCCGAGATGATTTCGAAATATTGGAACGGCGCAAGCAGCGACAGCGGCGCAAGCCGGAAAGCCCTGACTACCAGCATATGCGCATAGCCGGAGATCGAGCCGAGAGCGAGAAGCAGCGCGAGACCGAGACCGGAGGCGGGCAGGGAAATGGCAAAATCCTCTTTGCCGGCGCCGCTGCCGACGAGAAGGGCGGCGGCCATGAAGACCGTCCCGCCGATGCCGGCCATCGTCTGCATGGTGAGCGGCGAATCGGCCTCGCCGATTGCGCGGTTGAGGAAAAGATAGAGCGAGAACAGAAAGGCGCAGGCGACCGGAAGCAGCGCCTTGAGGCCGAAAATCTCGTAACTGGGCTGAATGACGATCATCGCGCCGCCGAAACCGACCGCGATCGCCATCCAGCGGCGCCAGCCGACCTTCTCTGCGAGGAACACGGCCGACATGGCGGTCAGCATGAAGGGCTCGACGAAATAGATGGCAAAGACGTCGGCAAGCGGCATGTATTTGACGGCGACGAAGAACAGCAGGCTTGCAGCACCGTGCAGCACGCCGCGCAGAATATTCATCCATGGTCGTTTGGCCGAAAACGCCTTGAACCCGAAAAGAGCGACGAGGATCGGCAGGGTGCAGGCGATCTGGAAAAAGAATCGGTAGAACGTCACCTGGCCCGGCGACATCGCCTCGAAGGTGGCCATGTATTTGGCGATGGCGTCCATGGTCGGCAGGATGAACATGGCGCCGGACATGATGGCCATGCCCTGCAGGGAGTTTTGATGGGACTCTGACATGGCGGCCGATTCTTGCGGGGACGGCGCCCATCAATCATGGGAAAGCCGGGCAAATCAAGCCGTCAAACTTCGTAAGCGATCACGACGCGTTGACCGTCTCGCCAAAAACCGTCTCGAAAGCGGCGCGCAGCCTGATATCGACATCGGCCATCATGACAGGCAGGCCGAGGTCAACAAGGCTGGTCACGCCATAGGCCGAGATCCCGCAGGGCACGATGCCGCTGAAATGATCGAGGTCCGGATCGACGTTCAGCGACAGGCCGTGGAAGGTCACCCATTTGCGCAAGCGGATGCCGAGGGCGGCGATCTTGTCTTCAGCCATGGTTCCGTCGGCCAGCAGCGGTTTTTCCGGGCGGCGCACCCAGACGCCGACGCGATCCTCGCGCCGCTCGCCGCGGACGTTCATCATCTCGAGCGTGCGGATGACGACCTCCTCGAGGGCGGCGACGAAGGCGCGCACGTCCTGGCGGCGGCGCTTCAGGTCGAGCATGACGTAGGCGACGCGCTGACCGGGTCCGTGATAGGTATATTCGCCGCCGCGTCCCGTCGCAAAGACCGGGAAACGATCCGGCTGGACGAGGTCGCCGGCATTGGCGCTGGTGCCGGCGGTATAGAGCGGCGGATGCTCGACGAGCCAGACAAGCTCGTCGCCGCCGTCTGCGATCGCCGCTACCTCGCGCTCCATCGCTTCCACCGCTTCCTCATAGGCGACGAGCCCATCAGCGATGCGCCAGCGCACCGGACGGCTATCGAGTTTGGGGAGCATAGAGAATTCGAGATCGGTGCGAAGCATGGCCATTCCTTGCCGCTTGCCCCGAAATGCCTGATAAATAGGGGCGGCAGGCAACGTATATGGACCCGTTTTCCAGCCAGTTCAAATGCTGTGAAAGGTTTTCAAAAAAACTGTCACATCGCCCTTGTGCACCCCAAATGCTTTTGCTACATGCTGCCCCGCCGACGCAAATCGGCACCTACCACGATGCGGTCGTGGCGGAATTGGTAGACGCGCAGCGTTGAGGTCGCTGTGGGGCAACCCGTGGAAGTTCGAGTCTTCTCGACCGCACCATTCCTTTTCAGGGAACGCTCGCCGGGCGAAGATGTCGGTATAAGCTTATCACCTTATATATGTGTAACGCGGCCAGTTGGCCGTGAGTGCCGCCGCGTCGGACAAGCTTCGACGACGGTGAAACACGTCGCGCTGATCTGAACCGCGACTTAGAGCGACAAGTGATTCTCCAAAGATCGCGATCTGATTTGGAGACGCTCTGCGAGATCCCCGTAAACGCCTTCATGGCCACGACCCGTTACCGGCTCGTTCCGTTCGTGTTCTGAGGCGATCGAAGCGAATTGGAAGGAAGGGGCCGGTTTTGCAGCCCCTTCTATTGGATCAATGCGTTGCGCGGCAGGCTTCGGTACGCGAGGCGCCGCTGTCGGCACCCTTGGTATGGGAGCCCTTCGGGCCGACCATGCTGTGGCACGGGGGCAGGGGCTTGATGCTCGCGGTCGCCGTCTTGTCGACCGCGGGGGCGGTCATCGCCACTGGGGCGAAGCCGTCGCTGTCATTGGTGTAATCGCTGGAATAGGCCGGAGCCTTGTGGTTGCTGTAGTGAACCGGAGCGGGCTTGGCCATCGGGCTCGGTGCAAAGCCGTCACTGTCATTGGTATAGTCGTCGGAATATGTCGGCTGAGCGAAGGCAGCGCCTGTGAGGCTGACGGCGAACAGGGATGCGGCGAGGGCAAATTTGATGCGCATGGTTTCTTCTCCTCAATCTGTTGTTGAATTCAACAACATAAACCATCCCCGGCGAGTTAAGAGTTCGCGCCCCAATTAAGGCGAAATTGTGAATGAAAAACGGTTGGTCCGCAGCCTTTTGTTCAAATGAAATCACAGTCTTGTCAATGAATTTGACGTTTTCGTTACGGCAGCCGCCTAACAAACGGGCCACGGATTGCCCCGCGCTTGCTGCAATCGGAAATTGTTAACTTTTGGTAATGTTGGACGGATCGAACGGGAGGCAGCAGCCCGCCTCCCGTCCTGATCGCCGTTCGCGTGACGCTCAGTCTTCATTGGGGATATGGGCGTCGACGCCGGTCAGCTGCAGCTTGTTGCGCACATGATGGACGCCGTCGACAGAAAGCGCACCGAGCTCGACCTTGCGGGCAATGCCGATCGTCTCCACCGAGCCTTCCAGGGTGATGACGTGACCGTCGGCATGGACCTCGATGCTGTTGATATCGACTTCGGGAATGTTTTCAAGATTGTCGTTTACCCGTGCCTCGAGCTCGTCGCTGTCGTCACGATCGATCGTGCCGGCGCGCAGCGAATCCTTCAGGCGATTCTCATTGCCGTCCTTATCCGTGCCGTCGACGCGAAAACCCTGGTTGGGATCGCTGTCGAAATTCGCTTTTGTCTCGCCGTAGGGGCGGTTAGCCGGATCGCTGACGGCGGTACCGTCGGCATAGGGCCAGCCATCGTCGAGATTGCGTTCTTCGAGGTCGCGATAATCTTCCTCACGGGAGAGCTCGGGGGCCTCGCGTGAAATCGGGGTCTTGTCGCCGATCCTTGCCATTATGGTCGCTCCTTGTTTCTCTGCGGGAGAACGCCGACAGGGGCGAATGGTTCGGTGTGCCAGGCGATTTGTCAGCCTTGCGTCTTTTCCCATTTTTTGACGAGGCGGTCGCGCTTCAGCCGGGAAAGCCGCTGCAGCCAGAAAATGCCGTCGAGCTGATCGACCTCGTGCTGGATGCAAATGGCGAGGAAATCTTCGGCGGCCTCGTCGTGCATCTTGCCGTCGGCATCCTGATAGCGGAAGCGGATCGCCCGCGGGCGCGTGACTTCGTCGGTCGCGCCGGGCATGGAGACACTGCCCTCGGCATGGATCATCGTCTCCTGCGACCGCCAGGTGATCTCAGGATTGACATAGAGGCGCACCCCGTCGGCCCTGTCGAGCTCCAGCACCGTCACACGAAGGAAAACGCCGATATGGGCGGCGGTGATGCCGACACCGGGGGCCGCGCGCATCGTCGCCAGCAGGTCGTCGGCCAGCGCAGCGAGCGAGGCATCGAAGGCCGTCACCGGCGCGCAGACGGTCTTCAGGCCCTGATGCGGATAACGCAGGATTGGACGGACGGGCATGAAGCGGTGTTCCTCAGTTTGAACGACGGGGAAACTATCGCCGGTCGCAGGCATTGTCATCAAGAAGCACGGTTTGGCGCTTTACGGCAGGGATGCTTTGAGCTAGCAGGAGCAGGAATTCCGACTGCGGGAAAGCTTTGCGCGGGATTTACTATCTGCTTGTTGACAATGTGTTTTCGGCCGACATTTGCGAACGCGGCGCGGCAGTCGTTGAAATTCGAACCAGGTGCGAGGGCGGCAGATGACGACGACCGATACGGAAGAGCGCATTCGCCGCCGCGATGACGGGGAGGCGGATATTTACGACGAGGACGGCAACGTCCGTGGCGATTTTCTAGCCCTCGTCGGCGCCGCGATCGCCGATCGCGATACGCTGTTCCTGCGCCAGAATGTTGCCCGCCTGCATGAATCCGAAATAGGCGACCTGCTGGAATCGATCCAGCCGGATCAGCGGCTGGCGCTGGTGCGCCTGCTCGGCGAAGATTTCGACATGACGGCGCTGACCGAGGTCGACGAGGCGATCCGCCGCGAGATTGTCGACCAGATGCCGAACGAGCAGATTGCCGCCGCGATCGGCGAGCTCGATTCGGACGATGCCGTCTACATTCTCGAAGATCTTGACAAGGAAGACCGGGAAGAGATCCTTGCGCAGCTGCCGTTTACCGAACGGGTGCGGTTGCGCCGGGCGCTCGACTATCCCGAAAGCTCGGCCGGCCGCCGCATGCAGACGGAATTCGTCGCCGTGCCGCCGTTCTGGACGGTCGGCCAGACGATCGACTACATGCGCGACGAGGAGGATCTGCCCTATTCCTTTTCGCAGATCTTCGTCATCGATCCGACCTTCAAGCTGCTCGGCGCCGTCGATCTCGATCAGATCCTGCGCACCAAGCGGCAGACGAAGATCGAGCAGATCATGCGTGAAACCAACCATCCGGTTCCTGCCGAAATGGACCAGGAAGAGGCCGCCCAGCTCTTCGAACAATACGACCTTCTCTCGGCCGCTGTCGTCGACGAAAACGGCCGGCTGGTCGGCGTGCTGACCATCGACGACGTCGTCGACGTCATCCATGAGGAAGCGGATGAGGACATCAAGCGCCTCGGCGGCGTCGGCGACGAAGAATTGTCCGACAATGTGCTGTCGACGGCGCGCTCACGTTTCCTCTGGCTATTGATCAACCTTGCCACGGCGATGCTGTCGGCCAGTGTCATCGGCCTTTTCGACGCCTCGATCGAGAAGATGATCGCTCTTGCCGTGTTGATGCCGATCGTCGCCTCGATGGGCGGCAATGCCGGCACGCAGACGATGACGGTGACGGTGCGCGCGCTCGCCACCCGCGATCTCGATATCTACAATGCCGGCCGCATCATCCGCAGAGAGGCGGGCGTCGGCATCCTCAACGGCATCATCTTCGCGACGATCATGGGCGCGATCGCCGGCACATGGTTCCATGACTACCAGCTCGGCGGCGTGATCGCGGCGGCGATGATCATCAATCTGATGGCGGCAGCCCTTGCCGGCATCCTGTTGCCGCTGCTGCTCGACAAGATGGGGGCCGACCCGGCTATCGCCTCCTCGGTCTTCGTCACGACTGTAACGGATTGTACCGGCTTCTTTGCCTTTCTCGGCATCGCCACGTGGTGGTTCGGCATCTGACGGCCTGCCAAAATTGACTATTACGTAAAAGTCAATATTATTACCGGTTCGACGACGGGGAACACATGCCGGTGAACAAATATTATAGCATAACGGAGCTGACGCGCGAATTCGGTGTCTCGACGCGCACGCTCCGATTCTACGAGGACGAGGGACTGATCCATCCGGAGCGGCGAGGGCGCACCCGCCTGTTCCGGCCGGCGGACCGCCGGCTGATTGGCGAAATCCTGCGCGGGCGGCGGATCGGTTTCACCATCGCGGAAATTCGCGAGATCATCCAGGTCTATAAGGAGCCGCCGGGCGAACTCGGCCAGCTGAAGCTTCTGATGAAGCGCGTCGACGAGAAACGTGAGGACCTGCGCCAGAAGCGCAAGGATATAGACGACACGCTGACGGAACTCGACAATATCGAGGAGGCCTGCCTCGGCCGCCTCGCCGAAATCGGTGTCACCACCTGACAACAGGGGCAGAGTCTGCGTCGGTCCCTATTCCGCCTCGGCGCTGCATTCGGTGACGAGCGTCTGCACCCGTTCATCCTTCTGGACATCGATCTCGTTCGCCTGCAGCGGGATCAACAGGTTTTGGCCCTGCAATTTAGCGAGCGTACACTTGCAGAAACTGCGGCAGAGTGCTTCTCCTTGCTGCATTACGCAGGTGGAGTTGCATTGCCTTAGGTAAGTTTCCGCCGGATCCGGCTTTGGCGGGGGGACGAGAAGGGAAAGCCCGTAGGCGATGGCGATCAGCACAGGCTGGTGAATGAGATAGAAGGCAAGGCTGTGGCGGCCAAGCCGAGCCGGCCACCAGGAGCCGGTCCCAAGGGCGGCGAGCCGGTGCGGCAGACCGGTTCTGATGGCGATCGCGGCGATGCTCAGTCCGGCAAAGAACGGCGTTGCCCAGGGAAACAGCGGTACGTAGTCGTTCGACCGTTGCGGCATTTCGGCAAGGCCAATCCAGGCGAGACATCTCGGATCGAAAAAGGACGAGCGCAGCAGGCCTGGCGTGCCGAAATTATCGGTGATCCAGGCGGCCAGGAGTGCCAACGTGGCGACGAGCGTGACGGAGAGCGGCAGCCGGATGAAAACGATGCCGATGAGCGTGAGCACCGCGATGCAATGCAGAATGCCGAAATAGATCCACCCGTCCGGCATCGCGATGCGGGTGACGATCGAAATGGCCGCGGCTGCCGCGGCGATCATGCCGAAACGCTTCCAGAAGGACGGCCAGCGAATCGTCGGCGTGCTGGAAAGCACCAGACTGACGCCGACAATGAAGAGGAAGGTCGTGGCGATCGCGCGGGCATAGATCTTCAGCCAGCCGGTCTCGGCCGTGCCCGGCGCGAGATATCCCATGAACTCCATGTCCCAGGAGAAATGGTAGCTCGCCATGGCGATCAGAGCGATGCCGCGCGCCGTATCCAGTAGACCGATGCGTGGCGGTCTTGCCGCCGCATCGGCCTGCATTGCCGGCATGGTCATCAAAGTCTCCCGGTCAGATCATTTCCGTCGTTCGACGGCGTGTCGCGGCGAAGAGCGGAAAGGTGAAGATTGGATGGCGGGCCGGCATCCATGATCGCCAGCCGCGCCTCCGAGAAGAACTGCCGCCGTGTCAGCACGAAGATGACGATCGCCGTCGTCAGCATGAAGACATAAGGGTTGATGAACCAGCCGAGATAGCCGATCGACAGGAAGATCGCCCTGAGGCCTTCGTTGAAATGGCTGCCCGCGATGACATTCATGCGGATGACCCGTTCGGCGGCGCGCTCGGCCGCGACGACGTCGCTCTCTGTGTCGCGCATCATCGGGATCGAGCCGAAGAGAATGGTGCAGTAGTTGAACAGCCGATAGGCCCAGCCGAACTTGAAAAAGGCATAACCGAACAGCGCCGCCAGTCCGCCGACCTTCATCTCGAAGGCGGCATGGCCGCCATGGAAGACGAAGGGCAGGTCGGCAAAGACGGCGTCGACTTTCTCGGTGGCGCCCAGCAACGCGAAGCAGCTGCCGATCGCGAAAATCGAGGTGGAGGCGAAAAAGGCCGTGCCGTTCTGGAGGCCGGCCATGATCTGCGTGTCGATCATCTTCAGATCGCGGCGCAGCGAATTGTAGATCCAATCTCGGCGCCGCTCGGTCATCGCATGCGTCAGACTGGTGCGGCCGAAAAAGGTGCGGCCCTTCAGGAGCCAGGAATAGCCCATCCAGACACAGGCAAAGAAGGCCAGAGCAATGTAGTCCGCCGTCGTCATCGGTGATTCAGTCTCCGCATGAAGTGCGGCCACCTTACATATGCATCGAAATGCTGCAATGACCGGCAAGCCAGGCCGCCGGATTTTGGCGCGTGGCGCGTCCGAAAGGACGCTGTAACACCTTGGATCCATAGATCATAGCTTCCGACAACGGTTCCGCTTTTCCAACCGATGGCCGGGCGGACCTAAAAATCTGAATCCTGTTCTACATTAAACAGTTAGAGCATGATGCCGTTCGCTCCCGCTTTTCGGCATCATGCTCTGGGTGTATGGTCCCCGGAATGTCGCATCGGCTCCAGGCGATGTCGGTGGCTCGCACGGGTTCGAAACCGACCTTGCTTAAGCTGGCAACCTCATGTTCAAAAGGCGCATCCATGTTTCTTTCGGTATTCGACGTGTTCAAGATCGGTGTCGGGCCGTCGAGCTCGCACACGATGGGTCCGATGTCGGCTGCCAACCGGTTTCTCGATCTGATCCTGTCGAATGAATGGCCACGCCCGTCATCGGGCGCGCAGGTCGCCGCGATCAAGGTCAGCCTGCATGGTTCGCTCGCCCATACCGGCATCGGCCATGGAACGGGCAGGGCCGTCATCCTCGGGCTGATGGGCGAAGCGCCCGACAGCGTCGATCCCGACGAGATGGACGGTATCATCGATACGGTCGAGCGCACCGGCCGCATCACGCCGGCGGGACATCCGGCCTACCAATTCCAGCCGAAGACCGACTTGGTTTTCGACAAGAAGCAGCCGCTGCCCGGCCATGCCAACGGCATGATCTTTTCCGCTTACGACCGTGACGGCCGGCTGCTCTTGAAACGCATCTATTATTCGGTCGGCGGCGGCTTCGTCGTCACGGACACCGAACTGGAACAGATGCGGGCGAAGAAGAACGCCGTGGGCGCGCGCGTACCCTATCCTTTCGCGACCGCCAGGCAGATGCTCGACATGGCCGAGCGCTCGGGGCTTTCGATTGCGCAGATGAAGCGGGCGAACGAGGAGAGCCAGCGCAGCCGAGAGGAACTCGATCAGGGGCTCGACAGAATCTGGGAGGCAATGCGCTCCTGCATCGAGCGCGGCCTTAAAGTCGAAGGCGTCATGCCGGGCGGCCTCAACGTCAAGCGCCGCGCCCGCAGGATTCACGACAAACTTCAGGAGGAGTGGCGCAGCAATCGCGTCAATCCGCTGCTCGCCAACGATTGGCTCAGCGTCTATGCGATGGCCGTCAATGAGGAAAATGCAGCCGGCGGCCGGGTCGTCACCGCACCAACCAACGGGGCGGCCGGCGTCATTCCGGCGACGATCCGTTATTACGAGCATTTTCACGAGGACTGGGACCAGAACGGTATTCGCGATTATCTGCTGACGGCTGCCGCCATCGGCGGCATCATCAAGCACAATGCCTCGATCTCCGGCGCCGAGGTCGGCTGTCAGGGCGAGGTCGGCTCGGCCGCGGCAATGGCTGCCGCAGGCCTTGCGGCTGTGATGGGCGGCACGCCGGAGCAGATCGAGAACGCCGCCGAGATCGCGCTCGAACATCATCTCGGCATGACCTGCGATCCTGTTGCCGGCCTCGTCCAGGTTCCCTGCATCGAGCGCAACGCGCTCGGAGCGGTCAAGGCCGTCACGGCGGCATCACTCGCCGTCAAGGGTGACGGCCAGCACTTCGTGCCGCTGGACGCCTGCATCGAGACAATGCGCCAGACCGGCCACGATATGAGCGAGAAATACAAAGAAACCTCGACCGGCGGCCTGGCCGTCAATGTCGTCGAATGCTGAGTTCGCGAGCGCGTTAGAACGGTTCGACATCTCAGCAGGCCCAAAACTGCTGCACAGTTTCGCCCGGCATGCCGTAGACGCTTGACGCTCGCCGCCAAAAGGATTTCAACGGCGGCATGGCATTGCATCTTATCAAACTCTGTGTCGGCGCCGACTCGATCGACGATCTGCGCGAATGGGTGGCGGAGCGTTCGCTGCGCGCCATTGCCGCCGGGCTCGAGCCGCATTCCGTGCATACGACCCGCATGGTGCCCAAACGCATGCAGGAACTGCTCGACGGCGGCTCGCTCTACTGGGTGATCAAGGGGCAGGTGCAGGCGAGACAGCGGCTGCTCGATATCAAGACCTTCACCGACGACGAAGGGATTTCACGCTGCCGCCTGATGCTCGGTCCAGAAGTCATCGAAACCGCGGTGCAGCCGAAGCGGCCGTTCCAGGGCTGGCGCTACTATACGCAGGATGACGTTCCGGCCGATCTGACGAGCCTCGGCGCCGGCATCGCCGAAATGCCGGCGGATCTGCGGCGCGAACTGACTGAGCTCGGCCTGCTCTAACCTTTATCGTCCGAAATAACGGTTCAGGACGATGGCGTTCGGATTTCAGCGCAGCCGCAACTGCACTGGCGCACTGCCATCCGGCGAGGTTACATGCAGGTGAATGCGGGCCTCCGGCTGGGAATAGCGCCAGGCGCGCGCGCCGTGGCAAAGCAGCAGGTTGATGAGATCGCGGGTCTTGGCAGATTTCGCTCTCGGCCGCTGCAGGCCCATCTCGGCGAGCCGCAGCGCTGCTTCGTGAAGCGGGTGCAGAGCTGAGCGCCCCTTCGCTCCGATGCGGCGGTCGCCTGGAATTCCCGGAACATTTTCGTTGATCGCCATTGTTTTCCCCGTACGCACTACTGATCGAGTTCAAGAATGGTGACCGGAAACGCAAACACCGATTCCGGCCGTTACCAATGCCGCCGGCCATGTTGCAGGCAGCATCGAATAGCTCATTGTGCAGCCGCCCAGCACTTGATGCCGGCCTTCTTCAAGGCCTTGCAGGCGTTGACCGCATCGCGCTGATCGTCGAAGCCGCCGAAGCGGGCGCGGTAGACCTGGTCGTTGCCCGTACCGTAAGCGACGGCGAAGGGTTTTGCCGAGGCCAGCGCCTTGCCGACCTTGCTCTTGGCACCCTCCAGGAGGTCCATGGCCATCTGCCGGCTGGGCGAGACGCCGACCTGTACGACCCAGCCCGCCGGCGCGGCGCTTGCCGGGGCGGCGCTGGTCGAAGCAGTCGTGACGTGATCGACGGCGGCGCTCTCCGGTTCGGCAGGTGCTACGGCCGGAGCCTGCTGCTTGAAGCTCGTGGTCTTGACCTTGGTCGGTTCCGGCATGGCCTGGGCGACCAGCGGGTTGTCGGACTTCGTCGCGGATGTTTCGGTGTAGGCGACTTCGGTCGCGGCCACCTGATAGCGAGCGTCCGGCAGCGGTCCCTTGTGCGGCAGGCTGAGATCGGCGGCAGCCGCGGAAATCGGCGGCTGCGCTGCGGTGATCGTCTTTGCGACCTGCTGGGGAGCAGCCTGCTGTGGAACGACCGTCTGCCGGGCGACCTGCTGGGCCTTCTGCGGCTGGACGGGGGCAGGCGTTTCGATCATCGCCGGGGCAGGGGTTGTCTGCGCCATCAGCTGCGAAGATCCGCCGCGGCTCGATGCTTTCGGCAGGTAAGCGGCGATCAGATTGCGCATCTGAGCGTCGCGAGCCGGCCCCGAAGCGCCGCCGAGCACAACGCTGACGATCGACTTGCCGTCTACCTGCACCGAGCTCACCAGATTGAAGCCGGCGGCGCGCGTATATCCGGTCTTGATTCCGTCGACGCCGCGCACCGAACCGACCAGGCGGTTATGGCTGCGGATCGTGCGGCTGCCGAACTTGAAGGCGCGGGTGGAGAAATAGCCGTAATATTGCGGGAAGTGCTGGCGAAGGGCGATGCCGAGGCGGGCCTGGTCACGCGCTGTCGTCATCTGTGCCGTATTCGGCAGGCCGTTGGCGTTGCGATAAGTGGTGCGCGTCATGCCGAGCGCGTGCGCCTTGGCGGTCATCATCTGGGCGAAACGGTCTTCGCTGCCGCCCAGCATCTCGCCGAGTGCGGTCGCGGCATCATTGGCCGACAGGGTGACGAGACCGAGGATGCCCTGCTCGACGGTGATGGTGCCGCCGGCGCGCACGCCGAGTTTGGTCGGCGCCTGAGCGGCCGCGTGAGCGGAGAAGGGTACCGGCGTATCGAGGCGGATGCGGCCATTTTCCAAGGCCTCGAAGGTCATGTAGAGGGTCATCATCTTGGTCAGCGAGGCTGGATATTGCAGCCGGTCGGCGTTCTCGCTGTAGAGAACATTGCCGGTCTTGGCGTCGACAACGATGCCGGCGTATTTGGAGTTGGCCGCTTCCGCTTCGGCATTGACCGAATCGACCAGGACGACCGTGACGGCCACCGAAAGGATCGCCAGGAGCTTCGCGAAAAAGCTGCCGGACCGGAATGATGATACGGAGGAGACTGACCTTGACACTATTCCACTCTTCGCTTGCATTTCAGATATTGGGCAGGAACCGCACACCCCCCGCCGCACAGCTCGTCTTTTAAAATTACCGATTCAGCGTTACCAATCCGTTTATGATGAATCGTTTCACTCGCCTTCGGAAGTATTTTAGGGACCTGTCGCAGAACGGTTCATAAGACGCGCCTCCACAAAGGTGCGGATCGCGGCATCAATATGTTCCCAATCGTCGAGATGGCTGCTGGAGAAGCGGTAGAGCACGCTGAGATCCTTGCCGACCTTGATATCTCGCTGGCAATCACCGCTTGCCGCCTTGTCCGGGGTTGACGGCAATATGCAGCGTACGACGTAGTCCGGTCCGCCTTTGACGGGTGCCGTCAGCAGCACTTCGTCGCCGTAACCGGCGTCGGCGCGAAGACGGCGCAGCGTCAATCCGTCGCGAAAAGCCTCGGCCGGTCCTTCGATCAGATGCGAATAGATCGGCTCCAGCCGGCCGGACATGTCGCGCGACATGGTGCTCTGGGCGATCTGCATGAAGATCAGCCCGGAGGATTGGACGACGTCGTCGAATCGCAAATGGTTGCCCTTGCTGTAACCCCGCATGTCAGGCCAGGCGAGGTAGAGATCGACGCGCTCGGCCGCACCGTCATGCCGCTGACTCGGGAAGCGGATGGCATTTTCGGGGAGTTTCACGGTGTCGCGGCCGATGGTCAGTGTGATTTCAGCTGTGCTGTCGGTGTTGCCGGCAAGGGAGATGTGCCGGCCGAACCAACGGCCGCCGATGCTGAGGGCGACCGTCAGACCCGCCAGGACGGCGATCACCGCCGTCGTGCGGAGGAGAAACCCCATGGAAAGCAGCGGCTGCTCGTCGGGGACGCTTTGCGCGGTATGGCTCATGGCGGCTCGTCGGGTTTCGGTCCGCCGCAGGAAGAACATGAGCCGCCGGTGCCGATGATGAATCTGATCGGCATGATCAGACCGGCAGGGTTAATACTTCGCTAAGATCTCGGGGTCGGAAGCCGTCGCCTCGGCCTAAAATGAAGCGAGCCGTTCCCGGGACAGCAGGAACGGCTCTTGGGCACCGGTCGGGGACGGGATGCGGGTACTGATCGGGCCGAAGCCAGCGCCGGCTTGGCCGGCAGGTTATGCTGCTATTTGACGCTGCCCACCGCGACGGTGCGGCCGTCCTGAAGCTTCGACCAGCGGGCCGGATCGTCGGCGGACTGGCGCTTCAGATAGGTGTATTCGGTGTCCGACCACAGCAGCACTTTGTTGCGCATATTGTCGAGGATGAAGTCTCCGTGATCGGTGCGCACCGTCAAGACGGCATGGCCTTCGCCGTTCGGCTGCAGCACGACGGTGATCAGCGTGTCGGATGGCGAGAAGCCATCCTCGATCAGCATCTTGCGCTTCAGCAGGGCGTAATCCTCGCAGTCGCCGACGCTGGTCGGATAGGCCCAGCGCTCTTCGACGCCGTAGATCTGCTCATCCGTTTCCGGCTGGATCGACGAATTGACGGTGTAATTGACCTTGAGGATTTCCTTCCAGCGATCCTCTGTGAGGATGGCCGGTCCGGCATCGCCGCCGGCATAGGCGCATTCCTTCGGGTTGGCCTTGCAGAATTCATAATGTCCGATCGGCGGGCTGGCATTGCCTGCCAGGGCCATGCTGGCGGGCATCGCCTGTCCAGAGCCCGCCATGGTCATCGCGAAGACACCGGCCAGAAGGCCGCCTTTCAGGATATTCGCAGTCGTCATTGCCGTCTCCCCTAAGTTGAGGCGACAATGGCACAGACGTTTTTATCTCGCGCAAAATTACGCAGTAGAATTAAAGGCTTAGTTGAATCAAATGCCGATAAAACTTGGCTCGAATACGAATAAAATTCGCCACGTATTTGTGTCGAAGTCGATTAAAATTGTAGTGGATGCGACAAGGACTTCGCCCCGGGAAAGCCCGTGCTCCGGTCGCGGCGTTAAGAGTTTTCGCTGAGCCGGATAAACGCCGGCGGCGCTGCGGCGTGATGCTCGCGGCGGCGATGCCAGTGAAATCGGCCGGTTGGAACGGGCCGAAAGCAGAATATCGCTCGGATTCCGGGGTTCGGCATGAAGATTATTTTTGCGGAAAATCGCGAAATCGATCGGTGGCGGCGACGATTGCCGCGCTCATATCGGGGTTTGCAATGGAATGGGAAGCGTGCGGAAGGAGTACGAGCTCGCTTTGCGGCCAGGCGCGGGCCAGTTCCCAGGCGGTGACGAGGGGCGCCTCGATATCGAACCGTCCCTGCAACAGGATGCCGGGAATGTCGGCAAGCCGCGCGGCGTTCTTCAAGAGCACGCCATCCTCCAGCCAGGCGCCGTTGACGAAATAGCGGGTGATGATGCGGGCGCGCGTCAGCACATAAGCCGGATCGGCCCAGCGGCGCGGCAGTCCTCCCGGATCGGCGAGCAGGATCGAGGCTGCTTCCCAATCATGCCAGTCTCGCGCCGCCTTGAGACGCGTTTCAGAATCCGGATCGTTGAGGAGGCGGTGATAGGCGCTGACTATGTCCTCGCCCAGCTCTCGCGCGCCGGAGGGGGATTCCCTGATGGAAACGGTGCCATTCTTCCGGAAAAAGCGGCGCCATGCCGCGGCAAAGCCAGTCGATTTCCGATCGCCGCGTGGTGGTCACGCCCGATATGACAATCGCCGTGACGCGCTGCGGATGCGTTTCGGCATAGGCGAGTGTCAGCGTCGAGCCCCAGGAATTACCGAAAAGCAGCCAGCTGTCGATGCCGAGAAGCAGCCGCAGCTTCTCGATATCGGCGACGAGATGCCAAGTCGTATTGAGGGAGAGATCGGTTTCGGGATTTGCGGCACTCGGCAGACTCCGGCCGCAATTGCGCTGGTCGAAGAGGATGATCCGATAGGCCTCCGGATCGAACTGGCGGCGCGCCGCGGTCGAACAGCCTGAACCCGGGCCGCCGTGCAGGACGAGTGCCGGCCGCCCCGTCGGGTTGCCGCAGGCTTCCCAATAGATCAGGTTGCCGTCGCCGGTATCGAGCAGGCCGTGATCATAGGGTTCGATTTCCGGGTAGAGAGCTCCCATCGGTTCGGTCCCACTTTCGGTCGGGGCGGCCCCTTATCCATTACATCGCTGACAAAGGGAAGACGGGTGGCGCGTGACGCTCCGGACGCAAAATCACTGCACGATTTTAGGCCACCTGCTTGGCGACGATCCTTGTCGCAACTTGTTCCACCCATAAAATTAGCGGTTGATCGGTGGAACCACCTGCGGCAGCACTCCAAGCGTGCCTTCCAAAGCCGGATTTGTTGCCACTTGCAGGTCTATTGACGCGAGGCGCAGGTGTCTTCAACGCGACCAAACCGGGAGCCCGCCGGACCTCGAAAGCGTCGTCGGTGGAAGTCCGTCGAGAATGCACTGCTGCGGAGATTGGGAAGGGCAGGAGGTTTCGCACCAGCCTGTTAAAGGAATTCCCGCAGCGTCTCGCGGGACTGGATCGACAGGAATTCGATCGCCACGCCTTCGACGAAATGGCGCACGACACGGCCGCGCATATTGCCGAGACGCACCGCCGTTCCGATGGAAGGACGCATCTCGACGTCGATGGCAGCGCCCGACAGCGAAAGGTCCATGATGCGGCAGTCATAGCGCGTGCCGTCATCCAACGTGAGCTCGGTCTTCGTATCGCGCGGCGTCAGGCGGTCGTGGCGCCGATCTTCCGGCAGGCCGAGCTCGTGCTTGTTGGCAAGCCAGGTGAGCTGGGCGGCGAGCTTTTCGCGCTTCCGTTCGGTGGCGTTGATCGACATGGTGAAGCCGCGACCGTCGATCGTCTGGACATAACCTTCGACACGCCCGAGATGGTCGATATAGGCGACGACGCGTTCATTTGCGCGCGGCCGGCCGGAGCAGATGACGTACATATCGCCGGGCGACATGTCGATCACGATGCATTCAAATTCCTCGTAGTTTGCAAGCATCAGCCGGCCCTGCATATTGATCGGCACACGCTGGAAAACGCCTTGTTCAGGGCGCGGCGCAGGTCTTTGCGTCTGAGCTGGCTGGAACGAGTGCATCAAAAGGCTTCTTCATGAAAATCTCAGAGGCCAATCTTTATCCCCAATCCATTAACAGAAGGTTGTCTCGGCGCCCGCCGACATAGCCGAAAACGAGCATGGCCGCTGTCCTGAAACGAGACGCTCAGCGCGCCTCGGCACTCAGGAGCTGCGACACCACGCGGCGCATGGCTTGGCCGAACCCGATGCTTTTTCCCGCGACGATCTCGTTGATCGGGCGCAGTTCGGCCGGCGTGACCTTGCTGGATTTTTCCGGCAGGAGGCGGCTGCGGTCGAGCGCTAGGAATTCGAGCGGCACGATCTCCAGCCAGCTTGCAGCCGCCACCGGCGCGATCGCGCCGAGCACCCGGTCGCAAGCAGCGTGCGACGATCGCAGCGGCATCATGATGATCTCGAAGGAGGCCTGGTGCCCGACAGTGCTGTAGCCGGTGGCATTGAACAGGGCCGGCATGGCGTGGTCCATGACACCCATCGCGGTGCGTTCGATATCCGCGTGCTGGCCATGCGCCCAGAGCGATGAGAAGCGTTCGCCGCGCAGGTCCCGGCCAAAGAGATCGCAGATGCGGGTGCCGGCGAGCCGGAAAACGATGTCTCCGTCCTCGCGCGCCTCGAGGATGAAGAGACTTTGCAGTAGATGGGGTACGGCGGACGGTTCGACCTGGGATTTCAGCGGCGCATCGGCGGCGCCGCGGATACGGTTCCAATAGTCAAAAATTTCGATGGTCGTTTGCACACGCATTTCACACCAACCTGTCCCATTCCGGAGCATTTGCGGGCACTCATTGCCCTTACAGCTTCTACCTTGCGGATTTCATGCCAAATCCCGGCCGTTAAGGTTAAGAAAGAGTTTCGGTTGAGGCGTGGCGCCTGTCGTGGCACTGTCGCGCCATCACTTCGACTTTCGAAGTTCTGCACAACCTGCCCGGGCCGAGATCTTTCCTCAGTGTTCCCGGTACGCCGTCCGACCTTTCGGGCGGCTTTTTTTTTGACCATCGCTCCTGTATGGCTGAGACCACAACGAGGCGAACACAGATGAATGAGCAGACGGGCGAGCCGCAGAAGGTGCCCGAACCTTTTGAGGCCCAGCCGCCGGCGCGGCCCCCGCGCGTACCGGTCTTCAACCTCCCACCGGCGCTGTTTTTCAGCCTTTGCCTGCTTGTCGTCATCTATGCGGTGCAGGCGCTCGTCCTGTCCGACGATGCTGTCAACTGGCTGCTCCTCACCTTTGGCTTCGTTCCCGCCCGCTACGTGATTCCACTGTCGCAGCAGGGTTTCGAGCTGTTCTGGACGCCGGTCACCTATTCGCTGCTGCACGGCAGCGTCCAGCACATCGTCTTTAACGCCTTCTGGCTGATGGCCTTCGGCGCGCCTGTCGTGCGCCGTATCGGGACATCGCGATTCGTGTGGTTCTGGCTGTTTTCCGCCACTGCCTCCGCCGCTCTGCACGCGGTGCTCAACTGGGGAGACGTGTCGCTGCTGATCGGCGCGTCCGGAGTCATTTCCGGGCTGATGGGGGCGGCCTGCCGCTTCGCCTTTCCCGCTGAGCGACGTCCAATGCTGGCGGCGCATCTCAATGCCCGGCTATCCATTGTCGAGGCGCTGCTGAACCGGACCGTGGTCATCTTCATGCTGCTCTGGCTGGTTGGCAACGCTCTGATCGCCGTCGGCATCCCGCTCGTCGGCGACAGCGATCAGGAGATTGCCTGGGACGCGCATATCGGCGGCTTCGTCTTCGGCTTCTTTCTATTTTCGCTGTTTGACCGGGCACCGCAGCCGCCCGAGGAACCAACCGAAGCGGAGAAGGATGTGTTGCAATCCTGAGCAGGGCAGTGCACCATCGAACTATTCGCGATCGGGGGGAGAAACCGTCGCGGATAGCTGTGACAAGCGTTACAGTTTCGACATAGGAGGTTCGAATGACCAGTTCAGTCAAAGCAATCCTCGACCTGAAGGGCAGGGACGTCATTACCGCCGGGCCCAACACGACCGTCGCCGAGGCAGCCGTCATCCTGAGCAAGAAAAAGATCGGCGCCATCGTCGTCGTCGGCATGGAGAATCGGATTTCGGGCATGTTCACCGAGCGCGATCTCGTGCATGCCATCGCCAAACACGGCAAGGACGGCCTCGATCAGACACTCGGCCAGGTCATGACCGCGAAGGTCTATCGCTGCCATGAGGAGACGACCGTTAACGAATTGATGGAACTGATGACCAGCCGCCGTTTCCGTCACGTGCCGGTGGAAAGAAATGGCAAGCTTGCCGGCATCATTTCGATCGGCGACGTGGTGAAATCGCGGATTGCCGAAGTCGAGCGCGAGGCCGAGGATATCAAGGCCTATATTGCCGGCTGAACTTGCCGATTGGTCCGAACGATGCCGTCGTACCGAGCTGCCTGTTGCGGGACGACGCCTCATGGAGCGCTGGCGTAGACTTCCTGCATGCGCTTGATCTCGGGAAGCCTGGCTCTGGCTTCCTCATAGCCGCGTTCGATCGCCTCACCGGCCCGGTGGAATTCTGAAAGGCCGATATAGCTGAGGCGCGGCTGCAGCGAAATGTCGGGCGGATCGCCGGCAAGGCGGGCGCGGGCAATCCTGTCCTGAATGATGTTGAAAGCCTGCACCATGACGCCGGTCATGCCGAGGCGGGCATAGGGCGCCTCTTCCTGTTTCTGCACTTCCTGCGGCGAGAGGCTGGCATTATGCCGGACGACGGCCGAGCGGCCGTAAAGATCGTAATTGAGATTGACCGCGACGACCAGCGGCTGCTCATAGGCGCGGCAGACGGAGACGGGAACGGGATTGACCAGCGCGCCGTCGACCAGCGTGCGGTGATTGCTGCGCACCGGTTCGAAGATGCCGGGGAGGGCGTAGGAAGCGCGCAGCGCCGTGATCAGTGAACCATTGGCGATCCAGACCTCGTGGCCGGTGTTGACCTCGGCGGCGACCGCGACGAAAGGGCGGTCCAGATCCTCTACATTGAGGCCTTCGAGATGCTCCTGCATACGCTTGGTCAGCCGCATGCCGCCGAACAGGCCGCTGCCACCGATGGTCAGATCGAGCAGGCTTGCGATCCGGCGCATGGTCAGCGAACGCGCGAAGGTTTCGAGTTCGTCGAGTTTGCCGGCAAGATAGCAGCCGCCGACCAGCGCGCCGATCGACGTGCCGGCGATCATGCCGATTTCGACCCCGGCTTCGTCAAGGGCACGCAATACGCCGATATGAGCCCAGCCGCGGGCCGCGCCGCCGCCGAGCGCGAGCGCGATCTTGATTTTCTTGGCAGGCGCAGGAGAAGGAATTGTCTCGAGTATCGTTGGCATGCCGGAACCGGAACCTTCGCCTTCAGCGCTTTGACGATGCAGACTCCAGTTCAGCATTGCGCTCTCCCCTCCCAGTAGAACACTTATGTCACACAATGTGGCCGATCAGTTGCCAAATGGTATATAGAAGCGGTTTCTGGCACAATAAGGGGCAGATGCCGGGAAAGTTCGACCTATTTTCCGTAGATGTCCTGCGGATCGAAATGACGCTCGTCGTCAACGATGTCGAGCATCGGCTTCCCTTCCTGCAGCGTGACCGTCCGGTAGAAGCAGGAACGGCGGCCGGTGTGACAGGTGGCGTCATGGCCGGCGACCTCGACCTTCAGCCAGATGGCGTCCTGATCGCAATCGGTGCGAATTTCCTTCACCGTCTGAAGGTTGCCCGAGGTCTCGCCCTTCTTCCAGATTTTGCCGCGCGAGCGGCTGAAATAATGGGCGGTGCCGGTCTGGATGGTCAGCGCCAGCGCCTGAGCGTTCATATGCGCCACCATCAGCAGTTCGCCGTCGCCGGCGTCGGTGACGATCGCGGTGATCAGGCCGCGATCGTCAAAACGCGGCGTGAAATCGCCGGCGTCTTCCAACGCCGACTTGTCCTCGGATGGTTGATTGAAGATCAGGTGACTCATCGCGGCCTCCTGCGAGAGCCGGTATCAGCGGCTCCGCACCATGCTCATGAAACGGGCCTGATCGGCCGGTTCCGTTTTGAAGGTTCCCGTGAACGTGGTCGTCAACGTCGTCGAACCCTGCTTCTGAACGCCGCGCATCGCCATGCACATATGTTCGGCCTCAATCATCACGGCAACGCCGCGCGGCTGCAGCGTATCGTCGATGGCGCGGGCAATCTGCGCCGTCATCGTTTCCTGCGTCTGCAGGCGGCGGCCATAAATCTCGACGACACGGGCAATCTTCGACAGGCCGAGCACGCGTCCATCCGGCATGTAGGCGACATGGGCCTTGCCGATGATCGGGACCATGTGATGTTCGCAATGCGAGTAAAAAGGAATGTCCTTGACGAGGACCATGTCGTCGTAGCCAGCGACCTCTTCGAAGGTCCGTCCCAGCACGTCCTCAGGCGCCATATCGTAACCGGCGAAAAGCTCGCGATAGGCTTTGGCGACACGGGCGGGCGTCTCGAGGAGGCCTTCGCGCGTCGGATCGTCACCGGCCCAGCGCAACAGAACGCGCACGGCTTCCTCCGCCTCCTGCTGGGAGGGGCGGTCCGAGTCGCGGTTCGGCTGCGGAAAGTTCTTTACGATGGCGTCCATGATCAATGGTCTCCTGATCCGCACCGCGGACCCATCTGTCGGAATTGCCACTGGTCAGTCCCATGCGGGAATTCATGCACCTTTGGCAGGCTCCGGGGCTTTCGGGGCAATTCATGCCCGTCCGGCACGGTTTCCCAATCAAACTTACACAAGACCATTGCATTTTCATGGCCTTCGAACGACATACATATAGGAAGACGGCCATGGTATGTAAGTATCCTCAGGCGACACGGTGTGTTTTTTGTTTCAATAACAATAACAGCGCCATTAAGGCCGATCCGCAGCGATTTTGGAGCGGAAACCCAGCAATGGATGACATCTACAACAGCAAAATCCTCGAATTCGCCGGCAATATTCCATTGACCGGCACGTTGGCGGACGCCGATGCGACCGCTCAGGCACACTCCAAGCTATGCGGTTCCAAGGTGCGGATATGGCTAAAGATGGACGGCGATGTCGTGACTGCTTTTTCGCATGACGTGAAAGCCTGCGCACTCGGCCAGGCATCGTCCTCGATCATGGCGCGCCATGTCGTCGGCGCCACATCGGGTGAATTGCGGCAGGCGCGTGAGGATATGCTTGCCATGTTGAAGGCAGATGGGGTGGGTCCCACCGGACGGTTCGAGGACATGCGCTACCTGTTGCCCGTGCGCGACTATAAGGCTCGCCATGCCTCGACGATGCTGACCTTCGACGCGGTCGTCGATGCGATCGGACAGATCGAGGCGAAACGGGCGGAAGTGATCGAGGCATAACCGAGATGTGCGAGTTCTGCGTCCGGCAAGCTGACGATGAGGACGATGGCGGCGCGGCCGGATCGAGCCAGCCGCGCGAAAGGCCTGCGCGCTATTCCCGCAATTATACCGGCCCCTTCCGCAAAACCCCCGACCGCCTGCTCGGCATGGGGCTGATCCGCCTCTATCAGTTGACGCTTTCCGGCTTTGTCGGCAATTCCTGCCGCCATATCCCGACCTGCTCCGAATACGGCTATGAGTCGATTGCCCGGCACGGATTATGGGCCGGCGGCTGGATGACGCTGTTTCGCGTCAGCCGCTGCGGCCCGGGCGGCACCAGCGGCCTAGACCCGGTGCCCGAGGCGCTCGGCGACGGCTTCCGCTGGTGGACGCCCTGGCGGTATCTCTCCCTCGGACGCAAAAGCGGGTGAGCGCCATGACGACGTTACGCGAAGATGTTTGCGTGGCAAAGTGCCGGCAGCGCCGACGGGCGATGTGTGGTCACCATTCGGTGACCGTGGTTTCTTACCTGGGATAACCGAGGAGTCCTGGCGGCCATGAGCACCTTCATCGCCCTCCTGCACAGCATCGTCCTAACACCTGATCGCCGCGTGATCATGGAAGATTTGCGCGCGCTTGCCAAAGAGCTGGGTTATCGCGAACCGCGCACCCTGGTTTCGACCGGCAATCTCGTTTTCGAGGCAGACGAAATGCGCCCGCATGAACTCGAGGTCGCGCTGGAAGAGGGCTTCGAAGAGAAGTTCGGCAAACATGTCGATATCATCGTGCGCAGCGACTGCACCTGGATGGCGCTTTGCAGTACCAATCCGTTCAGGGACGGCAGCGGCGACCAGGTGATCGTCCGGGTGATGCGCCTGCCGGTCGACCCTGAGAAGGTCGAGGCTTTGAAGCCGCTGATGACGGAGGGACAGCGCATCGCCATCGTCGGCGGCGACCTCTGGATCGATTTCGCCGGCAAGCCGAGCCAATCCAAGCTGCTTTCGGCACTGACGACCAAGCGGATAGGCATCGGCACAATGCGCAACTGGAACACGGTCTGCGGCCTCGCGCAAATGATCATGTAGGCCGCTCCTTCTTTACTCCCGAGGGAAATCTGAGTATCAGGCGGCAGCGCATCCAAGGACGGAGGCGCTGTCGTTGCAACCACCCGCATTCGTTGGCGGGACTGGACAAGGAGAATTTCAATGTCCCAAGCTATTTCCCTGACATTCCCCGATGGTTCCGTGCGCAGCTTCCCGGCCGGCGCAACCGGCAAGGATGTCGCCGAATCCATTTCCAAGTCGCTCGCCAAGAGCGCCGTCGCCATTGCGATCGACGGCGCCGTGCGTGACCTTTCCGACGCCGTCACGGATGGCAAGATCGAAATCATCACTCGCAAGGACGCGCGTGCGCTGGAACTCATCCGGCATGACGCCGCGCATGTGATGGCCGAGGCCGTACAGGAACTCTGGCCCGGCACCCAGGTAACGATCGGCCCGGTCATCGAAAACGGCTTCTACTACGACTTCGCCAAGAACGAGCCGTTTACGCCCGACGATCTGCCGAAGATCGAAAAGAAGATGAAGGAGATCATCGCCCGCAACGCGCCCTTCACCAAGCAGATCTGGTCGCGCGACAAGGCCAAGGAAGTTTTTGCCGCCAAGGGCGAACAGTACAAGGTCGAGCTCGTCGATGCGATCCCGGAAGGGCAGGATCTGAAGATCTATCATCAGGGCGACTGGTTCGACCTTTGCCGCGGTCCGCACATGGCCTCGACAGGACAGGTCGGCACCGCCTTCAAGCTGATGAAGGTTGCCGGCGCCTACTGGCGCGGCGACAGCAACAATGCCATGCTGTCGCGCATCTACGGCACGGCATGGGCCGACCAGGCCGATCTCGACAACTACCTGCATATGCTGGCCGAAGCCGAGAAGCGCGACCATCGCAAGCTCGGCCGCGAGATGGACCTCTTCCATTTCCAGGAGGAAGGTCCGGGCGTTGTTTTCTGGCACGGCAAGGGCTGGCGCATCTTCCAGACGCTCGTCGCCTATATGCGCCGCCGGCTGGCGGCCGACTACCAGGAAGTCAACGCGCCGCAGGTCCTTGACACGTCGCTCTGGGAAACCTCGGGTCACTGGGGCTGGTATCAGGAAAACATGTTCGCCGTGAAATCGGCGCATGCGATCACCCATCCCGAAGACAAGGAAGCCGACAACCGCGTCTTTGCGCTAAAGCCGATGAACTGCCCCGGCCATGTGCAGATCTTCAAGCATGGCCTGAAGTCCTATCGCGAGCTGCCGATCCGGCTTGCCGAATTCGGGCTGGTGCATCGCTACGAGCCGTCGGGCGCGCTGCATGGGCTGATGCGCGTGCGCGGCTTTACGCAGGACGACGCGCATATCTTCTGCACCGACGAGCAGATGGCCGCCGAATGCCTGAAGATCAACGATCTGATCCTGTCAGTCTACGAGGACTTCGGATTCAAGGAAATCGTCGTCAAGCTTTCGACCCGGCCCGAAAAGCGCGTCGGTTCCGACGCACTCTGGGATCGCGCCGAAGCTGTGATGACCGACGTCTTGAAGACGATCGAGGGGCAGTCCGAGGGCCGCATCAAGACCGGCATCCTGCCGGGCGAGGGCGCGTTCTACGGTCCGAAGTTCGAATATACGCTGAAGGATGCGATCGGCCGCGAATGGCAGTGCGGTACGACGCAGGTCGACTTCAACCTGCCGGAACGCTTCGGCGCCTTCTACATCGACAGCAACTCCGAAAAGACGCAGCCGGTGATGATCCACCGCGCCATCTGCGGCTCGATGGAACGCTTCTTGGGTATCCTGATCGAGAACTTCGCAGGCCATATGCCGCTCTGGGTATCGCCGCTGCAGGTGGTGGTCGCGACGATCACCTCGGAGGCCGATACCTACGGTCTTGAAGTGGCCGAGGCGCTGCGCGAGGCCGGTCTCAACGTTGAGACCGACTTCCGCAACGAGAAGATCAACTATAAGATACGCGAGCATTCGGTCACCAAGGTTCCTGTCATCATCGTCTGCGGCAGGAAGGAGGCCGAGGAGCGCACGGTCAACATCCGCCGCCTCGGCAGCCAGGACCAGGTTTCGATGGGGCTCGACGCTGCGGTCGAGGGCCTGACGCTCGAGGCGACACCGCCGGACCTGCGTCGCAAGGCCGAAGCAAAGAAAGCCAAGGCGGCTTGAAAATACCCGGAATACGACAGCGCCGAACCTCGGCGCTGTCGAATAAAAGCGGCGCATTCCGAGCCCCGGCTACTCTTCGAAGTATCTTCCAGCCCATAATGGAAACTGACGATTAAAGCGCTGGCCGATCCGCGTGCGCGGTAAAATCAATCCAGGCTGGCGCCGTCACCGCCCTGCGGCACGAGCTGTTCGTAGGAGGGCAGCGGCGCTTCCGGAGCCGGCTGGACACCCGGCGGAGACGGCGTACCGGCCGGCACCTGCTGCACCGTGCGGGCCGCACTCTCCGGCTGCTGCGGCTGCTGGTCTTTCATCAGAACTTCGACATCGGTGTTCCTGCCGGCGACCACTTTGAAATCCCGCTGGTAGATCTTGTCCTTATTGCGGGCGACGGCGGAATATTCGCCTTCGGCAAGCACCATGGTTGGAAAGGCGCTGACGCTTTCGCCGACGCTGTCGCCGGCTGCCGTCAGGATCGACCAGGCCGTATCGGCGATCGCCTCGCCGCCGGCTTCGGAGACCAGCTTGAAGGTGATCTGGGCGGCGCGATGCTGGATCGTCGCCTCGGTCAATTTGCCGGCCTCGACCTGGATGTCGGCGCGGATGACGGCATTGACGCTGCCATATTCGGACACGATGTGATAGGTGCCGGCATTGAGGCGCACGACCGTGTTCGGAGAGACGTCGGCCACGACGAGGCCGCGCTCGCCGTCGTCGCGGACTTCCGAGGAATAGATCGAGAAGCTCAACTGATCGGGGCGGATGCGGGCATCGGTGCCGGAGACGGCATTGAGCAGCAGGCCGCCGGCATCAAGCACCATCACCTGCTTGTCGACCTGGCCGTCGGCCGGCACCGTCAGCTTCTTGGTGACACCGGCGCGGCCGAAGGAGACATTAACGAAATAATCGCCCGGAGCGAGCTGGAAGGCGGCGGGTCCGCCCTTGGCGCTAGCGATCAGCGGCAGCTTGCCGTCGGTCCCGGCGATCGGGCTGAAGACGTACCAGGACAGACCATCCTCGACAGGCGTGCCGTCGGCCGTCAGCTTGGCTTCCATCGCGACGTCGCGCAGCTTGGCGGCTTCGGGGGCGGTGCCGGGCGCGATGAAAGCGTTGAGCTTCGGCATCTTCGGCGTCGATTCGATCTGCTTGAAGTCCTTGAAAGCGTCCTGCGCGCCGGCGCCGAGGGGCGTCACTACCATCAGGGCGATGGCGAGGCCGAGGCGTGCAAAAGGCGAAATGCCAAACATCTGTTTCGTGAACCGATTGACTTCTGAAATCGCAAAGGCCACTTCAAGACCAACGCGATGGCAAATTCAAGACCCACGCTTTGCAGCAGCATAAAAATGAAAGCTTCTCCCGCATGAAATCCGACATCAAGCTGATCGACTATCTCGCCGTGCGTCGCTCCATCCCCGCTTTCCAGATGTGCGAACCAGGCCCCGAGAAGGCCGAAATCGAGGAAATCCTGCGTCTTGCCTCGCGTGTTCCCGATCACGGCAAGATCGCGCCCTGGCGCTTCATCGTCTATCGCGGACAGGAGCGCGTCCGCCTCGGCGAGGCGTTGCTGAGACTGGCGCTCGAGACGAAACCCGACCTCTCCGAAGAGATGATCCAGGTCGAACGCACCCGTTTCACCCGCGCGCCTGTGGTCGTGGCCGTGGTCAGCAAGGCAGGGCCGCACATCAAGATCCCGGAATGGGAGCAACTGATGTCGGCCGGCGCACTCTGCCTCAACGTCATCCTGTCAGCCAATGCCCATGGGTTCGTGGCCAACTGGCTGACGGAGTGGTTCGCCTATGATGAGCGCGCCTATCCGCTGCTCGGCGTCGAACCGGGCGAAAAGGTGGCGGGCTTCATCCATATCGGTTCGACGACATTTCCGGCAATCGAGCGGCCGCGGCCGGAGCTTGCCGACACCGTCACCTGGATCGGTGGAGAGGATTGATGTTCTACACCACCGACAGCAACCGCCATGGGCTGGCGCATGATCCCTTCAAGGCGATCGTGTCGCCACGGCCGATCGGCTGGATCGGCAGTAAGGGCAGGGATGGCTCGATCAATCTCGCGCCCTATTCCTTCTTCAACGCCGTCGCCGACCGGCCGAAGCTGGTGATGTTTTCCTCCGCCGGGCGCAAGCACAGCCAGCGCAACGCCGCCGAGACCGGCGTCTTCACCTGCAATTTCGTCAGCCGCGATCTTGCCGAAAAGATGAACCTTTCCTCGGCCGCACTGCCCTACGGCGACAGCGAATTCGGCTTCGCCGGGCTGACGCCGAAGCAGGCCGAACTCATCGATGCCCCTTATGTCGGCGAGGCGTTCGCGGTGCTCGAGTGCAGGGTTACCGAGATCATCGAGCCGAAGACGCTGTCGGGTGCGCCATCCGAAAACGTCATGGTGTTCGGCGAGGTGATCGGCATCCGCATCGACGAGGCGATTGTCAGGGATGGCCGCCTCGACATGTCGATCGCCCGGCCTGTGGCCCGGATGGGCTACATGGATTACAGCGAGGGTAGCGATGTCTTCGAGATGCTCCGGCCGCAGGTCGAGGGCTGACGCGAAGGCATACAAGGGCTTAAGAAATATGGTGAACGAATCTTAAACTTTTTGCCGCTACGGTCGCAGCAATGAAAGGAACGCGAGGGAATCGCGTTCAAGTGCTGGGGCGTCGCGTGATCGTAGAAGCTTTCCTTCGTTGGATCGAAACGGCCAAGACCGGCGATCGGGCCCGGGCCGCGAACGCACTCGGTCGAGCCTATCTGCAATCTCAGATGAGCGTGGAGGAGCGGGCGGCGGCCGAGATGGCAATGACCTTTCTGCTCGACGATCCGTCGCCGCGCGTGCGGCTTGCGCTTGCCGAGGCGATCGCCTGGTCGCCAGACGCGCCGCGCAGTCTGGTCCTTTCGCTTGCCGCGGATCAGCCTGAGATCGCCTGCCACGCCATCACCTGTTCACCGCTTCTGACCGACGCCGATCTCGTCGATCTCGCCGCACGCGGCAATGGCGCAACCCGGATGCTGATCGCGGCGAGGGCGCGTGTGACGCGGCCGGTTTCAGCCGCCCTTGCGGAGGTCGGCGATGAAGAGGAGCTGCTCTGCCTGCTCGAGAACGAGGGCGCTGTCATTTCCAGTCTTTCGTTGAAGCGCATCGCCGAACGGCTCGGCGACTGCTGCGAGATCCGCAATCTTCTCCTCGAACGCAGCGATCTTCCGGCCGATGCCCGCCAGCTTCTGACCCAGCACGTCAGCAATGCGCTGGTCGGTCTGCCACTCGCTCAGGCGGCAATCGGCCTGCAGCGGCTCCAGCGGATCAGCCGCGAAGCGACGGAGGCTGCCATCGTTTCGATCGCCGGCGATATCGCGCCGCGGGAGATACCTGACCTCGTCGAACATTTGCGCCTCAGCGGCCGCCTGACGCCGTCCTTCATGATGCACGCCCTCTGCTCCGGCAAGGTGGACTTCTTCGCCGCAGCGATCGTCGATCTGACAGGCTGCGGCGAGCGCCGCGTGCGCTCGATCCTGGCGACGGGACGCATGCATGCGGTGCGTGCGCTTTATGAATCCGCCGGCCTGCCGAGGGATATCAGCGTGATTTTCGTCGAGGCAACGCTGCTCTGGCGCGAGGCCTCCAGAAAAGCGCCGGGCAGCGTGCGCGGCAATGTCTGCGGTCGTCTGCTTGAAAAATTCCGCCATCATAACGGCGAACATGGCGCGGTCGGCGAGCTGCTCGGCATGGTGGAAAAGCTGCATGTCGCCGAACAGCGGCAGTCGGCCCGCGTCTATGCAGCGCTTGCGGCCGCCTAATTAGCGATCCGTTTCACCGCCCAGGAATAGCTGGCGGATACGAAGTGCACAGGCTTGGAGAGTGTCTCCTTGACGTCTCGGCCGGACGGAAGATGTGCGCGGACCTGGCCGGCGATGTTTTCAGCAAATCCGGCGAGTCTTCCCACGGGTTCCTCCACAGGCTCAGGTGCTGTAATGGTCGCAGGCACGGGCGCCGGCTTTGGCGGTTCGGCGCCGGCAACACCTTTCGGCGCCTCACAGACGGCGATCACCGAGGGGTAATTGACATTGGTATAGGCCTTTAGCCGGCGTTCGGCTTCGGCATCGCAAGCGGCAACCGTTTCCCAGCGTTTGTCGACGGTCGCGACATAATTGCATTGGCTGACGGAATCGTCGCAACCGAGAACGGTCATCACGATGAGCACCGCTTGCATATTCTGCTTCCTTGGCTATTGAACCTGATATCGCCTTAGACGGCGCAATTCCAACCGAAACAAGGCGAGAGCATTAACTCTTCGTCATGTCGAGGCAAAAGTTGCGTCTTGCAAGAATAGGGAGCCAGCATGTCCGTTCGTATTGCCCAGGAGCCGCCGCGGCAGGAGGGCGTCATCCGCCTTCTCGATCTCTCCGATGCCTATGCGGGGGCGCTCTATCCCGCCGAGAGCAACCATCTCGTCGACCTCTCCTCGCTGGAGGAGCCTTCGGTGAGTTTCCTGGTCGCGCGCCATGATGGGGCGATCGTCGGGTGCTGCGCGCTGGTCGAGGCCGGCGACGGCACGGCGGAGATCAAGCGGATGTTCGTCGACCCGCAGGCGAGGGGACTGAGGATCGCCAGCGGCCTGATGAACGCGCTGGAAGCGATCGCGAGGGAAAAGCGGCTGACGGCGGTCCGGCTCGAGACCGGCATCTACCAGCCCGAGGCGATCGCTCTCTACCGCAAATACGGATACCGGGACATCGATCCGTTCGGCGCCTATCTGCCGGATCCGCTCAGCCTGTTCATGGAAAAGCGGCTGGGATAGCAGCCCGCGAGCCCGGTTCAGCCTTCGGCTACACGGGGAATCGGCTTGGATGGCGGGGCCTGTTCATCGATGACGATCTGCGGTACCCGCTCGCTGCTCTCGACATTGCGGGCCTCATGGACCCATTCGCGCCAGATCGCGACGATCAGCGCCATCAGCACCGGGCCGATGAAGAGGCCGAGGAAGCCCATAGTCTTGACGCCGCCGACCAGACCGAAAAAGGTCGGCAGGAAGGGCAGCTTGATCGGGCCGCCGACAAGTTTCGGGCGCAGCGTCTTATCGACGATGAAGAGCTCGACCGTGCCCCAGACGAAGAGACCGATACCGGCGACATGCGAGCCGCTTGCCAGGAGATAAATGGAGACCAGCGTGAAGGAGAGCGGCGCGCCGCCGGGGATCAGCGCCATCACGCCCGTCAGCACGCCAAGCGTGACCGGCGACGGCACACCGGCGATCCAGTAGGCCACGCCGAGCACGATGCCTTCGCCGATCGCAATCAGCGTCATGCCCATGACGGTGGAGCTAATCGTCGCCGGCACGACGCGGGAAATGCGCTCCCAGCGGTTCGGCAGGATGCGCTCGCCGAGCATGTCGATCTGCTTGGAGAAGGAGAAACCGTCGCGATAGACGAAGAACAGCGCGATCAGCATGAAGAGCAGCGTCAGCAGAAGGTGGAAGGCGCCACCGCCGGCTGCAAGCACGGCCCGATAGATGTTGCCGATATTGGCGCCGCTGACGGCTTGGATGAGTTCCCCCAAGGCGCCGGGACTGCCGATATATTTCGTCCAGACGTCATCGAGATAGGCCCCTGCCCAGGGCAGAGCAACGATCCAATTCGGCGTCGCGGCGCCGGCGCGGTTGGCGTGGATCGCCCACGTGACCCAGTTGCGCACCTCGCCCGTCGTGTAGGTGACCGCAAAACCGATCGGAATGACCAGGAAGGTGACGATGAGGAGGATGGCGATGGTCGCGGCGACCGTTGTATTGCCGCCGACGCGGGCAAGAAGCTTGCGGTAGAGCGGCCAGCTGGCGAAGCCGATGACGAGAGCCGCCAGCACCGGCACGAGGAAGCCGTAGAAGAAATAGACTCCGGCGGCGACGATCAGCACCAGCAGCCAGCGCGCCGCGGAGATGGAGGGGATCAGCGGCGTGCGTGTCTGCGCCGACGAGCCCAGCCATCGCGGTTCATGATTGCTTTTCTGGCGGTCAAACACACCCACGCGCGCCTCTTCTTATTCTTGTCTTCTGGTTATGGGCTATGAACCCGGCGGTTTCAAGGTCCGCGCCGTGAAAGCGTCTACAAAGCGTCGCTATTCAGCCATCAGAGCTGATGTCTTACCGTTGCGGACGACGCAAAATCTTGAAGGCGTAGAACTGCGTCTTCTGCGCGCCCGAGAAATTATTGTTCGAGCCGCGAATGAGGACGTCGGTCCATCCTTTGGCCTTGTGAGCGACATGGCCTCGATATTGTCGGGAACGAGGCCGATTGCTCTCAGATCGAGCACCTGGCTCTTGCGGGCCGAGACGACGCGCTGGTCGTTCCTGGCGAGCGAGGCGATGGCGAAATGCCAAAACGTCGCGCGCCGATGGTCTCTGTCGAACCGTTCGGCGCGTCTCAGGCCTGCTTAAATATCCAGGTTTTCAGCGAAGGCGGCGCGCTCCTGGATGAAGCGGAAGCGGGCCTCCGGCTTGGTGCCCATCAGATCGTCGACGGCGCTGCGGGTGCCTTCGAAATCCACCTCGTCGATCAGCACCCGGAGCAGGGTGCGCTTGGACGGGTCCATAGTGGTTTCCTTGAGCTGGGCAGGCATCATCTCGCCGAGGCCTTTGAAGCGGCTGATTTCGACCTTGGCCTTGCCCTTGAATTCCGTCTGCATCAGTTCGGCGCGATGATTGTCATCGCGGGCATAGGCGGATTTCGCTCCTTGCGTGATCTTATAGAGCGGCGGCACGGCAAGGAAGAGGTGACCGCCACGCACCAGCTCCGGCATCTCCTGATAGAAGAAGGTGATGAGCAGCGAAGCAATATGAGCGCCATCGACGTCGGCATCAGTCATGACGATGATGCGCTCGTAGCGCAGGTCTTCCTCGCGATACTTCGCGCGGGTGCCGCAGCCGAGCGCCTGGATGAGATCGGCGAGCTGCTGGTTGGCGCCGAATTTCTCGCGGCCGGCGCTGGCGACATTGAGGATCTTGCCGCGCAGCGGCAGGATCGCCTGGTTGGCGCGGTTGCGCGCCTGCTTGGCCGAACCGCCTGCCGAATCACCCTCGACGATGAAGAGCTCGGCGCCTTCGGCGGTATTCTGCGAGCAGTCGGCGAGCTTGCCGGGCAGGCGCAGCTTGCGCACCGCCGTCTTGCGGTTGACTTCCTTTTCCTTGCGGCGGCGCAGGCGCTCCTCGGCGCGCTCGATCACCCAGTCGAGCAGCTTGGCCGCCTCGTTCGGATTGTCGGCGAGATAGTGGTCGAACGGGTCGCGCAGCGCGTTCTCGACGATGCGCTGGGCTTCGACGGTCGCCAGCTTGTCCTTGGTCTGGCCGACGAATTCCGGCTCGCGGATGAAGACCGATAGCATGCCGACGGCCGAGATCATCACGTCGTCAGTGGTGATCTGCGCGGCGCGCTTGTTCTGCGTCAGCTCGGCATAGGCCTTCAGGCCCTTGGTCAGCGCGATGCGCAGTCCCGCCTCGTGCGTGCCGCCCTCGGGCGTCGGGATGGTGTTGCAATAGGAATGCACCTGCGGATCGCCGCCATACCAAGTGATCGCCCATTCCATCGAGCCGTGGCCGCTGGCCTTCTCCGTCTTGCCGGCGAAGATCTCGCGGGTGACGGTAAACTCCTTGCCCATCGTCGCCTGGAGATAATCCTTGAGGCCGCCGGGGAAATGGAAGGTGGCCTTATCAGGCACTTCGGACCCTTCCGGAAGAACGCCGGGCTCGCAGCTCCAGCGGATCTCGACGCCACCGAAGAGGTAAGCCTTGGAGCGAGCCATGCGAAAGACGCGCGCGGCGTCGAACTTCATATGCTCGCCGAAGATCTGGGCGTCTGGATGGAAGCGCACGCGGGTGCCGCGGCGATTGTGAACGTCGCCCAATTCCTCGAGCCCGCCCTGCGGCAGACCGCGGGAGAAGCGCTGGCGGTAGAGCTTGCGGTTGCGCGCCACCTCGACCTCGAGGAAGTCGGACAGCGCGTTGACGACCGAGACGCCGACGCCGTGCAGGCCGCCCGATGTCTCATAGGCCTTGCCGTCGAATTTGCCGCCGGCATGCAGCTTGGTCATGATGACTTCGAGCGTCGATTTGCCCGGAACCTGCGGATGGTTCTCGACCGGGATGCCGCGGCCGTTGTCGGTGACTGTGAGATACCCCTGCAGATCGAGATGCACTTCGATGAAATTGGCGTGTCCGGCGACTGCCTCGTCCATCGCATTGTCGATGACTTCGGCAAAGAGGTGATGCAGCGCCTTTTCGTCGGTGCCGCCGATATACATGCCCGGGCGCATGCGCACCGGCTCGAGACCCTCGAGGACGCGGATCGACGAGGCGCCGTATTCATCCGAATTCGATCCGGCGGGCGCCGGGCGCACAGAGGCGGAGGGCGGCGTCGCGGCAATGGGCGCTGCGGCCGCTGGCCGCTCGGCCGGCGCCACGGGCTTCTGTGCCTCCTCGCGTTTTTCAGAAAGGGGCAGTCCGGAGAAAAGGTCGTTGCTGTCGTCCATGGAGCCGTTCAGATCTTCATCCTGTCTTGGGCTTGCATCCGCCGCCGACCCAAAATCACCGCATTTCATGTCACATTTGCGAATCAGGCAGATTCTGCCAGAAAGCACCTCTATACGCGACACCGCCAATTCTGGCGGAGTCTGACACATGATTTGCGTTGCCGGGCGCGGAATGGCAAGCGGCGGCAGGCTTCAGGAAACCATCTGCATGCGAATGTCCACAAGTGATTGCACTGTTATATCAGCAATTGCGGCGTTTTTCCTGTCTGCGGTCACGCTGTCATCAGGCGGGCCGGCGCGGGCGGCTGGAGCGCTGGCGCCCTTCAAGGACGAACTGTTCTCGAAGCAGACCGTCCTGCAGACAGGCGACGACGGCGCTTTCGAGGTCATCGACTACGACGAAATGCGCGATATCAACGGCCGCGACCAGATCCCGCAAAAGCGGGTGCAGCAGAAATATGTGGCGCTCGGCATCCGCAAGGCGCAAGTCGACGAAACGCTCTCCCTCGATGGCGTCAGCCTCGATGTCACCAGGGTGGGACCGGCGCAAAATGCCGCTTTCACGGTGATCTTCATCCACGGCCGCGACGGCGACCGCCGACTCGGGGCCAACGACTACAGCTTCGGCGGCAATTTCAACCGGCTGAAGAACCTGGCTGCCGGCAATGGTGGTGTCTACTATTCGCCGACGGTCAAGAGCTTCGACAGCAACGGCGCTGCCGCCATCGCCGGTCTCATCCGCTATGCCAGCGCCCAATCGCCGGGCCGGGCGGTGATCCTCTCCTGCGCCTCGATGGGCAGCCAGGTCTGCTGGGGCATTGCCCGCGACGAGGCCAGTGTCCAGCGGCTGAAGGGCATGCTGATCATGAGCGGGGTTACCGATCCCGATTTCACCAGAAGCGCCTTCTACAGGGCGAAGCTGCCGCTCTGGTTCGCGCATGGCAGCCGCGATCCGGTCTATGCCGCCAGCGACCAGCAGGCGCTGTTCGAAAGACTGCACAAGGCAAAATATCCGACGCGCTTCACGCTGTTTCAGACCGGCAATCACGGAACGCCGATCCGAATGATCGACTGGCGCAGGGTGTTGAACTGGATTCTTGCGGCTTAGCAGCGGATTTTCGGGAAAATTTGCCCGAGAATGGCCGAGATTCCCCTTACGTCAAGGGCATGATGCTTTTCTTTGCCGCAAGCTTTTGATATGGCCGCAGGCATAAGCAGATTTTGGGAAGGCCGGCATGACACCTGACGTGCGCCCGCTCGTGGCGGGAAATTGGAAAATGAACGGCACCCGTGCCTCCTTGGATCAGATCAAGGCGATCGCCGAGGGTGTTCGCCCGCCGCTCGCCGATAAGGTCGAGGCGCTGATCTGCCCGCCTGCGACGCTGCTCTATGTGGCGACCGCGCTTTGCACCGACAGCCCGCTTTCGATCGGCGCGCAGGACTGCCATCAGAAGGCCTCTGGGGCGCACACCGGCGACCTCTCGGCCGAAATGATCGCCGACAGTTTCGGCACCTATGTGATCGTCGGCCATTCCGAACGCCGTACCGACCACGCCGAAACGGACCATCTGGTGCGCGCCAAGGCGGAGGCCGCCTTTGCCGCGGGGCTGACGGCGATCATCTGCATCGGCGAGACGGCGGATGAACGCCGCGCCGGTCAGGCGCTCGACATCATCAAGCGCCAGCTTTCGGCTTCCGTTCCTGATGGCGCAACCGCCGAAAATACGGTCATCGCCTATGAGCCGATCTGGGCGATCGGTACCGGTGTTACGCCGACATCGGGCGACGTGGAAAAGGCGCATGCCTTCATGCGCGCCGAAATGGCGGCGCGCTTCGGCGACCAAGGCCGCAAGATGCGCCTTCTCTATGGCGGCTCGGTCAAGCCGGCCAATGCCGGCGAGCTGATGGGCATTGCCAATGTCGACGGCGCGCTGATCGGGGGGGCGAGCTTGAAAGCCGCCGACTTCCTCGCCATCTACGGGGCCTACGAGGGGCTGCTCGCCTGAGGCGTTGTTTATTCCCGGGTTATTCGTTCAATCCGCGACGTATTCTCGGCCGAAGGGCTTGGAATAGATGAACGCCTCATGTAAAGAGCCGCCAGAATTTTCAATTATGTCCGTCTTCCGGCGGGCAGGACTGGACCCATGCAGACAGTATTGATTGTCATCCATCTCATGATCGTGCTCGCCCTCGTCGGCGTCGTGCTCATCCAGCGCTCGGAAGGGGGCGGCCTCGGCATCGGCGGCGGTTCGGGCTTCATGTCGGCCCGCGGCACGGCCAATGCTCTGACGCGTACGACCGCGATCCTTGCCACGCTGTTCTTCCTGACGTCGCTCGGCCTCGGCATACTGACGCGTTATGAGGGCCGTCCAAGCGACATCCTCAACCGCATTCCGGCCACGAGCGGCCAGGGCAACGGCATTCTCGATTCGCTCGGCGGCGCACAGGCTCCGGCCAACCAGCCGGCGGGCAACGGCGTTCCGAGCAGCGGCGCCGCCGCGCCCGCTCCGCAGGCTCCGGCCGCGCAAGCTCCGGCAGCCCAGGCGCCGGCGGCCAGCGCGCCTTCAACGGATGCGCCGGCAGCAACCGCTCCGGCAACGACTGCCCCGGCAACGCCCGCAGCTCCGGCCGCGCCGGCGCCGGCTCAGCCCTCCGGCGTCCCGACGGGACAGTAACCGGTCCTCGACATAAACCGCCGGCAGGCCCTCGGGTCTGCCGGTTTTCTTTTGTTCAGATTCCCGCGTCAGGCTTCGAAAGTTCCGGAAAAGAATTTTTGGGCTGGTGGAATCGTTTTTGAAAAGGTATCCGGTGAATCCCATGGCGCGATACGTATTCATCACTGGCGGCGTGGTTTCCTCCCTCGGAAAAGGAATCGCGGCCGCGGCTCTCGGAGCCTTGCTGCAGGCTCGTGGTTATCGGGTCCGGCTTCGCAAGCTCGATCCCTATCTGAACGTGGACCCGGGCACGATGAGCCCGACCCAGCACGGCGAGGTCTTCGTCACCGACGACGGCGCGGAAACCGATCTCGATCTCGGCCACTACGAGCGCTTCACCGGGCGTTCGGCGACCAAGACCGACAACATCACCACTGGCCGCATCTATAAGAACATCATCGACAAGGAACGCCGCGGCGACTATCTCGGCGCGACGGTGCAGGTCATTCCGCACGTCACCAACGAGATCAAGGATTTCGTCACCGAGGGCAATAAGGACTACGACTTCGTCATCTGCGAGATCGGCGGCACGGTCGGCGACATCGAAGCAATGCCCTTCATGGAGGCGATCCGCCAGCTCGGCAACGACCTGCCGCGCGGCACCGCCGTCTACGTCCATCTGACGTTGATGCCTTACATCCCGGCGGCCGGCGAGCTGAAGACCAAGCCGACGCAGCATTCAGTCAAGGAACTGCAGGCGCTCGGCATTCATCCCGATATCCTGCTGGTGCGCGCCGATCGCGAAATCCCGGAAGCCGAGCGCCGCAAGCTCTCGCTGTTCTGTAATGTTCGCCCGTCCGCCGTCATCCAGGCGCTCGATGTCGCCAATATCTACGACGTCCCGATGGCCTACCACAAGGAAGGCCTCGACGACGAAGTGCTCGCCGCCTTCGGCATCGAGCCGGCGCCGAAGCCGCGCCTTGACCAGTGGGAAGAGGTCTGCAATCGCATCCGGACGCCGGAAGGCGAAGTGACGATCGCGATCGTCGGCAAATATACCGGCCTCAAGGATGCCTATAAATCGCTGATCGAGGCGCTGCACCACGGCGGAATCGCCAATCGCGTCAAGGTCAAGCTCGAATGGATCGAGTCCGAGGTCTTCGAGAAGGAAGATCCCGCACCCTATCTGGAAAAGGTGCATGGAATCCTCGTGCCCGGCGGCTTCGGCGAGCGCGGCTCCGAAGGCAAGATCCATGCGGCCCGCTTTGCCCGTGAGCGCAAGGTGCCGTATTTCGGCATCTGTTTCGGCATGCAGATGGCCGTCATCGAGGCGGCGCGCAATCTCGCCGATGTGCCGGCGGCTTCGTCGACCGAATTCGGCCCGACGAAGGAACCGGTGGTCGGCCTGATGACCGAATGGGTCAAGGGCAACGAGCTGCAGAAGCGCACCGCGGCCGGCGATCTCGGCGGCACGATGCGCCTCGGCGCTTACAAGGCGGCCTTGAAGAAGGGCACGAAGATCTCGGAAATCTACGGTTCGACCGACATTTCCGAGCGTCATCGCCACCGCTATGAGGTCAATGTCGACTACAAGGACCGGCTTGAGAGCTGCGGCCTCGTTTTCTCCGGCATGTCGCCGGACGGCGTTCTGCCGGAGACGATCGAATATCCCGATCACCCCTGGTTCATCGGCGTGCAGTATCACCCCGAACTGAAGAGCCGCCCGCTCGACCCGCATCCGCTGTTTGCCAGCTTCATCGAAGCAGCAACGGAGCAGAGCCGGCTCGTCTGACGAGTGCGGCACCAGATCGCGCGATTACGCGCGATCTGGATTGGATCCGGATATCCTGCCGGATCAGCCTTCATGCAGCCGCCGGCAACGGCCCGATATAGACCGAACGCGGGCGAATCAGCCGGCCGTCGAGGGCTTGTTCGCGCGCATGCGCCAGCCAACCAACCGTGCGGCCGGTTGCGAAGACGCCGGTGAAGGCTTGCCGCGGGAAGCCGAGCGCTTCGAGCAGCAGCGCGGTATAGAATTCGACATTGACGTCGAGCGGCCGGTCAGGCTTGCGCGCCTTCAGGATCGCCAACGCGGCGGCCTCCACGGCTTCCGCCAGCGCACCACGGGCGCTGTCCACCTGTCCCGACGCGAGCAGCGGCTTCAGCGCGCCTTTCAGCGCATCGGCGCGCGGATCGCGCACACGATAGATGCGGTGGCCGAAGCCCATCAGCCTTTCGCCGCGATCGAGCGCGTCGCCGAGCCAACGGCCGGCATTCTCCGCCGTTCCCACGGCATCCAGCATGTCGAGGACAGGCCCGGGCGCGCCGCCATGCAGCGGCCCCTTCAGCGCGCTCAGCGCCGCCAGCACGGAAGAGGTGAGGCCGGCCTGGGTCGAGGCGATGACCCGCGATGCGAAGGTCGAGGCGTTAAGGCCGTGGTCTGAGATCGTGACGAGATAGGTATCGAGCGCTGACACTTGCTCCTTGCTCGGCAATTTGCCAGTCAGCATGCGCAGGATATCGGCCGCCTGCGGCAGTGCTGCGTCGGGCGCGATCGGCTTTTGGCCGCGCTGCAGCCTGAGAACCGCGGGCAGGAAGACTGCAGGCGCTGCCAGAAGGCCGAGCGCGATATCCAAATCCTCGCCGTCGGGCAGCCGGGCGAATAGCGCCCGCATCGCATCAACCGGCGGTAGTGCGAGCAAGGCGTCGTCGGCGGCCTCAATATGGACGAAGACCTTCGTTCGCGCTTTCGCCAGCCAGCCGCGCAATTCCGCTTCATCGAAGCTCCGCTCCATCAAGCCATCCAGCAACAGGGCGGCAACGCCCTCATAGGTCCCGTCCGCGACGAGATGATCCAGCGATACGCCGCGGATGATCAGGCGCCCCGCTTCGCCATCGACATCCGAGAGCTGCGTTTCGGCGGCGATGACGTCTTCCAAGCCGTTTTTCATATTGTTTCTCCTTTACGACAAGGATGATCCGACCTAGTCTCATTGACGTCAATCTTGATGCAAATGATCAATATGAGGCTCCGATGCCATGGCTGACCGCCGAGGAGGCGTTGCAGGCGCTGAAGACCAAACCGCAGACCCTTTACGCCAATGTTAGCCGCGGGCGCATCCGCGCCAAACCCGATCCCGCCGACCCGCGCCGCAGCCTCTACCAGGCTGCCGATGTGCAGCGGCTGGCCGAACGCCATGCCGGCCGCCGCAAGGCCGAAACGGTAGCTGCCGAGTCGATCCGCTGGGGCGACCCGGTTCTCTCCTCGGCGATCTCCACCATCATCGCAGGACGGCTTTTCTATCGTGGGCGGGATGCCGCCGACTTCGCCGAGGCGGCGACGCCTGAGCAGACGGCGGCACTGCTCTGGAACGGCGCGGAAACGCTGTTCTCGGGCACAGCAACTGGAAATGCCCCGCCGTCGCTTCAGGCTGCGTTCCTGGCGCTGGCCGGACGGGTAACGGCGGATCTGCCATCGCTCGGCCGATCGCAAGCCGCGCTGCGGCGCGAGGCACACAGCGTTCTCTCGACCATCGCCGATGCGCTGGCGCCGGGACCTTCGGACCAGCCACTGCACCTGCGGCTGGCGGCAAGCTGGGAACGGCCGGATGCCGCCGATTGCCTGCGCCGGGCGCTGGTGCTGCTTGCCGATCACGAACTCAACGCCTCGGCCTTTGCGGCGCGGGTCACCGCCTCGGCGGGTGCCGCATTATCGGCCGCGGTGCTTTCCGGTCTGGCGACGCTGACGGGACCGCTGCACGGCGCCGCCTGGCAAGGCGTCGACGCCTTGATTGATTCATCTTCAGCGCTTGGGCCAGAACAGGCGATCTGCCGTTCGCTTGTCCAAGGCAATCACCTCTCGGCCTTCGGCCATCCGCTCTATCCCGATGGCGATATCAGGGCTTTGGCGCTGCTTTCGCATTTTTCCCTGCCGCCGCAATTTGCTGCGCTTCGGGAAACCGGCGAGGAGATGGTCGGCGAGAAGGTCAATGTCGATTTCGCGCTTGCTGCCATGGCGGCCGCCTTCGGTCTGCCTCGAGAGGCGCCGATCATCATTTTTTCGCTTGCCCGTTCCACCGGCTGGCTGGCGCATGCGATGGAGCAGATAGAGAGCGGAGAATTGATCCGGCCGCGCGCGCGTTATGCCGGGCCGGCGCCGCAGATGAGAAGCGGTTCCTGAGAATTCAGCGGTGGTCTCACCGGTCTACTTTTTCGCCTACGGAAATATTGGAATTCGGCTATCATGGCCGATATGGAAGAAGACAGTTGGCGGGCGCTTTCGCAAAAGCTGTTCCGCGCGGTCACGGGGGCTTTCCATGCATACGACGCTTCGCAACCTGTTTGTCGCCGCGCTGGCTGCCGGCCTCATTCCGCATGAGGTGGCCTTCGCGCAGTCTGCGGGCTGCGCGATATCGCGTGACGCCGGCGACCGTCAGGTGCTGAGCTGCCCCGGCGGCGTCAAGGTGACGGCAGAGGCCGGCGCGTCTTTCCGCCTTACCGACCGCAACGGTGACGGCAGTCCCGATTCGGCGTCGCTACGGCGCAAGGCCATTCTCGTCGATGTCGACAGCAGTCAGCACACAGGTGGCTTCCAGGTGGTGACGCCGCAGGCGATTGCTGCCGTGCGCGGCACGCAATGGGCTGTCGACGTCGCAGGCGGCAAGACCTCGGTGCTGGTCGTCAGGGGCAGCGTTGCCGTCCGTCGGCCGGCCGGCGAGCCGGTGGTGCTGTCGCCAGGCGAGGGCGTCGATGTAACCAGCTCAACCGAACCTCTTGTCGTGCGCCGCTGGCCGGCGCCGCGCGTCGCTGCCCTTCTTGCCCGCCTCGGCCAGTAACTCTCATGAGCCATCGTCTGCTGACCGTGATCGCGCTGCTGTTCGCCGGTGTTTGGGGCGCGGCGCTCGGTTATCTCAATCTCAACGGAGAGGTCGGCCTTCTCGACCGGATGGAGGCCACGCTTGCGGATGTCCGCAGCCTCGCCGTCGGGGCAAGAGAGCCGCCTCCTGTCGTGTCGATCGTCGCGATCGATGACCGCACCGCCGCCGCCCACGGCTATCCGCTCGACCGCGCCACGCTTGCCCGTCTTGTTGGCGCGATCAATGCGGGCAAGCCGAAAGCCCTGGCGCTCGACATTCTGCTCGTCGATCCCGGGCCGGAGGAGGGTGATGCGGCGCTGACCGCCGCCTTGCGCCAGGGGCCAACCGTCATCGCGGGGGCGGCCACCTTTGCGCAAAGCAGGCAGCAGGTCACCGATTCCGCCGAGGATCCGTTGGCCGCCATCCCCGAGGCAAACCAGCTTCTGTTGCCGCTCCCGCGTTTTGCCGAGGCGGCGGCGGTCGGCATCGTCAATGTCGCAACCGATCAGACCGGCACGCCGCGTTTCATTCCGCTGATTTCGCGCAGCGCCGACCGGCTGGATCCGGCTTTTCCGTTGCGTGCCGCATCGTTGGCGCTCGGCGCCGATCCCAGTATCGAACGCGATGCCGTCATGCTCGGAGCGCTGCGTATTCCAACGGATATCGGTCAACGCCTGCCGCTGACCTTCTATGGCGGGCGCGGCAGCATCGCCACCTTCAGCGCCGCCGATGCGCTGGACGGCAAGCTGCCGGCAGCGGCGGTGGCAGGCCGCATCGTCGTCATCGGTTCGACGGTCACCGGCGGCGGCGACGTTTTCCCGACGCCGTTCGATCCTGTCATGCCCGGCGTGGAGGTGATGTCGACGGCAATCATCCATCTCGTCACCGGCGACGGCATGGTGCGCGACCGCAGGATGAGGCTGATCGATGCCGGCATTGCCATCGGCTTGGCGCTCCTGCTCGTTTCGCTGATGGCTTGGCGGCGGAGTGCGGCGGGCTACCTCATCACGGTACTGGTGCTGGTGGTCTGGGCCATGCTCAATCTGTCGGCCTTTGCCAATGGCTTTTGGCTGAGTGCGGCGCTGCCGATCGCCGCGGCGCTGCCGCCGGCGCTGCTGCTCGGTGCGGCTGAACTCTGGCGCGACCGCGGCCGCGCTCGCCATTTCGCCGAGCAGAGCGCCCTCCTGCAGCGCATCGAGGCTCCCGGCCTTGGCGAATGGCTGGCGCGTGATCCGAATTTCCTCGCCGCGCCGGTACGCCAGAACGCTGCCGTTATCTTCATCGATCTCTCGGGTTTCACGGGTCTCAGCGAAAAGCTCGGACCGGTCAAGGTCAGCGAAGTGCTGAGCGGTTTCTTCGAAATCATCGACGACGAGGCCAGGTCTCACGGCGGCGCCATCACCAGCTTCATGGGCGACGGGGCAATGATCCTGTTCGGCCTTCCGGAGCCGGCCGATGACGATGCTGCCCGCGCCGTCTCTTGCGCGGTCAGCCTTTGCGAGCGTACACGGACCTGGCTTGGCGCGCATGCGGGCTTTGCCGAGAAGAAGATCGGCTTCAAGGTCGGCGCCCATTGCGGGCCGATCGTCGCCTCGCGGCTCGGCACCGGCGACCGGCAGCAGATCACGGCGGCAGGCGACACGGTGAATGTTGGCGCCCGGCTGATGGAGGTCGCCGCCCATAACGGCGTCGAGCTGGCGCTGAGCGACGAAATCGTGCGTGCCGCGGGCCCCGACAGCGCGCTACCGCAGGCCGGCCGGATGGAGGGGCCGTTGGAAACGGAGCTACGCGGCCGGGCAAGCCATATCGACGCCTGGCTGTGGCGCAGCCGCACGCTTTGACAATCGCTGCGGGAGCGGCTAGGAACGGCGCAAATATCCCGCCGGCTGGCTCCGGCCATGGCGCATTTCGCGCCTGACAGCTCCGAAAGATCGAACTCATGACAGAATTCAACGGCGTCGTTCCGGCGATCGCCAAGGCGTTGCAGAAGCGCGGTTACGCCGAACTCACCCCGGTGCAGAAGTCGATGCTCGATCCTGATCTTGCCGCGTCCGACGCTCTGGTTTCCGCCCAGACCGGTTCCGGCAAGACTGTCGCCTTCGGCCTGGCGCTGGCGCCGACGCTGCTCGAGGGCGGGGAGCGCTTCGGCAACGCCGGCGCGCCGCTTGCGCTTGTCATCGCCCCGACGCGCGAACTTGCGCTGCAGGTGAAGCGTGAGCTCGAATGGCTCTATGAGATGACCGGCGCGGTGATCGCCAGCTGCGTCGGAGGCATGGACATCCGCAGCGAGCGCCGGTCGCTCGAACGCGGCGCCCATATCGTCGTCGGCACGCCCGGCCGTCTTTGCGACCATATCCGTCGCAGGGCGCTCAACATGTCGGAACTGAAGGCCGCCGTACTCGACGAGGCTGACGAAATGCTCGATCTCGGCTTCCGCGAAGATCTGGAATTCATTCTCGATTCGGCGCCGGACGAGCGCCGGACGCTGATGTTTTCGGCAACGGTGCCGGCGGCGATCGCCAAGCTTGCCAAAAGCTATCAGCGCAACGCCGTGCGCATCAGCACCGCGGCTGAGACAAAGCAGCATGTCGATATCGAATATCGCGCGCTGATGGTGGCCCCCAGTGACCGCGAGAATGCGATCATCAACGTGCTGCGTTATTACGAGGCGACCAACGCCATTGTCTTCTGCTCGACGCGCGCCGCGGTCAATCATCTGACCGCCCGCTTCAACAACCGCAATTTCTCCGTCGTAGCGCTTTCCGGCGAGCTGACACAGAACGAACGCACCCATGCGCTGCAGGCGATGCGCGACGGGCGCGCCCGCGTCTGCATCGCGACCGACGTCGCCGCTCGCGGCATCGACCTGCCAGGTCTCGATCTCGTCATCCATGCCGACCTGCCGACCAATCCGGACACGCTGCTGCACCGCAGCGGCCGCACTGGCCGAGCCGGGCGCAAAGGCATCAGCGCCATGATCGTGCCGCTGAATGCACGGCGCAAGGCCGAACGCCTTCTCGAGAATGCCGGCATTTCGGCCGCCTGGGCGCGGCCGCCGTCGGCCGAGGAGGTGAACGAGCGCGACGACGAGCGGCTGCTCGCCGATCCGATCTTCAGCGAAGCGCCGCAGGAGGAAGAACAGGGGCTGGTGCAGCAGCTTCTCTCCAGCCACGGCGCCGAAAAGCTCGCCGCCGCCTTCGTGCGTCTCTACCGCACCAATCATTCGGCGCCGGAGGATTTGATCGAGATCACCGTGCAGGATGAGCGCAGCCGCAAGCGCCGCGACAATGCCGAGTCTTACGAGCCGGCGCAGAAGGGACCTCGCGAGGATTTCGGCGCCAGCGTCTGGTTCTCCGTCTCGGTCGGGCGCAAGCAGAATGCCGAGCCGCGCTGGCTGATCCCGATGCTTTGCCGCAACGGCAATGTCACGAAGCGCGAGATCGGCGCGATCAAGATGCAGCCCGAGGAAACCTATGTCGAGATAGCCGTAGCAAGCGCCGACAGCTTCCAGGAGGCGCTCGGACCGAACAAGACGCTCGAGCGCGGCATCCGCGTGACCAGGCTTTCCGGCACGCCGGATTTCAGCCGTGCGCCGGCACAGAAGCCCTATGCCGGCAAGGCTTCGCGTGACGACCGGCCGGGCGATAACTTCCGCGACGAGCGGCCGAAGAAGAAGTTCGGCAAGGGTTCGGGCGGCGGCTATGCCGCGGCCGAGAATACCGGCGGGGAGAAGCGGGACAGCAAGCCCTGGAGCAAGAAACCCGGTAAGCCTGGCTTCGATGGCCCGAAATCCGACAAGCCCAGATACGACAAGCAGAAATTCGAAGGCGGGAAATCCGAAGGCGCCAGATCCGAACGCCCGAAATACGAAGGCAAGGACGGCGCCGGGCCGAAGAACAAGTTTTCGAAGAAGAAGCCCGGCTGATTTCGCCGGCAGCCCTTCGCTCGTAGCGGCGGAGGGCTTTGTCTGACGGCCGATAAGCTACGCCGCATATCGCCCGGAAGAATTGTTGATGCGCTGGATTTAGAGCGGGGCAGGGAGCACAACGACGATGAAACGCTCCGGCAGGCCGCATCCCGATCCGGCCACCTTCATCCAGGCCAATCTGCCGATCTCACCCGTTCCGGCCGTTCCCGAAATCCTGCTACATACGGCAGGGCCTGCGAGCGGGCTCTGGCGAATTGCTGGCCGCGAAGAAGCCGATCCGGCGCCTTATTGGGCCTATCCCTGGGCCGGCGGCGCCGTGCTTGCCCGCCATCTGCTCGATCGGCCGGAAACAGTCATTGGCCGCCGCGTCGTCGATCTCGGCGCCGGCTCCGGGCTCGTCGCCATTGCGGCGGCGAAGGCCGGAGCTGCCGCGGTGACGGCGATTGATGTCGACGTCAATGCCATTGCCGCGATCGGCCTTAACGCGGCGGTTAACGGTGTTAGCATCGTTGCGCTCGCCGCCGATATCATCGACGAGCCGCCGCCGGAGGAGATCGATCTCCTTGTGGTGGGCGACGTGTTTTACGATCCCTCACTTGCTTTACGGGTAATGGCCTTCCTGCGGCGCTGCCAGGCCGCCGGTATCGAGATGTTGATCGGCGATCCCGAGCGCGCCCATCTGCCGCGTGGGGAACTCACGCGAATCGCAACCCATGGGGTTGCGGATTTCGGTGCGGGATTGGCAGCCAAGGCGGTGCGGGCGGGCGTCTTTTCGCTTTCCTCGATACCTAAAGACGCGACTAAGCCAGAAGGTCCGGCCGCAACAGCATGACCGGGCAGGGCGCTCCGGCCGGTAGCTCCGGCGCATGCGGCGGGCGGATGATGAGGCAGTCGGCTTGCGCGAATACCTTCATCATTGAGGAATCCTGCTTGCCGAACGGTTCGGCCAACCAGCTTCCGGAAGCAGACTTCGTAAGCTTCGCCCTGATATAGTCCTGCCGGTGATCATTGGCGCGCAGTGTGACGGCTGCCTCCACCATTGCCTCGCGTCGCACCTGCGGCAGGGAGGCGAGCTTGCGGATCAGCGGCTCCAGGAAGAGCAGCGAGCAGACGAGGCTCGAGACCGGATTGCCGGGCAGGCCGAGCACATGGATGTCGCCGAAGCTGCCGACCATCAGGGGCTTGCCGGGACGCATGGCAATGCGCCAGAAATCGAGCTGCATGCCGGCCTCGATCAACGTTGCCTGCACCAGATCATGGTCGCCGACCGAAGCGCCGCCGAGCGTGACGATGACATCGGCCTTGGCGTTTCGCGCCGTGTCAATCGCCGCGGTGATCCTCGCCTGTTCGTCCGGGACGATACCGAGGTCAAGCACATCGGCGCCGGCCTTGCGGGCGAGGGCTGCGATACCAAACGTATTGGACGCGATGATCTGCGAAGGGCCGGGCGTGCTTCCGGGCGGCAGCAGTTCATCACCGGTTGCGAGGATGGCAATCAGCGGGCGCCGGAGCACCTCGACGTCGGGCCGGTTCATGCCGGCAGCGACCGTCAACCGCGAGAAATCGAGCACGGTTCCGGCCGTCAGCACGGCTTCGCCTTCGACGAAATCCTGGCCGCGGGGACGCACATGCTGACCCTGCCGGACGGTGAAATTGGTTCGGATACCGTCTTCGATCTTCTCAGCATCCTCCTGCAGCAGGACGCTGTCGGCGCCTGGCGGAACCGGCGCGCCGGTGAAGATGCGGACGGCTTCTCTGCGGCCGACGCTTCCCTCGAAGCCGTGGCCAGCGGCCGAGGTGCCGATGACCTTCAGCACAGCGCCCGGCTCCGGCGCGTCTTCGCGGCGCAGCGCATAGCCATCCATTGCCGATGCATTGAAGGGTGGCTGTGTCAGGCCGGCCGTGAGATCGACGGCAAGGACGCGGTCCTCTGCTTCGGCGAGCGGCAGCGTCTCCGATGCTGCGACCGGCTTTGCCCGAGAGAGCAGGCGGTTCTGTGCCTCGGTGACCGGGAGCAGGTTCATCTCGCCTCCGGATGACGGAAATTGCCGGATTTGCCGCCGGATTTTTCGAGCAGCCGGATGCCGCCGATCTCCATTGCCTTGTCGGCGGCCTTGGCCATGTCGTAGATCGTCAGACACGCGACGGAGACGGCGGTCAGCGCCTCCATCTCAACGCCGGTCTTGCCGGTCAGCTTGGCGGTTGCCGTGACGCGCAGGCCGGGCAGGGCCGCATCTGCCGCGATCTCGACCGTCACCTTCGTCAGCATCAGCGGGTGGCAGAGCGGGATCAGATTGGCGGTCTGTTTGGCGGCCATGATGCCGGCAAGGCGGGCCGCGCCGATGACATCGCCCTTCTCGGCATTGCCCTGGCGGATGAGCGCGAGTGTTTCCGGCGCCATTCTCACATGGCCTTCCGCGGTGGCGACGCGCACCGTCTCGGCCTTGTCGGAAACATCGACCATCTGCGCCTCGCCTGACGCATCGATATGGGTGAGGCCGGGCTTTCCGCCGTTCATCTTATTCGGCCGCGATTGCCGCTTCGCCGCCGAGCAGCGCGCGGGTGGCGGCCGTCACGTCGTCCTTGCGCATCAGGCTTTCGCCGACCAGGAAGGTATTGATGCCGGCGGCCTGCAGGCGTTTGCAATCGGCATGGGTGAAGATGCCGCTTTCGCCGACGAGGAGCCGATCATCAGGAACCATGGGGGCAAGCGTCTCGCTGACGGTCAGGCTGACTTCGAAAGTCCTGAGGTTGCGGTTGTTGATGCCGATAAGCGGCGAGGAGAGCTTCAGCGCACGTTCCATTTCCGGCGCGTCGTGAACCTCGACCAGCACATCCATGCCGAGCGAAAAAGCTTCGTCCTGCAGACGCTCCGCCTCGTCATCGGTGAGAGACGCCATGATCAGCAGAATGCAATCGGCGCCCCAGGCGCGGGCCTCATGCACCTGATAGGTCTCGAACATGAAGTCCTTGCGCAAAGCGGGCAGGGCGCAGGCAGCGCGCGCCGCCGTCAAAAATTCCGGTGCACCCTCAAAGCTTGGCGTATCGGTGAGCACGGAAAGGCAGGCTGCGCCGCCGGCTTCGTAGGCCTTGGCCAGCGCCGGCGGATCGAAATCCGGACGAATGAGGCCCTTGGACGGGCTTGCCTTCTTGATCTCGGCGATCAGGCCGAAATGGCCAGCCTCACGCTTGGCCGCGAGCGCCTGATAAAAACCGCGCGGCGCGGACTGCCCCGCCTGCATCGCCTTCAGGTCGGCCAGCGACACTGTCGCCTTGGCGGCGGCGATTTCCTCGCGCTTGTAGAGTTCGATCTTCTTCAGGATATCGCTCATCCGGCAATCCTAATCGATATCGTTGGAAACGGCGATGAGTTTGTCGAGAGCGAGCGCGGTGGCGCCGCTATCGAGCGAATGCGCGGCAAGCTTCATGCCGTCGCGGATCGTGTCGACCTTGCCCGAGATGACAAGCGAGGCGGCAGCATTGGCCAGCGAAACATCGCGGTAGGCGTTTTTCGCGCCGCCAAGAACCTCGCGAAGTGCTGCAGCATTGGCGACACCATCGCCGCCCTTGATATCGGCGAGCACGCAGGGGCTGACGCCGAAGTCGGCGGGCGACAGCTCGAAGGTGCGGATCTTGCCGTCTTCGAGGGCGGCAACCTTGGTGATGCCGGTTGTGGTGATCTCGTCGAGACCATCGCCATGGACCACCCAGACGCATTCGGAGCCGAGATCGCGCATGACTTCGGCCAGCGGCACCAGCCATTGCGGCGAAAAGACGCCCAGCAGCTGGCGGCGGACACCGGCCGGATTGGAGAGCGGCCCCAGAAGATTGAAGATGGTGCGGGTGCCGAGTTCGACGCGGGACGGGCCGACATGGCGCATGGCGGAATGATGAAGCTGCGCGAACATGAAGCCGACGCTGGCCTCCGCAATGCAGCGGGAAATGATCTCGGGACCGACATCGATATTGACGCCGAGTGCAGCCAGATTGTCGGCCGCGCCTGATTTCGAGCTCAGCGCCCGGTTGCCGTGCTTTGCCACCGGCACACCGGCGCCGGCGACGATCAGTGCCGCCAGCGTCGAAATATTGTAGGTGCCGCTGGCATCGCCTCCGGTACCGACGATGTCGATGGCATCGGCCGGCGCCTCGACGGTCAGCATTTTCGAGCGCATGGTGGTGACGGCGCCGACGATCTCGTCGACGCTTTCGCCACGCACGCGCAGCGCCATCAGGAAGCCGCCGATCTGGGAAGGCGTCGCCTGGCCCGACATCAGGATGTCGAAGGCAGCGCGCGCCTCGTCACGCGTCAGCGGCTCGCGGCTTGCGGCCTTGGCCAGGAACGGTTTCAGATCGGACATAAAACCTCCCAGAGCATGACGCCGAAAAGTGTGAGCGACCTTCGGCGAACATCATGCTCTAACTGTTGAATTCGGAACAGGATTCAGATTTTAGGCCGACCCGGCCCAAAATCATCCTGTTCTAGCGGGCCGCCGTCTGTTCGGCGAGTGTCTGGTTGACCTGCGCGCCGTACTGCGTCTGCAGCAGGTTGACCATCTGATCGAGAATATCATCACCCGCGGCGTTGGCCATGGCGGTGAGCTGGGCATCGCGGTTGTTCAGCACGTCGCCGGTCGGCTGGCTGTTGACCTCGGTCACCTTCATCAGGATCTGCGTCGAGGGATCGGCGCCGACAGCGCTTGCCACCGTATCGACAGGGCCGGAGAAGGCAGCCTTGACGCCGGCGCGGCCGAGAACCGGATCGTCGGTGGAGCGGGTAATGCCGCTCTTGCTTTCGACGGCGATGCCGAGTGGCGTCGCAATGTCCGCAAGGGCGGTGCCCTTTTGTGCCTCGGCCTTCAATTCGTCGGCCTTTTTGGCCAGTTCGGCCTTCTGCTGCTCCGCCGTCCAGTCCTCGACGGCTTTTTCGCGCACCTCGGCGATCGGACGGTCGCGGTCCGGCGTGATCTCGCGGACGTTGAACCAGACATAACCATCATTGCCGATCGGAAGCGGCGGCGCATCGACGCCGACCTCGGTCTTGAACGCTTCCCCGAGCAGCTGCTGTTTGGCGGGGATATCCTTGACCTCTTTGCCGTCCTTGTCGGCACCGGTCGCGTCGACGGCATCGACGGTTACGGCGTTGAGCTTCAGCTGGCCGGCGATGTCTTCAAGCGTGGCGCCGCCAGCGCGCAGATCCTCGATGCGGTCGTGAACGTTGATCACTTCCTGAGAGGCATTGGAAAGCGCCAGCTGCTTGCGAATCTCGTCTTTCACCTCGTCGAAATTCTTGGTCGTCTCCGCCTTGATGTTGGTGATGCGCAGGATGACGGGACCGAAAGAACCGTCGACAACCGGCGTCGTGCCGCCGTCCTTCGAAACCGCGAAGGCGGCGTCGGCAACGGCCTGGTCGGGAACCTTGTCCTTGGTGAATTCGCCAAGCAGCACGTCGCTTGCCGTCTTGCCCTGGTCGGAGACCAGCTGATCGAAGCTGGTGCCGCTCTTCAACGCAGTTTCGGCGGCGGCGGCAAGATCCTTGCTGGTGAAGGTCAGCTGCTCGATGGTGCGGCTTTCGGGCGTACGATAGCTATCCTTGCCCTTATCGAAGGCTTCGCGGACCTGGTCGTCGGTGACGGTCGCGGCATCGGCGATGTCGGCCGGCTGCAGTTTGAGATAGGCGATCTTGCGATATTCCGGCGCGCGGTAACGCTGTTTGACGCCCTCGAACCAGGCGGCGAGCACATCATCGGCCGGCGCCTTGATCGGTTCGATATTGGCGTTGGTCAGCAGGAGGTAGTCGACACTGCGGCTTTCATCGCCGTAAAGTTTCAATGCGTCGACCAGCGTCTTCGGCGCGCTGAAGCCGTTGGAAACGGCATCGACGATCTGGCTACGCACGGCCACCTTGCTGCGTTCCTTGATGTAATCGTCCTGGCGGATGTTGGCATTGCGCAGGCGAGAGACGAACAGCTCGCGATCGAACTGGCCATTGACGGCCTTGAAAGCCGGATCATCACCGATCAACTGGGCGAGGCGATCCTCTGACAGTCCGAGATTCATGTCTGCGGCGAGCTGGTCGAGCGAAGCGCCCGCGATGAGCTGAGAGAGGACCTGCTGTTCGACGCCGAAGGCACGGGCCTGTTCCGGCGTGAGACGCATGCCGAATTGCTGGCCGAGGCTTGCCACCTGACGCTGATAGGCGAGGTGGAATTCGTTGACGCCCACACGCTGATCGCCGACGGTCACGACCGTGGTGCTGTTGCCGCCTGATATCAGCTCGCGCGATACGCCCCAGATACCGAAGGAGGCGACCAAGAGAAGCAGGAGCAGCTTGGCAACCCAGGTCTGAGCAGCTCTTCTCAGAAAATGGAACATGGAAACGCAAACCTCGCAGTATTCATTGACCCGCGCGCGGGCAGACATTCGACGTTCCTTAGAACAAACCCGACAGGAAATGAAGGGTTGTCACGCGAAAAGCTGCGCAGAGCGACGGTGGCGACGCAAGGCGTTGACCGCACACAAAAGATCGGCTTCGGCGGAACCTTTCGGCCCGCCATTTCGTTGAAGCGGCATCCCATGAAACAGGAGCAGACCATGGCAGATTTGAAAACCGCTTCCGCCGAGTCCACCGCTGCGCGCGTCAAGGCGGATATCGCAGCAGACGATCTGTCGGCGCAGGTCACGGCACTCCGTGAAGATCTGTCCAGGCTGACGGACAGTGTGCGGGCGCTGGGGCAGGGGGCGAAGTCGGTGGTCACGGACGAAGCTTCGCTGATGACGGAACGGCTGCGCGACAAGGTTCGCGAAGAACCGATCATGGCGCTCGCGGTGACGGCGGGCATCGCCTATGTTTTCGGCCTGATGAGCCGCCGCTGACACGCAATTCGGATCAGAAAAAGCCGGACGCAAGGCGCGCCCGGCTTTGAGTCATGTCCGAGAGTTATGTCTGGGCCATTAGCGGCGGATGGCGCGGCCGACGAAAATCAGCAGGCACGCACCGACGAAGCCGGTGATCAGGTAACCCAGCCAGCCGGCCAGCGGCTGAATGTGCAAGAGACCGAGGATCCAGTTGGCGACGATCGCGCCGACGATGCCAAGCAATATGTTCATGAGCAGGCCCATGCTGCTGCTCATGGCTTTTTCCGCCAGCCAGCCGGCGATACCGCCGATGATGATGGCTGCAATCCAACCCACGCCCGCGCCTTCCATGGTAATCCCTCCTGTAAACCGACTCGCAGGAAAGCACGAAACCGCAGAAAGTTCCACTCCTGGAGGAACTTAGTCGATTATGGCTGCAACAGGGTGACCGGCGTCTCCAGCAGGTAGGCAATCAGCTGGAACAGCAGGCCTGCCACAGCAAGCATTGCGAAGCCGAAAGGCATGATCAGGCTTTTGCTAAACATTTCTTACCTATCCCCTTCTGGGTATAGAATAAGCCTAACTTCGATCGACGCAAGGTTATTACTAACAGATAGTTAAGAGTGATGTTTATGTAAAATTAGAAATACCACCAATGCAGTAGTATGATCCGCTGCGACCGGCGATGAAATACAGGTGCTTCAGGCAATGTCACCGCTAAGAGGCAAACAATTCCAACATTTCATGGGGTTTTTACCTGGCGTAACCTGGATCATTATCGGGTATAGGGCGATGGAACATGCCCCGATTTAATGCACGGATTGATTTTGGCGCGGACTGCATCATTTTTCCTGGAGGTCGCCTCTATCAGGGAAAAACTCGATGTCAAAAGCTGCTATCGCCTTTGCCTGCCTTTGCCTGCTGACGCTTTCCGCTTGCGGCAACACTGCCTACGGACTGAAGAAGGATGGGCAGGAGGCCAGCCACGCAATGGACAACGCGACGCATCGGGTGCTTTCGGCCGGTGCCAAGAAGTAACGGCAGCAGCGAAACGCGCGCCGTCACTGGGCGGCCAAGCTTTGCATGAAAAAAAGCCCGCCTGGGGTGAGGCGGGCTTGGCCTAACAGAGAGAATGGACGGATGGAAACCGTCTCGACTAATACAGCATTTCCTTAATCGTATGGCTTTACGTCATTCGACGTAACCGCGACCGGCAGATTCCGGCCGCGACCGCCAGGATCGAGTTTAGAAGCTGCCCCAATTCTGAGCGCGGGCACGGGCGCGAATAATCCGATATTCGCGACCGCCATAGAGCGAACCGATGATCAGCAGAAGAGTCAGAACGTCCCAGATGATATGCATGTTATCCTCTTAGGTTGGACGGCCCTGCCGTCGATCGGTCAAGGTACAATAGCAATCTTTCAAACCCGCTTATATGACAAGAAATCGGGATAGGCGGGGAAGCGGGAAGGGCGCTTCATGAGGAGACGGAGTCGCCATCTTGGGAGCAGTAAGGTGAATAGATCACCCGGTGGCGGGCCATGACGATTTTTACGGTCCGCCACATCACGGCCTATCGTTACCGCAGGGAGGTCGATTTCGGCGAGCATCGCCTGATGTTCCGGCCGCGCGACAGTTTCGACCAGCGGCTGATCGAAGCGTCGCTGACGACCTATCCGGAGCAAAGTCATGTGCGCTGGATCCACGATGTTTTCGGCAATTGCGTGGCGCTCGTCGATTTTTCGCGGCCCTCCTCCGAGCTTCGCTTCGAAACCTGGATCACGCTCGACCACACACCCCAGTTCGCCCCGGATATTCGAATCGACGAGGCGGCGCTCACCTATCCCTTCTCCTACGACAAGGACGAAATCGCCGATCTCGCGCCGGCGATGCAGCGCCACTACCCCGATCCGGGCGATGAGATCGGCCGCTGGGCGCGCCGGTTTGTGCGCCTGGGGCACCCGACTGAGACTGGGCACCTGCTGATGACGCTCTGTTATGCCATTCGGGAAAGCTTCGCTTATGCGCGGCGCCACGAACATGGGACGCAGGCACCGCTTGAGACCTTAAATCTTCGCTCCGGCACGTGCCGGGATTTCGCACTTCTGATGATGGAGGCTGCACGCACGCTCGGCCTGGCAGCGCGATTCGTAAGCGGCTATGTTTACGTCCCCAATCGGGACGGCTCCACCGTGCTCGGCGGCGGCTCCACACATGCATGGTGCCAGATCTATCTTCCCGGGGCTGGGTGGGCGGAGTTCGATCCGACCAACGGCATCGTCGGCAACCGCGATCTGATTCGCGTGGCCGTTGCCCGCGATCCGCGCCAGGCTGTTCCTTTGAGCGGCAGCTATGACGGCGACGGGTCGGATTTCGACAGCATGACGGTGCAGGTCAACGTGACCACGCAGCAGGCGGGGATAAAACAGGGATGATGGTGGATCACCGCGGCTGGATGAGAGTTGCGCGGCCGCTGGAACCGGGCAGCGCAATCGGCGTTCCATACTCACCTCCATGCGGGGAGGACGAGGAAGCCACAATGAAGATACGCGCCGGGTTCCATCTGGGCTATGAATGCATCCAGCCGACGCCGATGCTGCTGGTGCTCAACATTCACCCCTCTCGTCGTGCCGACCTTCTGAGCGAGCAGGTCCTGACATTCGACCGGCCTATCGAAGTCTGGGAGTATACCGACAGTTTCGGCAACGCCTGCAGCCGGATCATCGCTCCGCCCGGGCTGACGACGATTTCGACCAGATTCGAGATTTACGATACGGGGCAACCTGACGTCGTGCCCACCGAGGCCGTGCAGCATGCGATCAAGGACCTGCCCGACGAAGTGCTCGTCTTCCTGCTTGGCAGCCGTTACTGCGACACCGACAGGCTTTCGGATTTTGCCTGGAAAACCTTCTCGTCGACGCCGCTCGGCTGGGCGCGCGTGCAGGCGATCTGCGACTTTGTGCATAACCACATCACCTTCGACTATCAGAAGGCCGACGTTCTCAGAACCGCGCATGGCGGCTTTACCGACAAGAGCGGCGTCTGCCGCGACTTCGCCCATCTCGCCATGGCGTTTTGCCGATGCCTGAACATTCCTGCCAGATATTGCACGGGCTATCTCGGCGATATCGGCGTTCCAGCCGATCCCAATCCAATGGATTTCAGCGCCTGGTTCGAAGTCTTTCTCGGCGGTCATTGGCACACGGTCGATGCCCGCCACAACACGCCGCGGATCGGCAGAATATTGATGGCGACCGGCCGCGACGCCACCGACGTCGCCATGTCGACGGCTTTCGGCCCGGCCACACTTTCCCGCTTCGAGGTGATCACCGAGGAAGTGCCGTGAAGGCACTCAAAAATTGCCGCGGACGAGCAAATCCTATGCCTTCTTCAGGAATTCCGTTTTCAGCACGAGGCCCTTGACCTGCTTGGTGTTGCACTCGATCTCGCCGGGATTGTGGGTCAGTCGAATGCCCTTGACCAAGGTTCCACGCTTCAGCGTCTCCGAGGTGCCCTTGACCTTGAGGTCTTTGATGAGAGTCACGGAATCGCCGTCGTGAAGCTGGCTTCCGTTGCTGTCTTTTACAATAATGTCCTCGGCCATGATGTCCTCGCTTGATGATGCGGCAGGGGAAATCACGACGACACGGGATAGTCAACCGCCACCCTGCCGCGCCTCCCGAGGCCATTCCCCTGGGCATGCAGATCACTTTTGCCGTCGCGGCCACATTGATCGCCGCGGCATTCGCCATCGCGGTCGGGACTTACCGTCGTGGCCGAGCGCCCGCGGGGCATTGAGACCGGACGGGGAGGCGACGCAGATCACTCCCCCGCCCGTCGCCCTTCGAGCCAAACCGACCAAGGTCCGATCGGAACCGGACTTCGTGCCGATACCAATGGCTTGGTTGCTGCAATAGTTTTCGCGGCGGGGCGGAATTGAGGAGCTTTATAGCGGTGACGAAAATTATCGTTGTAGGAATGATACTGACGCCGGTGATCTTCTGGGGTTCTATCGGCGTCTGGGTCTACTCGCTATTATCGTGAGGGCCCCCTCACACCTTCAGTCCACGATCATTTCATCGGGTATTCGGGCGAAGCGAAGTCATGGCCGGCGACGGTCCTGGACAATCTCAATCAAAACCAGGATCATGGTCAAGGCTCGTGACCAAGAGTGCTGATCAACTGGAAGGCCGAGCCCGGTTCGTTATTTTGGCACGAGCCCGTCAAGCAGGAAATCCAGACCTTTCCTGAAAGCGCCGTCCCAATCATTATCCAGCAGCAGACGAGCACGCTCGATCGTCGGATATTTTTCGCTGAGATGAGCAAGGCGCTGCTGCGCGGCGGCCATGTCGGCGTCGGAAAGGTCGAAATTCGCACGGGTGATGGTCGCGCCGATCACATAGTTCCAGAGCGACCATATCGCCCCGTTCAAATCTCCCTCGGCGACGCCGGCTCCGTATAAGATCCGACCCAGCAATTCCAGGCGACTGAGGATGTTCGAGCCGAGCGCCCGGCGCGGCAGCAGCGATGCCGACCAGGGATGGCGCAGCATGCCGGCGCGCCAGTCCTCGAGCATGTGAAAGATTGCGCCGCGCCAGTCCGCAGTCTCGCCGCCTTGCGGCGGCCCGCGATATTCGAGAACCGAGTCGAGCGCCAGATCAAACACTTCCTCTTTGTTGTCGACATGCCAATAGAGGCTCATCGCGCCCGCGCCGAGGCGATCGGCCAGGCGGCGCATCGTCAATCCGTCGACACCTTCGGCATCCAGCAGTTCGACCGCGGTCGCCACGATCCGTTCGATCGAAAGCGCCCGTTCACTGCCCGCCTGCTGCATGGACGGGACCGACCCAGCTTGCCGTCGAGGCCGTTTACCCTGAGCGCCGCCGCCTTTGGCTGCCATGCGTCCTTCCTAAATGATCTGACGGTCGTTTTAAGCCGACAAAGCCGCAAATGTCGACTCCGGCCGATTGACTCGTACAACGTACGATGCGATTTATTCGTACGTTGTACGAGTCAATCATGCGACGATCGAACGAGTATTCAATCCGAAGACCGCGTGCGCCATCGCTCGCAGTCCGCACGGCCAAGAAAATCATGTCACACACCATCAAACATTTGCTTTTCGGAGGGCTAATCATCATGACCACGGGAATTTCCACTGCGGCGACGGCAAATGCGGTCGACCTCAAGCCAACCATCGTCAATCCGAAAGACCTCTACGACCCGACGCCGAACGGCTACAGCACGGCGGCGATCGCACCGCGCGGCGCGCGGTTGGCCTTTATTTCAGGACAGGGTGGCCAGGACAGCACCGGCGCCTTGTCGCCGGACTTCGCTGTCCAGGTTAAGCAGGCTTACGCAAATCTGCGCGCCGCTCTCGATGGGCTCGGCGCAAGGCCGGATCAGGTCGCCAAGCTTACGGTCTTCGTGGTCGATCACGATATGTCCAAGCTCGAAGTGCTGACCAGAAACGTCAAAGAAACCTTCAGCGCGGCGCTGCCGGCGCAGACGCTTGTCCCGGTTCCCAAACTTGCAATAGACACGATGCTCTTCGAGGTCGAAGCCGTCGTCGTTCTAGAATAACGGCGCGAGCGATCCGGCTGCGGCAAGGCTGCCGGCTCTCTTTTCGACCTGAGGATTATCGCCGCAGAAAACGGCGGGGCCGCCGTTTTCACCCGCCTGCATTCGATCTCTTAGGGGCTATGCCTCAAGGACCGCTGCATCGGGCGGCTGACGCTGGCACATTAAAGTGAAAAATGGCGGAAGAGGTGGGATTCGAACCCACGGTACGGTTTCCCGTACGCCGGTTTTCAAGACCGGTTCCTTAAACCACTCGGACACTCTTCCAAGTAATTGAGAAGCTGTAAGAAATTCCGCTTCGGGATTTCTAGTGCATCGGTGGTTTCTGCCGATTTGCTGCCCATTCACTCACAGGCCGGCTTTTTAGCAGCTTTGACCGCAGCGTCAACTTGTTCTGCAGAGAAGCGGCTATGACAGCCGCTTCTCTCTGCCATCGTCAGACGAGGACGGTGAAGTTGTCAAATGCGAGCTGCGGAAACCCCGTCGGCTCTACATCGGGCTGAATATCGAAGCGGATGAAATCGACTGCTCCCAAGGCTTCCAGCGAAATGTGCTGGCCGTCGGCAATGGTGTCGCCATAAACTGTCAGCGACATCTCGCTCACCTTGTTGCCGCCGATATAGCCTTCGAACGTCACAAGGGCATCGACACCTTGATAGGCCGGGTCGAAAACCGTCGCGACGTCGACACCCTCCACGGTGAAGAGTTTGCCGTCAACGCGATCGAAGAATGGATTGTAGGGGTTGGTGACGACGTATTCGTTGCCGCCGGATTCGGCGACCGTCCACAGATTGCCGTCGAGCTTGTCGCCAAACTTGAAACCGGCATAGCCCGAGGCGATATCCGGCTGCCCGGGATATTCCGTCGGAGCCTTCTCGAAATCGATGGAATACAGCCCTTGCGGAGGCGTATGCACGCCGATGTTGAGATTGGCGACATCCGTGCCGCCTTTTCCATCGGAGATCTTGAAGGAGAATTTCTCGGCGAAGACTTCACCGGGTTCAAGGCTTGCGGGATCACTGACCGTGTAACTATAGCTGCCGTTGCTCCAGATCGTCAGCGTTCCGTGCTGACCCTCGATGGCCAGGTATCCTGCTTCACCCGTCTTGTTGGGAATTCTTATTCCGTTGACGAACTGAACCTGAAGCAGGTCGCCATCGGAATCCGAGGCGCTATCGAGAAGGTTTCCTTCAATGGCTTCCGCTGGTGCGTAGTCGTGGACCGACACGTCAGGCACTGCTGGCTTGTGATTTGCCATAGCTCGTCTCCCTAAAGATAAGCGTGGAAAGGACGCCGGGCTACGACCCGAACGCCGCAAATAAACTTTCTACTCCACTTTGAGTCAAGCAACAAACTACACGCCCCAAGGGAGTGGCCGCCGCGGTTACCACTCAAGGCGCGTCCCTAAGCGTGAAAAACAAGTCGCGCCACTACCGTGAGGTGAAAGCTCCAACTCCAGCGGAGATTGGCAGCCTCCTGGCGCTCGGTGGCACGTCAACCTTTATGTCTCAGCTGTTTCGCTCCGGGGCATCTCGCGCTCCGAAAGCTGACTTTGCAATGCCAAATGATCCGCATCGGCACGCCGATTGCGGCTCTGACTGCAGCCGTGGAAGGGTAGGGCGGCCGCTTCACGTTAGCGATTTGTAAACCATAATCATTAGAATTGTCGCTATCGCTACGAAAACGTTCGTAAATTCGCCACGAACCCAGCAAGATTTAAAGTCTCGTTAGGCGGGTGGGCATAAGGCGTTATTGGCCCAAGATGGGGCAAGGTTCCTTAACCATAACGATCTTTGAGCGGCGTGGGACATATGACATTGGGATACGGGGCGAGGTCTTTCGCAACGACAGCGCGGTGGCTGGCGATATCGGCGATGTGTGCGACGGTTGCGGCATGCGGCACGACACAGGCCGTGCCGAAGAAAAAGGCCCATGGCAAAGAGTATTTCTCGGAATCCGAATATGGCGTGAAGGCCAGCCCCCGCGTCGCCACCGGCAACAACATCCCGAAGGGCGGCGGCCGCTACATGGTCGGCAATCCTTATGTGGTGAAGGGTAAATGGTATTATCCGAAGGAAGACTTCTCCTATAGCAAGGTCGGCATCGCTTCATGGTATGGTTCGGCCTTTCATGGACGCCTGACGGCGAACGGCGAAGTCTACGATCAGATGCATCTTTCCGCCGCGCATCCGACTTTCCCGCTGCCGAGCTATGCTCGCGTCACCAATATCGAGAACGGCTCATCGATCATAGTGCGCGTCAACGATCGCGGTCCCTATCATGAAGGCCGCATCATCGATCTTTCCAACAAGACCGCCGATATGCTGGATCTGCAGCACAGCGGCACCGGCAAGGTGCGCGTGCAATATGTCGGCCGCGCTCGTATGGACGGCCACGACATGCCCTATCTGATGGCTTCCTACGTACCAAAGGGCAGCCGCATTCCCGGCGTCAATCCGGAAGGGCAGATTGCGAGCGGCGTCATGGTTGCCTCCAACAGCCGCAAGATCACCCGCGATCAGCTGCAGAGTGCGGAAGATTACGAGGCGCAGCCGACCAAGGTACCAGTGCCGATGTCGGCGACCTCCTATGCCGGCTCGACGCCGAGCGCGCGCTACAATGCGGCGCCCGCGCTTGCCCCGGGCGCCCATGTTCTGGTGGCGCCGACGGCACCGTCCTCAAACGCCGCGCCGGCCTTCGATCAGGTGGTCGTGCTGCCGGAGATCGGTCCCATGCCCTATGAACGCCCCTATGGCGGCTCTCAGCCTTCCCTCGCGCTTGGCTATCAGAACGAGGGCGTGAAGACGGTGACCGTCGATCTCGCCTTCGACGCGGTGATGGTGCGCAATGACGGGTTGACGCAGGCCTCGATCCTTGCCTCGGCCAAGCGCCAGCAGGCAAAATCCGCGGCGCGCTGAGCATGGCGATTGCATCGGATTTCGCCGCGCTCTAACGTTCTCAAAACTGCCGTTCACCGATGGGAATTGCGATGCTGAGGCCTGTGCTTCGCCTTCTAGAGCGGTTGCGCTTTTCACCGAAGCGCAGGATCGCTCTAACCTTTTATTTTTCCGCAGTTGCGAAGGCAAAACCGCTCGGCACTTTTGCCGCATCTGCTCTTGCATTCCTGATGCCGCTCGCCGGAGGCGCGCAAGCAGCCGATGGGGGTGCTGCCGGTTTCGCCACCAAGGCGGCGCAGGCTTATATGATCGAGGCATCCACCGGCACGGTGCTTCTCGCCAAGAACGAGGATCAGGGCTTTTCGCCGGCTTCGCTTGCCAAGCTGATGACAATGGATCTCGTCTTCGAGGCGGTGACCAAGGGTCAGATCACCCTCGACACTGAATATCCCGTTTCCGAATATGCCTGGCGCACCGGCGGCGCGCCGTCGAGGACGGCGACGATGTTTGCCGCCCTGAAATCGCGCGTGCGCGTCGAAGACCTGATCAAGGGCATCGCCATCCAAGGCGCCAATGACAGCTGCATCATTCTCGCCGAGGGCATGGCCGGAAGCGAGCAGCAATTCGCCGAATCGATGACGCGCCGCGCCCGCGAGATCGGCATGGAGAAGGCGGTGTTCGGCAATTCCACCGGCCTTCCGGATGGCAAGAGCAAGGTGACGGCGCGCGAGATGGTGACGCTTGCCGCCGCCCTCCAGCAATCCTATCCCAATCTTTATCCCTATTTTGCCCAGCCCGATTTCGAGTGGAACAAGATCTTTCAGCGCAACCGCAACCCGCTGCTCGGGCTCGATCTCGGCGCTGACGGACTTGCGACGGGCTTTAGCGAGGGTGAAGGTTATTCGATCGTCGCCTCGGTCCAGCGCGACGGCCGGCGGCTGTTTCTGGCACTCGCCGGAATCGCCTCCGACAAGGAGCGGACGGAAGAGGCCAAGCGTGTGCTCGAATGGGGCCTGACGGCCTTCGAGAGCCGGCAGATTTTCGCCGAGCATGAAGTGATCGGCGCAGCCAGCGTCTATGGCGGCGCGGCGCGCACCGTCGATCTGATCGCCAAAGCGCCGGTCAGCGTCTATATTCCGGTCAGCAATCCCGACCGGCTGTCGGCGCGCATCGTCTATCGCTGGCCGCTGACAGCGCCGGTGCAGCCGGATTATCAGGCCGGCACGCTCAGGATTTTCGCCGGCAGCCGGCTTCTCAGGGAAGTCCCGCTCTATACCGCGCAGGCGGTGGGCGAAGGCTCGCTCAGCAGCCGCGCCGTCGATGCCATGCTGGAGCTCGGCGAATCGCTGTTTTTCTCGTGGCTCTGGGACAAATCCGCGCCCGGCTGAAGCCGGTATCGCCAAGCGGCTGCACTGTCGCGCGCCACATGTTCAAGACTTGAACGCCAGGCCTTCTGATATAAAACGCCGGGCCTTCTGATATAATTTGCCGGGGAAGGTGATTATGTCGCCGCGGCGAAAGGTTTTCCTTCCCGATGTCTTCGGATAGATAGAAGAGGCGGGGCGCGCGCGCGTGCGGCGCCCGGAATGCGGGAAGCTGTCATTGTCATCCGGTACGGGATTGTTCGTTACGTTTGAAGGCGGGGAAGGGGCGGGGAAATCCACGCAGATCCGCCGCCTCGCGGAGGCGCTGAAGGGCGAAGGTCACGATGTGCTGATAACGCGGGAACCGGGCGGATCGCCCGGCGCCGAGGCCGTGCGCCACGTGCTCTTGTCCGGGGCTGCCGAGGCCTTCGGCACACGGATGGAGGCGATCCTTTTTGCCGCTGCCCGCAACGACCATGTCGAAGAGGTGATCCGGCCGGCCCTTGCCGCGGGCAAGATCGTGCTCTGCGACCGCTTCATGGATTCCTCCCGTGTCTACCAGGGTATCACCGGCAACCTCGAACCCGATTTCATCGAGACGCTGCAGCGCATCGCCATCAATGGCGTCGTGCCCGATTGCACCTTGATACTCGACATTCCCGCAAAGGTCGGCCTGGAGCGGGCGCAGAAGCGCAGCGCGACTGAGGCGCCCGACCGCTTCGAGAAGGAGCGGCTCGAAACGCATGAAAAACGGCGCGAGGCCTTTCTCGATATCGCCGCGCGCGAGCCGGAGCGCTGCCACGTGGTCAACGCCATGCAGACGGAGGAGGCGATCGCGGCCGAGATCCTGGCGATCATCAGGCAGCTCAAGTCGCCCGCAGACCGCGCCCGATTGCCGGAAGCCGCCCATCATGAGTGAATTCCATTATGAGTGAGGAGAGGCCGGGATTGCTCGACGGCGCTGTTTGGCCGGCCGAGAACACCAGATTGTTTGGCCATGAGGAGGCGGAGGCCTTCCTCGCGCAATCCTACCGATCCGGCAAAGGTCATCACGCCATCCTGATCGAGGGGCCGGAGGGCATCGGCAAGGCGACGCTCGCCTTCCGCTTCGCCAACCACGTGCTCTCGCATCCCGATCCCGAGACAGCGCCGGAGACGATCGGCGATCCGGATCCCGCCTCCGCAGTCAGCCGCCAGATCGCCTCCGGCGCTTCGCATAATCTCCTGCATCTTGCCCGGCCGGTGGACGAAAAGACCGGCAAGGTGAAATCGGCGATAACAGTCGACGAGGTACGCCGCGCCGGCAAGTTCTTCTCGCAGACGTCAGGTACCGGCAATTGGCGGATCGTCATCATCGATCCGGCCGACGACATGAACCGCAATGCGGCCAACGCCATTCTGAAGATCCTCGAGGAGCCGCCGAAGCGGGCGCTGTTTCTGGTGCTATCACATGCGCCGGGTCGGCTGCTGCCGACGATCCGCTCGCGCTGCCTGCCGTTGAAACTGTCGCCGCTTTCAGATGATGCGCTGGTGGCAGCCCTTGACCATCTCGGCATATCGGGAGAGGGCGGGGCGGTGCTTTCGGCGGCCAAGGGCAGTGTCGGCGAAGCGTTGAAGCTCTTGAACTATGGCGGCGGAGAGATCATCGCCGCCTATGACGAGGTGCTTTCCGCCGAAGGGCCGGCGGCCCGCAAGGCGATGCACGGGCTGGCCGATGCGCTGTCGGGCAAAGAAAGCGACACGATCTTCGATTTCTTTGTCAGCCATGTCGGCGACGACATCATGAACCGTGCGCGTGTGGCAGCGGGGGAGGGGCAGATCGCTGCTGCCGAGCGTCTGGCGCGGCTCTATTCCGAAATCACTGAGCGGCTCACCATTTCGGATGCCTATAATCTCGACCGCAAGCAGACGATCATCAGCATTCTCGCCGATATCAAGCAGCCGGGCCTCTAAAGCGCGTCGCATTAAATTTGATTCATGCGACGCGCTTTAGCTCTTTGTTTTGATGCATGTCGTTGTCCCGGAACCGCTGCACATTTCCCGGCGACATGCATGAGAATCCTGAGCCTGGTCAGCCGGTCAAGAGCTTGCCTGCGACGACGGCAAGCGTGGCGGCCAGGACGATGCGTATGGTGCGTTCATGCAGCTTCGGCGCCAGAAGGCTGCCGATGACGATGCCGGGGATCGAGCCGACGAGCAGGGCAAACAGCATCGCCCAGTCGATTTCGCCGATCAGCCAATAGCCCATGCCGCCGATCAGGGTCAGCGGTACCGCATGGACGATATCGGAACCGACGATCTCGCGCACGTTAAGCCTGGGATAGAGTACCAGCAGGATCGTCACACCGAGCGCACCGGCGCCGACCGAGGTCAGGGTGACGAGGACGCCAAGACAGAACCCAAGAATGACGGTGAGAATGAGGATGGTTGCCGGCTGCGGCGGCGTGCGATCGCCGATGGCGCGCCGCGCCAATTCGAGGATCGAGCCTCGGAAGACCAGCATAATCGCGGTCATGACAAGCAGCCAGCCGAGCGCAACCGTAATGGTGTTGGTCACGCCGATGCTTTTACGATCGACGCCTGCCAACAGCCAAAGCATCAGCACGGCGGCCGGCACACTGCCGGCGGCGAGGCTTCCGACGATCTTCCAATTGATCCGTCCATGCACGCCGTGAACGGCAGTGCCTGCCGTCTTCGTGATCGCCGCATAGAGGAGATCGGTGCCGACCGCGGTTGCGGGGTGTACGCCGAAGAGCAGCACCAGCAGCGGCGTCATCAGCGAACCGCCACCAACGCCGGTGATGCCGACAAGCGCGCCGACAAACAGGCCCGAAATCGAATAGAGCGGCTCGAATGTCAAACAAGCGCCCCCAACGGCGCGCGGCCACAACAAACCGGATCGATGAAAACTGACACTTCGTTCTGTCCCGCCCTCTTTCTGACGACCGGTAAATTGGGTGCGAAGCGGAGTCAAGTTCACGACCCCGTGCCCCGGAAATCATGACGGCGCCAAAACTTGATGTTTCGCTTGGCGGAGACATGCGCTAAGAGCGGCTGACCATTTTTATAGAGTAAGCCGGACATTGGCCGCCATGACAGACAAGACACCCTTCTACATCACCACCGCGATTTCCTATCCGAATGGCAAACCGCATATCGGCCATGCCTATGAGCTGATCGCGACGGATGCGATGGCGCGCTACCAGCGCCTGGACGGCAAGGATGTCTTCTTCCTGACCGGCACCGACGAACACGGCCAGAAGATGCAGCAGACGGCGCGCGCCGAGGGGATTACCGCGCAGGCGCTCGCCGACCGCAACTCCGGCGAATTCGAGGCGATGGCGAAGCTGCTCAACGCCTCGAACGATGATTTCATCCGCACCACGCAGCAGCGCCATCACGAGACGTCGCGCAACATCTGGAAGCTGATGGCCGACAATGGCGACATCTACAAGGACAGCTATGCCGGCTGGTATTCAGTGCGCGACGAGGCCTATTACCAGGAAAACGAGACGGAACTGCGCGCCGATGGCGTGCGCTACGGCGCGCAAGGCACGCCCGTCGAATGGGTGGAAGAGGCAAGCTATTTCTTCAAGCTCTCCGAATACCAGGAGAAGCTGCTGGCGCATTACGAGGCCAATCCCGATTTCATCGGTCCGGCCGAGCGCCGCAACGAGGTGATCTCCTTCGTCAAATCGGGGCTCAAGGACCTGTCGGTCTCGCGCACGACCTTCGACTGGGGCATCAAGGTGCCGAACGATCCGTCCCACGTCATGTATGTCTGGGTCGACGCACTGACCAACTACATCACTGCGACCGGCTATATCGAAGACAGGAACGGCCCGCGGGCCAAATACTGGCCGGCGGATGTCCACATCATCGGCAAGGACATCATCCGCTTCCATGCCGTCTACTGGCCGGCCTTCCTGATGTCGGCGAAGCTGCCGCTGCCGAAGCGGGTCTTTGCCCACGGCTTCCTGCTCAACAAGGGCGAGAAGATGTCGAAGTCGCTCGGCAATGTCGTCGATCCCGTCAATCTGGTAAACCATTTCGGTCTTGATCAGGTGCGCTACTTCTTCCTGCGCGAAGTTTCCTTCGGCCAGGACGGCAGCTACAGCGAAGAGGCGATCGGCACGCGCATCAACTCCGACCTCGCCAACGGCATCGGCAATCTCGCCAGCCGCTCGCTGTCGATGATCGTCAAGAACTGTGACGGCAAAATCCCGGAATGCGGGGCGCTAACCGACGAGGACAAGGCGATGCTGGCGCAGGCCGACGCGCTGCACGCGTCGACGCGTGAAGACATGGGCAAGCAGCAGATTCACCGGGCGCTTGGCTCGATCATAGCCGTCGTTTCCGAGGCCGACCGCTATTTCGCCGGCCAGGCGCCATGGGCGCTGAAAAAGACGGATCCGGCGCGCATGGGTACGGTGCTGTACGTCACCGCCGAAGTCGTGCGCCAGATTGCCATCCTGCTGCAGCCGTTCATGCCGGAATCGTCGGGTAAGCTGCTCGATCTCGTGGCTGCGCCTGCCGACAAGCGCGATTTTGCCGCCCTCGGCGAGGCCGGCCGCCTGATCGCCGGAACGCCGCTCGAGGCGCCTACGCCAGTCTTCCCGCGCTACGTGGCTCCGGAGGCTTGAGGCCGTGCTGATCGATACGCATTGCCATCTGGATTTCGCAGACTTCGAGGCCGAGCGCGACGAGATTGTCGCGCGCGCCCATCAGGCCGGTGTCAAACAGATGGTGACGATCTCGACGCGCGTGCGCAAGCTCGACGGGCTGCTCGCCATCACCGAGAAATATCCCTCGGTCTTCTGCTCGGTCGGTACGCATCCGAACAATGCCGACGAAGAGCTTGATATCCAGACGGAAGACCTCGTGCGTCTGGCGAACGCCCATCAGAAGGTGGTCGCGATCGGCGAGGCGGGTCTCGATTATTTCTACGACACGCAAAAGCCCGAGGACCAGCAGACCGGCTTTCGCCGGCATATTGCCGCCGCTCGGGAAACGCAGCTGCCGCTCGTTATCCACAGCCGCAGCGCCGATGAGGACATGGCAACGATCCTGACCGAGGAAACGGGGAAGGGGGCTTTCCCCTTTATCCTGCACTGCTTTTCGGCGGGTCCGGAACTGGCGCGAACCGGCGTCGAACTCGGCGGCTATGTCTCCTTCTCCGGCATCCTGACCTTCCCGAAGTCGGAAGAGCTGCGCGAGATTGCCAAGACAGTCCCGCAGGATCGGCTGCTGGTGGAAACGGACGCGCCGTATTTGGCGCCAAAACGCTGGCGCGGCAAGCGCAACGAGCCTTCCTATGTCGTCAACACGGCCGAAGTGCTCGCCGAGACGATCGGCCTTTCCTACGCGGAGATTGCACGGATCACGACGGAAAACGCTTTCCGCCTGTTCTCGAAAATGCCGAGGATCTAGCAGCGTGCTCTACCGGCGGCGTTTCACCATTCTCGGCTGTTCGTCGTCACCGGGTGTGCCGCGCATTTCTGGCGACTGGGGCGCCTGCAATCCCGACAATCCGAAAAACCGGCGCACGCGCGCCTCGTTCATGGTGCAGCAATTCAGCCCTGACGGCGTCACCACGGTCGTCGTCGACACGGGGCCGGATTTTCGCGAGCAGATGATCAGGGCCGGGGCCGACCATGTCGATGCCGTGCTTTACAGCCATCCGCATGCCGACCACATTCACGGCATTGACGATCTGCGCGGTTATTTCCACAATACGCGCCGCCGCGTGCCGATCTTTGCCGACCAATATACGATGGACAGGCTGCGTGAAGCCTTCCGCTATTGCCTGGAAACGCCGCCCGGCAGCAATTACCCACCGATCGTGCTGCCCGTCGTCATCGAAAATATCGACGAACCCGTCGAAATCCGCGGCCCCGGCGGCAAGATCGATTTTTACCCGCATATCCAGCAGCATGGCGATATCCATTCGCTCGGCTTCCGCATCGGCGATGTGGCTTATTGCAGCGATATCAGCGATTTCCCGCCGCAGACCGTCGAGAAGCTGCGAAATCTCGACGTTCTGATCATCGACGCCCTGCAATATACCTATCATCCGAGCCATCTGTCGCTGGAACAGTCGCTCGACTGGATCAGCCGGCTCAAGCCGAAACGGGCGATTCTAACCCATATGCACACGCCGCTGGATTACGACGCGGTGATGGCTGAGACGCCCGAGCATGTGGTGCCGGCGTTTGACCAGATGAGCTTCGAGATTGAGGTCAGCGCGTAATTCTGGGCGCCGCAGCGTCCTGCTCTGTGTCTGAAAAAAACGCTGCGGGTCGAGGCGAAAACCCCGACCCTGATGCAGGATCACGACATATAGGGCAGAACCTCGACGGCGCCGCGATAGATCATATCGAGCGAAACGTAGAGAATGATCAGCAGACCGACATAGGCGATCCAGCGATGGCGACCGAGTAGCCGGGCGATCAGATTGGCCGCGATGCCCATCAGCGCGATCGACAGGCCGAGGCCGATGACCAGCACGCTCGGATGTTCGCGCGCAGCCCCCGCAACGGCGAGCACGTTATCGAGCGACATCGAGACGTCGGCGATGACGATCTGGGTCGCCGCCTGGAAGAAGGTCTTTCTCGGCGCACCTTCGCCGGTCTCCGCTAGGTGTTCCTCGTTTTGGCCGTTGCGAAGCTCGCGCCACATCTTCCAGCAGACCCAGAGCAACAGCAGGCCGCCGGCCAGGAGCAGGCCGACAATGGCCAGTAGATAGACTGCGACGCTGGCAAAGAGAATACGTAGAACGGTTGCGGCCAGGATGCCGACGATGATCGCCTTGCGCCGTTGCGTGGCCTCAAGGCCGGCTGCGGCAAGACCGATAACCACGGCGTTGTCGCCAGCGAGAACAAGGTCGATAGCGATGACCTGCAGCAAAGCCGTAAGACCGGCTGCCGTGAAGATGTCCATATGAAATGTCCCCAATGCGTCAAAAGCCGTGCTAGCGTCTCCACCGTTTGACGTCAACCGCCGAGGGATGCAACAGCCGGTGCAATTCACCGCGCGGTGCAGCCGAAACGATAAGCGGCAGCATTATGGAACTGACGGTCAAGTCGCCATTGCCTTGGAACATTCGTCTCGGCTGCCGGTTCTCCGAGTCAGGAAACCAGGCGTCGGGTCGGCGGCTGGAACGCGACATCGAGAGGAGAGTTCCGTGAGCAACATTCACAACGATACCAACCCGGGGTTTTCAGGCCCCGTGGGCGGCGGCAGCCTTACCGCCTTTTTCGACAGCCGGTCGGAGGCCGAATCCGCGATTTCCCGTCTCGAGGATGCCGGCGTCCCCGTAGCGAGAATAAGATTGATGCCGGGATATGAGGCGGATGAAAAAAATGCCGGCGTCATGAGCGACGACCGCAGCGGCTTCTTCGACGCGCTGGCCGACTTCTTCTTCCCGGACGAGGATCGCGCGATGTACGCAGAAGGGCTGCGGCGAGGCGGCTTCCTCGTTCAGGTCAACGATATCGATGACGCGCTCTACGAAACCGTTCACGATATCCTGGACGACGAGGGCAGCATCGACATCGACGAGCGGGCGGATCTCTGGTTATCGGAAAGCGGACGCCAAGGCGGGTCGAATACCGGTTTTGCGGGCTCGGCCCATGGCGGCAAGGCCGCGGACGACCTGGCAGTATCCGAAAGCGCATTCGAAGGGCCGGCTTCCGACGAGGCGCCGGTCGCCGTGCGCGACACCGCGCATGGAAGCGCCAAGGTTCGTGCTTATAAATTCATCGGCGCTCCCGCATCATCGAACGATTCGCAACAGCAGTCGCAGACGCAAGGCGGGTCGCAGCAGAGCCAGAGTTTCCGGCGCGATCATTGATGTGCAGCGAGGCCGGCGGCAATGTCGAGCCTCGCTGCGCTCACTTATTCGAGGACAAGTCGATGCAATCATCCATCAACCGCGACGGCTTTCTTCCGCCCGATCCCGATGAACTGGTCGCGGAAGGCGAACCGCCTTTTGCCGATGCCGCCGCCGAGTCCGCGCGTGAAAAGGCCGACCAAAGTTTGCACCACCTGCAGCGGGAATTGCGGCTGCTTCAGGCCCGCATCGGCCTGCTGCGTGACGATGCGGAAGCAGCGCTGAAAGCCAAGGCAACATCCGTCGATGCGAATGCCCATGTGCAGCTCGGCGACTATCCGTGGCTGAAACTCGCCTTAGCCACCGGCGCAGCCTTCGTCGCCGCGAGGGCGATCAGAAGCTTGCCGTTCGGCGTATTGCTGGGCGAATTTGCCGGTCATGTCTCGCAGACCAGACGGTGGTGAACGATCCGGCAAGGCAGAGCGAGTCCGGCGCCACGCACGACGCGACGAGGAAATCCTTCGCCGAGGCTCCTGAAGTCCAGCCGTGCTACTACGTGACGGGCGAAGTGGTTTCATGCTGATCGTTGCCGTCCGAACCATGGGAGCCTACGAAGCCATGGCCCGGCGCCTGTTCTTCGCCAACAGGAACGTCAAGCGGTTCCGCAGTTTTGTAGCGATGGAGAGAGTGAAGGTGGGCTTCAATATCGCGCTGGAGCCGCAACGCGATCGGAGCTGAGCCGGACTGGGGCAGCGCAAAGGCGGACGACATAAGCCTTTGGTGTGGCTGACAAAGGTTTGCGTTCCATAATCTGTCTTATGCGATATTTGTTTGTAGGAGCTATTTAGTAATGCGACAGTTGGGCCAGTTAGAGATGCGACAGTCTCGCCTCTCGACGTGCTGGTCAATGCCAACGTTGGGAGCAAGGATGACGACCTTCAGCCTGGTCGAGACCATGAGCGGTCGGAGTCGTCATGTCCTGTTTGATCACCATGTCGCAGAAAGAATTGCATCGCCTCGAAGTTGTTCAGAAGACCCGTGATCGACGCCTGAGCGTCGTCCAGGCGGCTGAGGTGCTCGATCTCAGCCGAAGTCAGGTTCACAGGCTGCTGCAGGCTTATGATCGTTCCGGTGAAGCCGGTCTTGTTTCGAAGAAGCGATCACGGCCGAGCAATCGGCGCCACAGCAAGGATTTTCGCAATGCGGCGCTGGATCTGATCCGCGAACGCTATCCGGATTTCGGTCCGACGTTAGCACGCGAGAAACTGATCGAACTGCATCAGATTTCGGTCGCCAAGGAGACGTTACGCCAATGGATGACCGAGGCCGGCATCTGGATCTCGCGACGCGAACGCAAGAAGCGGGTTTTTCAGCCGCGCGGCCGGCGGGATTGTCTCGGCGAGCTCGTCCAGATCGACGGTTCGCATCACTGGTGGTTTGAGAACCGCGGTCCCAAATGCGCCCTGCTCGTCTACATCGATGATGCTACCGGCAAGCTGCTGCATCTGCGGTTCGCCGGATCGGAGAACACCTTCGACTACCTGCATGCGACGAAGGCCTATCTGCAGCAATGGGGCAAACCTCTGGCATTCTATAGCGACAAGCACGGTGTCTTCCGCCCGGTCCATGCATCGGAGAAAGACCGGACGAGCGGCCTGACGCAGTTCGGTCGTGCCCTTTATGAGCTCAACATCGATATCATCTGCGCCAACACCCCGCAGGCCAAAGGTCGCGTGGAACGCGCCAATCAGACGCTGCAGGATCGATTGGTCAAGGAACTCCGGCTGCCGGCATCGACACGATCGAGGCGGCAAACCTCTATGCACCGGCGTTTATTGCGGATTTCAATGTCCGGTTCGGCAAGCCGCCGCGCAATCCGAAAGACATGCACCGCCCCCTCGCCGCACATGAGAATCTCGATAGCGCCATGTGCCGCAAGGAGGTCCGCACGCTGTCGCAGTCCCTGACGTTACGCTACGACAAGGTCTTGTTCATTCTCGATTCGACGGAGCAGGCCAAGGCGCTGGCGGGTAAGAAGGTCGTTGTCTGCGACTATCCGGACGGTCGCCTCGAGATCATGCACGAGAGTTTTGCCCTGCCCTACAGAACCTTCGATAAGTTGCGATCGATACATAGACCCGAAGTCGTTGAGAACAAGCGTTTGGACGACATGCTTTCGATCGTCGCTGAGCTGCAGGCTGGACGTGAACTGCAGCGCAGTAAGAGCGGCCCGCGCCGCACCGGTCAGACGGATCATATGTTTGGGATACCGGATGGCGGCCAGGGCAACGGTTATCAAAAGCGTGGTCGCAAACCCGGCCGGCGGACGGACTTCATGAACGATCCGGAAGTCATTGCCAAACGGCAGAAGGCGCTGGCGCGGATGGAGGCTGCGGAATGAATGGTGTCGGCATAGTCTCAAAGCTAAAGGCGAAGGGCGCCTCTCACCCGCCCCCTCCCTACCCTTGCAACCCGGCCCAGCCGGTTCGGTCGGGGGCTGATCGCCAGTGCCAGTGTCGCGTTTCTAACTGGCTGGCGGCGCCGCACCTCTAACCAGCTTTGACATAGCCGCCCAGTTGAAGTGTCCTGTTTCTACAAAGTTGGAATGTCCCTCTCTCCCGTTTTGATGAACTTCGGAAACAAGCGGACGGGATTGGTTGCAATGAGCTAGCGTGAAATGGCGCTACGGCCTCTCCGGCCCCACCAAGAAGCATGCACGATGCCGGCGCCGAACAAGGAGCTGGCCGGTTTAGTGTTGCCTTAAAGAAACTGTGCAAGGATGCAGGTCTGTCATTCATACCGGCGACCTGATGAAGTTTCGAAGAAATACAAAGATAGTTCGCAGCCTCGCGAGCCCTCTGATGAGCCATGCGAGCGCATTCGCTCCGGCACTATTTGCGGCCGTTATCGCAGCCATCGTCGTCTGGCTGGCAACGGACTGGCGGCTTGAGCGGTCGTTGGCCGACGAACGCTCGGTTGTTGCCGGCGAGCTTGCGACGATGTCGTCTCGGCTTCAGACCAACCTCAATAGCAATGTGAAGCTGTTGCAAGGTTTGGCGGCGGGTATCGCGGTCGCTCCGGCGATGGGCCAGAACAGATTTTCCAAACTTGCCGCGCAAATTCTGCAGCCTGAGTCACAATTGCGAAGCTTCGCCGCGGCGCCCGACATGGTGGTCCAGTGGGTTTATCCGGAAAAAGGAAACGAAAAGGCCATCGGACTCGACTACCGAAAAAATGAGAAGCAACGGGCCGCCGCGATGCTGGCGCGCAACACACACAATATCGTACTGACAGGCCCGGTGGAGCTTGTCCAAGGCGGAACGGCTTTCGTTGTCAGGTGCCCGGTTTATATCGACGACGGAAACAGCCAGATCTTTTGGGGTCTGCTTTCGGGAATCATCGATATTCCGAGGTTATACCGCGATAGCGGTCTCAGTTCGACCGACCTGGAGATCGCCATCAGCACGACGCCGGAGCCGAACTCGGCCAAACAGGTGTTTTTTGGCAGCCTGGAAACTTTTGGGAAGAAACCGGTCGTGGCCTCCGTCGATATGACGTACGGCCGGTGGTCCCTCGCCGCACTTCCCAGGTATGGATGGGGCCAGAATAACGGCATCGGCACTTTTGAAGTTTATGCCAGCCTGTTGGCCTCGTGTGTGGTCGCGCCGATCGTCTGGGTCGGCTTTCTGACCAAATCGCGCCAGAAGACCATCGAAAAACTTCGCCTTCACAAGAGCAAGCTCGTACGAGCACGACAGAGGCTGGAGCACCTGTCATTGCATGACGCCCTCACCGGCCTACCCAATCGGCGGTTTGTCGACCAAATGATCTCGCAGCCGCCAAGGCCCGATCCGCAAGACCGCCTAATCCTTATCCATATCGACCTTGACCGGTTTAAAGAGATCAACGACACGAAGGGGCACGCCGGCGGCGACATGGTCCTGCAAACAACGGCTTCGCGGCTTGCCGATTTGACCGGCCCGAACGATGTCGCGGCCCGCATCGGTGGAGACGAGTTCGTCTTCGCCAGCTGGAGCAGCAATCCCGAGCCCAAAGCAACCGAATTGGCCAGGCAGATTGTCGACACGCTGCAGCAGACCATCTTTATCGATGGAGCCGGTTATGTGGTCGGCGCAAGCGTCGGTGTCGCCTGGGAGACAGAACGCGCTCGCGACCGGGATCTCGGTCAGCTGCTTCTGAATGCCGATTTGGCTCTGTACGAGGCGAAGAAAGCCGGCCGCGGCCGCGCCGCGGTTTTCACCGAAGAGCTCCGCAGCGCGGCAATCCATTCAAAAGAACTGGCGGATGAATTCAATCAAGCGCTCGAACGCGATGAACTCATTGCGTTCTTCCAGCCACAGTTCAATGCAAACACGCTCGATATCGCAGGCGTCGAAGCGCTCGCCCGCTGGGATCATCCGCGAAAAGGTCTGCTCGGCCCGAACGCGTTTCTGGATGCTGCGGAAAGACTGGGCCGCAGTGGCGACATGGACAGGCTGATCCTGCAAAAGGCCCTGTTCGAGCTGACACGATGGGACGGCTTGGGAATGCAAATTCCACGGGTTTCAGTCAATATTTCAGCGCGCCGGCTGGCGCAGGCCAATCTGCTCGCCGAGCTGTCCGAGCTTCCCGCAGCGAAGGGTCGCCTGTGTTTCGAGCTGCTTGAGACGATCTCCTTCGACGAGCTTCAGCCTGCTCTGAACGAGGTCATTCCGGCAATCAAAGCGCTCGGCATTGAAATCGAGATCGACGATTTCGGCACGGAACATGCCAGTATTGTCGGCCTGCTTCGATTTGAACCGCGACGGCTTAAGATCGACCGGGAAATCATCAAGCCGATCATCGCGTCTGCATCTCAACGCCGTCTGGTTTCCTCGATTATCGAAATCGGCCGGTCTCAGAACATCGACATCGTTGCCGAAGGCGTGGAGACAATGGAGCATGCCAAGATCCTGAAAGATCTTGGCTGCCATTTGCTGCAAGGTTACGCTCTGGCCCGACCCATGACCTCGGAGCAGTTGATCGAATTTTGCCGGATGAAGGATAGAGAAGCGGCAAAGGCGGGCCGATACTCGGCCGCATTCAAATGACGATCGTTATTGCGCCGTCTGTTTGTGCTTGCGAGCTTTCGTCAGCAGGTTCATTCTTATCTCTTGTGAAGCCCGCCGGCTGAAATGGCCATTGCAGATCGGGTTTCGTGAGATGCCAGCGATGGACTGCGCCGGCTGCGGTTTCGATATTCAGAGCGGTTTTGCTTTCTGTCCGCGATGCGGCGCAAGGCAACCCCTCTCCTGCGCCGCCTGCGGCTATGCGTGTCAGCCAGATTTTGCCTTCTGCCCCAAATGCGGCGCATCGATCTCAGGTATAGCCCCACCTGCGCCGAAGCCAATTATTGAGCTGGTGCCGGCGAAATCCGACAGCGATGCCGACCGACGTCCGGTGACGGTGCTGTTTGCCGATCTCTGCGGCTTCACCACGCTGAGCGAGCAGATCGACCCCGAAACCATGCGGGTGCTGCAGAACGAATTGTTCGAAGAGATGACCCGGGCGGTGGAAGCCTATGGCGGCTTCGTCGACAAGTTCGTCGGCGACGCCCTTCTGGCGCTGTTCGGCGCGCCGGTTGCCCATGAGGACGATCCGGTGCGGGCGCTTGGCGCCGCACTTGATATGATCGACCGGGCCGCTGCGGTGGGCACACGCTGGCAGTCGCGCGCCGGCGTGCCGCTGCGCCTGCATATCGGCATCAATAGTGGCCCTGTCGTCACCGGCGGCTTCGGCGCGGCTGGCGCCAAATCCTATTCCGTGACCGGCGATACGGTGAACACCGCCCAACGGCTGCAATCGATGGCCGGCGAAAACGATATTCTTGTCGGTCCCCTGACTTACCGCCTCACCCGCCATGCCTTTGCCTTCGACAGTCTCGGCGCGCAAACCTTGCGCGGCAAAAGCGGAAACGTCCACGTCCATCGGCTGACCGGGCTGCTGGACGCGCCGCATACGGCGCGCGGGCTCGAAAGTTTCGGCCTTCAGGCGCCGATGATCGGACGGGATGCGGAATTGTCGCGGCTGCTCGCCTGCCTCGATCTTGCTTGCGACGGCGCCGCGCAGCTCGTCCGGCTGATCGGCGAAGCGGGTATCGGTAAATCGCGTCTCGCCACCGAATTCGTCGGGCTCGCCACGAATGCGACCCGCTTCCCTGGCCTTGCTATCCGCAAAGCCACCTGCTCCCCCCTTGGCGAACAATCCTACGGCACCCTCGCCGCGGTCGTGCGAAGCGCCTACGGGATCGGCGAGCGCGACGATCGTGACAGGACACGACAGCTGTTGACGACGGGGTTTCGCGCACTCGATCTGACGCAGGACGATGTTGACGGGCTGCTTCCGCTGTTTCTGCATGTGCTCGGCCTCGGTAATCCCGATGGCGCGTTGCGGCACATCGAGCCGGAGCAGTTGCGGCGGCAGATCTTCTATGCGATCCGCACCGTCTTCGAGCGGCGGCTGGCGCAAGGCCCTCTCCTGCTGGTCATCGAGGATCTGCATTGGGCAGACGCGGCTTCGCTGGAAGTGCTTCGTTTCATGATGGACCGGCTGGAGCGCAGTCGGCTGATGCTGCTGGTGATCTACCGGCCGACGTCGCAGACCGACCCGCTGAACTCCGATCGCGTCAATGTCACCGTGCAACGTCTTGGCCCACTCGCCGCGGCCGACGGGCAGAGGCTGCTTGCCGCCTTTTTTGGTGAGGCGCACGGCAAGCTGCCGGTTGCAATGCGCAAACGCATTCTCGACCGCGCCGGTGGCAATCCGCTCTTCATCGAAGAAATCCTGCGTGGGCTGATCGACATGGGTACGTTGCATCATGACGGTGAGCGCTGGCATGTTGCCGCCGATGACACCGACGTCGCCATCCCGGTGAACCTGCAAGCCTTGTTGCTTGCCCGCGTCGATCGTCTGCCGCAGGAGATGAGACGGTTGGCGCAGGAGGCGGCGGTGGTCGGCCCGAAATTCGATACCGCCCTGCTCCGCGCCGTCGCGACCGATCCGGCCGCCATCGATGCCGCGCTGGACTATCTCTGCGATGCCAATATCATCGAGGAATTGCGCGGCCCCGATGCCGGCGGGTCGCCGGGCTATCGCTTCAGCCAGACGCTGATGCACGACGTCATCTACCAGAATCTGCTGCTGCAACGGCGCATGGAGCTCCATGGCAGGATCGGCCGGGTTCTGGAGCGCCAATATGGCGTGGCGCCTGAGCGTCCCGAGCATCTGGCGCAACTCGGTCATCACTTCAGCCTGACTACTAATAAAGCCAAGGGCGCCGCCTACCTGATGGCGGCTGGCGATCAGGCGCGTAAGACCTATGCCAATGACGATGCGATGCGCCTCTATCGGCAAGCCCTCGCGGCCTTCGCTGACGAGCCGGAGGTGACGCCGGACCAATTAGCGCTGCTGGAGCGCCTTGCCGACCTCTGCGGCCCTGCCGGCCGGCGCGACGATGCCTTGACCCATTATCAGCAGGCACTTGCCATCCACCGCGCCAATGACGACCGGATCGCCGCAGCAAGGATATTGCGAAAGATCGGCCGCCTGCATCTCGATGCGGGGCGCCGCGACCAGGCGGAGGCGCATTGCGCCGCCGCGGAAGCGATGATCGCGACGATCGATGCGCCGGTCGAACATGCCCACCTACTGCAGGAGCGCGGCCATCTGGCCTTCCGCATGGGTGATCAGGCCGCCGCCGCCGAGTGGGCGACACAGGCGCTGCAATGCCTGCAAACGCTGCCGATCGACGGAACGACCGAAGCCGGCCGCGAGGCAGCCCGGGCGATGGCGGAAGCGTTGAACACCAAGGGTGCAGCGCTCGCGCGGCTCGGACGCCGGCGCGATGCCGTGCAGGAAGTGGAGCGCAGCCTCTCGGTCGCCGAAAGAGCCGATCTGCAAAGTGCCGCCTGCCGGGCCTATTCCAATCTCGGCGTTCTCTACACGATCGTCGATCCGGCCAACGCCATCACGGTCTGCCGCCGGGGGCTGGAGGTCGCAACCCGCATCGGCGATCTCGGCTTCCAGGCGCGCCTTCTCGCCAACCTCGCAGTCTCCTGCTGCACCTTTACCGATCACTGTGCGGCCGAAGGCGTGCCGGCGGCGGAAAGGGCAGTCGAAATCGACCGGGCGCTCGATCAGCGCGATCATTTGTCCGTCCCGCTGATCGTGCTCGGCCAGATTCATCAATGCCATGGGCAGCCGAAGCTAGCTCGTAAGTATTACGAGGAAGCTCTTGAGGTTGCGAAGGAAATTGACGAGCCGCAACTGCTCTTTCCGTGTTATGATGGCTTGGCGACGCTGAGCCTCGAACATGACGATATGGACGAAGCGGAACGGTATTTCACGCTGGCCCAGGATGTGTGCATCCGCCACAACCTGGATCCAGGTACGCTCGTCGTCTTGCCGTTTCTCGACTGAATGGTTCGCGTCGCAATGATCGCGAAACATCGAATAGATCAAGCGATTCAAACACATAAAGGGAGGAACGAACAATGCAGGAGAACCACGCCGATAGACCACTACAACCCGGAGATCGCGCGCCCAACGTGGTGCTGGATGCGATCACCCGCCAGGGCAAGATCGCCATCGACGACTTTCGCGGCCAGAGGCCGCTGCTCGTCGGCCTGTTCCGCGGACTGCACTGCCCCTTCTGCCGCAGGCAGATCGCCGCCATGGCCGAACTGACCGATGCATTGCAGGAGAAAGGCATCGACAGCCTGACCGTCGTCAATACCCCGATCGAGCGAGCCCGCCTTTATTTCCGCTACCACCCGCTTCCCAACCTGCTGGCGGCCTCCGACCCCGAACGGGTATCGCATCGCGCCTTCGGCCTACCGCGCCTTCAATTCACCGAGACCGAGAACGAGTGGCCGCACAAGGTCAGCATGGACACGATGATGTCGATGCGCGTCGACATGCCGGGCGAGCTCCCCGAACCGATGAACCCGATCGCCGCGATGGAATTTCTCGACAAGGCTGACGGCTATGAGATGACCGATGATGACAAGCGGATGATCTCCCCCGGCGAAGGCCAGCTTGTCGGCGAATTCCTGCTCGATCGTGACGGCGTCGTGCGCTGGTGCTTCACCGAAGTCGAGGAGGCCGGCCGCCATATGTTCGGCGTTCCCGCGCCACGGGAAGTCATGTCGGCGGCGGCGAATATGGCGGTCTGAAGCGGCCGCCCTAAATCACCTGATCCGGAATGCGAAGCCGGCGCCCGCGGTCGGCGAAGGCGTGTCCGGGCGGCCTCTTGTCGAGATCCGGACATCGCCGCGCCATCCATGGCACGCTCGCCGGCCGTGAGTGCTGCGGCGGATTAATCCGGAAGACCGGCCTTGCGGTAGCCCTCTACGAAATGGTCATGCGTGAGAGCGTCGCGAAACGGTTCGGTCGCCGCCCAATGGCGGATGGAAAAGCCGGGGTTGGCGACAAGGAAGAGTTCGGTCTCCGCCTGCGCCTCGTCGAGCCGGCCGAGCTGAGCAAGGCTTGCCGCCAGGAAACGGCGCGAGCTTGTGCGACAGGTCTCGTCACGGCGCAGCGTCTCGACGGCGGCTGAATATTGGCCCGCCGCATACTGCGCCTGGCCGAGCGTCAAATAATACCAGCTTGCCGGAAACGGGTTCAGCCGGAACGCCTTGCGAATCTGCTCGAGCCCCTCCTCGACCCGCCCCGCTAGGACGGTAACGTCGGATAATGCGGCAAGGGTATCGGCCTCGTTCGGGTCAAGTTCGATCGCCTTGGCGAACTCCGCATCCGCCGCGGCAAAATCGCGTTCATAGGCAAGAAGGTAGGCCAGCACCCAGCGGCAGCCGGCATCGTTGGGGTCGATCGCAACGGCCTTGCGCGCTAAGTGTAAGGCGATGCTGCGGGTCGCTTCCGTCGGCCCGCCGCTATGAATCCACCCCATCCAGTGGTTCATGGCCAGCCACCGATAGGCCTCGGCATAGTCGGGGTCGAGGGCGACTGCGCGGGTCAGCATCAGATGCGCCTCCTCAGCCGCCTGCGGGGAATCATCCATCAGCTTGCGCGCCCGCACGCAGAGATCGTAGGCCTCAAGACTTCTAGGCCGACGGCGCGGCGGCGGGGTACGCAGCCGGCCCAGCAGCGCCTCGACGATCCTGGCGGTCACCTCGTCCTGAACGACGAAAATATCGTCCAGGCTGCGATCGAAGCGTTCCGCCCACAAATGAGTGCCGCTGACGGTGTCGACCAGCTTGGCGTTGACGCGCACGCGTCCCGCGGCGCGCCTCGCACTGCCCTCCAACAGGTATCGCACGCCGAGCTCCTCGGCGATCTCCCGCACGTCTACCGCCCTGCCCTTATAGGCGAAGGCCGAATTGCGGGCGATGACGAACAGACCCGGCATTCTCGAAAGGTCGGTAATCAGGTCTTCGGTCAGCCCGTCCACGAAAGATTCCTGTTCGGGATCGTTGCCGATGTTCAGGAAGGGCAGCACGGCGATCGACGGTTTTTCGGGCAGCGGCAAGGCCTTTCGCTTCACGCCGCCGAGCCGCTGCATGGCACCCGTGAAGCGGTAGCCGACGCGCGGAACCGTCGCAATCCATTCGCCGCCGCCGGCGCCGGGGCCGAGCAGCTTGCGCAGCTGCGCGATCTGGACGGTGAGGTTGCCTTCCTCGACCGCCATGCCCGGCCAAGCCGCGTCCATCAACTCGGTCTTGGCAAGGATTTCGCCGGATCGTCCGACGAGCGCCGCAAGCAGCTTCAGCCCGCGATGGCCAATGGCAACAGGATCGTCGTTCCGAAGGAGCGTTCCCGCCTCCGGATCGAGCACGAATGGGCCAAAGGCAAAGCGCACTTCCTTCATAGAGCCGATCTATAGTCCGTTTGGAAGTTTTTGAGAACTTTTTGGCGGGGCTTAATTACGCCGCTTCCCCGATCCCGCAGAATTCCAGCCTCTTTCAGGTCTAGGGCTTGCCCTGCGACCACAGCGACCGACGAGGACATTTGCATGACAGCGGCAAGCACGACGTCACGTGACGAAGACCGAACCCCGTGGGCCGGGATGGCAGGCATCATCGCGACCGTCACTGTGTTTGCCGTAGCGCAGGGACTGACCTATCCGCTTCTCAGCTTCATCCTGGAGCGTCAAGGAATATCATCTGGGATGATCGGCCTCTCGGCCGCGATGACGCCGTTAGGTTTCATCCTATCCGCGCCTGTTATTCCAGCGCTTTCGCGGCGTGTGGGCGCGGCGCGGCTTGCGATCCTGTGTTCGATCCTGGCTGCCCTCACCCTGATGGTGATTGCCCGGAGCCAACAGGTCTGGGCCTGGATGCCACTGCGCCTCCTGCTCGGCTTTTTTGCCAATCCGCTCTACGTGATCAGCGAAACCTGGCTGATCGCGATCACGCCGGCACCGCGCCGCGGCCGCATCATGGGCCTCTATTCGTCGATCGTCTCGGGTGGCTTCGCGGTCGGTCCGTTATCGCTCGGCCTTGTCGGCACGGAAGGTTGGCCGCCTTTCATGATCGGCGTGACAGCCTTCCTTGTCTGCGGCCTGATCGTGCTTGCCGTTGCCCGACGTTTGCCCGAGATGCCCGGCGAAGGCCAGGCGGTGTCGGTTGGTGGCTTCTTCGCACTGGCGCCGCTGCTGCTGTTTGCCATTTTCACCGCAGCCGCCTTCGAGCAGATCCTGCTTTCGCTGTTTGCCGTTTATGGGGCGGCGCTTGGCAGCGCCGAGGGACGCATCGCTTCGCTCATCACCTGTTTCGTCGCCGGCAATGCCGTGCTGCAGGTCCTGCTTGGGCGGGCGGCCGAGTGGTTCGGCTCGGCGCGGATCATGTCGTACTGCATCCTGGCATGCCTCGCCGGCTGCCTGCTGCTGGCACCAACCTTCACCACCTGGCTGATCTGGCCGCTCGTTTTCGTCTGGGGCGGGGTCTCGTTCGGGCTCTACACCATGTCGCTGATCCAGCTCGGCGAGCGCTTTACCGGCCAGACGCTGATCGCCGGCAATGCGGCATTCGCCTTCGCATGGGGCGTCGGCGGCATGGCAGGCTCGTCCGCGGCCGGACTGGCGATGCAGCTTATCGGGCATCAGGGGTTGCCATCGTCCCTCGCGCTACTCTGTTGTGTCCTGGCGATCTCTCTGTTGGTCGCGGGGCGGCGTGACCAATGAAGGACGTCGCGTGCTTTCGATAAGTCCCCTCCGGCCGCGAGATACTACTCTTGAATTTCGATAGCCGTCAGAAATATAACATGTTATATAACATTCAATGCAATTGGAGATATTGAATGGTCGAGGATGTGGTGCGAACGCTTGGCTTTTTGTGCCTAGGCAGCCGTCTGCGTCGCATCGGCGAGAGACTGCAGGCCGATACGCAGCAGGTCATCGACGAGGCCGGCGTCGGCATCCAGGCAGGTCAGTATCCATTCCTCGCAGCGATCGACCGAGCCGGGCCGCTTACGATCGGCGAGCTTGCGCAGGCGGTCGGCATCACCCAGCCCGGCGCAACGCGGACCATCGGGCAACTTCTCGAACTCGGCTTCGTCGATATGCAGCCGGCGCCGGATGATCAGCGCCGCAGATTGGTGTCGCTATCCGACAAAGGACGGGAACTTGTCGATCATTCGAAGGCAACCATCTGGCCGCGCGTTGCGGCTGCGGTTGCGGATCTCTGCGGCGACCTCGACGGACCGATCCTCGAGCAACTCGCCGCCATCGAAGACGGGCTGGCAGCACTGCCGCTCCTACGCCGGAGCACGGTTACAGGCCCGCACGCCCTTTCCACCGCGCAATAGGGAAAGAAAGACGATGAATCATGTGCTCGACCGGCCGATCTGGAGCGCGCTCAAAACCACACATGCCGCTCTTGCCGAAGGCAACAGCTACGCACGGCGATACCCGCCCTCCATCGTCCCCTTCGCAGCCTCTGCCGACGATAGCCCTGAGAGCCTCGATGCCCTGGAGAAGCTGCCGTCGGCGGAAGAGAGCATGTTTCTCGTCGAGGCCGGGCCGATCGCCATTCCAGCGGGTCTTGCCGTCGTCATGGAGGCGCCGGTGACCCAGATGGTTGCCGAGCGACCTCATGAGAGGATTTCGGATTCCCGCATTGAGCCGCTAACCGAGGCCGACGCCGCCGACATGCTTGATCTGGCGAGCTTGACAAGACCCGGGCCGTTCACCCTGCGCGCCCAGAGCCTCGGCAGCTTCTGGGGGATCAGGCATGAAGGCCGTCTGGTGGCGATGGCCGGGCAGCGTATGCGGCAGACCGGTTTCATCGAACTGAGTGGCCTTTGCACCCATCCCGAATTCCAAGGGCGTGGCCTCGGCACCCTGCTGTTCCGTTTCGTTGCCGGCGAAATCGCTTCCAGCGGCGACACGGCCTATCTGCATGTCTATGCGGGGAACACCTCCGCCATTTCCCTCTACAAGGCGCAAGGCTTCACGCTTCGCTCGGAGATGAACATGCGGGTGGTCAAACGCCGCGCCTGAGCTGGTGCTCAATGGCCGGGACGGTGTCTCCTCCCCGGCAACGTCCAATTTAGGGGCTTCGATTCAAGAAACTACCTTACGGCCGCCGGCAGCACTTCGAATTTCCAGAATTTTTCCGGGCTGAAATAGGTTGTGGCGAATTCGCGGATCGTTGAGGCCGTAACCTCGTCGTAGCCGCTGAGATTGCCGCGTATGCGGTCCAAACGACGCGGATCCGTCTGGGCGCCGCGCAGATATTCAATCCAGTATTCGTTGCCCTGCCGCTGGTGCTTCAGCGTCTCGATGATAGGTTCGCGAGCGCGTGCGAGCTCGTCGGCGGAGACATCATGCGACCTGAGATCATTGGCGATCTCGTCGACAAGTGCATAGAAGCGCGCCAGCTTTGTCGGATCCGTCTCGACGTAGAAATAGGCGTAGCCATAGCCGGGAATTTCCCTCGACAGATTAATGTCGCCCTCCAGCGCGTAGCTTGCCCCTTCTGCAATGCGAAACCTGTCGGTCAGCCTGTTCTGAAAAATCTGGGTGACAACATTGGCTGTGAAGGAGCGTGGGAGATCGGAGAGCAAATCGCCGATGGGAGCCCCGACGACGGCGGCGGCGCTGTCTGCCCTTCCCTTATGGGTCTGCAGAACGGGCTTCTCGGTGGCCGCCGGAAAACGCACTTTACCCCAAACATTGCTCGGCGCCGCCTCCGGGCGTGGCGGCAAAGCGCCAAATGTTTCAGCTGTCAGCCGGATGGCGTCGTCCACCGTCACGTCGCCGACGATGGTGATATCGATCGGGCCATTGGAGACTACGGGGCGGAACAGTGCCTCGAAATCGTCCGGCTTGGCGGCGGACAACTGGGCGCGATCGGGAAAGGTCCAGCGCGGATCGCCGGAGTGGACGAGACCTCCGAGGCTGCGGCTGACAACGCCGCCAGGGGTGGCCTCATACTGATCGAGGCCGCTCAAATAGGCCTGCTGCACCCGCTTGAACGCCTCGGGGCGGTATGCGGGATCGGAGGTGTATGCCGTGATGAGTTGCAATTGCGTCGCCAGATCTTCAGTCCGCGTACGACCGTCGAACTTGAAGGAGCTGTCGCCTACCGAGACGTCGAGGCCGACGATGTTGGCGGTCAGCGCCTTCTGGATATCCTGGTAGTCCATGGCCTTGACGCCGGACAGCGCGACCGCCGGCGATGCCCAGATCGGGAGGGGACGGTCATGCGGCAAGTCCAGCCGGCCGCCACCGATACCCTCGCGCACCAGCACTTCATTGGCGCGCAGCTTGGTTGGCTTGACGGTGAGCCGTACGCCGTTGGAAAAGCGCACCATGGTCAGGCCGAGATCCTCGACGGCGCGGCGTTCGACCACAGCGCCCGGCGCGCCAAAATGGGTGTAGGGCCAGGCGATATCGGCTGCACTGGACGGCGCCGAGACCGCAATCGCCTTGGAAGCGTGATAGACCTGCCGGAGCGCGTCGGCTCCGCCTTGTGGCAATTGGGCGGTCTGGAGCACGATCTGCGGGCCATTACCGGAGAAGGCACGCTGCAAGGCCTGATTGACCTCGGCCGCGGTGACGTCGTTCGTTACCCTCTCAAACAGCGAGAGGTCGTCGGCAGGCGACGTGAAGACCTGGTCGTCATCGACGCTGCCAGCCAGCGCCGAAGCGATGTCGGTGGTCGTGCGCGTCGCGGCTCCGGCGGCAGCAGCCTTCAGGGCCGAGCGATATTCGAGGATTTCGCGATCGATCTCAGCCTGGGCAACGCCGAACTGTTGAATACGACGCTGTTCCTGGTCAATGGCCCCGAGTGCCGCCTGCCATTTGTCCGGTTCGGAATTCGCCGTGACCAGGACGACATGAGCGGAATCGAGGAGATCCTGGGACCCGACGCCGGCGCTGATGAAAGGCGCATCCGCCTTGCTGGCGATGGTGCTGACCCGGCGTTTGAGCACCATCAGACCGAGATCTTCAATAAGCTGGGTGCGGCGCTTGGCCAAGGTGTCGGGGGCGGCGTCATAAGGACGCGTCCAGGCGATCTGGACGCTGGTCATGCCGCCGGGCACGACGACGACGTCCGCGCTTTCGCCTTTCGTCTGCAGCGCGCCGGTATCCTGACTTGCAGGCGTCGGTCCTATGGCCTTCCAGTCGCCGAAGCGCTGCCGGATTTCGATTTCCATGGCAGCCGGGTCGATATCGCCCACCACGATCAGCGTCGCCCGATCGGGCCGATAATTGGCCCGGTAGTAATCGCGGACGAGGTCGACATGTGCATTGCTGATAATATCGGCTTTCCCGATCGGCGGGCGCATGGTCACGCGCCGGCCGGCGAGCAACGAATTCATGATTGCGAGCCCCGCGCGGTACTGCGGCGTATCGCGCAGCCGCTCTTCCGACAGGATGACGCCGCGCTCGCGATCGAGGGCGCCGGCATCGAGGGTCAGCTCGCTCGCGGTTTCTCGCATCAGCATCAGGCCCGTGGATAGCGTCTCTGGATCGACCTCGGGCAAATCGAGTGCATAGACAGTCTCGTCATAAGAGGTACGGGCATTGGTGTCCGGTCCAAAGGCCAGGCCCTTGCGCTGCAGGATACGGATCATTTCGCCTTCGGCGACATGCGTCGAACCTTTGAAGGCCATGTGCTCGAGAACATGCGCCAGGCCCTGCTGGTCGTCGTTTTCCTCCAGTGAGCCGGAGCCGATGCGAAAGCGGATCGCTGCCTGTCCAGATGGCGTGGCGTTGCGCATGATTGCAAAGCGCATGCCGTTGGCGAGCACGCCGAAATGGACATTGGAATCGGCTTGGATGTCGCTTTGCGTTTGCGGCCAGGCGGTGGACGGCGTGTCGGCATAGGCCGGCGATGCAAAAATTGCGACAAGGGAGACCGTCGCGAGAAACCGCCAAGCGGCGGCGCATTCCATTTGTTTGGGAGACATTCTTATCCAGGCGATGAACATGAAGAGAGGAAACGACTTTGACCCGACCATTCCATAAGTTGCATATTGCTTCAACTTCCATGTGTGAATGGATAAGACGCAGATAATTCGGGTTAGGGAGCTCCATAGAAATCTTAGAATTTTTGTATAGGCTGTTGATATTTAAATCTTATGATCGTGACTTCCGTCGTCATTCCCGATGAATTCCCCACAGCTCGTCAATTGTCAGATCACTGTCATCGAGCCCGACTAAAGGATTGCGCTTCGACGCTGTGACCAGGAGGGCGCATTCGATGGCGACATTGCAGCAAGTCGCATTCCGGGCAGGATGTTCGCTGGCGACGGCAAGCCGGGTTCTCAATCGCAACGGACCGGCCAGCGATCTGATGGTGCGCAAGGTGCGCCGTGCCGCCGCCGAACTCGGTTATCGCCCGGCCGGCCATGCTGTCGGGCGGCTCGGGCGCAGGCCGGTAATCGGCGTGTTGATCCCGAGCATCACCAATCCGGTCTTTGCCTCGTCGCTGTCGAGCATCCAGAACCGCATGCTGGTCGCCGGCCATGGCGTCTTGATCGCCCAGTCGAATTACGATCCGGCACGCGAGGCCGATGCCGTCGTCGCACTTCTGAATGACCGGCCGACCGGGCTGATCCTCACCGTCTGCGACCCGTCGACGAGCGAGGCGCTGCTGCCCAAGCTGCCGCCGACCGTGCTTCTCAACAACCTGCCGACGGCGCAGTTTCCGGCGGCGGTCACCGCCGATAATCGCGGCGCCGGCCGGGAGATCACGACATTCCTGATCGGCATGGGCCACCGCCACATTCTCTTTCTCTCCGGCAATTTTGGCGCCTCCGATCGCGCTCGTCTTCGCTACCAAGGCTACCTCGACGCCATGGCCGAGAACGGCCTGACGCCGCTTGACGCGATCCAGATCTCCTTCGTCGGCGGCTATGACCAGCTCGATCTCAGTGCGGCGATGATCTCGCTTTCGCCGACGGCGATTATCGCCTCCAACGATCTTCTGGCGCTCGGCGTCATCGGCGCGCTGAAGCGCGAGGGGCTGTCGGTGCCGGGGGATGTTTCGGTCGCCGGCTTCGACGGCATCGCCATCGGCCGGCTGATCGATCCGCCACTGACAACCATTGAAATGCCGGACGCCAGCATGGGCGCGACGGCCGCCTCGCTGCTGCTCGACATGGCGGAGAATGCAGCCCCTGCCCGCCACCTCGACGTCGCCTATACGCTGCGCCGCGGCGGCACGGTGCGCGCCATCTAAACCACCCGGAAGTAGAAGGCCGCCGCGCGCTCGGCGTGGCGGCCCCTTCTTCTGACGCGGATAGCGATCAGCTGCGCGGCAGCATGCCCTCGACGTCGGCGGCTGCGTCGTCGAGCGCTTCCTTCGGCTCGGCCGACTGGTCGACGATGCGCGAGAGGTTGTCGACGATCGTCTGGGTGACCTTGACGCCGTTGGAGCCGGGGAAGGCATACCAGGGGATCATGACCGGCATCTGGCTGAGCCCAGCCTGGAACAGCGGGTTCTGCTTGTAGAAGTCGCCGAGATGGTCGGCCGACTTGGCGGCAAGCTCGTTGTTCGGGACATAACCGGTGCCGGGCACGACGACCGAGGCGCCATAAGGGCCGGCGGCGAATTTGGCGAATTTCCAGGCGGCGTCCTGCTTGGCGGCGTCATGGGTCAGGATGACGACGGCGTTGCCGCCCGTGGGAAGACGGCCGTTCACCGGATCGATCAGCGGGATCTTGGCGGTGCGCAGATCGAACTTGTTGCCGACATTCTTGATCGTGTTGCGCAGCGCGCCTGTGGTCTGGAACTCGAAACCGACCTTTCCGGCGGCGAAAGCCTGTTCGCCGGCCGACTTGGTGAAGACGGGCATGCCGCCCTCGGTGACCAGACGATGCAGCACCTCAACGGCCTTCTGACCTTCCGGACCGTTGAAGGCGACTTTGCTTTCGTCGTCGTTCAACATCTTGCCGCCGGCGCCGAAGAGCAGCGCCGAAAACATCCAGTCGTCGCCCTGCCAACGGAAATCGATGCCGTCGACGCCGTTGCCGAGCGCCTTGATCTTGCCGCCAAGTGCAATGACCTCGTCCCAGGTCTTCGGCGGATTGTCGGGATCGCCGCCGGCCTCCTTCACGAGATCGGCGTTGTAATACATGATCGGGTTGGAGGTCGCGAAAGCGAGGCCAACCTGCTTGCCTTTGACCTGGGCGAGCTTGAGGATCGTGTCGGAGAAGCCCTGCTCGGCCATGTTGCCGTCCTTCTTGACGAGCGGGCCGAGGTCGACGGCGACATCGCGTTCGTCGAGCATGCGCAGGCGGTTCAGGCCGATGAAGGTGATATCGGGCATTTCGCTGGTGCCGGCCTGGCGAAGGATCGTCTGGATGCCTTCTTCATAGGTGGCCGAGGGGCTGGCGAACTGGATCTTGATATCGGGGTTCTCAGCCATGAACTTCTTCGAGATCGTGTCCATCACGTCCTTGAAGAAACCCGGCATCGGGTAGTGAACCGTCAGCGTCGTCTCGGCATGCGCGGGAAGCGCGACTGCCATCAATACGGCCGCTGCGGCGAGAATCTGGGTGATATGTTTCATCGCTCGTTCTCCTTGATAAAGCCGGTCAGCCTTTGAGACCGGTCATGGTGATGCCCTCGACGAAACGCTTCTGCGCAAGCAGGAAGGCGGCGACGAGGGGAAGGGTAATGATGAGGGTCGCCGCCATCAGCGCGCCGTAGTCGTCGCCGGCCTCGGCGGCGCGGAAATACATCAGCCCCAGCGGCGGCGTGGCGTAGTCCTGCTTGCTGATGACGATCAGGGGCCAGTAGAGATCGTTCCAATGGGCGACGACCGAGAAGATGGCAAAGGCGGTAACCGCCGGCCAGGCATTGGGCACGATGACGCGGGCCACGGTGCCGAGCTCCGACATCCCGTCGAGACGAGCGGCATGGATGAGATCATCCGGCATGGCGCGGAAGAACTGCAGGAACATGAAGATCGCGAAGACCGAAATGGTGAAGGGCGCGATGAGCGCGGCATAGCTGTTGAGCAGAGAGGCGCGGTCGAAGGCGACATAGAGCGGCAGCGCGGTCGCATGGATCGGCACGAGAAGGCCGAGCATAACAAGCACCATCATGGCTCGGGCGGCGGCGAAGCGCAGCTTCGCCATGGCATAGGCGCAGGGGATGGCCACCAGCACCTGAAAAAAGAAGATCAGCCCGCAGACGACGACGCCATTCCACAGGAGCCGCGCCATCGGCACCCGGCTCAAGGCCTTGGCGAAATTCTCGGCATAGGCGAAATGCGCCGGGATGAGCGACAGCGACGAGGTGAAGATGTCGCTCTGCGTCTTCCCGGCCGCCGAGATCATGAAGATGTAAGGGGCCAGGAAGATGATCGCCCCGAGGGAAAGCAGGCTCAGGCGGATGACCCTGCCGAGGGAAAAAGCGCTTGCGGTCATGTGTAATGCACCCGGCGGTCGAGGATGCGGTACTGCAGGAACATCAGCACCACGAGGATCAGGAGGAAGACCACGGTCATCGCTGAGGCATAGCCGACACGCAGATAGACGAAGCCTTCCTGGTAAATCGTGAAGAGCAGCACTTCAGATGCCTTGTTCGGGCCGCCCTCGGTCAGCGTCTTGACCGTCTCGAAGACCTTGACCGCATTGGTGATGCTGATGGTGATGACGAACAGCGTCGTCGGCCCGAGCATCGGCCAGGTGACCAGCAGGAAGCGATCGAGTGAGGATCTCGCGCCGTCCACTTCGGCTGCTGCATAAAGCTCGCGCGGGATCGCCGTCAGGCCGGCCAGGAACAGCACCATGTTGAAGCCGGCCGATTGCCAGACGCCGATGATCGACAGGCTGTAAAGCACCGTGCCGGAACTGCCCAGCCAGTTCGGGCCGGGCAATCCCACCAGCGCCAACAACGCATTGAGCGGGCCGATCGTCGGGTGGAACATATATTGCCAGACGGTCGCCATGGCGACGATCAGCGAGGCGACCGGCAGGAAATAGGCGGTGCGGAAGACGCTGCGGGCCGCGGTCTCGCTCTCGATCAGCAAGGCGATGCCGAGACCGAGCAGGATCGAGACCGGCGCCACGATTGCCGTATAGACCGTCGTATTCCATAGCGACTTGCGAAAGGTTCGGTCGGTGATCAGGTGGGCGTAGTTCTCGAAGCCGACGAAACGGAACTTGCCGTAACCGAGTTCGAAATCGGTAAAGCCGAGCACAACGACAGCTGCAACGGGCAACAGCACGAAGAGAAAAAGCAGGATCATCGCCGGCAGCACCAGCATCCAGGCGATGCGGGCCTCGCTTCGGCGATGAGCAAGGGCGGAATTATCGGGGATGGCCAGGGAGGCGATACTAGCCATGCGCCCTCTCCCGCTGGGCATCGGAAGCGCCAGCGAGCCCGGCATCAGCAGCGGCGAGCAGGGCATCAGCAGAGCTGAGCCCGGCATCAGCAGAGCTGAGCCCGGCATCGCCGCCGGCGGCGAAGCCGGCCAGACGGCTGCCGTCCTCGGCAAAGATCAGCGTCCGGCCGGGCGACAATCGCAGTCCCACGGCATCGCCGGCTGCAAGCCCGGAGGCTTCGGACGGCTGTACCTTGGCGATGACGGTCTCACCGATCGCGTCGAGCCGGCAATGGAGGATAACCTCGGACCCCAGGAATTCGACGCGTTCGATCCTGGCGGCAAGGCCGTCATGCCGGCTCTTGGCGAGAAAGACGAATTCGGGGCGAATGGCGAGCGTGACCGGCATCTTCCCGGCGGGTGCATTTTCAAGCGTCAGCCGCAGGCCGCCGCAGAGAACGACGCCGCCTTCCGCAAAGGCTGGAAGAAGGTTGATGCGCGGCTGGCCGATGAAGCGGGCGACCTCGATATGGGCGGGATCGTCGTAGATGAGCTGAGGACTTGCGATCTGCAGCAATCGGCCGCCCATCATCACGGCGACACGGTCCGCCATCGACAGTGCTTCCGCCTGGTCATGGGTGACATAGAGCGTCGGCACGCCAGCGCGGCGATGCAGGTCGACGATCTCGCCGCGGGCATGGACGCGCAGGTTGGCGTCGAGATTGGACAGCGGCTCGTCCATCAGGAAAATGCTCGGCCGGCGCACCATGGCGCGAGCGAGCGCCACGCGCTGGCGCTGGCCGCCGGACATCTGGCCGGGCTTGCGGTCGAGCAGGTGTTCGATCTTGAGTGATGTCGCCATTTCTCGGACGTCGCGGGCGATCGCCGCGCGGGTGGCGCGCTGGCCCGGCATCAACGAGCCGATGAAGGGCAGCCGCTGCGTCGTCGACAGCCGGCGCATCGCCAGCGGCACGGCGATATTCTGAGACGCCGTCAGATGCGGATAGAGCGCGTAGGACTGAAAGACCATGGCGATGTTGCGCTCGGCGGCCGCCACACCCGACATATCTTTCCCGCCGATCAGGATTTCGCCGCTATCGGCATGGTCGAGGCCGGCAAGGACGCGCAAGAGCGTGCTCTTGCCGCAGCCGGAGGGGCCGACCAGGGCGATGAATTCACCGGCCCCGACATCGAGGCTGACGCCGTTGAGGATCTGGTTGCCGCCGAAGGCCTTGGTGATGTCGCGAAGCGAGAGCGCTCTCATTCGACAGGTTCCCGCTGTTTGACCGCCTGCGGATAGACCTCGAGCACGACATCGTCGAGCACATGGGCGGTCATGCCAGGAACGGCGACAATCTGGCTTTTGACCGATGTATCGAACTCGTGAACGACGGCGCCGATCAGGCGCTCGCCCGGCATCTCGCGTTCCATCTTGTCGATGATGAAGGCAGCCGACGGACCCCAGCTCAGCTGGGTGTTGTCGAAGCGACCCTGCCAGGCCCAGTGAAGGTGGCCGCTGGCAAACAGCGCCACGTCATGGGCTGCTATCAGATCATAAAGCCGGCGGCGCTGAGCCGGGCGAACGCTCCAATAGCCGGTATCGCCTTCGTCGGGTGCATCGACGAACAGCGGCTTGTGCGCAAAGAGAGCCACGCGCCGCCCTGCCCTGTCTTCGAGCGCCTTGGCGAGCCATTCGAACTGGGCCTCTTCCTCATCATCCTTATCACCGAGAAGCAGCGAATTCAGGCCGATGAAGCGCCAGCCGGCCGCATCCTCCAGCCAGCGATCGTCACCGGCAAGGCTGCGCCAACGGGCCAACCGCTCCGCGTTGACGGGCTGGTCGGACCCTTTGAGATGGCCGACATCGTGATTACCGGGGACGATCAGCATCGGGATCGGCACTTGCCGCATCAGATCCATCGAGAAGGTGATGTCCTCGTCCTTGTCGGCGCCGTCGACGGTGAGATCACCGGTATGCACGATCAGATCGGCGCCGGTCGCTTCGATCCAGCTCAGAAGCGGCGCCCAATTGCCGTTGAAATGCGGCTTGTTCGGGCTGAAATGGGTGTCGGTGATCTGGATGATTTTCATGAGGGCGCGTCTCCGAGACCTGGGAAGCGCGTCACGGACGCTCCCTTCTCGGACCCTCTCTAGAAGGCTCGCATGTCAATCAGGCATCCGCGGTTTTCAGCTGTTTTTCAGTTTTGACATCAATCCGTCATGCAGGCACAGACCGCCCCCGAGAATGGGGGCGGCCAGCGGCAGGTCTACGGAGATCAGTGCCGGGGCGCGGTGGCGGGAATAGACGACACGGTTGCCGAGACTGGGTCGCTTGCCGGAAAGCTATCTTCGAGGCCTTCGTTCAGCTCCTCTTCCAGCGTTTCGCTGTCATGCGTCGAACGCGCGCTCGGCTGGCCTTTCAAACCCTTGCTGCCTTCGTCGAAGTTGCCGTTGCTCAAGGCGTCGTAACGGTTGATGCTGCCGTCTGCGCCGCGGCCCGGAAAGGCGGTCAGCTGAACCATCATCACCTTGGCGTGGTCGAGCACCGTCGAGGCGTCGAGCTCGCCATGGGAATTATCGATTTTGACGGAAACCGATTCTCCGCCCTCGCCCAGGAATTCGACGGTGAAGAAGTCGCCGGACTGTGTCACGCGTGTATCGATCAACTGCATGGAAACCTCCTGTGTTCATGCCGGATCAACGGCGATCAACATCAGGAGTTCCACGGCTACGCCATTTCAGCACTGGGGCACGCCGCGCGGCGCCTTGCAACTCAGTCTTGCTCCCGCATTTATGGTTAATTTATTAATAATTCAGAGCCTATAAATGGAACCAAGCGGCCTTTCCGAGTGTTGATGCTGCGCCGCGGAGGAACCCCGATGATCTTGAAAATACTCGCCCCTAAGACAGATGCCGATTATCATGATACCGGCACCTATGCCGACGGGATTTTTGCCGAAAACCGCATCGACCTTTCCTTCAGCCGCCATGGCCGGCGGCCCTCGCCGCATGAGCGCGACTACGGCGCCGACAGAAAACTGGAAAAGCTGCCGCTCGGCTTTGCCTGACCGTCCGTCGCTTTCGGCGGTGGGCTGCCGCGTTACCCGCGTCACAAACCTCCCCTTGCCGGAGCGGCAATCCCGACCACATTCTCCGCTAACGCTACTCGCAGCACCGGAGAAGCCTTTGCCCTGGATCGCCTATCTTGCCCATTTCATCGCCGCAGCATTTGTCACCAACGGCATGCCGCATTTCGTGAATGGCGTCAGCGGCCGGCCTTTCCGCACTCCGTTCGCAAAGCGCAGTTCCCCGACCGTGAACGTCCTATGGGGCTGGGTGAACTTCCTCATCGCCTTCCTGCTGTTTGCCAATATCGGGCCGCTCTATATCGGCACTCCGGGCGATACGATCTTCGCCGCGGCAGGCATGCTCGTGACCGGCGTCGTGCTCGCCCGTTTTTTCGCCGGCGACGCAATCTAGCGCATTTCCCGCGCACAGGTTACTTGCATGATGATAGTCGCTGCTGTAGTGGCTATGATCATGCAACGAACAAGCTTCAGTGAGTTCAAATGCCCGGCGGCGCGCGCGCTCGACAGCGTCGGCGACTGGTGGAGCATTCTGATCCTGCGGGATGCCTTCCAGGGGCTCTCGCGTTTCGATGAATTCCAGAAAAGCCTCGGCGTGGCGCCGAACATCCTGACGCGGCGGCTCAAACATCTGACGGATCAGGGGCTGTTCGAACGGCGGCTCTACCAGCAGCGCCCTGCCCGCTACGAATATCTGCTGACCGAGAAGGGCCGCGATTTCTTTCCGGTGCTGATGGCGCTGTTTTCCTGGGGAAGCCGCCACATTCCGGAAGAGGATCTCGCCTTTCTTCTCAGCGATGCGAACTCCGGCAGAACGCGCGAGACCATGCTGGTCGACGCGCGGACCGGCGAACAAGTGACACCCGAAAACACCGGCCTGCTTGCAGGCCCTGCAGCCGATGACGAGGTGCGTGCGCGGATCGCCCGCATGCGCGCCTGGTATCTCGGCATCGACGCATAGAAAGGAAAATATCATGGACCGCATCGTTGTCACCGGCATGGGACTTGTCTCGCCCCTCGGCACTGGCGTCGAGCCCGCATGGAAGCGTCTTCTCAAAGGTGGCTCGGGGCTGAAGACGCTCGCGGACGATATCGTCGGCGAACTCTCGGCCAAAGTCGGGGGTATCGTTCCCCGTATCAGCGAGGATGTCGAGGCGGGCTTCGATCCCGACCGCTACATCACCCCCAAGGATCAGAAGAAGATGGACCGCTTCATCCATTTCGCCATGGCGGCGACGGAGGAAGCGGTGAAGCAGGCCGGCTGGATGCCGACCGACGAAAGAAAACGCCAACGCACCGCGACGATCATCGCGTCGGGCGTCGGCGGCTTTCCGGCCATTGCCGAAGCGGTGCGGATCGGTGAGGCGCGCGGCGTCCGGCGACTGTCGCCCTTCACCGTGCCCTCCTTCCTCGTCAATCTCGCGGCGGGCCAAGTCAGCATCCGCTACGGCTTCAAGGGGCCGCTCGGCGCACCGGTGACAGCGTGTGCGGCCAGCGTCCAGGCGATCGGCGATGCGGCACGGCTGATCCGCTCCGGCGAGGCGGATGTGGCGATCTGCGGCGGCGCCGAGGCCTGCATCGACAAGGTGAGCCTTGGCGGCTTTGCCGCTGCGCGTGCCCTTTCCACCGGCTTCAACGAGACGCCGGAGCTGGCCTCGCGGCCCTTCGACACGGCGCGCGATGGTTTCGTCATGGGAGAAGGCGCCGGCATCCTGGTGATCGAGACGCTGGAGCATGCGCTTGCCCGCGGGGCGACGCCACTTGCAGAACTCGTCGGCTACGGCACGGCGGCGGATGCCTACCACATGACCGCAGGCCCCGAAGACGGCGACGGCGCGCGCCGGGCAATGGAAGCCGCGCTCAGGCAGGCGAAGGTCCCCGCTTCCGAGGTCAAACACCTGAATGCGCACGCAACTTCGACACCGGTCGGTGACAAAGGCGAGATCGCCGCGATCGGCACCGTCTTCGGCCGCGATGGAGCCATCGCCGTCAGCGCGACGAAATCGGCGACCGGCCATCTGCTCGGAGCCGCCGGCGGGCTGGAGGCGATCTTCACCATCCTGGCGCTGCGCGACCAGATCGCGCCGCCGACCCGCAACCTCGATGAAGCCGATCCTGATGCCTACGGCATCGATATCGTCGGCAAGACGGCGCGGACGCTGGCGATGGACTATGCCATCACCAACGGTTTCGGTTTTGGCGGGGTGAATGCCAGCGCCCTCTTCCGGCGCTGGTCGTAAAGTCCGCTTTCCTTGCGCTGGAAATGGCCTACACTTCCACTCTGTCGGGGATCATTCGCCGATAGAGTTGGAGATCAACCCATGCGCGCCTTCTTCGCAGTTGTAATTCTGTGTGCCGCGTCCCTCCTCTCCACCGTCTCGGCCCGCGCCGAAGATCCGATCGATACGACGCGGACGATGATCGAGGAACAGATCAAAGCCTTCCTCAAGGACGATGCCGAGACCGCCTATTCCTTCGCCGCTCCCGGTATCAAGGCGATGTATCCCGACAAGAACCTGTTCTTTGCTATGGTCAAGAAGAGCTACGAGCCAGTCTATCACCCCGGCAACTACGCCTTCGGCCGCAGCCGCTCGATCGACAACGGCGCGCTGATTTACCACGAGGTGCTGATATCAGGCCGCGACGGCAAGGACTGGACGGCGATCTACCAGATGACCCGCCAGCCGGATGGCAGCTACGGCATCAACGGCGTGCAGATCATGCCGGACGCGGACAGCAAGGGCATCTAGACGATTGAGTATATTTTTTCAGATTAAAGTTGTGCTCTGCATCTCCAGCACGTAGAGAACTGATGTTTTTCTGTCAGGGGTGAACCTCAATGCCCATTTCCTTCACGCGGTCGCTCGCAACGCTCATCATCGGTCTTTCCACCGTCCCAGGTGTGGCGCAGGCGGAATCCTTTTCAAAGCTCGCGCAGCAGATTATGCCGTCGGAAAACTGACCAGAGGAAAGGCCGGCGGCTATGGCTGGGTCGTCTCGAACGGCAGCAAGCAGTTCTTCTGCCGGGTGGATGCCAGCCTGGCCTATGTCAGCAGGAAGGAGATGGTGAGCATCCTTTCAAGCGGACGGCTGGTCAAGCTGGACCGTGCCGCGTTTGAGGCATCGATCGGTGGCCCTGATCCGTCCATACCGCAATGGAGCGATCTTCAGGCTGGGCGCGTCAAACCGGCCGATGTCGGAAGTTGCACGCCCACCCGCTGATTGACCAAGCGCACCAAGGTAGAGGACGAAGCGGTCTTCAGCGATCGCCCCGCGCATCCTGCGTCAGTTCCGGATGAGCGGCATCTGATGTGCTGTTCTTGGCTGGATCAACACTGCCCAGCACTTTGACTGGTTGCACTAACTATTTTGAAATCGTGCTGGAGTAAAAAACTGCCAGCGGGGGATTGGCATGTGAATACTGGCAAGCGATTTTTCACGGCTCTTGAAGCGTTGCGAGGAATCGCGGCCATCATGGTCATGTTCCTGCATACTGGCGGCACGCTCGGTCCGATACCGGTGAATATCAGCTATCTCGCCGTGGACCTCTTCTTTCTTTTGAGCGGCGTCGTTCTTGCAAATTCATACGAAAGGCAACTGGCAACGGGACAGATTTCGCCCGCGAGATTTCTGCTGCAGCGCATTATTCGGCTTTATCCTGTCTATCTGCTCTTCCTGTTGGCCTTGTCAGCTATGCAATTCAGTTCGGCTTCGATTACCTCACCCTGGCCGGCCTTCTGCTGAAGGCGATTCTGTTCATTCCAAATGCAGGCACGGATGGCGCCTTTCCGTTAAACGGACCGACTTGGTCGCTCTTCTTCGAACTCTGGGCTGGAGTGCTGTTTTCCGTTCTTCTGGTACGGCTATCGTCCAGAATCTTGCTCGCCATCGCCCTCGGAGCAGCGGGTATCACCTTGTACGGCGCCCTCGGAGGCAATTTCGACATTGGCCATCAGGCGGGCTACTTCGGATTTGGATTCTCGAGAATTTTGTTCTCATTCTCGCTCGGGATCTGCCTTCACAGGTTGTACGAGGTTCGGACGCCGAATGTGGCCAATAGAGGCAACACGGTCGGAATTCTCCTCTGTGGCTGCCTGATTGTGATCACGAATATACCCGCCAGCACATTCTACGGCTTTCCCTATTTTGATCTCTTAATATGCCTGACGATTTTCCCGGCCGTTGTCTGGGTCGCAATGCGCACGAGGCAGAGCGGCGTTGTCGAGCTAGCATTTCGCTGGCTGGGGATCGTTTCCTACCCGATTTATATCCTGCACGCGCCCATCTTCGAGTTGCTACATCTACTGCGGCAAAAGGGCTTTGACCTCCCGGCCTCGCCGGGCGCCGGTATGGTCGTCGTAATCGCGATTTTCATCATGGCCGGCATCATCGCCATTCACTTCGACGAGCCAGTGCGCAAAAAGCTCAAAATTATGGTTGCGCCGAGACCAGCATCCGAGGTTCCCGCGGAGGCGAGCTAGTGTTACACCGGGTCGAGATCACCCCTTGCCCATTCCTCCATCGTTTCCGCCATAAAATCGGCGAAGCGGCCTTCGGCGATCGCCTTGCGAATGCCCTGCATCAGTTCCTGATAGTAGGCGAGATTGTGCCAGGAGAGCAGCATGCCGCCGAGGGCTTCGTTGGCGCGGACGAGATGGTGGAGATAGGCACGCGAATAATCGCGTGAAGCCGGGCAGTTCGACTGTTCGTCGAGCGGGCGCATATCCTCGGCATGGCGGGCATTGCGGATATTGACCTTGCCGCGGCGGGTGAAAGCCAGACCATGGCGGCCGGAGCGGGTCGGCATGACGCAGTCGAACATGTCGATGCCGCGGGCGACCGATTTGAGGATATCGTCGGGCGTGCCGACGCCCATGAGGTAACGCGGCTTTTCTACAGGAAGCATGGGCAGCGTCGTTTCCAGCATCCGCAGCATGACGTCCTGCGGTTCGCCGACGGCGAGGCCGCCGACCGCATAGCCCTTGAGGTCGAGCTGGCTCAGCGCCTCGGCCGAGCGGATGCGCAGCGCCGGGATATCGCCGCCCTGGACGATACCGAACATCGCCTTGCCCGGCTGCTCGCCAAAGGCGACCCGGCAGCGTTCAGCCCAGCGCAGCGACATTTCCATGGCGCGCTCGATCTCCTTCGGCTCGGCCGGCAGCGCCACGCATTCGTCGAGCTGCATCTGGATGTCGGAGCCGAGCAATCCCTGGATTTCGATGGAGCGCTCCGGCGACATATGGTGCAGGCTGCCGTCGACATGCGACTTGAAGGTGACGCCCTGTTCGTCGAGTTTGCGCAGGCCGGAGAGCGACATGACCTGGAAGCCGCCGGAATCCGTTAGGATCGGATGTTCCCAGCGAATGAGCTTGTGCAGGCCGCCGAGGCGGGCGACGCGCTCGGCCGTCGGGCGCAGCATCAGGTGATAGGTATTGCCGAGGATGATGTCGGCGCCGGTCTCGCGCACCTGATCGAGATACATGGCCTTGACGGTGCCGACCGTGCCCACCGGCATGAAGGCCGGCGTGCGGATTTCGCCGCGCGGCATGGAGATTTCGCCGAGGCGGGCGCCAGCATCGGTCTTCTTCAAGGTGAATTGGAAGTTCTCGGTCATTTGTCTTTCCGGAAGAGAAGGCTCGCGTCGCCGTAGGAGTAGAAGCGGTAGCCTGTCAAAATGGCGTGTTCATACGCGGCGTGCATGGTTTCGAAGCCGGAAAAGGCCGCGACCAGCATGAACAGCGTCGAGCGAGGCAGGTGAAAATTGGTCATCAGCATGTCGACCGCCTTGAAGCGGTAGCCCGGCGTGATGAAGATACCGGTGGCACCGGCCCAGGGCTTGATCTCTCCGCCTTCTTCAGCCGCACTTTCGATGAGCCGCAGCGAGGTCGTGCCGACGCAGACGATACGCCCGCCTCTTGCCTTGACGGCATTCAGCCGGGCGGCGATTTCGGCGCTGACATAGCCGCTTTCGAGATGCATCTTGTGATCGTCGGTATCGTCGGCCTTGACGGGCAGGAAAGTGCCGGCACCGACATGCAGGGTGACGAAATGGCGTTCGATGCCGGCCTTGTCGAGCGCTTCGAACAGATCAGGCGTGAAATGCAGGCCGGCGGTGGGGGCGGCGACGGCGCCTTCCTCGCGGGCATAGATCGTCTGGTAGTCGGCGCGGTCGCGCTCGTCCTCCGGGCGCTTGGCGGCGATATAGGGTGGCAGCGGAATATGGCCGACGGCGGCGATCGCCTCATCGAGCGCCGGGCCGGACAGATCGAAGGCGAGCGTCACTTCGCCCGCTTCCCCCTTTTCCTCCACCGTCGCATCGAGCGAGCCGATCATGCAGCTTTCGCCGGAATGGCCAAAGGTGATGCGGTCGCCCTCCTTGATGCGTTTGCCGGGCTTGGCAAAGGCTTTCCACCGGCTGGGGCCGATGCGCATATGCAGCGTTGCCGACACCTGCTGACCGCCGGCGCCGTCGCGATGGCGGATGCCCTCGAGCCGGGCGGGAATGACCTTGGTATCGTTGAAGACCAGCGCGTCACCGGCCCGCAGGAACGACGGCAGATCGTAAACGTGATGATCCGAGAGCGCGCTTTCCGCATTGGGATCAACGAGCAGCAGGCGCGCGCTGTCGCGCGGCTCGGCAGGCCGCAACGCAATGCGTTCATCCGGCAGGTCGAAATCGAAAAGTTCTACGCGCATCGAGGTACTTTCAGGCAAAGCGAAACCCGCCCCGCGCTTTCGCGCAAGGGCGGGTTTCAGCAGAAATCACAATCAGACGTCGGCGGCAACCCGCATCGAGACGATCGAGTCCGGATCGGAAACCGGCTCGCCGCGCTTGATCTTGTCGACATTGTCCATGCCTTCGATCACCTGGCCCCAGACGGAATACTGCTTGTTCAGCCACGGCGCGTCGGTGAAGCAGATGAAGAACTGCGAGTTGGCCGAGTTCGGGTTCTGAGAACGGGCCATTGAGCAGGTGCCGCGAACATGCGAGGTCGCGGAGAATTCAGCCTTCAGGTCCGGCTTGGAGGAGCCGCCCATGCCGGCCCGGCCGGGATTGAAAGTTTCAGAACCCTTCTTGCCATATTCGACATCGCCCGTCTGGGCCATGAAATTCTCAATGACGCGGTGGAAAACGACACCGTCATATGCCTTCTCGCGGGCGAGTTCCTTGATGCGGGCGACGTGCTCCGGGGCGACCTGCGGCAGCAGCTGAATGACAACCTTGCCCTTGGTGGTTTCCAGAATGACGGTGTTTTCGGGATCCTTGATCTCGGCCATTGCCTTCTCCTCTTGTTTGTCTCGTAACTTACTTCTTGCCCAGCGTGACCTTGATCATCCGGTCGGGATTTTTGACTTCGCCGTTCTGGCCTTCGCCGCGCTTGATCTTGTCGACATTCTCCATGCCGGAAACGACCTTGCCGACGACGGTATACTGGCCGTTCAGGAAAGAACCGTCGGCGAACATGATGAAGAACTGCGAATTGGCGGAATTCGGATCCTGCGAGCGGGCCATGCCGACCGTGCCGCGCACAAACGGGGTCTTGGAGAACTCAGCCGGAATATCGGGCAGATCGGAGGAGCCGGTGCCGGCAAGGCTGGCATCAAAACCCTTTTCCATGTTGCCGTATTTGACGTCGCCAGTCTGGGCCATGAAGCCCTCGATGACGCGGTGGAAGGCGACGTTGTCATATTCGCCCTTCTTGGCCAGCGCCTCGATCTGGGCAACGTGCTTCGGTGCGACATCAGGCATCAACTGGATGACGACAGGGCCGTTCTTCAGCTGGATGGTGAGATAGTGATCGGCCGTCTGAGCGAAGGCATCCCCCGCGAAGGAGGCCAGATACAGCACGCCGGCAAATGCGAGATAAAAGAGTTTCATATGGGCTCCGTTGCGGCGGGTTCCGCCTGGTCTTTGCGCTTGCGAGACTTCTTACTTGCTAGTTCGGGCGCTTGGATGTGAGGGCTTGCAGGACGGCGGCCGGCACGAAAGCGCTGACATCGCCGCCCATGGCGGCGATCTGGCGGACCAATGTGGCGGTAATGGGCCGCGAAGCCGTGCCCGCCGGCAAAAAGATGGTCTGGATGTCGGGCGCCATCGCCCTGTTCATGCCGGCCATCTGCATTTCGTAATCGAGGTCGGTTCCGTCGCGAAGGCCGCGGATCAAAAGCGCTGCGCCATGGGCACGGGCGGCATCGACGACCAGATTGTCGAAGGCCACGACGGTGATGTCGCCGGTCTTGCCGGGCAGCGCTTGCGCCAGGGAAAGGCGGATCAGCTCGGCTCTCTCGTCGAACGAAAAGAGCGGTGCCTTGCCAGGATGGATGCCAATCGCGACGATCACCTTTTCGGCGACGTTCAGGGCCTGGACCAGAACATCCACATGTCCGTTGGTGATCGGGTCGAAGGACCCAGGATAAAAAGCTGTCGTCATCTGGCTCGACCGTTGGTTTGACGCCTTTTGTCATGGATGCTGCCTTGCCGCAAGTGATTTGCCCCGCCATTTCCCATGGCTGAACGGCGAATGAACATGCCATTCAAGGCTGTTTCAGACAGAAGCTGCTTAACTCGGATCATCAAGGCAGCCGATGCCATTCCGGCATCCGGCGTTCCCCGAAAGACCATATCCATGCTGATCGTGCTCGTTGCGCTTGCCGTCCTTTTCTCTTTCGCCGCTGAAATGGCCTATGGCTTTTTCGCCGATCGCTACGAGGTGAGCTGGGTGCGGCCGGAGCTTGCCGAACATGCCGCGATCATGCGCGCCCAAGGCCGGCTGCGCGAACAAAACCGAGTCTCGAATCTGAACGCCAGATGAACGAGACATTCAAGGAGGCTTCAGATCGTCATTGGTAAACACCCCCTCAACATCCGGCGGAACCATTTTCAAACGGATGCGTTCACTCAACCGACCCATAGATGCGATTATCGCGGCAGGAAGGACTAAAGATGCCCGGCAAGATTACGATGATTAACGTGCTCTGGATGGTAATGGTCACGGGCATGCTCACCGCAACTGTCGCTCTCTATGATCAGAAGGTCGATACGTCCAAGGTTTATGGTCCCTATGCTTCGGCCCGCACGGCCGTACTGGGCCAGTACTGAGGGGCGAGGACGCAACTCCCCAGTGAAAGGAATGCCTATGTTCACGATCTTGACCGCACTCACCGCCCTCATCAGCGTGATGTTCATCGTGTCTGTGGCCTCGACGATTTCAGCGCTCCGGCGCGAAGACGCAGAGGTGAAAGCGCTGAACGAAAAACATAGCGCATTCTGACATTCCTCCCTTCCCCACCCAAGAGCGGCACCCTTCAGCCGCCTCGGGTCCTTCAAAGCCGGATGCACCCAGCGTCCGGCTTTTTTCTTGGGGATAAGCCAGGCTAACGCAAAAGAAAAGGGCGGCCCGAAGCCGCCCTTTCACTTGATCATTCCTCGGCAGGCCTCGCCGGATCGCCATCGGCGGACGGCGCCTCGCCGGCGGCCGCGGAGCCTTCGGCGACGTCGGCAGCCTCCTCCGTGTCGTCCTCTTCCGGCTCGCTGATGCGCTCGACCGAAACGACCTTCTCGTCCTTGGCCGTCGAGAAGATGGTGACGCCCTTGGTGGCGCGGCTGGCGATTCGGATGCCGCCGACCGGCACGCGGATCAGCTGGCCGCCATCCGAAACCAGCATGATCTGATCGCCGTCATCGACCGGGAAAGCGGCGACCAATTCGCCGATTTCGCCGGTTTTCGACGTGTCGGTAGCGCGGATACCCTTGCCGCCGCGGCCGGAGATGCGGAAGTCATAAGACGACGAGCGCTTGCCGAAGCCCTTCTCGGAGACGGTGAGCACGAATTGCTCGCGTGCCTTCAGCTCTTCATAACGCTCATCGGAGAGCTGTCCCTCTTCGGTGACCTCCTCGCCGACGAGAGCGATATCTTCTTCATCGACGCCCGTCGCGCGGCGTTCGGCGGCAGAGCGCTTCAGATAGGCGGCGCGCTCCCACGGCTCGGCATCGACATGGCCGACAATCGTCATCGATATGATGCGATCGCCCTCGCCGAGATTGATGCCGCGCACGCCGATCGAGTTGCGGCCGGCGAAGACGCGAACGTCGTCGACGGAGAAGCGGATGCACTGGCCGAGCGCGGTCGTCAGCAGAACGTCGTCATGTTCCGTGCAAGTCTCGACGGAGAGGATTTCATCACCCTCCTCCTCGAGCTTCATGGCGATCTTGCCGTTGCGGTTCACCTGGACGAAGTCCGACAGCTTATTGCGGCGAACCGTGCCGCGCGTCGTCGAGAACATGACGTCGAGATTGTCCCAGCTCGCCTCGTCCTCGGGCAAGGGCAGGATGGTGGTGATGCGCTCGCCGGGTGCGAGCGGCAGCATGTTGATCAGCGCCTTGCCGCGCGAGGTCGGCGTGCCGATCGGCAGGCGCCAGACCTTCTCCTTGTAGACGATGCCGCGCGACGAGAAGAACAGAACCGGCGTATGGGTATTGACCACGAATAGCCGGCTAACGAAATCCTCGTCGCGGGTAGTCATGCCGGAGCGGCCCTTGCCGCCACGGCGCTGAGCGCGGTAGGTGGTCAGCGGTACGCGCTTGATATAACCGAGATGCGAGACGGTAACGACCATGTCCTCGCGGGCGATGAGATCCTCATCGTCCATTTCGAGGCCGCCATCGACGATCTCGGTGCGTCTCGGTGTGCCGAACTCGTCGCGCACGGCGGTGAGTTCATCCTTGACGATGGTCTGGATGCGGACACGCGAGGACAGAATATCGAGATAATCCCGGATTTCCTCGCCGATCTTGTTGAGTTCGTCGCCAATTTCGTCACGGCCAAGGGCCGTGAGGCGGGCAAGACGCAGTTCGAGAATGGCGCGGGCCTGCTCTTCCGACAGGTTGTACGTCATGTCCTCGTTGATGCGATGGCGTGGATCGTCGATGAGACGGATCAGGCTTTCGACATCTTCCGCCGGCCAGCGGCGGGTCATCAGTTCTTCGCGGGCCGACTGCGGATCGGGTGCCTGACGAATAACGCGAATGACTTCATCGATATTAGCGACCGCAATGGCGAGACCGACCAACACATGGGCACGCTCGCGAGCCTTGCGCAGCAGGAATTTCGTTCTCCGGCTAACGACTTCTTCGCGGAAGGAGACGAAGGCGCGCAGCATGTCGAGCAACGTCAGTTGCTCCGGCTTGCCGCCGTTCAGCGCCACCATGTTGCAGCCGAAGGAGGTCTGCAGCGGCGTGTAACGATAGAGCTGGTTGAGGATGACCTCGGCATTGGCGTCGCGCTTCAGCTCGATGACGACGCGATAGCCCTGGCGGTCGGATTCGTCGCGCAGGTCGGAGATGCCCTCGATGCGCTTTTCGCGCACCAATTCGGCCATCTTCTCGATCATCGTCGCCTTGTTCACCTGATAGGGAATCTCAGTGATGATGATCTGTTCGCGGTCGCCGCGCATCGGCTCGATCGCCGCGACGCCGCGCATGATGACCGAGCCGCGGCCGGTCTCGTAGGCCGAGCGGATGCCGGCGCGACCGAGGATCTTTGCGCCCGTCGGAAAATCCGGGCCGGGAATGATCTGCATCAGTTCCGGCAGTTCGATCGCCGGATCGTTGATCAGCGCGATACAGCCGTCGATCACTTCCGACAGGTTATGCGGCGGAATGTTGGTCGCCATGCCGACGGCGATGCCGCCGGCGCCGTTGACGAGCAGGTTCGGGAACTTGGCGGGAACCACCACCGGCTCGGAGAGCGTGCCGTCATAGTTGTCGCGGAAATCGACGGTTTCCTTGTCGAGATCGTCGAGCAGCGAATGGGCGGCCTTCTCCAGGCGGCATTCGGTGTAACGTTCGGCCGCCGGCGGATCGCCGTCGACGGAGCCGAAATTGCCCTGACCGTCGATCAGCGGCAGCCGCAGCGACCAAGGCTGCGCCATGCGGGCGAGCGCATCATAGATCGCGGCATTGCCGTGCGGATGGTATTTACCCATCACATCACCGGTGACGCGGGCGCATTTGACGTATTTCTTGTTCCAGTCGATGCCGAGCTCGGACATGCCGTAGAGGATGCGCCGGTGCACGGGCTTCAGGCCGTCGCGCACGTCGGGCAGCGCGCGGCTGACGATGACGCTCATGGCGTAATCGAGGTACGACCGCTGCATTTCCTCCATGATGGAGATGGGCTCGATGCCTGGCGGGAGCTTCCCGCCGCCGGTGGGTGTTTGCTCAGTCAAAACAGATCACGATCTCTTCTAGAATCACTTGAAGATTTATAGCGGAAAGCCTGTTGCCGCGCCAATTTCCGAGTGCGTTTTGAACAGGCTTTTGCGGCCGAAAAAGGGTAAAACACGGGAGTTGTGCAGCCAGGCCTGGCAAATCCGCCGCGGACCGCCGCGGTTTATTTGCCAAATCGAAAACCCCGCTTCACAATCGTCGAAAACCACGCACCCATATGGGCTTCCGGAGAGACGATGGCAAGCGCCGACCAACTGATCAATGCCTTCACGACGCTTCTCGTTACCATCGATCCGCCGGGGCTGGCACCACTCTTCCTGGGGCTGACGAGCGGCATGAGCAGAGCCCAGCGCACGCAGGTGGCGCTACGCGGCTCGACCATCGCCTTCATCATCCTCGCCGTCTTCGCCCTGTTCGGCGCCGGCGTACTCGGCGTGCTCGGAATTTCGATCGGTGCCTTCCGCATCGCCGGCGGGCTGCTGCTCTTCTGGATCGCCTTCGAGATGGTCTTCGAGAAGCGACAGGACCGCAAGGAGAAGGCGACCGAGGTGGCGATCACCAAGGATCATATCGAAAATGTCGCCGTTTTTCCCCTCGCCCTGCCGCTGATCGCCGGCCCCGGGGCGATTTCGGCGACGATCCTGCTTGCGGGGACGCTCGCGACCTCGATCGAGAAGGCGCAACTGATCGGCGTCATCGCCGCCAACCTGCTGCTGACCTTCCTGATGCTGCTCGTCGCCGAACGACTCGACCGTTTCCTCGGCGTCACCGGCCGGGCAATCCTGACGCGGCTGCTCGGCGTCATCCTCGCCGCGCTAGCGGCGCAATTCGTCGTCGACGGGGCGAAATCGGCACTCAATCTCATCAGCGCGACGCCGCACTGACAAAGGCGTCGGCGGAAGCAATCGTCGCGGGAAAACAGAGAGAGCATGATGCCGTTCAGGACATCATGCTCTCAGCTGCTCATAAAATCAGGAACTATGACCGATCAGAACGGGATATCGTCGTCGAGATCGCGCGAGAAGTTGCCGCCGCCACCACCGCGGTTCGACGATGAGGACGATGCCGGGGCGCCGTAATCGTCGCCGTAATCATTGTTGCTGCTGCCGCGGCCGCCGCCGAAGCCGGAGCTGGCACCGCCGCCATCGCCTCGTCCGTCGAGCATGGTCAGCGTCGAACCGAAGCCCTGCAGCACCACTTCCGTCGAATAGCGGTCCTGGCCCTGCTGGTCCTGCCATTTGCGGGTCTGCAGCTGGCCTTCGATATAGAGCTTGGCGCCCTTCTTCACATATTGCTCGACGACCTTGCAGAGGCCTTCGTTGAAGACGACGACGGTGTGCCATTCGGTCTTTTCGCGGCGTTCGCCGGAATTGCGGTCACGCCAGGTCTCCGAGGTCGCGATACGGAGATTGGCGATCGGCCGGCCATCCTGAGTCCGGCGGATTTCGGGATCTGCACCCACATTTCCAACCAGAATTACCTTGTTCACGCTACCAGCCATGCTTCTCACCCTGCCTGCCGCCCTGCCCGGCGGCGTTTCAATCGATCGGCGCACCTTAAACCATCACGGACCGCCGATGCGCATGGGCGGCATTTAATCCACATGTTTATCCATCAGAAAGCCGCATGCATTCATCAGGAATTTTGTTCTTTATTTGTTCTAGTTTATCCGTATGATCCTGTCAACAGAATCGAAAACCTTGAACCTTCCCGGATATTCAGCCTCGACTCGCCCGCCGGCATCACTAAATAAGGGCTGTTACCCAGAAAACCAAAGCAGAGACGATGAGCGAACTGAAGACGATCTCCATCCGCGGCGCGCGCGAGCACAATCTGAAGAGCATCGATCTCGATCTGCCGCGCAACAAGCTGATCGTCATGACCGGTCTCTCGGGCTCGGGCAAATCCTCGCTCGCCTTCGACACGATCTACGCCGAGGGCCAGCGGCGCTATGTCGAGAGCCTGTCGGCCTATGCCCGGCAGTTCCTCGAAATGATGCAGAAGCCCGATGTCGACCAGATCGACGGGCTGTCGCCGGCCATTTCGATCGAGCAGAAGACCACCTCGCGCAACCCGCGCTCGACAGTCGGCACCGTCACCGAGATCTACGACTATATGCGCTTGCTCTTTGCCCGTGTCGGCGTTCCCTATTCGCCGGCGACCGGCCTGCCGATCGAAAGCCAGACGGTCAGCCAGATGGTCGACCGCATCCTCGCTTTCGGCGAAGGCACCCGTCTTTATATTCTCGCGCCGCTCGTGCGCGGGCGCAAGGGCGAATACAAGAAGGAACTGGCTGAGCTGATGAAGAAAGGCTTCCAGCGCGTCAAGGTCGACGGTCAGTTCTACGAGATCGCCGAGGCGCCGGTTCTCGACAAGAAATACAAGCACGACATCGACGTCGTCGTCGACCGCATCGTCGTGCGCTCGGATGTCTCGGCGCGCCTGGCCGACAGCCTGGAGACCTGCCTGAAGCTCGCCGACGGGCTGGCAGTCGCCGAATTCGCCGACAAGCCGCTGCCGCCGGAGGAAACCTCGGCCGGCGGCTCGGCCAACAAGTCGCTGAACGAGACGCATGAGCGCGTGCTGTTTTCGGAGAAATTTGCCTGCCCGGTCTCGGGCTTCACCATCCCGGAGATCGAACCCCGGCTGTTTTCCTTCAACAATCCCTTCGGCGCCTGCCCGACCTGCGACGGCCTCGGCGCCCAGCAGAAGATCGACCCTGATCTGATCGTACCCGAGCCGGAGCGGACGCTGCGTGACGGGGCGATCGCGCCCTGGGCCAAATCGACGTCGCCCTATTACAATCAGACGCTGGAAGCGCTCGGCAAACATTACGGCTTCAAGCTCGGCACCCGCTGGAACGATCTTTCCGACGTCGCCAAGGACGTCATTCTCAACGGCACCGACGACAAGATCGAGTTCCACTACGCCGACGGCGCGCGCTCCTATACCACCCACAAGAATTTTGAAGGCATCATCACCAATCTCGAGCGCCGCTGGAAGGAGACGGATTCCGCCTGGGCGCGCGAGGATATCGAGCGTTTCATGTCGGCAGCCCCCTGCCCGGCTTGCAGCGGCTATCGCCTGAAGCCGGAAGCGCTCGCCGTGAAGATCAACAGGCTGCATATCGGCGAAGTGACTGAGATGTCGATCCGTGTTGCGCGCGACTGGTTCGAAACGCTGCCAGCCAGCTTCAACGCCAAACAGAATGAGATCGCCGTGCGCATCCTCAAGGAAATCCGCGACCGGCTGCGCTTCCTCAACGATGTCGGCCTGGAGTATCTCAGCCTGTCGCGCAATTCCGGCACGCTGTCGGGCGGGGAGAGCCAGCGCATTCGCCTCGCCTCGCAGATCGGCTCGGGCTTGACCGGCGTGCTTTACGTGCTCGACGAGCCGTCGATCGGCTTGCATCAGCGCGACAATGCCCGGCTGCTCGACACGCTCAAGCACCTGCGCGATATCGGCAATACGATCATCGTCGTTGAACATGACGAGGATGCGATCCTGACGGCCGACGACGTCGTCGACATCGGCCCGGCGGCCGGCATCCATGGCGGCCAGGTTATCGCCCACGGCACGCCGCAGGACATCATGGACAATCCGAAGTCGCTGACCGGAAAATATCTCTCGGGCGAACTCGGCGTGCCGGTTCCAGACGAGCGCCGCAAGCCGAAGAAGGGCCGCGAGATCAAAGTCGTCGGCGCGCGCGGCAACAATTTGAAGAATGTCACGGCCTCGATCCCGCTCGGCGTCTTTACCGCGGTGACCGGCGTTTCCGGCGGCGGCAAGTCCACCTTCCTCGTCGAGACGCTGTATAAATCGGCGGCGCGCCGCGTCATGGGTGCGCGCGAAATCCCCGCCGACCACGACCGGATCGATGGTTTCGAGCATATCGACAAGGTGATCGACATCGACCAGTCGCCGATCGGCCGCACGCCGCGCTCGAACCCGGCGACCTATACCGGCGCCTTCACGCCGATCCGCGACTGGTTCGCCGGCCTACCGGAAGCCAAGGCGCGCGGCTATCAGCCGGGCCGCTTCTCCTTCAACGTCAAGGGCGGACGCTGCGAAGCCTGCCAGGGCGACGGCGTCATCAAGATCGAGATGCACTTCCTGCCCGATGTCTACGTGACCTGCGACGTCTGCCATGGCAAGCGCTATAACAGAGAGACGCTCGACGTCACCTTCAAGCAGAAGTCGATCGCCGACGTGCTCGACATGACAGTGGAGGAAGGCGTCGATTTCTTCGCGGCGGTGCCTGCGGTGCGCGACAAGCTGCAATCGCTGAAGGATGTCGGCCTCGGTTACATCAAGGTCGGCCAGCAGGCCAACACGCTTTCGGGCGGCGAGGCGCAGCGCGTCAAGCTGGCCAAGGAACTGTCGAAACGCTCGACCGGGCGCACGCTCTATATTCTCGACGAACCTACGACCGGCCTGCATTTCCACGACGTGGCCAAGCTGCTCGAAATGCTGCACGAACTGGTCAACCAGGGAAATTCGGTTGTGGTGATCGAGCACAATCTGGAAGTCATCAAGACGGCCGACTGGGTGCTCGACTTCGGCCCCGAGGGCGGCGATGGCGGCGGCGAGATCGTCGCAGCCGGCACGCCCGAGTCAATCGTCAAGGAGAAGCGTTCCTATACCGGACAGTTCCTCAAGGAATTGCTGGAGCGGCGCCCGGCCAAGAGGGCGGCTGCGGCGGAATGACGATGAGGCTGGCGTCGCGCGACGATCTCCAAACGATCACCTCGCTGACGGCAGCCGCCTATCTGCCCTATACCGAACTTTTCGGCGCTCCACCGGTGCCAGTGACCGAAGATTACGTCCCGCGCATCGAACGCGGCGAGGTCTGGCTGCGCGAGATCGGCGATGAAACGGCCGGCCTCGTGGTCGTCGAGCAGCATCCCGAGCACCTCATGCTGTTCAGCATCGCGGTCTCGCCTGCCTTTCAGGGCGCCGGGCACGGGCTTGCGATGCTGCGCTGGCTTGAAGGCAAGGCGCGGGAATGGGCCACGCCGGAGATCCGGCTCTATACGAATGCGCGGATGGAGCGGAACGTCGCGCTTTATCGCGCCTTCGGGTTTCAGGAAACGGGTCGCCGGCCAAATCCTTATCGGCCAGGATGGACGCTCGTCGACATGGCGAAAGAGATTGTTGCGGCCTGAGCGGCTGCCAAAGGGGAGGACGACATGACGAAATCCGGCACTATCCGCACCGGCATCGGCGGCTGGACCTTCGAGCCCTGGCGCGGGCATTTCTTTCCCGATGATCTCAAACAGAAGGACGAGCTGCATTATGCCAGCCGGCAGCTGAAGGTCATCGAGGTCAACGGCACCTATTACAGCACGCAGAAGCCGGCGGTCTTTGCCAAATGGGCAGCCGATGTGCCCGACGGTTTCATTTTTTCGCTGAAGGCGACGCGGTTTGTCACCAATCGGCGGGTGCTTGCCGAAGCCGGAGAATCGATGGAGCGCTTCCTGACGTCAGGCATTAGCGAACTCGGCGATCATCTCGGGCCGCTGCTCTGGCAGTTCGCGCCGACGAAGAAGTTCGATCCGGAAGATTTCGAGGCCTTCCTGAAGCTGCTGCCGGCAAAACAGGACGGGCTGGCGCTTCGCCACGTTGTCGAGGTCCGGCACAATTCCTTCAAGGTGCCGGAATTCGTGGCCCTGCTTGCCAAATACGGCGTGGCACCAGTTTGCGCGGAACACTTCGAATATCCGATGATCGCCGACGTCTCGGCGGATTTCGTCTATGCCAGGCTGCAGAAGGGATCCGACGATATTGCGACCTGCTATCCCGACAAGGAGTTGAAGGCCTGGGCCGACCGGCTCGAGACTTGGGCGGAAGGCAAGGTACCCGACGATCTGCCGCTGATCGATAAAGGCCGTAAGGTCAAGGTCGAGCCGCGCGACGTCCTCGCCTTCATGATCCATGAGGGCAAGGTGAATGCGCCGCATGGGGCGATCGCCCTGCAGAAATTGCTCGAGAAATAAATCTGGCTATAACGGCAGTACCGCCGCTGCGAGATCTTCCGCCGTCAGCCCTTTGCCGGCGCGGCGGGCGGCCTCTCCATGCAGCCAGACGCCGGCGGCTGCCGCCTCAAAGGCCGGCAGGCCCTGGGCGAGCAATCCACCGATAATGCCGGCGAGCACATCGCCGGAACCGGCGGTCGCAAGCCAAGCCGGCGCATTGGTATTGATGAGCGCGCGGCCGTCCGGCGATGCGATGACGGTATCGGCGCCTTTATAGACGACCGCGGCATTGGCGCGGCGGGCAGCGGCGAGCGCCTTGTCGACCTTGCCCAGCGCATCGTTGCCGCCGATATCGGGAAACAGCCGCGAAAACTCGCCCTCGTGCGGCGTCAGCACCAGGCGCGGCTCGCCCTGGAAAAGATCGAAAAGCTGGTGCGGATCGTCCTTGAACGAGGAGATGCCGTCGGCGTCGAGCACCAGCCGGCGATCGGCAAGGGCAGTGACATAGGCGCGCGCCCTGGCGCCGACGCCGAAGCCGGGACCGAGGACGAAGGTCTGAAGCCGGGAGTCGGACAGCCAGTCTTCGAGTTCGGCCTCGCCGTCAATCGCATGCAGCATAACGGCCGTCAGATGCGCGGCATTGGCGGCGATCGCCGCATGGGGCGCTGCGACGGTCACCAGGCCGGCGCCGGCCCTCAGGCCGGAGGCCGCCGACATGCGCGCGGCGCCCGTCTTGTCGGCCTCGCCCGAGAAGACGACCAGATGGCCGCGTTTGTATTTATGCGTCTCCAACTGCTCGGGCGGCAGCACGGCCTTCCAGGCATCCGTTTTGTTCTCGGCGATGATACCGCCTGCCTCGGCCCTGACGATGCGGGCGGGTATGCCGATATCGAAGACGGCAAGCTCACCGCAAAGCTCCCTGCCCGGCATCAGCAGATGGCCGGGCTTGCGCGTCATGAAGGTGATGGTATTGCGCGCGCGGAAGGCTGCGCCCAGCACCTTGCCGGTGCGGCCGTCCAGACCGGAGGGCAGGTCGATCGCAAGCACGGGGATATCGGCCTCATCAACTTGCTCGATCACTGTGCGGACAGCGGCCGGCACCGCGCGCCCGAGCCCGGCCCCGAACAGGCCGTCGACGATGACATCGCCGCTTTCGGGCCGGTAGAGCTCAAGCCCCTGCGCCTGAAGTGCGCAGCCGGCCCGAGCGCGGGCGGCGTCGCCCTCCAGCTTGGAAGGATCGCCGAGATGGAAAAGCGCCACTGTCGCTCCGCCTTCCTGCAGATGCCTTGCCGCGACATAGGCGTCGCCGCCATTATTGCCCGGGCCGCAGAGCACGACGAAACGCAGAGCAGCCGGATGAAGCCTGAGCGCGGCAGCGGCGACCGCAGCGCCCGCTCGTTCCATCAGACCGAAGGAGTCGATGCCGGACGCGGCGGCAGCCTTATCGACGGCTGCCATTTCGGCTGGCGTAAGGAGAAGGTCGGACAGATGTTTGCTCATCAGCCTATTCAATTCAAAAAACGCACAAAAAACAACCGCATGAACGATCAAGCAGAAGCCCTTATTTTATGCATTTGCCTATCTTTTCACCGCACAGATATCTGCTTTAGCAATCGCTGGAAAATCTGACTATCGCGGTTTTCGATCTGATTTTAGGCAGGAGGCGATGTTTTTTCACTTCTCCATCACCAAAACCACATCGAATGCCCCGCAAACGCGCCGGTTTTGACAGAATCGGCGTATTTTTTCGAAAAGACGGATTTCAAACTGGCACGATATCTGCATCATATCCGGCGAGCGGGAAACATCCTGCCACAACGGGAGAAGCGGAGAGCATTTTCTCATGAAAAAGATCGAAGCGATCATTAAGCCTTTCAAGCTGGACGAAGTGAAGGAAGCCCTTCAGGAAGTCGGCCTGCAGGGTATCACAGTCACAGAAGCCAAGGGCTTCGGTCGTCAGAAGGGCCACACGGAACTCTACCGCGGCGCCGAATACGTCGTCGATTTCCTGCCGAAGGTGAAAGTCGAGGTCGTGCTGGCCGACGAGAACGCGGAAGCGGTCATCGACGCGATCCGCAAGGCGGCGCAAACCGGCCGCATCGGCGACGGAAAGATCTTTGTCTCCAATGTCGAAGAGGTTATCCGCATCCGCACCGGCGAGACCGGCATCGATGCCATCTGACCACTTTGCCTACCGGGCAAAGTCCGATACCGTCACCGCGCCCACCTATTGTCATTGCAAATTGGAGGAAGGTATTTAATGGCGACCGCAAGCGAAATTCTGAAGCAGATCCAGGAAAACGACGTGAAGTTCGTCGATCTGCGTTTCACCGACCCGAAGGGCAAACTGCAGCATGTAACGATGGACGTTGCCGTCGTCGACGAAGACATGTTCGCCGACGGCGTGATGTTCGACGGCTCCTCGATCGGCGGCTGGAAGGCCATCAACGAGTCCGACATGGTGCTGATGCCCGATACGGAAACGGTGCATATGGACCCATTCTTCGCCCAGTCGACCATGGTCATCGTCTGCGACATCCTCGATCCGGTCTCCGGCGAGGCCTATAATCGCGATCCGCGCGGCACCGCCAAAAAGGCCGAAGCCTACCTCAAGGCCTCCGGCATCGGCGACACGATCTTCGTCGGCCCGGAAGCCGAATTCTTCGTTTTCGACGACGTCAAGTACAAGGCCGATCCCTACAACACCGGCTTCAAGCTGGATTCGACCGAATTGCCGTCGAACGACGACACCGATTACGAAACTGGCAACCTCGGCCATCGCCCGCGCGTCAAGGGCGGCTATTTCCCGGTTCCGCCGGTCGACAGCGCCCAGGATATGCGTTCGGAAATGCTGACGGTTCTTTCCGAAATGGGCGTCGTCGTCGAAAAGCATCACCATGAAGTGGCAGCCGCCCAACACGAACTCGGCATCAAGTTCGACACGCTGGTGCGCAACGCCGACAAGATGCAGATCTACAAATACGTCGTGCACCAGGTGGCGAACGCCTATGGCAAGACCGCGACCTTCATGCCGAAGCCGATCTTCGGCGACAACGGCTCGGGCATGCATGTGCACCAATCGATCTGGAAGGGCGGCAAACCGACCTTTGCCGGCGACGAGTATGCCGGTCTTTCCGAGAGCTGCCTTTACTATATCGGCGGCATCATCAAGCATGCCAAGGCGATCAACGCCTTCACCAATCCCTCGACGAACTCCTACAAGCGCCTCGTTCCAGGTTATGAAGCGCCGGTGCTGCTCGCCTATTCGGCCCGCAACCGCTCGGCCTCCTGCCGCATTCCGTTCGGCTCCAATCCGAAGGCCAAGCGCGTCGAAGTCCGCTTCCCGGATCCGACCGCCAACCCCTATCTCGCCTTCGCCGCCATGCTCATGGCCGGGCTCGACGGCATCAAAAACAAGATCCATCCCGGCAAGGCCATGGACAAGGATCTCTACGATCTGCCGCCGAAGGAACTGAAGAAGATCCCGACCGTCTGCGGCTCGTTGCGTGAAGCGCTTGAAAGCCTCGACAAGGACCGCAAGTTCCTGACGGCCGGCGGCGTCTTCGACGACGATCAGATCGATGCCTTCATCGAGTTGAAGATGGCAGAGGTGATGCGTTTCGAGATGACGCCGCACCCTGTCGAATACGACATGTACTATTCGGCCTGATCGGCTGCGAATATTGAAAGTCCCGGTTCGCCGGGCCTTTCATCTCCCCAGGTCATGAACGGCAGAAGGAGGATATGACGTTCATGTGACGGACAAGTGCAAAAATCTTGATTTGCACGACACCAATCACCAAATTTGGTGATGAAAGGAAGTCGTACCATGAAAGAAAGAGTAGCAAAGTTTAGTATCGGCGAAGTGGTCCGGCACAAGGTTTTCCCGTTTCGCGGCGTCATCTTCGACGTTGATCCGGAGTTCGCGAACACGGAGGAATGGTGGAATTCCATTCCCGCCGAGGTGCGCCCCAGCAAAGACCAGCCATTCTACCACCTGCTCGCGGAAAATGACGAAAGCGAATATGTCGCCTATGTCTCCGAGCAGAACCTGGTGAACGACGAAAGCGGCACGCCGCTTCGCAACCAGCAGGTCTACCAGATTTTCGATCAGAGCCCGTCAGGGCAGTTCAAACCCAAGATGAGCTTCGCCCATTAAGTCAGGCGTCCCCTCCATGAAACAAGGCCTCGCCTCTCCCAGCGAGGCCTTTTTCTTTTGGCACCAGATCCGGCCTTTGCTTGTCGCTCGGAAGCCCTCCGCAGGATGGGTCGAGACCAGCTCGCCCTCGGCAAGGATTAGGGCGAGGGCAAATTCGCGGTCCGAACCGGACAGCCACTACCAATGCCGAAGTGAGACAGATGCCTATCAACAAAAAACCCGGCCTGAAGCCGGGTTTCTAATTCAATATGGCGGCAGGATTACTGCGCCTTGGCTGCCTTCTGGGCGTCTTCAAGCTTCTTGCGGGCTTCGTCAGCCTTCTTCTGCATGCCTTCCTGCAGGCTGCGCTGGCTTTCAGCAAGCTTGTTTTCGGTGACCGGTTCGCCGTCATAAGCGCCGGTGAAGCCTTCGAGCGAGATCTTGATAGGGTTCGGGGCGCGGCGGAAATTGATCGAGGTGAAGATTACGTCGCTGCCCTTCTTCAGGCTGGCGATCATTGCATCGGTCAGGGGGATTTCGGCCGTGCACTTGTCCGGCAGGCAGACGGCGTAATCGAGCTTCTGGCCCTTGCCACCATCGATCTGCATCATGATGCCGGGCGGAATCAGGCGCGCGGTCGGAACGGAAACCTGCAGGAGCTTGCGGTTGATCTTGCCGGTGACCGAGATCAGGCCGACGGCCGTGACGAGTTGGCCGCCATTGGCGAGGATCAGGTTCTGGACGACACAGATGTCGTTGTCTTCCTGCTTGCTGCAGGTCTTGTACCAACCAAGCTTGGGAGCGCCGACGCCCTGGGCCGGAGCCTGTGCCCCTGCATCCTGCGCGAAGGAGGAGACCGGAGCCGAAGCGGCGCCGAACATCACTGCCAGAACGGACAGTGCTGCCCGCATTTTCTTTTCAGACTTGAACATCATAACGAATTCCGTCTCCTGATATCCGTTCGGAGCAGCGACGTGCCGCCCCAACCATCGGGTCGTTCGGCACTCACCTCATAGAAAAATGAGGCAAATGCATGACCCCGAAACTTCGGGTTCACCTGTTACATCGCAGCGTTCAAGATATCCAGCATTTCTTTGGCAATTCGAGCAGCTATTTCATCGGCGGCGCAAAGAAATCGCGTCCGCGTGTTGGAATCGGTCGGCCCCATGCTAATCTCCGGCGTGAATCGTGCCCATTTTCGCGGATTTCAAGGAATGCCGAATGCTCCGGATCGTCGTCCCCCTCGTCCTTTCGCTGCTCTGCGGCACCGTCGCCGCTGAGCCGCTGCACGGCATTGCCATGCATGGCGAGCCGGCTCTGCCGCCCGATTACAAGCACTTCCCTTACGTCAATCCCGACGTCAAGAAGGGAGGCAAGATCACCTATGGCGTCGTCGGCACCTTCGACAATCTCAACCCGTTCATTCTGAAGAGCATGCGCACGACGGCACGCGGCATGTGGGACCCGGACTATGGCAACCTCGTCTACGAATCACTAATGCAGCGCTCCAGGGACGAGCCCTTCACGCTGTACGGCCTGCTTGCCGAAACGGTCGAATGGGACGACGACAGGAGCTTCATCCAGTTCAACCTCAATCCGAAGGCGAAATGGTCCGACGGCCAGCCGGTGACGCCCGAAGATGTAATGTTCAGCTTCGAGCTGTTACGTGACAAAGGCCGCGTCCCATTCTCCAACCGCCTCAAGGTCGTCGCTGAAATGGAGAAGGTCGGCGAACACAGCGTGCGCTTTACCTTCAATGACAAGGCCGACCGAGAGACGCCTTTGATTTTCGGTCTTTTCCCGGTGCTGCCGAAACATGCGATCGATCCCGAAACCTTTGACCGCACATCGCTGACGCCCCCCGTCGGTTCCGGTCCTTACAAGGTGAAGGTGGTGAAGCCCGGCGAAAGCATCACCTATGAACGCGACCCGAATTACTGGGGCAAGGACATTCCTGCTAAGGTCGGCACCGACAATTACGATCAGATCACCGTCCAGTATTATCTTCAGGACACGACGTTGTTCGAAGCCTTCAAGAAGGGCGATGTCGACGTCTATCCCGACGGCAATCCCGGTCACTGGGCCAATGCCTACAATTTCCCAGCAGCCACCTCCGGGGCGATCATCAAGGACGTGTTCACGCCGAAACTGCCGAGCGGCATGCTCGGCTTCGTCTTCAACACGCGGCGGCCGATCTTTGCCGATCCGAAAGTGCGTGAGGGCCTGTCACTGGTGTTCGATTTCGAATGGGCGAACAAAAACCTCTATTCCGGCGCCTACAAGCGCACTCAAAGTTTCTGGCAGAATTCCGAGCTTTCGAGCTTCGGCGTGCCCGCCAATGCCGCGGAGCTTGCGCTACTCGGACCGATCAAGGACAAGATCGCTCCCCAAATTCTCGACGGTACCTACAAGCTGCCGATCACCGACGGCTCCGGCCGCGACCGCAACGTGCTGAAGCAGGCGGTTGGGCTGTTGAAACAGAGCGGCTATACGATTCAGGGCGGCAAGATGGCCGACGCCTCAGGGCACCAGCTCGCGTTTGAAATCATGACGCAGAATGCCGACCAGGAGAAGCTCGCCGTCGCTTACCAGCGTTCGTTGCAGGCGATCGGTATCGCCGCGTCGATCCGCACGGTCGATGATTCGCAGTATCAGAGCCGCACGAACACCTTCGATTACGACATGATCATGAAGTCCTTCACCTCGTCGCTGTCGCCTGGAAACGAGCAGCTCGGCCGCTGGTCTTCGGCTGCCCGCACGCGCGAGGGCACGGACAGCTTTGCCGGCGCCAACGATGCAGATCTCGACACGCTGATCGATCATCTGCTGAGGGCGCGCTCGGCGGAAGAATTCACCGCGGCGGTTCGCTCCTACGACCGGCTGCTGCTGTCCAGCCACTACGTGCTGCCGCTCTATCATATGGACCAGCAATGGGTGGCGCGCAGCAAGCGTATCGGCCATCCCGATACGACGCCGCTTTACGGCTATCAGCTGCCTATATGGTGGGATACAAGCGCCCAATAGAAGCGGCCGAACGCCTCGGGCCGATGTCTCCTCCTGAGACACAGAGAATAAGGAAAGTGATCATGGAGCGTATTACCATCGACGTCGTCTCGGATGTCGTCTGCCCCTGGTGCTATCTCGGCAAGGCGCGGCTGGAACTCGCAATCGCCGAAGTGCAGGACGAGATCGGCGTCGACATCAACTGGCGGCCGTACCGGCTCAATCCTGACTATCCCAAAGAGGGCGTCGATCAGAAGAAGGCGCTGGCTGAGAAGCTCGGCGGCGAGGAGCGTGTGGCGCAAGCCCATAAGATGCTGACCGATCTCGGCCGCGAGGTCGGCATCGCCTTCGATTTCGAGGCGATCAAAATTGGCCCCAACACGCTCGATGCGCATCGGCTGATCCACTGGGCGATGATCGAAGGCCGCGAAAAGCAGGACGCGGTCGTCGCAGCGCTGTTCAAAGCGAATTTCGAAGAGGGCCGCAATGTCGGCGATCATGCGGTGCTACTCGATATCGCCGAAAAGGTCGGCCTGGACCGCTCGGTCATCGCCTCGCTGCTCGCTTCCGACGCCGATCGCGATCTGATCGTCGCCGAAATCAAGGCGGCGCAGGATATGGGCGTCAACGGCGTGCCGTTCTTCATCTTCGACCAGCAGTATGCCGTCAGCGGCGCACAGACGCCCGATGTGCTGGCGGGTGCATTGCGCGATATTGCCAAGGCGAAGGCCGAGGCGCGATCGGGGCTCAACTGAGGTGCCGACGCGCATCGAGATCGAAGAGCCGCAACAAAGCTGGGCCGAGGATTTCGCTGCGCTCAAGCGCGCCATCATGCTCGTAGCTCCTGCCGGAGCCTATCTGCATCACATCGGATCGACGGCCATTCCCGGCCTTCCCGCGAAGGATATCATCGATATCCAGCTGACCGTGAATGATCTGGCCGACGTTGATGTCGAGGCATTCGAACAGGTCGGTTTCGAGCACAGGCCAATCGTCATCGACCACTGTCCTCCGGGAGTTAAGTTGGCGGAAGGCGAATTGCACAAGGCCTTCTATCGCAGCAGAGGACGCCCGGCCAATCTGCACATCCGAGAAAACGGCCGGTTCAATCAGCGCTACTCTCTTCTCTGCCGCGACTTCCTGCGTGCCCATGGGACGGCAGCGAATGCCTATGCGCTAATCAAACAGCGACTCGCTCAGCGTTTTCCCGACGACGTCGACTTCTACTACGACATCAAGGACCCGGTGTTTGACATCATCATGGATGGCGCCAATGAATGGGCAAGACTGATCGGTTGGTCAGAACCGCCAGCCGACTGAACGGTATCGGCTTTCAGCCCAGAACCGGGATGCAGCGCACCTCGGTCTTCACGGAGTTGGCGATGAAACATTCGTCGTGGGCGCGATGGTGCAGCGCTTCGAGCTCGCTCAACGAGGGCTGCTTGTCGCCGGAAAAGGCCACATGTGGGCGGAGCGTGACGACGGTCATGGCGAGACGGCCTTCGGCATTCTTCTCCATGATGCCCTCGGCGGCGTCGGTGTAGCTGTCGACGCAAAAGCGGTGTTTGGCGGCGATCGACAGGAACCAAAGCATGTGGCAGCTGGAGAGCGAGGCGACAAAAGCCTCTTCCGGATCGACGGCGTCTCCGGCGGAATAAGGAAGCGGAACGACATGTGAGGAGGAGGACGCCCTCACCTCGATGCCGCCGTCGAAGGTCCAGAGGTGGGCGCGGCTGTAGCGGCTGTCGGTGAAGGTTTCGCCGTTGCGCTCCCAGGCGATCGTTGCGCCGTATGTGGCCATGCCTGCCTCCCTCCCTCTGTTTATTTCGCCATCTCGGCCAGTTGCGTCATGATAACAGCGGCGCCCTGCAGGCGCTTTTCCGGGGTCGGCAGGTCGCGGGTCAGGAACAGGCTGTGATCGGGGCGGATCTTCGCCATTGTGCCCTGCTTGCCGATATAGCAGACGAGATTTGCCGGGTTCGGGAATTCCTTGTTGCGGAACTGCACGACGACGCCCTTCGGGCCGGCGTCGAGCTTTTCGACATTGGCGGTGCGGCAGAGCGACTTGATGTAGACGATCTTCAGGAGATGCTGGACTTCGATCGGCATCGGGCCGAAGCGGTCGATCATCTCCGCACCGAAGCCGTCGATCTCCTTGAGTTCGGTGAGTTCGCCGAGACGGCGGTAAAGCGCCATGCGCAGATGCAGATCGGGAACGTAATCTTCCGGGATCATCACCGTCGTACCGACCGAGATTTGCGGCGACCAGCCGGTATCATGGATTTCGTCGATGCCCTTGACCTCGGCGACCGCCTCTTCCAGCATCTGCTGGTAGAGTTCGAAGCCGACCTCCTTGATATGGCCGGACTGCTCCTCGCCGAGCAGATTGCCGGCGCCGCGGATATCGAGGTCGTGGCTTGCCAGCTGGAAGCCGGCGCCGAGTGTATCCAAGGACTGCAGCACCTTCAGCCGACGGTCGGCCGTTGCCGTCAGCACCTTGTTTACAGGCAGGGTGAAGAGCGCAAAAGCGCGCACCTTCGAGCGGCCGACGCGGCCGCGCAGCTGATAGAGCTGGGCAAGGCCGAACATATCGGCGCGGTGGACGATCAGCGTGTTGGCTGTCGGCACGTCGAGGCCGGATTCGACGATCGTGGTCGACAGCAGCACATCGTAACGGCCTTCATAGAAGGCGTTCATGATGTCTTCGAGTTCGCCGGCTGGCATCTGGCCATGGGCGACGGCGACCTTCAGCTCCGGCACGTCGGACTGCAGGAAGGCATGCACATCGGCGAGATCGGCGAGCCTCGGGCAAACATAGAAGCTCTGGCCGCCGCGATAGTGCTCACGCATCAGCGTCTCGCGGATGACCAGGCTGTCAAAAGGCGAGATGAAGGTGCGCACCGCCATGCGATCGACCGGCGGCGTGGTGATCAACGACAGTTCACGCACCCCGGTCATGGCGAGCTGCAGCGTGCGCGGGATCGGCGTCGCGGAAAGCGTCAGCACATGCACGTCGCTCTTCAGCTCCTTCAACCGCTCCTTGTGCTTCACGCCGAAATGCTGCTCTTCGTCGATGACGAGCAGGCCGAGATTGGCGAATTTGATGCCGGCGCCGAGCAGAGCATGGGTGCCGACGACGATATCGGTCTTGCCTTCGGAGACTTCCTTCTTGGTCAGCGCCAGTTCCTTGGCGCCGACAAGCCGCGAGGCTTGCTGGATGCGCACCGGCAGGCCGCGAAAACGCTCGGAGAAAGTCTTGAAATGCTGGCGGGCGAGCAAGGTCGTCGGCACGACGACGGCAACCTGGACGCCGTTCATCGCGGCGACGAAGGCGGCGCGCAAGGCCACTTCCGTCTTGCCGAAGCCGACGTCGCCGCAGACGAGGCGATCCATCGGTCGCCCGGCGCCGAGATCGGAGCGTACGGCTTCGATGGCATTGTCCTGGTCTTCGGTCTCGTCATAGGGGAAGCGGGCGGCAAACTCGTCGTAAAGTCCGTCCGGGGTCGTCAGAACAGGCGCATGGCGCGTCAGGCGCTCGGCGGCGATGCGGATCAGCGCATCCGCCATGTCGAGCAGCCGCTTCTTGAGCTTGGCCTTGCGCATCTGCCAGGCGCCACCGCCGAGCTTGTCGAGCTGAGCATCCGTCCCCTCGCCGCCATAGCGCGAGAGGAGATCGATGTTTTCGACCGGCAGGAAGAGTTTGGCTTCGTCGGCATATTGCAGTTCGAGGCAGGCATGCGGGGCGCCTGCCGCCTCGATGGTCTTGAGGCCGATAAAGCGGCCGATGCCGTGTTCGGCATGGACGACGATCGAGCCCTCGTCGAGGCCGGCGACCTCGGCGATGAAATCGGCGGCGCGCTTGCGACGCTTGGAGCGGCGCACCATGCGGTCGCCGAGAATATCTTGTTCGCCGATGACGACGAGATCACCGGCCTCGAAGCCGGATTCGAGATTGAGCACCGCGGCAGCGGCCTCGCCTTTGCCCAGCGCCCCGAGATCCTTCAGCGCCTCGACCGGCTTCACCTTTTCCAGGCCATGCTCGTTCAGCACCTGCAGCAGCCGCTCCAGCGAGCCTTCGGTCCAGGCGGTGACCAGCACCTTCGCCCCGCCGGCGCGCCGGTCGGCAATATGCTTGACCACGACGTCGAAAATATTGACACGTTCGGCGTCACCGCCGCCTTCGGCACTCGAGCGGGCCCAGCGCTGGCCCTGGCGGGCCTCGATATTGACGACCCGCCTCGCCTCACCCTCGATCTCGTTGAAGGGGCTGATGCGGATCGAGCCGAGCGCGTCGAGAGTCTTGGCGAAAAGCTTGCTGTCCAGGTAGAGCTGCCCCGGCGCCACCGGCTTGTAGGGCGTGCCCTGCGCCATCTGGCCCTTGGCCGGCTGGCCGGAATTCAGGCGGGCGTCGAAATAATCGAGGACGAGCTTGGAGCGTTCTTCCGCGGCTTCGCGGACGGTATTGTCGGTGACGACTCGGAAACCGCTGAGATAATCGAAAACGGTATCGAGCTTCTCGTAGAAGAACGGCAGCCAGTGTTCCATGCCGGGGTAACGGCGGCCTTCGGAGACGGCGAGATAGAGCGCGTCATCGCGAGTCGTCGCGCCGAAAGCCGACAGGTAATTCTTGCGGAAGCGGCTGATCGTATCCGGCGTCAGCGTCACCTCGCTCATCGGGTTGAGATCGAGCGAACGTACCTGGCCGGTCGTGCGCTGGCTCGCCGGATCGAAGCTGCGGATCGATTCCAGCGTATCGCCGAAGAAATCGAGGCGGACCGGCTCTTCCGATCCCGGCACGAAGACGTCGAGAATGCCGCCGCGCACGGCATATTCGCCGACCTCGCGAACGGTCGCGACACGATCGAAACCGTTGCGCTCCAGACATCCGGCGAGATCGTCCATGCGTAGCTGGTTGCCGGGACGGGCCGAAAAGCTGAGGCTTTCAATGACGTCCTGCGGCGCCACCTTCTGCAACATGGCATTGGCGGTGACGAGCACGATTGCCGCATGCGGCTTTTTGCGATGGGCGATGAGGCCGCCGAGCGCGGCCAGCCGGCGGGCCGAGGTATCGGCGCTCGGCGAGACGCGATCATAGGGCAGACAGTCCCAGGCCGGCAGGGTGAGAACCGGAATGTCGGGGGCGACGAAGCCGAGCATCTGCTCGAGATCGACCATGCGATGGCCGTCTGACATGACATAGGCGACCGGCTCTCCCGTGCGGGCGAGTTCGGCGAGCAGCAGCGGTTCAAGGCCGGCAGGCACATTGCCGATCGTCAGCGGCTCGGCAATGGCCGCCAGCTTATTCGCATCGAAACCAGGGATCATTCCGGCGTCCTGAGGGGCTTGTCGAAATCGGGCGTATAGGCCGCAAGGCGGGCAAACATCGGTGTCTGGAAACGCTCAGGCACCGGCCAGGTTCCCATGATCCAGCGGACGAGATCATTGTCTTCCTCGGCCATGATCGTTTCGAACTCGTCGAGCTCGGCTTCCGAAAGCGTCGCGATCTCGGCTTCGGCGAACTGACCGAAGACCAGATCCATCTCCCGGATGCCGCGATGCCAGCAGCGGAAAAGGATGCGGCGGCGGCGCGGGTCGAGACCGGCACTCGTGAGCGTGACACCTGTCATGGCATTACCTTCCTGTTGATGCGCCTCTATAGCCCCTCGAAAGCGGCTTGTCAGCCTTGCCAAGGCCGCATTGTTCATCGCATTTTGGCCTCATGCGCCCCGCCATTCTCGATCCGCTGTTTTCCCCCATTTCGGGCCTTCCGGGCGTCGGCCCGAAGATCGCCGAACTACTCGTCAAGCTGCTCGGGCGCGAGACGGTGGAGGATTGCCGGGTCATCGATCTTCTCTTCCATGCGCCCTTCTCGCTGATCGACCGGCGCAACCAGCCTGGGGTAGCCTTGGCGCCGCAGGGCGCGATCGTAACGATCACCGCGCGCGTCGACCGCCACCAAGTGCCGCCGCGCGGCAAAAGCAATGTGCCCTACCGCGTCTTCCTGCATGACGAGACCGGCGAGCTGACGCTGGTGTTCTTCCGCGGACAGGCGGCCTGGCTGGAAAAGCAGCTGCCGATCGATGCCGAGGTGACGGTCAGCGGCAAGGTCGACTGGTTCAACGGCCGCGCCTCGATGGTGCATCCGGACTACATCGTCAGAGCGGAGGAAGCCGAGAACCTGCCGCTGGTCGAGCCGATCTATCCGCTGACGGCAGGGCTTTCGCCGAAGACATTGCGCAAGATCATCGATGCCGCGCTGCCGCGTTTTCCTGAGCTGCCGGAATGGATAGACCCGGCGCTGGCGCAGAAGCAGGGGCTGCCGTCGATCCGCGACAGCTTCCACATGCTGCACGAGCCGCGCGACCCGTCCGATATCGACCCTCAGGCCCCATCGCGGCGGCGGCTCGCCTATGACGAGTTCCTCGCCGGCCAGCTTTCGCTGAGCCTGGTGCGTCAGAGGCTGCGCAAGGTAGCGGGCCAGCCGGTGCAGGCGACGGGGGCGGTCAGCGCCAAGATTCAGAAGACCCTACCCTTCTCACTTACATCAAGTCAGAACGAGGCGATCGCCGACATTCTGAAGGACATGGCGGGCACCGAACGCATGCTGCGGCTGCTGCAGGGCGATGTCGGTTCCGGCAAGACCCTGGTTGCGCTGATGTCGATGGCAGCGGTGATCGAGAGCGGCGGCCAGGCGGTACTGATGGCGCCGACCGAAATCCTGGCGCGCCAGCACCACGCGACGATCTCCAAATTCGCCGCCTCCGCCGGCCTCGGCATCGAGGTGCTGACCGGTCGCACCAAGGGGCGCGAGCGGGAGGAGATCCTGGAGCGCATCGCCTCGGGCGCAGCACAGATCGTCGTCGGCACACATGCGCTGTTCCAGGACAGCGTCACTTACGCCAATCTCATGCTTGCCGTCGTCGACGAACAGCACCGTTTCGGCGTGCATCAGCGCCTCCGGCTGACCGCCAAGGGCATCTCGCCGCACATGCTCGTCATGACGGCAACGCCGATCCCGCGCACGCTGGTGCTCGCCGCCTTCGGCGACATGGATGTTTCCAAGCTCACGGAAAAACCGGCCGGCCGCAAGCCGATCCAGACGATCACCGTGCCAATGGAGCGCACCGGCGAGATCGTCGGCCGGTTGCAGAGCGCGCTTGCCGAGGGCAAGAAGGCCTACTGGATCTGCCCGCTGGTCGAAGAATCCGAAGAGCTCGACCTGATGTCGGCCGAGGAGCGGCATGCGACGTTGGTCTCGGCACTCGGCCCCGATATCGGCCTCATCCACGGCCGCATGAGCGGGCCGGAGAAGGATGCGGCGATGATGGCGTTCAAGAACGGCGAAACCCGGCTGCTCGTCGCCACCACCGTCGTCGAGGTCGGCGTCGACGTGCCGGATGCGACGATCATGGTGATCGAACATGCCGAACGCTTCGGCCTGGCGCAATTACACCAGCTGCGCGGCCGGGTCGGACGGGGCGACGAGGCCTCGACCTGCATCCTGCTCTACAAGGGGCCGCTCGGCGAAACCGGCCATGCCCGGCTTTCGATCATGCGGGAGACGGAAGACGGTTTCCGCATCGCCGAGGAGGATCTGAAGCTGCGCGGCGAAGGCGAGCTGCTCGGAACCCGCCAGTCCGGCACGCCGGGTTTTCGCATCGCCAGCCTCGAGGCGCATGCCGATCTGCTCGAGATCGCCCGCAAGGATGCGGCCTATCTCATCGAGCGCGATCCGGAGCTGACGAGCGAACGAGGACAGGCGATTCGCACGCTTCTCTATCTGTTCCGCCGCGACGAGGCGATCCGCTTCCTGAGGGCTGGTTAATCGGCTTTCGAAACCGCCACCGGCTTCGGCCGCGGCAAATGCTTCTGCTTCGGCTCGGACGGCTTGTGTTCGGGAGCCACCAGGCCGCCGGAGATCAGGAACTTGGCGGCGTCTTCCGCGCTCATGTCGAGCATGACGATCTTTTCGCGCGGCACGAAAATGAGGAAACCGGCTGTCGGCACAGGGGTCGGCGGCAGGAAAACGGCCACCATGTCCTGACCCATGGCGTTGAACTTCGATGCGATCTCGCCCTTGGCGTCGGTGGCGACGAAAACCAGAGCCCAGAGGCCAGGCCCCGGATACTCGATGAGGCCCACTTTCTTGAAGGAGTTCGACTGGTCCTTCAGCACGGTTTCGAAGATCTGCTTCACGCTTCTATAAATCGTGCGAACCAGCGGCATGCGCTGGACGATCGATTCGCCGAAACGGACGATGCTCTGGCCGATGAGGTTCTTGCCGAGGAAGCCGACGACGGTGATCAGCACGATGGCGATCAGCAGCCCGAAGCCGGGAATGGCGAAATTCAGATAGCTTTCCGGATTCCAGCGCGCCGGAATATAGGGCCTCACCCAGCTGTCCGACCAGTGGATGAAGGTCCAGGTCAGCCAGATGGTAATGGCGATCGGCGCGCAGATAATCAGGCCCGCGAGAAAGTTGTTTCTCAGCCGGGTTGCCACCGGCATTCTGGGGGTATTGTCGGTCATCGTTTCCTGATGAACTCCATCTAGTCCTGGACAGGCCGGAACGCCGGCCCTCCCCCTTGTCCGCACTCCAAAATTGCCAGAATTCGGGGCGTCGTACAACATGTTTCGGCGCCGGAAATCCGGCATTACAGGCTTATTCCACGGTCACGGATTTCGCCAGGTTGCGGGGCTGGTCGACGTCGGTGCCCATGAAGACGGCTGTGTGGTAGGCAAGCAGCTGGATCGGCAGCGAGAAGATCATCGGCGCGATGATTTCATCGACGACAGGCAGGGTAATCGTCGCCATGGTCGGCAGCTTCGAGGCCGCGGCACCCGCTTCGTCGGTGATGAAAATGATGCGGCCGCCGCGGGCTGCGACCTCCTGCATGTTGGAAACGGTCTTTTCGAAGAAACGGTCGTAGGGCGCAATGACGATAACAGGCATGTTTTCGTCGATCAGCGCGATCGGCCCGTGCTTCAATTCGCCGGCGGCATAACCTTCGGCGTGGATATAGGAGATTTCCTTGAGCTTCAGCGCCCCCTCCATGGCAAGCGGGAAGCTGGTGCCGCGGCCGAGATAAAGCACGTCCTTGCATTTCGACAGTTCGCGCGACAGGCTTTCCATCTGCGGCTGGATGAGGTTCAGCACCCGGCTCATGACGCGCGGCATTTCGGCGAGATGACGCACCAGGGCCCTCTCCTCCTCAGTGCTCACCGTACCGCGCGCCTTGCCGGCGCCGATCGCCAGCGACGCCAACACGGCGAGCTGGCAGGTGAAGGCCTTGGTCGAGGCGACGCCGATTTCCGGGCCGGCCATGATCGGGAAGACGGCATCGGATTCGCGGGCGATCGTCGATTCGCGGACGTTGACGACGGCGCCAATCTTCAGGCCGTTGTCGCGGCAGTAGCGCAGCGAGGCCAGCGTATCGGCGGTTTCGCCGGACTGCGAGATGAAGAGTGCCGCCTGCGAGGGCGAGAGCGGCATTTCGCGGTAACGGAATTCAGAGGCGACGTCGATCTCGACCGGCAGGCGGGCATAACGCTCGAACCAGTATTTGCCGACGAGACCGGCGAGATAGGCGGTGCCGCAGGCCGAGATCGCCAGGCCGGTCGCCGCCTTGAAGTCAATCGCTGCGGCATTGGCGCCGATGGTGTTCTCGGCGAAATCGACATAGTGGCTGAGCGCATGGGAGATCACCTCCGGCTGCTCGTAGATTTCCTTTTCCATGAAGTGGCGGTGATTGCCCTTGTCGACGACATAGGCGGTCGCCTGCGAGATCTGCCGGGCGCGCTTGACCGGTTTGCCGGCGAAATCCAGGACCGAGACGCTATCGCGGGTGATGACGGCGCAGTCGCCGTCGACGAGATAGGTGATCTCGTTGGTGAAGGGCGAAAGCGCGATGGCGTCCGAGCCGAGGAACATCTCGCCGCGACCGTAGCCGACGGCAAGCGGCGGGCCGGAACGGGCGGCCATGATCGTGTCGGGATCGGCCTTGAGCATGACGGCCAGCGCATAGGCGCCGGTCACCCGGTTGAGCATTTTCAGCATGGCGGCGCGCGGCTCGAGGCCTTCGCGCAGATATTTCGCCATCAGCTGGGCGACGACTTCGGTGTCGGTCTGGGTTTCGAAGACCGAGCCGTCCGCGGTCAGTTCGTCGCGCAGCTCGGAGAAGTTTTCGATGATGCCGTTATGGACGACGGCGACACCTTCGACGAAATGCGGATGGGCATTGGTCTCATTGGGCACGCCATGGGTAGCCCAGCGCGTATGGGCAATTCCGACCGTGCCGGGCAGCGGTTCGACGTCGAGGCGCTTTTCCAAGTTGAAGAGCTTGCCCTCGGCGCGGCGGCGATCCATCACCCCCTCGTGGACGGTGGCGACGCCAGCGGAATCATAACCACGATATTCGAGGCGCTTCAGCGCATCGACCAGGCGCCCGGCAACAGGCTGAGTTCCGACGATCCCCACAATTCCGCACATGCAATATCCCCTAAGCCTCCGATAACGCGGCCAGTCCTAACGATTTCGGCTTATTTCTCAATGGTCTCGGCGGTCACTTTCAATTTCCGCCGGTTACGGAAAGCGGGCTCTAAGTCTTGGCCTTCTTCGCCGCCTTGATGGCGAGTGCGCGCTCGCGCAGCAGGGAAGCACGGCCGGGCTTGATCTCCTGGCGGGCACGGCCGAGCGCCAGCGCATCGGCCGGCACGTCGGCGGTGATGACACTACCGGAGCCGACATAAGCGCCGTCGCCGATCGTCACCGGCGCGACCAGTGAGGAGTTGGAGCCGATAAAGGCGTTCTCGCCGATCACCGTCTCGCTCTTGTTGACCCCGTCATAATTGCAGGTGATCGTGCCGGCGCCGATATTGCTGCCGGCGCCGATGACGGCATCGCCGATATAGGTGAGGTGGTTGACCTTGGCGCCCTCACCCAACCGGCCATTCTTGACTTCGCAGAAATTGCCGACCTTCGCGCCGTTTGCGAGATCGGTACCCGGCCGCAGCCGCGCGAAGGGACCAACGGTCGCGCCCCGGCTGACATGAGCGCCTTCGATATGCGAGAAAGCGTGAATGACGGCGCCGCTGTCGATCACGGCGCCGAGACCGAAGACAACGTTCGGCTCGATCAGCGCATCCTGGCCGATGACTGTATCGTAGGAGAGGAACACCGTTTCCGGTGCGATCATGGTGACGCCCGCCAGCATCATCTCGCGGCGGCGGCGCTCCTGCCACAAGCGCTCGATAATCGCGAGTTCCGCGCGGTTGTTGCAGCCGGTCATTTCGATTTCGGGGGCATCGACGGCGGTGACGCGACAGCCGAGCGAGCGGGCGATCTCGACGAGATCGGTCAGATAGAATTCGCCCTTGGCATTGGAATTGCCGATGCGCGAGAGGAGATCGAGCGCCTTGCGGCCGTTGATCACCATCAGTCCGCTGTTGCACCAGGTCACAGTGCGCTCGGCATCGGTCGCATCCTTCTCTTCGCGGATGGCGATCAATTCACCGTCCTTGACGAGCAGGCGGCCGTAGCCGGTCGGGCGGTCGGTGTGGAAACCGATCACGACGATGTCGCTGCCCTCGGCAAGCTCCTGGCGGGCAGCCTTCAGCGGCTCGCCGGTCTGCAGCGGCACGTCGCCATAGGTGACGAGGATGTCGTCATACCCCCTGGCGATCGCTTCGCGCGCCGCCAGCACTGCGTGGCCGGTGCCGAGGCGCTGCTGCTGCAGATAGGATTCGACGCCGACACCGTTGATGCTGGCAGCCTTTGCCACCTCCTCGGCGTCGCGGCCCACGACAAGGGCGACGGCGGAAATGCCGGCGGAGGCGACCGCCTCGACCACATGGGCGATCATCGGCCGCCCGGCGACCGGATGCAGCACCTTCGATTTCGAGGATTTCATCCGCGTGCTGTCACCGGCGGCAAGGATGACGGCAAGGCAAGTACGTTCCATGATCTGCTCCGCGAATCCGCGCGATAAGGCGGCTTTCCTGCCTCATACTGCATAATTCCTCAAATCGGAATCGATTTTCGAAAGCCGCGATGGAAGGATGAAAAGTGCGACGGCGCCCCTCGGGCGTCTCCTAAGAAGGGCAACGCCATAGCACGGTCAATGCCCTTACTTCGGTGAAATTGCGGGCGAAAGCGGCTCCATGGCAGCAGGATCGCCGCGGGTCGCAAAGGCTTCGTGCACATGATCGCGGCCGTCCAGGATGACGACTTCCATCGCCCGACGCGCGGCGGCGCTGTCACCGGCAGCGATGGCATCGACGATCCGCATATGGGTGTCGGCAATGTTGGCAAACCCGTTTTCGGAGGGCGGCGTGCTGATGCGGAACATGCCGACGAGAGCCGCCTCGATGAGACTGCCGAGCGTGCGCATGAAGGGATTGTGCGAGGCTTCGGCGAGCGCCAGGTGAAAGTGCAGGTCGGCGAGCGCCAGGCTGTCGGCCGTATGGCCGCTCGCCGCCATCTCCTCCGCCAGCCCGCGCAGCGTCTCGATTTCCTCGGCATTGGCCCGCTCTGCGACGAGGCCGGCGGCGAAGGGCTCGACGGCAAGACGGATATCGTAAAGCTGCAACAGGAATTCTTCCGTCACACCGCTGTCGAAGTGCCAGGCGATAATCTCGCTATCGAACATGTTCCAGAGATTCTTCTCGGTCACACGTGTGCCGACCCGGGCCTTGGCGACGACCATGCCCTTGGCGGCGAGCGTCTTCATCGTCTCGCGCAAGACCGTGCGCGACACCTTGAAGCGTTGCGCCAGTTCCGTATCGCCCGGCAGGATCGAGCCAACGGGATAGGTACCTGCGACGATCGCCTTGCCGAGCTCGTCCACCACCTGCGCGTGGCTCGTCCGGTTCCGGCGCCCCGTCTTTCGTGTCTCGATCAATTTGTTGCGCAAGCGATCCGTCTCCTCCTCAGGCATACCTCTTGTTCAGACTGGAAAGGAACAGGATCGCCTTCTGCATCAGGATGAATGCAAACAGCAGCAGGCCGATCAGGATCTTCGTCCACCAGCTCGACAGCGTGCCGTCGAAGGTGATGTAGGTCTGAATGAGCCCCTGGATCAGGATACCGATCAAGGTTCCCGCCACGAATCCCGCTCCTCCGGTCAGCAGCGTCCCTCCGATGACGACTGCCGCGATCGCGTCGAGTTCGACGCCGACCGCCGCAAGAGAATATCCAGCAGAGGTGTACAGCGAAAAAACGATTCCGGATAGGCCGGCGAGAAAACCCGACAGCGCATAGATCTGGATCGTCGTGCGGCCGACCGGCACGCCCATCAGCCGCGCCGTCTGCGGACCGCCGCCGAGCGCATAGACATTGGTGCCGAAGCGGGTGCGGTGGGCGATGAAGATGCCGGCGGCAAAGACCAGAAGCATGATGGCGCCGATCAGCGTCAGCCGCCCGCCTCCGGGCAGTCGCCAATAGAGGCTCGTCAGCGTCGAATAATAGTCGTGGTTGATCGGAATGCTGTCGATCGAGAGCACGAAGGCGATACCGCGCGCCAGAAACATGCCGGCAAGCGTGACGATGAAGGCCGGCATTTCGAGATAATGGATGATCGCGCCCATGACGGCACCGAAGGCGGTGGTGATGACGAGGACGAGGGCGAAGGCGAGCAGCGGATGGATCGAGCTGTTCTGCAGGACGACGGCGAGGAAGACGCCGGTGAAGGCGATGACCGAACCGATCGATAGATCGATGCCGCCGGAGATGATGACGAAGGTCATGCCGACGGCGGCAATGCCGAGAAAGGCGTTGTCCGTCAGCAGATTGCCGATGACGCGCGTCGACAGCATGTTGGGATATTGCAGGGTGCAGCCGGCATAGGCGAGGACGAAGATGACGATGGTCGCAAGCAGAGGCAGGTATTTGGAGTTCATTTCGGCTACTCCCTTCCGCTCTGCCGGCGGCTGGCGAAGATGGCGAGCGACTGTACCGCCGGCGACTGGATGACGAGGATCACGATGATGATGACCGCCTTGATGATCAAGTTGAATTCGGGCGGGAAGCCGGAGGAGAGGATGCCGGTGTTGACCGCCTGGATGATCATCGCGCCAATCAGCGATCCGACGATGCTGAATCTTCCGCCGAGCAGCGAATTGCCGCCGACGACGACGGCGAGGATGGCGTCGAGTTCGAGCCAGAGGCCGGCATTGTTGGCGTCGGCGCCCTTGATGTCGGCGGCGACGATGATGCCGGCGATCGAGGCGCAGAGACCGCTCAGCATATAGACCGCCATCAGCAGCACCGGCGTCTGAATGCCGGAGAGCGTGCTGGCACGGCGATTGATGCCAATGGCCTCGAGCAGCATGCCGAGCGCGGTGCGGCGGACGAGCAGGATGACCAGCAAGCCGACGAGGAGCCAGATGACCACAGGCATCGGCAGGAGAGCCATGGAACCGCTGCCGAAGAAGATCAGACCGTCATCGTTGAAGGTCAGGATGGCACCCTCGGTGATGAGCTGCGCGATGCCGCGGCCGGCGACCATCAGCACCAGCGTGGCAATGATCGGTTGGATGTTGAGGATCGCCACCAGGAACCCGTTCCAGACGCCGCAGGCAAGCCCGATCGCCAGCGTTAACAGAATGGTGTAGGCAACTGAATTTCCAGACACGATCGATGATGCGGCAACGGCGCCGCAGATGGCGATGATCGCGCCGACGGACAGGTCAATGCCTTTGGTGGCAATCACCAGCGTCATGCCGATCGCCAAGAGCGCCACCGGCGCGCCGCGATTCAGCACGTCGATCAGGCTGCCATAAAGGCGCCCGTTCTGAACCACCACGTTAAAAAACTGCGGTGACGTTATGAAATTTAACAGAAGAATGACAGCGAGGGCGATCACTTGCGGCGCCAGGCGATAGGCCAGCGCATTCCTGGAGGATTTCATGCGTCCTCCGTCTTGTGTTCGGCGGCGGCAATGGCATCGACGATACCGGCAGCGGTGATGCGCTCGCCGGTCAATTCGGCGATATGCTGCCTGTCGCGAAGTACGATAACACGTGAACTATAGGCGACAAGCTCTTCAAGTTCCGAGGAAATTACGATCAATGACATGCCTTCGGCGCAGAGTTGTTCGATGAGCCTGATGATCTCGGCATGGGCGCCGACATCGATGCCGCGGGTCGGCTCGTCGAGGATGAGAAACTTAGGATTGGTCGCCAGCCAGCGGGCAAGGATCGCCTTCTGCTGGTTGCCGCCCGAGAGCAGCCGGATCGGCTTCTCACGGTCGGTCGTGCGGATATCGAGCGCCTTGATGTACCGGTCGGCGAGCGCGTTCTGCTCGGCGCGCGACAGCGGCCGGGTCCAGCCGCGGCGGGCCTGCAGCGCAAGCGCGATATTTTCGCGGATCGACAGGTCGCCGACGATGCCATCGGTCTTGCGGTCCTCGGGACAGAAGCCGAAGCCCTTCTCGATCGCAGCGCGCGGGCTGGAAAGCGTTGCAGGCTGGCCGTCGATCGTAACGCTGCCGCTATCGGCATGCTCGACGCCGAACAGCAGTTCGGCTGTTTCGGTGCGTCCGGAGCCGAGCAAGCCGGCGATGCCGACCACCTCGCCTGCGCGCACATCGAGATCAAACGGCTTGACCTTGCCGCGTTTGCCGTAGCCGGCAAACCGGTAGCGAACCTCGCCCGCCGCAATGCTGTGCTTCCTGACCGTTTCTTCGGCCTGGGCGAGCTCGCGGCCGAGCATCATGGCGATCAGGCCCTGGCGCGGCAGATCGGCGGCCTCGCGGGTGCCGACGAGCTTGCCGTTGCGCAGCACGGTGATGCGATCGCTGATCGCATAGACCTGCTCGAGGAAATGGGTAATGAAGACGATGCCGAGACCGCGCTTTTTCAGGTCCTCGATGATGCGGAACAGCAGCGCCACTTCCTGGTTGTCGAGGCTTGCCGTCGGTTCATCCAATATCAGCACCTTGCCCGAGAGATCGACTGCGCGGGCGATCGCCACCACCTGCTGGACGGCGACAGAGAAGCGACTGAGTTCGGCGGTGACGTCGATATCGATGCCGTAACCGGCGAGCAGTTCGCGCGCCTTGCGGTTCATCGCGCGCACGTCGGTCATGCCGAAACGCCTCGGCTGGCGTCCGAGAAAGAGATTTTCGGCGACGCTCAGATTAGAGAGGAGGTTGACCTCCTGATAGACGGTGCCGATGCCGAGATTCTGGGCGGCGAGCGTATTGGCTGGATTGATTTCCTGGCCATCGAGCGTCAGGCTCCCGCCGTCGCGATGATAGGCGCCGGTGATGCACTTGATCAGCGTCGATTTTCCGGCGCCGTTTTCGCCGAGAAGCGCATGAACCTCACCGCGGCGCAGCGTGAAATCAACCTTGTCCAAGGCGACGGCGCCGGGGAAAAACTTGGATATGGCCGAGGCTGCGAGAATTGTCTCGTTATTGTGAACCATGAGGGGCTGCTGTGTCCTGATATTGCGCCGTGCGCCCGCGCCGAGACCGGGCATGACGCCCGATCGGCACCGGCAGTTCCGCACCGGCCCATTATGGGCCAGTGCGGTTCCAGGTTCAAATCAGTAGCCCTGACCCTTCTTCTCTTCGTAGACCTTCATCGGGTCGTCGGAAGGCGTGTAGAGCTTGGACTCGGTCTGGATCCACTTCGGCGGAGCCTTCTTGTCCTTCAGATATGCATCGAGCGCGTCGAAGGCCGGACCGGCCATGTTCGGCGTCAGCTCGACCGTGGCATTGGACTCGCCTTCGGACATTGCCTTGAAGATATCGGGTACGGCGTCGATCGAGACGACGAGGATATCCTTGCCCGGCTTCAGGCCGGCTTCCTTGATTGCCTGGATGGCGCCGACGGCCATGTCGTCATTATGGGCATAAAGCGCGCAGATATCCTTGCCGCCGTTCTCGGCCTTCAGGAAGCTTTCCATGACTTCCTTGCCCTTGGTGCGGGTGAAGTCGCCCGTCTGGCTGCGAACGATCTTGAGGTTATCGTGGCCGGCGAGAGCCTCTTCGAAACCCTTCTTGCGGGCGATGGCCGGCGACGAACCGGTCGTGCCCTGCAGTTCGACGACGTTGCACTTCTTATCGCCGACGGTCTTCACCAGGAAGTCGCCTGCGACCTTGCCTTCATGAACGAGGTCAGACGTAACAGCCGTCAGGTACAGATCGTCGGGAGCCTTGATGGTGCGGTCGAGAAGAATGACCGGGATCTTGGCTTCCTTGGCTTCCTTCAGAACGTCGTCCCAGCCGGTTTCGACGACCGGAGCGATCAAAATGGCATCGACGCCCTGAGCGATGAAGGAGCGCAAAGCCTTGATCTGATTTTCCTGCTTCTGCTGCGCATCGGCAAACTTCAGATCGATGCCGCGCTTCTTGGCCTGCTCCTTGGTCACGGTCGTTTCAGCCGCACGCCAGCCCGATTCCGAACCGATCTGCGAGAAGCCGACGGTCAAGCCGGCGGCCGAAGCCGAACCGAACATGCAGGCAGCCAAAATCGTGGCACTCAAAAGTGCAGTCTTCAATGTCATGATATCCTCCCAATGCCGCTCCTTCGCGGCGCAGGGTCAAAAAATCATATAGTATTACTTTTGTAAATCGCTTTTTTTAACGGTTCAGAAGAAAAAAGGGCGCCCCCAGGAGCGCCCTTCGCATCCGCAAAATCGATAAACCGATTATTGCGCCGGCAGCTTGTCGTCGACGCCTTCGACGTAGAAGTTCATGCCGAGCAGCGTACCGTCATCGGCCTTCTCGCCGGCCTTCAGCCAGGGCGTTCCGTCCTGCTTGTTGATCGGGCCGGTGAAGGGATGCAGCTCGCCCGACTTGATCTTGGCTTCGGTTTCCTCGGCCATCTTCTTCACGTCGTCAGGCATGTTGGTGTACGGCGCCATCTTCAGGATGCCGTCCTTCAGGCCGTCCCAGCTCTGCTCGGACTTCCAGGTGCCGTCGAGAAGCGCGTGCACGCGCTTGGAGTAATAGGTGCCCCAGGTATCGACGATTGCCGTCAGCTGCGCCTTCGGGCCGGCTGCGATCATGTCGGACGCCTGGCCGAAGGCATGGATGCCGCGCTCTTCGGCGACCTGCATCGGCGCCGTCGTATCGGTATGCTGCGTCAGAACGTCGACGCCCTGATCGACCATCGCCTTGGCGGCATCGGCTTCCTTGCCCGGGTCGAACCAGGTGTTGACCCAGATGACCTTGAGCTTGAAGCTCGGATCGATCGACCTGGCGCCCTGTTCGAATGAGTTGATGCCCATCACCACTTCCGGAATCGGGAACGAGGCGATGTAGGCGGCGCCGTGATTCTTCGAGGTCTTGGCGGCGATCTGGCCAAGGATGTAGCGGCCCTCATAGAAGCGCGAATTGTAGGTGGCGAGATTGGGGCCGGTCTTGTAGCCGGTGCCGTGCTCGAATTTGACCTTCGGGAACTTGGCGGCAACCTTCACGGTTGCATCCATGAAGCCGAAGGAGGTGGTGAAGATGAGCTTGCAGCCGGAACGAGCGAGGCGCTCGATGGCGCGCTCGGCATCCGGGCCTTCCGGCACGTTTTCGAGATAAGGCGTTTCGATCTTGTCGCCGAATTCGGCCTGTACCTGCTGGCGGCCGAGATCGTGGGCCTGCGAATAGCCGCCGTCGGTGTGCGAACCGACATAGACGAAGCAGACCTTCGTCTTCTCGGCGGCCTGAGCGGCTGAGGAGACGCCGATAATGGCGGCTGCCGAAGCGGCAAGTGTGAGTGCGAACTTCTTCATGGTGACCCCTGTTGGTTTGAAGTTATTCCGGAAACCCGTCTGTTGTTGTTGGTTTATCGCTCCGGCACGAAAGCTTTTCCAAGCGATGCCGGCGTGTTGATCATCGTCGTGCGCCGATTATGAGAAATGATGATGAGAACCACAATAGTCGCGGCATAGGGCAGCATCGACAGAAACTGAGAGGGAATGCCGAGGCCGAAGGCCTGAGCGTGCAGCTGCAGGATGGTGACCGCGCCGAAGAGATACCCGCCGGCAAAAACCCGCCACGGCCGCCAGGAAGCGAAAACGACAAGCGCCAGGGTGATCCAGCCGCGGCCGGCCGACATGTTTTCCGCCCATTGCGGCGTATAGACGAGCGAGAGCTGCGCTCCGGCAAGGCCGGCGCAGGCGCCGCCGAACATCACCGCCAGGTAGCGCGTGCGGATGACACCGATGCCGAGCGCATGCGCCGACGTATGACTGTCACCGATTGCTCTCAGCTTCAGCCCGGCCCGGCTGCGGAACAGGAACCAGCTGACGCCGATCACAAGCGCAATCGACAGGTAGAAGATCAGATCCTGCCTGAACAGAACATGGCCGATGACGGGAATATCCGACAGGATCGGAACGACGATCTCTTCGAGGCGAATGCCGGGAACGCTGACATAGGGCTCCCCGAGCATGCCGGATGCGCCGAGGCCGAGAAGCGTAAGCGCCAGTCCCGTCGCCACCTGATTGGCCACCAGCGTCAGCGTCAGGAAGGCGAACAGCAGCGAGAACAGCGCACCCGCCGCTATCCCGCAGATGATCCCGGCATAGGGCGAGCCCGACGTCTGCGCTCCGGCAAAAGCGGCAACCGCGCCCATGATCATCATGCCTTCGACGCCGAGATTGAGAACGCCGGATCGCTCCGTCACCAGTTCGCCGAGCGCGGCGATGACAAGCGGCGTCGAGGCGGTGATAACCGTCAGCAGAATGGCTTCGAAAATGCTCATACCGCGCCGCTCCTCAACCGCGACCAGACGATGCGGATTTTGTAGTAGATCAGTGTATCGCAGGAGAGCACGAAAAAGAGCAGCAGGCCCTGGAAGACGCGGGTGACCTTGTCCGAGACGCCGAGCGACAGCTGTGCGGCCTCGCCGCCGAGGTAGGTCAGCGCCAGCACCAGGCCGGACGCGATGATGCCGAGCGGATTGAGCCGGCCGAGGAAGGCGACGATGATGGCGGTGAAGCCGTAGCCTGGCGAGATCGCCGGCTGCAGATGGCCGATCGAGCCGGAAACCTCCGAGATACCGGCAAGACCAGCAAGAGCCCCTGAGAAGAGAAAGCTGAACCAGATCATCTTCTTCGACGAAAAGCCGGCAAAGCGCCCTGCCCGCTCAGACTGGCCGAGCACGATGATCTCGAAGCCTTTCAGCGTATAACGCAGCATGAACCAGACGCCGAATGCCGCGATGATGGCGAAAATAAAGGCCCAGTGGGCCCGGCCGGATTCCTCCCAGATCGCCGGCAGCACGGCTTCGGGTGCGAAATCGCGCGAGACCGGAAAGTTGAATCCCTGCGGATCGCGCCAGGCGCCGCGCACCAGCCAATCGAGGAAGAGCTGGGCGATATAGACCAGCATCAGCGACGTCAGAATCTCATTGGTGTTGAAATGGGCCTTCAAAAGGGCCGGAATGGCGGCAAAGAGCGCGCCGCCGAGGGCTCCCAGGATCAGCATCAACGGCAGGACGAACGGCGAGTGCCAGTCGTAGAAGACGATCGGCAGATAGGAGCCGGTGATGGCGCCGATGGTGAACTGGCCCTCGGCACCGATATTCCAGTTGTTCGAGCGATAGCACACGGCAAGGCCGACGGCGATCAGGATCAGCGGCGCGGCCTTGATCGCCAGTTCGTGCAGCGACCAGACCTCGAGCAGCGGCTCGACGAAAAAAGCGTCCAGCGACTCGACCGGGTCCTTGCCGAGCATGGCGAACATGATGGCGCCGAAGGCGAGCGTCAGCACAAGCGCCAGCAGCGGCGAGACGAAGGCAAAGAGCTTCGAAACCTCGGCGCGTTTCTCGAGTTCAATGCGCATGGGCAGCCTCCGCGGCAGGCTTGGCGTCATGCAGGCCGCCCATCAGCAGGCCGATCTTTTCGCGCGTCAGCTCGCCGGCCGGATAGGGGTGGGAAAGGCGTCCCTCGGAGATGACGGCGATATCGGTCGCGACCTCGAAGATCTCGTCGAGATCCTGGCTGATGACGACGACGGCGGAGCCGGCTTTTGCAAGATCGACGAGCGCCTGGCGGATGCGGCTTGCGGCTCCCGCATCGACGCCCCAGGTCGGCTGGTTGACAACGAGGAGGGCCGGCTGGCGGTCGAGTTCGCGGCCGACGATGAATTTCTGCAGATTGCCGCCGGAAAGGGAGGCCGCGGCTGGGTCGTCCCCGCTCTTGCGGACATCCATTGCCTCGGAGATGCGCCGTGCGGCCGATTTCACCGCGCCATGGCGAATGATGCCGAGCACGCCAAGAAAGGCCTTGCGATCCGACTGACTGCGGGCGAGCACCAGATTGTCCGACAGCTTCATGGCTGAAACGGCGGCATGGCCATGGCGCTCTTCCGGCACGAACCCGGCGCCGAGCAGGCGGCGGGCCGTTATCCCCTCGGTACCCACGGGCTTCTTCCGGATAACGATCGCTTCGGCCGAAACGACCGGATATTCGCCGGAGAGTGCGTCGAACAATTCGCTTTGCCCATTGCCGGCGACCCCGGCAATCGCCAGGATCTCGCCGGCCCGAACGGTCATCGAGACATCGCGTAGCGGCATGGCGAAGGGCGTGCGCGCGGCAACCGACAGGTTCGTCACAGCAAGCTGCACCTCGCCCTTGTCCGAGCGCTCGGGATGGGTGACGGTCGCCACCTCGCTGCCGACCATCATGCGGGCAAGCGAGGCGGGCGTCTCCTGCTTCGGATCGCAGGCGCCGGTCACGCGGCCATGGCGCAGCACAGTGGCGCGATCGCAGATACGCTGCACCTCTTCCAGGCGGTGACTGATATAGAGAACAGAGCGGCCCTCGGCGCGCAGCTTGAACAGGGTTTCGAACATCCTGTCGGCTTCCTGCGGCGTCAGCACCGAGGTCGGCTCATCGAGAATGATGAGCTTCGGGTTCTGCAGCAGCGCCCGGACGATCTCAATGCGCTGGCGTTCGCCGACGGAGAGATCGGCGACATGAGCATGCGGGTCGAGCGGCAGGCCGTAGGCGACCGAGAGCGCCCTCGCCTCTTCGGCGATCCTGTCGATTGGAATGGTGTCATCGAGCGACAGCGCGATGTTCTCGGCGACCGTCAGCGCTTCGAACAGGGAAAAATGCTGGAAGACCATGCCGATGCCGAGCCTGCGGGCCTCACCGGGCGAAGCGACGGTGACCGGCGTGCCGTCCCAGAGGATTTGACCATGGGTCGGCTCCAGAACGCCGAACAGCATCTTGACCAGCGTGGATTTGCCTGCGCCATTTTCGCCGAGGAGCGCATGAATTTCACCCGGCGCGATATCGAGATCGATTTCATTGCAGGCGGCAAAGCCACCGAAAAACTTCGTCAGCTTCTGGACGGATAGTAACGCACCGGAATCCGGCACATTCAATGGCGACACGTTCCCCTCATTTCTTCTGCCAATCGGTCCGTTCGGATCTCATGGAATCAGCAGCGTCGTTCCTGTTGTTTTTCTTGATTCCAGATCGGCGTGAGCCCGCCCAACCTCACGCAGCGGATAGGTTTGATTGACATTGATACGCACTTTGTTGCTTCGCACAATATCAAATAGCGCTTTCGCACTGTCGATCAGTTCCTGTCGCGCGGCGATATAGGTGAAGAGTGTCGGCCGCGTCGCAAAGAGTGAGCCCCTCTGCGCCAGCTGGGAAAGGGTGAAATTCTCGATCGGGCCGGAGGACTGGCCGAAGGAGGCGAACAGACCGCGCGGTTTCAGGCAGTCGAGCGACTGTGGAAAAGTATCGCGGCCGATCGAATCATAGACGACGTCGACGCCCTTGCCGCCGGTTATGTCGCGGACCCGACCGACGAAGTCTCCGCTCTTGTAATTGATCACATGGTCGTAGCCGTGTTCTAGCGCCAGCGCGACCTTGTCTTCCGATCCTGCCGTGCCGATGACGGTGGCGCCGAGCGCCTTTGCCCATTGGCCGGCGATCAGTCCAACGCCGCCGGCGGCGGCATGAAACAGCAGCACCGTCTCAGGGCCGACCTTGAAGGTGCGGTTCAGGAGATATTCGGCGGTCATGCCTTTCAGCATCATGGCCGCCGCCGTTTCGAGCGTTATGCTATCGGGCACATGCACCAGATGGCGCGCTCCAATATTGCGTTCAGCGCTATAGGCGCCGTCGGCGCTCGCATAGGCGACACGATCGCCGACCTTGAAATCGGTAACGTCAGGGCCGACTGCTGTCACAGCGCCAGCCCCCTCCTTACCAGTGACGAAAGGAAGATGCGGCACCTTGTAGGAGCCGTTGCGGAAATAGACATCAATAAAGTTGAGGCCGATTGCTGCCTGGCGGATCTGCACTTCACCTGCCGCGGGTGGTGCAAGATCGATGTCGACGTACTCGAAAACATCAGGTCCGCCGGTCTTCGAGAATGAAACTGCCTGGGTCTTCGTCATATTGCCGTCCTTAAGATTTCCGTCCGAGGGCCGGGAAGAATTGCAGCACCGCGCCGATGACGTAAAGATAGATCCCGCTCACAATGAAGAGAACGAGCGCCCATTCAGGCGTCTGGAAATTTTTCAGCAGCGAATAGATGCCGAGCGCCGACCAGAGGAAAAAGACGCCGAGATTGAGCGGGCGCAGCCTTTGGACGCGGACCGGATGCAGGAAATTGATCGGCAGGAAGGTCAGCACCACCGAAACGATGACGACGGCAAGCGCGGTCGTCGCGCTGGCATCGATGACGAACAGGGTGAAGACGATCATGTTCCAGACGACGGGAAAGCCGGAGAAGAAATATTCCTCCGTCTTCATGCCCATATCGGCATAATAGATAGCGCTGGAGACGACGATCATGCCGGCTGCGACGAAGGACCAGGGCTCGCCGATCATGCCGCTCTGATAGAGCGCGAAGGCCGGCAGCAACACATAGGTGACGTAATCGATGATGTTGTCGAGCGTGTCTCCCGACCAGTTCGGCAGCACTTCCTTGACGCGCACCTTGCGGGCGATCGGGCCATCGATGCCGTCGACGAGGAGGGCAAGACCCAGCCACCAGAACATGTCGATGAAGCGGTGCTCGGCGGCGGCGACGACGCCGAGAAAGGCCAGGAAGGAACCGGAGGCCGTCAATATATGGACGGAAAAGGCGCGCATCTCCGCGTAAGGAACGCGCTTGTAGTTGAAAATCTTCATATTCCCCGACCGCCCTATCGCGCTCGCCCCGGCAAGCGTTCTTTTTCGCCACTATCACCGGACCCTCTTTGCTCAATCGGGTTCGGCGTCGTAGGTCTTTGTTGTCGCACCGTTTTTGCATGATATTCGCAGGCGTTTGCGGCGCGCCGCTCTAATATGCATCCTTTGCCGGGCTTCGCCAGCGGGAAATGAGACATTCCCCGCCAGCCATTGAATCCTGACAGGGACATGCATATTTCCTTTCATGAGCGCTGCATGGAATGGAATGCCTTTAATTCCGGCCGGATATGTAATATCTGCCTCGCATCTGATGGTTCATCCGACGAAACGGGATCCTCTACCGCAATGAACGCGCCTGCAAAGACCGAAGACTTCGCCTCGTCCATCCCCGCCGGCGTTTACGCCGAGACGGTGCTTGCCGTGACGCATTACACCGACCGGCTCTTCCGTTTCACGATGACCCGGCCGCAGGGCTTCCGTTTCCGTTCCGGCGAATTCGCGATGATCGGCCTGATGGTCGAGGGCAAGCCGGTCTTCCGCGCCTATTCGATCGCCAGCCCCGCTTGGGCCGAGGAGCTCGAGTTCTTCTCGATCAAGGTGCCGGACGGTCCGCTGACCTCGCATCTGCAGGCGATCAAGCCGGGCGACCAGGTGCTGATGCGCAAGAAGCCGACGGGCACGCTGGTGCTCGACGCGCTGACGCCTGGCCGTCGCCTCTACATGTTCTCGACGGGAACCGGCGTTGCGCCCTTCGCCAGCCTGATCCGCGATCCCGAGACCTATGAAAAGTTCGAGGAAGTCATCCTCACCCATACAACGCGCGATGTCGCAGAGCTGAAATACGGCTTCGACCTGGTTCATGAGATCCAGAATGACGAGCTACTGAAAGAAGTCGTCGGCGACAAGCTGCGCCATTATGCGACCGTCACCCGCGAGGATTTCGAATATCGCGGCCGCATCACCGACCTGATCTCGTCAGGCAAGCTGTTTACCGATCTCGGCGTGCCGCCGCTCGATCCGGCAATCGACCGGGGCATGATCTGCGGCTCCTCGGCCATGCTGAAGGACACCAAGGAATTGCTCGAGAAGGCCGGCCTCAATGAAGGCGCCAACAGCAAGCCCGCTGAGTTCGTCATCGAACGCGCTTTCGTCGGCTGATAGCTCCGACATGCATATCTGATAACGGCTCCGGAAACGGGGCCGTTTCTATTTGGCGGCGAGATAGTCGATCAGCACCGTCATGGCGGCGCGCGCCTCCTTCGGCCTGCCCTGCTGAATGGCGCGAATGACGGCAACATGCAGCGCGATGGCGAGATCCATGCGCTCGGGGTTTGCGGTGGAATACCAGAGACGGCGCGAATGCGTCTGCACCGGGGCGAGTGCTGCCACGATAAAACCGTTCGGGCAGGCATCCTCGAGAATTTCGTCAAAGGCCTTGTCGGCGGCGAAGAAGCCGGCGAGATCGCCGGTCACGGCGCAATCGTCCATCGCTCGGGCGCAGTCGATGAGGCGGACGCGCTGTTCGTCGGTCGCATGTTCGGCCGCCAATGAAGCCGCGATCGGCTCCAGCTCGCGGCGCACCTGCATGACATTGCCGTGATCCTCCGCCGCGATTTCGGCCACCTGCAGCCCGACGCGCGGCTTCACCAGGATCAGCCCCTGCCAAGCCAGCTTCTGGATCGCCTCGCGCACGGGCGTACGCCCATGGCCCGCCAGATCGATCAGCTGCTTCTCAGTGACGAGGGCGCCCGGCTTCAGCGCCAGCGTGACGATCAGATGCTCCAGCGCAAGATAGGCACGATGGCTTTGTGACGTCTGCATGCTGAAAATCCGCCGCCTAATCTGATATATCACATAGTGGCACGGTCGAAAACCGAAGACAAGTCGGCATTGAAATATCAAACAGAGACAAATAGATAACAGCGGCGTGAGTTTCGGAGACTCAGGGCGTCTACGCCACGAAAGGACTCATTTCGCCGTCTCACCCTCCGCCTTCCTCGGCCTTGAGCCGAGCATCCACACCGCATCCACCAGCGCCAACTTGATCCTCGGCTCAAAGGCCGAGGATGACGGAGAGTAGGGTTGACGTTCCTCCCAACTCACCGGGAGGTATATCACGCGTTTTGCCACGGCGCGTCACTCATGCCGCAGCGCCTCGATGGGATTCAGCTGGGCTGCTCGCCTCGCCGGGAAATAGCCGAAGATCATCCCGATTGCGGCGGAGAAGAGGAAGGCGACGGCGACCATCATCGGGCTGAAGACGAAGGGGACTTTCAGGAGGGTCACCGCCACCAGACCAAGGCTCAAGCCCAGCACGATGCCGGTGATGCCGCCTAAGAGCGAGAGCGCCACGGCTTCGACCAGGAACTGGGTGAGCACCTGGTTTTCGAGCGCGCCGATCGCCAGGCGAATGCCGATTTCGCGGGTTCGTTCGGTGACGGAGACCAGCATGATGTTCATGATGCCGATGCCGCCCACGAGCAGGCTGATCGCGGCGACCGCGCCGAGCAGGCCGGTCAGAAGCGTCGTCGTGCCGGTCATCGCCTCTGCGATCTGCGTCATGTCGTTGACGTTGAAATCGTCCTGGCGGCCGGGAATGATCTTGCGGCGCTCGCGCAGAAGGTTTTCGACGTCAGCCTGCACCTTGGCCGTGGAGACGCCGTCGCGCGCCGAGATGATGATCTGCGGCACGTTGCTGTTGCCGCTGATGCGCCGCTGGAACACCTTTACCGGCATGATGACGACATCGTCCTGGTCAGTGCCCATGCCGGACTGGCCGCGCTTGGCGAGCACGCCGATCACAGGACACGAGACCTTGCCGACGCGGATCTGCTGGCCGACTGGATCGGCGGCGCCGAAGAGCTGCGAGCGAACCGTTTCGCCGATGATGCAGCGGGACTGGCCGCGTTCCTCGGCGGGCGTGAAGATGCGGCCAAGCGCCAGGTTCCAGTCCTGCGCGATGAAATAATCGTTGGTGGTGCCCGAGACGCTGGTCGAATGGTTCTGGCCGCCGAAAATCACGGTCGCGGTCGACTGGTTGAGCGGCGCCACGGCCCTTAAGCCGCCAATCTGGTCGCGGATGGCGGCGACGTCCTTGACGCTGAAACGCTTGGCCTCGGAACTCGCGCGTCCGGGGCCGAATTGGCCGGGGCGGACGAACAGCATATTGGTGCCGAGCCGCGACAGTTCGGTCGAAACCTGCGCGGTCGTGCCGTTGCCGATCGTCACCAAAGCGATCACGGCGGCAACGCCGATGACGACGCCGAGCACGGTGAGGAAGGATCGGAGCATGTTGCGGCTGATGGCGCGTAGCGCGAGTTTGAGCGTCTCAAAGAACATGATCCGCCCTCCTCCGGTGCTCCACCTCGGTCTCGAGCTTGCCGTCGACAAAGCGCAGCAGCCGCTCAGCATAGGCGGCGATATCTGGCTCATGCGTGACCATGACGATGGTGATGCCCTGCTCGCGGTTCAGCCGCGTCAGCAGATCCATGATCTCGACGCTGGTCCTGGTGTCGAGGTTGCCCGTCGGTTCGTCGGCAAGCAGCAGCGCCGGTTCGGTGACGATGGCGCGGGCGATGGCGACGCGCTGCTGCTGACCGCCCGACAGTTCCTGCGTCTTGTGGTGCTCGCGCCCGGTGAGGCCCACCAGCGCCAGGGCCTCGCGCGCCCGTTCGCGCCGCTCGCGCACCGCCATGCCGCGATAGATCAACGGCAATTCGACATTCTCGACCGCCGAGGTGCGCGACAGCAGGTTGAAGCCCTGGAAGACGAAGCCCAGCATGTGGCGGCGCAAGAACGTCAGATGGCTGCGGTCGAAGTCGCTGGTCGCAATACCTTGGAAGACGTATTCGCCCGATGTCGGCACGTCGAGGCAGCCGAGGATGTTCATCGCCGTCGACTTGCCGGAGCCGGATGGCCCCATGATCGCGACGAATTCATGGGCGGCGATCGCCAGGTCGACATGGTCGAGGGCGCGGATCGCCGCCTCGCCCTCGCCGTAGATTTTCGAGACCTGCCTGAATTCGATGAGCGGCGGGCTTGTCATCCGTCTCTCCGCCTAATTCGTCCGCACCGCAGCGTCGGTCACCAGTGCATCGTTTTCCTTGATTTCGCCGGAAACGACCTGGGTGAACTGCCCGTCGGACGACCCGACCTGGATGACGACAGGCGTGGGGCGGCCGTCGCGCAGCACCCATACACGGCGTTCCGCGCCCGTCAGCGCCTGTGCTGCATTGCCGCCGCGCCGGCGTGGCGGGCCGAAGATTCCCATAATGCCGCGACCGCGGCGTTCGACCTGCGGCGGGGCATAACGGAGCGCCGCATTGGGCACCATCAGCGTATCCTTGACGGCCTCGACGGTGATATCGGCGGTCGCCGTCATGCCGGGGCGCAGCAGCAGATCGGCATTGTCGACGGAGAGGACAGCCTTGTAGGTCACGACGTTGTTGACCACTTCGGACGCGAAGCGGATCTGCTCGATCTCCGCGGGGAAGGACCGGTCGGGATAGGCGTCGACGGTAAATTTCGCCTTCTGGCCGACGGCGATCTTGCCGACATCGGCCTCGTCGACATCGACCTGCAGCTCCATCTTCTTCAGATCGCCGGCGATGGTGAAGAGGATCGGCGCCGAAAGCGAGGCTGCGACGGTGGCGCCGGGATTGACCGAGCGAGTGAGGATGACACCATCGATCGGCGAAATGATCTTAGCCTTGGCGAGATTGACCTCGGCAAGCTGCAGGTCGGCTTCCGAGGCGAGCACCTCTGCTTCGTTGATCTGTTTGGCGGCGACAGCGGAATCATATTTGTAGGTGGCATCGTCGAGGCTCTGCTGGGTGGAGACATTGCTCCTCACCAGACTCTTCAACCGCTCGAGCGAGGTGCTTGCCGATTCGAGATCGGCGTTGGCCTTGGCGACATTCGCCTTGGCCGAATTGACCTTGGCGCGCGAACTCTTCACATCCGCCTCGAGCTTGTTGGTGTCGAGCTGCGCCAACACATCGCCCGCCTTGATCGTGCTGTTGTAATCGACGTTGACGTCGCGGACGGTGCCGGAAAGTTCGCTCGATATATCCACCTGCTCGGTCGGCTGCACCGAGCCGGTGGCGGTGACAAGCACCGTCAGGTCGCCGCGTTTTGCCGGCTGAGTCGTGTAGCTCACTTCGCTTTGCCCGCTGCCGGCATAGACATAAGCGGCAGCCGCGGCGGCAGCGGCGAGGATCAACAGGATGAGCAGGCGTCCGCGCCAGCGGCTGCGCCTGTCCCGCTTTCCCGATGCGGCAAGAACCGCTGCGAGGTCGGGCGTCGGGCCCGCCTTTGCTCCGGTTTCGTTGCCGCTCACAATTTTATTCATGTCATCCTCGATCAGTCAGTGGCCGCCTCGGCCCTGCAATGAACTAATCACACCGCAGATGAACCGGGAATTAGCGTTGCCGCCGAACTGGCACGGATTTGCGGACGGGCGAAATGAAATATTGGTAAGAAAAGTCAGGTTTTAGCGCGCAAGCGCTCTCAGCCCGTATCCTCGGCATATTGCCCCGCGCCCGGCAACTCACGCAGCCAAGCTTCGCGCCGCTTGATCCAGAGTTCTTCGGTAGGTTCGAGGTCGGTCGGAGGACTGTCGAGCGAGCCGAGCCGGATTTCCACCGTCTTCTCCTGCAGGCAGAAGAGCCTGCCGCCGCAGACAGGGCAAAAGCTGCGACCGGCGAAGGTGGCGATTTCGCCGGTGTGGGAAAAGTCCTGTCGCGGCCAGACCGCGAATAAGACGAAGGCGGAACCGCTCGATTTGCGGCAATCGGCGCAATGGCAGAGGCCCACGCGGAGCGGCTCGCCTTCTACACTGTAGGCGACCGCGCCGCAAAGGCAGCTTCCGGTTCGCCTTCGCATCGCGGCCGTCAAGAATCGAGACTGGTGGGCAGCCCCGGAGGACGGCGCTTTGCCGCCATCAGCAGATCGAGTTCGGTGGCGGAGGGCCCGAACTTCTCATAGAGACGCTTGGCCTCCTTGTCGTCCAACCGGTATTTCCTGGCGAATTCGCTGAAGCTGTAGGGGCGGCCACGCAGAACTCTTCGCGCCGGGGCCATTTTCGGTGCGTCGGTCATGGTTTCCTCCTTTTATCTGGTGCCTTTTAAGTTAGAGCGGCAGATCGAATAGGAAAGAGTCGAGCGGACGCTTGTGGACCGTGAGGCGGGATGGATGCGGCTGATTTTCCTGGAACCTTTTCGCCGATACCCGGTTTTCGAAGCGAGGTTGCGGGCCGCGCCAAGCGGACGCAGCGGTGCTGGAGAACATCGGGATTTTTCCGCTTTCTCCCGGTGGCCAACGAAACGGCAGGCGAGCTCCCTATCCGCCCGGTCCGCTTCCTCCCCTCTCGTTTCGGCATGAGATCACGAAATATTAAAATGCGGAACGCACGTGCCGGAGCGAGGTTGTTCACCCGAGGTCGACGTGGCCTCAGTTGATAAAACCAAGGAGAAACCAAATGGCAAACCAAGGTGGAACGCACGAACAGCACGTCAAGGCTGGGCAGCAGAGTCACAAGAACGACTCCAATACCCGCAGCGCCTCTTCAGGCGGCCGCGACGCGCAGTCCAGCGGAACCCGCGGCGGCAGCCATGAGCAGCATGTAAAGGCTGGTCAACAAAGCCACAAGAACAGCCACTAAAGCTGTCGTGATGTGAAAATTCTGGCCCGCGCCTCCATTCCGGTGCGGGCCTTTTCGGCTCTCAGGACAAGCGCTGGCCATCTTCGCCGAAGAGGTGCAGCACGGCGGGATCGAGATGGAGTGGCAGGCTGTCGCCGGATTTCATCTGCTGCTGGCCGGCGAAGACCGCGATCAGTTTCTTGCCTGATACCTCGGTGTGGACGACAGTTTCGGACCCCAGTTCCTCGACAAGGACGACCCTTGTGTCCAGCCGGCCTGCGGCGGCTCCATCGGCCAGGGTGATGTGCTGCGGCCGGATGCCGATGCTGATTCTCTCGCCCGCCGGGCACGTCTCCCGGGCAGTGACCGAAAGGCGATGGCCGCCGACGGTTTCTACCTCGGCAAAACCGTTCTCGTGCCCGATGATTGAGCCTTCCAGGAAATTCATGTGCGGTGCGCCGATGAAGCCCGCGACGAAGCGGTTGGCCGGCTTGTTATAGAGTTCCAGCGGCGTTCCGATCTGTTCAATCCGGCCGCTTCTCAGCACGACGATGCGGTCGGCAAGGGTCATCGCCTCGACCTGATCGTGGGTGACGTAGATCATCGTCGCCTGCAGCCGGGCATGAAGGGCCGCGAGCTCGGCGCGCATCGTGACACGCAGTTCGGCATCGAGGTTCGACAGCGGTTCGTCGAGCAGGAAGGCATCCGGGCGGCGGACGATGGCGCGGCCGATCGCGACGCGCTGGCGCTGGCCGCCGGAGAGCTGGCCCGGGCGGCGCTGCAGGAAGGGCTCTATCTCCAGCATGCGGGCAGCGTCAGCGATGCGGGCTTCGATCTCGGCCTTGGGCACCTTGGTATTTTCGAGGCCGAAGGCCAGGTTTTCCCTGACGCTCATATGCGGATAGAGCGCATAGGACTGGAAGACCATGGCAAGGCCGCGGTCGGCCGCGCCGATCTCGGTGACATCCTTGCCGTCGATGGCGATGCTGCCGCCTGTGGGCTTGTCGAGGCCGGCGATCAGGCGCAGGAGCGTCGATTTCCCGCAGCCGGACGGGCCGACGAAGGCGATGAATTCGCCGTCGTTGACCGAAAGCGAGACATCGCGGATGACCTCGACGGCGCCGAAATTCTTGACGATGTTCCTGAGCTCGAGCCCGCTCATGCACTCTCCCCTGTCATATTATTTCAGTCCGGAGCCGGCGATACCAGTGGTGATGAAGCGCTGCAGGAAGACGAAGATCAGCACGACAGGGATCATCGAGACAACGGTCATGGCAAGAATATAATGCCACTGCACATTGAGCTCGCCGGCATAGACGTTGAGCCCGACCTGCAGCGTGTAGAGTTCCTTGCGCGACAGCACGATCAGCGGCCAGAGGAAATCGTTCCAGCGCCAGACGACCGAGAAGATCGCCAGCACCGCCAGCGCCGGGGCCGACAGCGGTAGGATAATACGCCAGTAGATCTGCCATTCACTGGCCTTGTCCATGCGCGCGGCGTCGATCAGCTCGTCGGGGATGGTCAGCATATATTGCCGCAGCAGGAAGACGCCCGTCGGGGTGGCGACCGTCGGCAGGATAACGCCCCAGAGGCTGTCGAAGAGGTTCAAACTGCCGATGACGGAATAGAGCGGCACGACGATGACCGAGAGCGGCACCATCAGCGTCGCCAGGATCATCAACATGACGGCAGTGCGGCCGGGGAACTGATACTTCGACAGCGCGAAGGCGGCCATCGAATTGACGAGCAGCGTGATTGCCGTCGCCACGACCGTCACGAAGACGGAATTGCGCAGGAACAGGAAGAAGTCGAAGCGCTGGAAAGGCTCGGTGTAGTTGCCGGCGGCAAATTCCACCTTACGCACCGGCGTGCGATCCTTGATGTTGACCTTGATGATTTCGCCTGGCTGTTTCGGATCGATCATCTGGCCCATGATGCCGATGCGGCGGACTTCGGCGAGCACGCGTTTGCTGCCATCCGGCATGGTCACGTTATAGAGCGGCAGCGGTTTGTCGTAGCCCGGCACCACGGCCTGCTCGGTGACATAGGGCAGCAATGAGGGCGGGAACTCGGCGAGCGCCGCCGGCGTCTTGAAGGAGGAGAAGACGAGCCAGACGGCCGGGCCGAACATCAGGAAGACGCCTGAGATCAGCCAGATCCAGGTGACGACGTCGGTCCAGTGCCAGCCGCGGCCGCGGCGGCGGAGCAGGAAGGTGGTGACGGCGCTCATTGGCGTTTCCCCTTCTTCTCGTTGCGGCCGCTGGCGGCGAGCTGGACCAGCGTCAGGATGACGAGCACGATGCCCATCAGGATCGAAGCGGCCGATGCGAGCCCCGGATTGCGCAACGAACTCGCAAAGCCGGTCTCGTAAATATACTGGGTAATGTACATGGTGCTGGTGCCGGGGCCCCCGCCTGTGAGCACGAAGACCTCATCGAAGATCTGCACGGCGCGGATCAGCGCCAGGACCAGGACGACGATGAGGTTCGGCATCAAAAGCGGCAGGGTGATGCGCCGGAAGATGCGGGTGGGGCTCGCCTTGTCCATTGCGGCGGCCTCATAGAGATCTTTCGGAATCGCCTGCAGGCCGGCGAGCAGGATCAACGCATAGAAGCCCATATGGGCCCAGACAGAGATGAAGACGGCGAAGAAGAAGGCCCAGAAACGGTCGCTCAGCCAAGAGAAGGGCTCGAAGCCGAAGGGGCTCAACGCATAGTTCAACAGCCCCTCGCGCTGCAGGATCCACTTCCAGATCAGACCCACGACGACGGGCGACAGCAGCACCGGAAAGAAGAACACCGCGCGCCAGAAGCCGCGATTGGAAAGCTCGCGATTGAGGATCAAAGCCGTCGCCAGCGCCGCGATCAGCATCGCGCTCACCTGGAAGACGACGAAGACGGCGGTGTTGCGCACCGCCGCCCAGAAGGTGTCGGCCGCACACGTCGCGGGATCGAGATAGGAGCCGCAGTCGAAGAGGATTCGGTACTGCTCGGCGCCGACATAGGTCCTGTTCTGCAGAAAGATGCCGCTGCCGCTCGTCGTCGAATAGATAAAGTTGATGACAAGCGGCAGGAGCACGAAGACGCTGAAGATCAGCATGTTAGGCGCTAGGAAGATACCCGCCATGCCGTTCAGGCCGGTCAATTTTTGCCAGCCGCGCATGGGAACATCGACGATCCCCATAACAAGACGGACAGGCGCCAGAAGCGCCTGCCGAACACCGGCCTTTGCCGGCGCTTTGGAAGAAACCGTTGCGTCCGCCATCCATTTTTCCGTCAGTTGGCACCGACCTTGGCCTTGATGTCCTCGTCGATGCGGGCATAGGCGTCGTCGAGCTTCATCTCGCCGGCGATCACCTGGCTGATGCGGGCAACGATCGCGCTGTAATAGGCGTCCGACCATTTCCAGCCGGGCAGCTTCATGGCGGGCGCGGCCGTCTGCGCCGCCGATTCGACAAAGGCTTTCAGCGCCGCCTTTACATGCGGGTTGTCGGTCTTGAAGTCCATCTGGCCGGCAGCGACACCTTTATGCGCCGGAATGAACAGGCTGCGCTCAGCAAACTCCTTCTGGACATCGGCGCCCGCCAGATAATCCATGACCTTGGCGACGTCTTTCGGGTTCTTGGTGTATTTGACCGCGACGAGGCCAGCGCCACCCTGCATACCGGTGCAGGCGACCGTGCCGCAGGGGCTTCCAGCCATCACCCAATCGAAGCTGTCGCCGATCTTCTGGGCGAATCCGGAGAGCTGCCAGCTTCCCGAGTAATAATAGGCAAGGCCGCCATTGATGAAGTCCTCAGCCGCGGCACGATAGGTGGTGCCGGCGGCGCTGACCCAGACATCCTTGTTGACGATCCCCTCCTCGTTCCACTTGACGAAGCGGCTGAGGAATTCCTTGGATCCCTGATCGATCGGCGCCGGCTTGCCGTCGGCAGCGATGTAGTTGGCGCCGTAGGAAATGTTCGGGCCGGAGACGCGGTGGCCGGAGCGGTCGATCGCCATGGCGAACACCTTCTGACTGTCGGCGACCTTCTTGGCGGCGGCCGCCCAGTCATCCCAGGTCGCTTTCGGGCCGGGAATTTCGACGCCGGCCTGTTCGAACAGCGTCTTGTTGACGAAGCCGCCGGTCAGCGTCAGCTGGGTCATGAAGCCGGTGATGGCGTTCGAGCCGTCTGGGCGCATCCAATCAGCCTGGGCGCCGAAATTGTCGTCCCAATATTTCGCATCGGCAAGGAGCGGGCGAAGATCGAGCCAGTGCTGCGCCTGCGCCTTCAGATTGGTGACGCGGGCGATATCCGGCCCTTTGCCGGCTTCGAGCTGTACCGGCAGCTGCTCCTTGACGACGTCATAAGAGACCTCGTCGAGGATGACGTTGACATCGGGATTGGCCTTGGAGAAGCGCGCCAGCAGATCCTTGATGACAGCGCCTTCGCCGCCGTCGGAATACCACATGATGCGCACGTCGCCGGCGTGGGCGGCGACCGAGCTCAAGAGAATGGCAGCGAAAGCCGCGCCGATCGATTTCATTCTGGTCATTTTCTCCTCCTCCTGACCGATGAATTCCTACAGCGCCGCGCCTCTTTTCAGACGCGCAAAGGACGCTGTAACACTCTGAATTGCTGCATAATTTTATCCTTAAATCGATTCCGATTTAAGGAATTATGCAGCAGGTCCGGCCGGGTCCTCCACCTGCCCGGCGCGTCTTCTACGAGGCCGCCCGCCGAAGCTGCCTGCCCGGTATCGTGAGATGTACCGCGTCTCCCCTCACCGACCAGTCCGAGGGCCGAAGAATGCGGCCTTCGGCGCGCACCGTGCCGTCCTCCTCGAAGATGACCTCGCCATAATCCGGATCGACGATGACCAAGGCACCCTCGCCGTCGCGCCGGACCGAGTGCGCGGCGAAACGAGCCCGCATGCCGTCGAGACCGCTTTCGCGACCGAGATCGGAGAGACGGACGATCCAGCGGCCGCTGCGGCCGGCCAGGCGCAGTTCCATGTCCGTGGTCGGGCCGTGCTTCACCGGCTCCAGCGGCCCGTTGCCGATCAGCATTGCGAGGCCGCCACCAGAGCGGGCAAGCGCCACATTGCCGTCGAGCGTCGTCTCGTCGAAAGCTTCAAGCGGGAACCAGGCATGGGTGAATTCCGGCTGACCCTGATGGATGGAGAAATCGAGAACCGCCAGATCGCGATACTGATGCACGCGCGGCAGCGTTCCGCAGCCGCCCCAGTAGCTCGGTCGGCCGTAACCGAACTGGATGGTTTCGCCGGGATGGTTGATCCAGATCTGCGCTTCCGGCCGGTCGCTCAGGCGCAGGTGAAGCACCGTCTCCTGATAGCCCCAGGCGCCGGGGCGATAATGGGCGATGGTGCCGAGCGCGGTGTCGCGCGTCTTGTAATGATAGAGGGCAGCGAACCGGTTTTCGCCCTGCGAGAAGGTCCATTCCTGCGCCTCATCAGACCGGTGCGAGGCGATTTCGGCCAGCGCCTCTGGAAAACGCAGGCCGTGATCGCGGATGCAGACGGCAAGCTGCGGCAGCGCGTGGACGCGCCGGCCGTACCAGCCGCGGCCCCAGAGCAGTCGGGCGATGCCTGATAGTTCGACCGAGCGGCCGGGGCGAAGCGTATGTTCGTAGGAGCGGCCCTGGCTGCCGGTCAGCATGCCATGATGGGCCGAGCGGGCGACGATCAACATCAGGCGGACGATGCTGGCATTGGCGCGGGCGCGGATCGTCTCGTCAGGCGCGCAGGCGGCGAGCGCCGTCAGGCCCTTGAGGTCGATCGGGAAATAAGGAACGGAATTCCATTCGGCCATTTCCCAGCGCTCGAAATGATCGAGCCAGGCACGAACCCGCTCTTCGCCGACCTTCATCTGCTCCGCGCCGGTGCGGCCGGAGCGAATGAAGACGGCATCGGGGAAAAGCTGACCGCCGAGATAGGCGGCGGTGTGGAAGAGCAGCGCGTGGTTTTCCGAAAAATACCACTGAACGTCGTTGCCGGGCTCGTCCATCCAATAGCGGTAGTTGAGGACGGCCTGCTCGATCCTGGCGCGCAGTTCCGGTGACAGAAGATCGCTCCAGCGCGTATAGGCAAACAGCAGCGGCACCAGCACGAAATCGGCGCAGTCGTGGCAATCCTCGATGACGGGCAGCATGGCCGAGATCATCGCCTCGGTCTCCTCGCCGCCCTGCCCTAGCGCCAGTCGGGCGAAAGCGCAGACCGTATCGGGCTCGGAATGGGCGGCGACCTCGGCAAGCGCCTCGGCGATGCGATCTTCCAGCGCAGCCGGCGCCGGCCCTTGACGCGCGGGATGACAGATCTCGACACCGAGGGTGCGGGCGACGGACAGTGCACCGGTTTGGAGGGTGATGCGGAAATGGCGGAAATCGGCTGGCATATCAGCCGAGCTTCCGAGCGCCAGCTTGGTCGCGCCTTTTTCCAGCGCGAAATCATAGTCGAAGCGCTCGGTCGACATGAAGTCGCCTTCGATCTCGACATGGCAGCCCAGCGCCAGCGGCAGCGGTGCGGGAAACAGGATCGTCACGTCCTCGCCGAGATAGGCGGTGCGATCGAAGCGCATGCCTTCGAGGATCGCCTCCAGCCCGTCCGCCTCATCGGCGGCGATTGGAACGGGAAGTGATGTTTCGACTGCCGGGCCGTCGAGATAATCCAGCTGGAAATAGAAGCGGGCGTCGCGCTCGGCGAGATCGTCGAAATAGATTCGGATCTCATTGAGGCCGGCGGCGAGCTCAACCTCGAAGATCTGCTGGGCTTCCAGATTGCGCTCGTAGGGCGCCATGAAGCCCTGCTCGCGGCCGTTGACGAAGAGGATGGCGCCGCCGCAGGTCGACAGGCGGAGCCTGGCTGACCCGGCCGTGCCGGCATCAAGGAAGGTGCGCGCCCAGCACCCGATGCGTGTCGGGCGGAACCAGAAGCCGGAGAGATCGACACGCGGCGAGGCAAAGGGAAGCCACCAGCGGATGTCCTCGAATTCGCCAAAAGGTTGCGGCCTTTGGCCGGAGAAGGATGTCTTGAATTCGGTGCGGCAGGGATATTCATGCGGGATGAAGTTCTTCGTCTTGGTGACGAAGAAAAACGGATCCATGCTGCCTTCCATCGGCCGGTTGGCGACATCGTAGCGCGCCTGCGACAGAGGGCCGAGCTGCCAATAGACGATCGGGCTATTCCTGGCGGTTTCGCGGCGGAGATGGGAGAGCTGCTCAGCGGCCATCTGAAACCTGCTCCGGCTGCCTTGGGATTTTCGAGAAAACCCCGACGCATGGATGGCGGTCAAGCCGCATCTTCAAAGCCTCCCTGCTCTGCCGCATATCGCGGACTCCTCGGGGGCAATTGTGCATAGGCATTGCATTTGCGCAACGTGAAAGATTTTTGCATAAAGGAGCGGGAGCGAGGAGATGTCATGGCCGCGGAGCAGAAAAAGGGCAGGCGCACGCGCCTCGACGACATCGCCGCAAGATGCGGCGTGTCGATCAGCACGGTCTCCCGGGCGCTCGCCGGTGAAAAAGGCGTCAGGCCCGAGATCCGCAAGCTGGTGCTGGAGACGGCCAGCGCCGTTAGCTATGCCCTGCCGGCCAGTGTTGCCGGCAAGAAGGTCATGCTCGTCGCCTCCGGCGCGGCGATGATCGACTACGTCCGCAACCAATTCACCCTCTACGTGCTCGAAGGCCTGAATGCGCGTGCCGCCGCGCTCGGCATCGAGATGGCGATGCGCCCCGTTGCCGACAAGACGGACGAAGCCCGCGTCATCGCCGAGATGCGCGACGATGCGAGCTTCGGCGGCATGCTGATCCTGACCGTCGATGAGGAGGATATGCTGGCGGCGGCCGCCGGCTTGGGAAAACCGGTCGTGCTCGTCAATACCGACGATCCCTATATGCGGCTTTCGAGCGTGACGCCCTGCAACCGCTCGGCGGCCTTCATTGCCGCCGAGCGGCTGATCAAGGCCGGCCACGAACGCATCCTGTTCATGCTGCGGCCGGGACGGCGGACGATCGAGCGGCGCCTGGAGGGCTGGCGCGACGCTCTGTTGCATCACGGGCTGCAAGCCGACGCCGAGCTGGTACTCGAGGTCGACGACTGGCTGCCGGAATTGGGCGCCGAGGCAGTTACCCGCCTCGTGCGCGACAAGGGCCTGTCCTTCACCGCAATCCTGACGGCGGGCGACAGCCTTGCAAATGGCGCCGTGCACGGATTGCAGGCGATGGGATATGCCGTGCCGCAGGACGTCTCGGTCATGGGCATCGACGACCTACCGCAATCGGCCTTTCTCAATCCGCCGCTGTCGACTGTGCACATTCCGATGCGCGAACTTGGCGCCACCGCGCTCGATCTGTTGCGCGACATGATGCTCGGGCTTGCCGCCCCGCGCCGGCGCGTCGAGCTCGCCTGCCATCTCGTCGAAAGGGGCAGCGTCGCAACCGTCAGCCATCCGCAGGAGCTTGCGCCGCAATCATGAAATTCCTGGCCATTTCAGGAAGCGCCCGCCGGGCTTCCACCAACACCGCCATGCTTTACGCTCTGCAGTCAGTTGCCGGCTCGATGCTTGAGATTTCGGTCTATGATCGTCTGGGAGAGCTTCCGGTCTTTTCGCCCGATCTTGAACTGGACCCGCCGCTTGCCGTGTCGGCGCTTGCCAAGGCGATTGCCGAGGCAGATGGGCTGATCCTGGCGAGCCCCGAATATATCCGATCGATTCCAGGCGGGCTGAAGAACGCCATCGACTGGCTCGTCTCCCGCAACGAGGTGATCGGCAAACCGATCGTGCTTGCACATGCGTCGCATCGCGGCAACGACATGCTCCACCAGCTTCGCATCATTCTCGCCACGCTGAGCGATCGTTTCAACGAGGACCTTTTCCTGCGGATTCCTCTGATGAAGCTTTCCCCTGATGAGGTTGCCGCACATCTTTCCGCCCCTCGGCATCAGGAGGAAATGCGCCGTTTCCTCGACGATTTCGCAAATTACTGCGCGCCAGCCGTCAGGCTTCCATGAAGCTCGCCTCGAACAACTCGCGCGCATAGGCATCATGCGTGGTGCCCGCCTGCAGATCCGCCCTGGTGAGTTCGTCGACGAAGCCGCCATTCTTCATGATCAGCACCCGGTCGCACATATGGGCGATGACCGCGAGATCGTGGCTGACGAGCAGATAGGTCAGCCCCTTCTCCTCACGCTGATCGGCGAGCAGGTTGAGGATTTCGGCCTGGACAGAGACGTCGAGCGCCGATGTCGGCTCGTCGAGAAGCAGGATGGGCGGCGACAGGATCAGCGCCCGGGCAATCGCTACGCGCTGCCTTTGTCCGCCGGAAAGCTCGTGCGGAAACCGATTGGCGAAGCTTGCCGGCAGGCCCACCTGGATCAATGCGTTTTCGACCTTCGCCCAGATCTCGGAATGGCGCATGGCGCGCAGCGGCTCGGCGAGCGCGGTGCCGATGCGATGGCGGGGATGCAGGGATCCATAAGGATCCTGAAAGACCATCTGGGCAAGCGTCAGTTCCTCGCGGGAGCGTTTCTTGCCGATCGGCTTTCCGCCGAGCTCGATCTGGCCGGTCCAGCCGGCCTCCATCCCGGCAAGGCAGCGCAGCACCGTCGACTTGCCGCAGCCGGATTCGCCGACGATGCCGAGCGTCTCGCCGGGCTTGACCTGAAAACTGATGCTCCTGACGACATGGTTTGTCGATTTACCCGATCCGAAGACGACATCGAGGTCACGCACATTGATCATTGCACCGCCTCCAGATCGAGTTTCGCCCGGTCGAGAACCGCGAGCCGGCGCACCGGGCTCTTCGGGTCGGGCAGCGCCGCTATCAGGCCGCGGGTATAGGGATGGCGGGCCTCTTCGAGACGGGTCAGGGTTTCGACGATCCGGCCGGCATACATGACGATGATGCGTTCGCAGAAGGCCGCGACCATGCGGATGTCGTGGCTGATCAGAAGCAGGCCCGAATTGTTTTCCCGCACCAGTTCGTCGAGCAGCAGCAGCACGTCCTTCCGCACGCTGACATCGAGCGCCGAGGTCGGTTCGTCAGCGATGACGAGCTTCGGCCGCGCCAAGAGCATCATGGCGATCATCACACGCTGCCCCATGCCGCCGGATATCTGGTGGGGATAGAGCGCCATGACCCGGTCAGGATCGCTGATGCGCACGCGCTCCAGCATGGCGCGGGCAGCATCCTGCGCCTGGCTGCCGCGCAGGCCGAGATGAAGGCGGGCAGCCTCGGCGATCTGCTTGCCGATCGACAGCACCGGATTCAGCGAATAGCGAGGGTCCTGCATGATCAGTGCAATGTCCTTGCCGCGCAGTGCGCCCATCTGGCGCTCGCTCTTTGCCAAAAGCGGACTGCCGGCGAGATCCATGCGCTCGGCAGAAACGATCGCCGCCGGCGGCAAAAGGCGCATGATCGCCCGGCCCGTCGTCGATTTGCCAGAACCGGATTCTCCGACGATCCCGACACGTTCGCGGCCGACATCGAAGCTGACGTTGGAGACGGCGGGCACGGCGCCTCGGCCGAACCGGACATTCAGCGCCTTGACGGAAAGAACGGGCTGGAGATCACGATCTTGCATGGCGGGGATCCAGAATGTCGCGCAGAGCATCTCCGGCGATGTTGAAGGCAAGGCTCGTCAGCAGGATGGCGATACCCGGCATGACCGCGACCCACCAATAGTCGAGCATGAACTTGCGGCCGTTGGAGATCATCGCGCCCCATTCCGGCGCAGGCGGCTGGGCGCCAAGCCCGAGAAATCCGAGCGAAGCCGCCGTCAGAATGATGCCGGCCATGTTGAGGGTCAGGCGTACGATGACCGAGGGAATGCACATGGGGGCGATATAAACGAGAAGAATGCGGATCGGCGAGGCGCCGTAGAGACGGGCGGCCACAACATAGTCGGCGTTTCTGACGACCAGAGCCTCGGCACGCGCCAGCCGGGCGATCGGTGGCCAGGCGGTGAGTGAGATCGCGATGATCGCGGTGGTCAAGCCGGCGCCGAGCGCCGCAGCAAAAGCAAGCGCCAGGATCAGCGACGGGAAAGAAAGAACGATATCGGTGGCGCGCATCAGCAGCGCATCGATGCGTCCGCCGAAGAAGCCCGCGACTACCCCGATCAAAAGACCGATCGGCCCGACGATCAGCGAAATCGATAGCACGGTCTGGATGGTGATGCGCGTGCCGAAGATGAGGCGGCTCAGAATATCGCGACCGAACTCGTCCGTGCCGGCCGGATGCGCCAGGCTCGGGGGCTGCAGGGCGTCCCCGAGCGATTGGATGACCGGATCGTAAGGCGCCAGCAGCGGCGCGAAGATCGCGATCAGGCAAAGCAGACCGAGGATGACAAAACCGGCAAGGCCAAGCGGCTCGGCAGCCAGTTTGCGGCCGGCCCGCGCAAACGACGCCGCCATGCGGATTGGCACGCTCGGAGGGCGAATCCGGATGTCGCTGCGGATAACATCGCTCATCGGGCCGTCTCCCGCATGCGCGGATCAAATGTCGCGTAGGCGATGTCGGCGAGGAAGTTCAACAGCATGAAAATGAATCCCACAATGATGGTGCCGGCCACGATGGCGTTCATGTCGCCGATCATCAGCGCATTCGTCATGTATTGGCCGATGCCCGGCCAGGAAAAGACGATCTCGGTCACGACGGCGCCTTCGAGCAATCCGCCATAGGAAATGGCCAGGATGGTGATCAGCTGCACGGCTATGTTCGGCAGGACGTGGCGCCAGATCGTGCCGAAGGGGCTCACACCCTTGGCGCGGGCCGCAATGACGTAATCCTGGCTCAACTGCTCCAGCGTGAAGCTGCGGGTCATGCGGGTGATGTAGGCCATCGCGGCATAGGCGAGGATAATGGCCGGAAGGATGATATGGCCGAGCGCATTCCAGAAGATCTCCGTCTCGCCCTGGAGGAGACTATCGACCAGCAACAGCCCGGTCTGCGGGGTGACGAGACCCTCGTAAAACACATCGACCCTGCCCGGCCCGCCGACCCAATTCAGGCCGGCGTAAAAGATCACGAGCCCGACGATGCCAAACCAGAAGACCGGGATCGAGTGTCCAACGAGGGCGACGACGCGGGCGACCTTGTCGATCAGGCTGTCGCGAAACAATGCCGCGACCAGGCCGAGCGGAACGCCGACAAAAGTCGAAATGATCACCGCCAGCGTCGCAAGTTCGAACGTTGCCGGAAACGCCTGAGCGAGGTCCGAAGAGACGGGATTGCCCGTGAGCACGGCCGTACCGAAATCACCATGGGCGAGCCCGTTCAGATAGAGGAAGAACTGCTGATAGATCGGCAGATCGAGCCCCAGACGCGTTCGCATCGCCGCATAGGCGGCGGGATCGGCAAGCTCGCCGACGATGGCGCCGACGGGATCCATGGGCAGGACGCGGCCGATCACGAAGGTCACACAGAGGAGGATGAACAGGCTGACGAGCAGATGCGCCAGGCGTCGGCCAAATTCGGCTACAGAGAGTTCCTTCATGATCGGCTGCCTCGGGAGTATTACTGGGCTTCAGACTTCGTGACGCTCTCAAGCCGCGTCAGCTGGGTCGGATGACCGACATATCCTTCAACCTTGCTCGACAGGACGATCGGCTCGAACCGCTCGAACATCGGCAGCACCGCCGGCTTCTGCTCGACGAACATCTTCTGCATCTCGACATAGAGCTCGCCGCGCTTCTTGGCGTCCGGCTCCATCGACGCCTTCGCCGTCAGCGCCGTGAGTTCGGGAATGTCCCAGGCCGAGCGCCAGACGAAGTTGCCGGCGTTATTGGCTTCCTTCGAGTTGTCGGGATTGGAGGAGAACTGCTCCATCGAGCCGAGCACGTTCGGCATGTAGGCGCTGGTCTGCGGGATCAGCAGATCGAAATCCCTGGCGCGATGGGCGGCGATGATTTCCGAGCCGTTGCCCTGCTGGATATCGACCTTGATGCCGACCTGGGCGAGCGACGCCTGGATGGCCGTGGCAAGATCGATGCGCGGCGTCTGCGCGATCGTCTTCAGCGTCAGCGAGAAGCCCTCCTTGAACCCTGCTTCGGCCAACAGCTGCTTCGACTTTTCGACGTCGAGATGCCAGTCGGGATTCGGGATCGCAGATCCGAAATTCTCCGGAACCGGAACGTTTCTCGCCCGCCCGTAGGGTCCCATGATCGTCTTCTCGATGCCCTTGTAGTCGATGCCATAGGCAATGGCCTCACGCACCTTCGGGTTGGACAGGTACTGGTTGCCGGCATTCATCGACAGCACGTAAAAGCCGCCCGTCGGGATACGCTGGATGGTAAAACCCTGCTTGTCCTTGAAGGTGGCGAGATCGGCGGCAGTCAGGGCGCTGGCGATATCGATGTCACCGCGATCGAGCATCAGCCGCTCGACCTGGCTTTCCGGAACATGGCGGACGATGACGCGCTTCATCTTCGGAGCGCCGGTGACATAATCCTTGTTGGCGTCGAGGATGACAAGCTCGTTGGGGGACCAGCGGTTCAGGGTGAACGGACCGGAGCCGGCCGAGTGCGTGCGCATCCAGGCATTTCCCCAGTCATTGTCGGCGACATGCTTCTGCACTTCGACGCTGTCGACAATGCTGGTGGTCGATGCCGCGAGCCGATAGAGCAACATCTCGGCGGTCACCTGGCCGGAAAAATCGATGCGAACCGTCTTGTCGTCGACTGCGGTGACGAGCTTGTCGACATTGTCCTTGTCATAGCCGACGCGCTTGAGGTTCGCCGCAGCAGCCTGGTCGAGCTTCAGAAGCCGCCCGATCGAATAGACGACGTCCTTTGATGTCACCGGATTGCCGGAGGCGAAATTGGCCTGACGCAGCGTAAAGGTGATGCCCTTGTCATCGACCTTCCAGCTTTCGGCCAGCTGCGGCACGATCTTGCCATCCGGCGTGCTGTTGACCAGGCGGTCGTAGAGGTTCGACATGATTTCGACCGCCTTGCCCTCGGTCGCCTGATGCGGATCGAGCGACAGGACCTGCGCCAATGATGTTCCGATCACGAGTTGGTCCTTCGGCGTGGCGGCGTACGAGAGCGGCGCAGCGATCGTCAGAGCACCGAAGACGGCGCCGACGAACAGGCTCTTAGAAAAATGCTTCATTGCAACTCCTCCCTAGATTACTATAAGAGACATATTATGTCGCCCGTATGTCGTATTATGATTTATCGAAGTCGAATTCGATTTGCAAGTGCCGAGCGGGAGACGTGAGCCAAGGAACTGGGGAACGAAGAATGACAGCACTCGGCCGTGGTCGGCAAAGACTGGCGCAGCAGGTCATTGATCAGCTGCGGGCGCAAATCGAAACCGGGAAATTGCGCGTCGGCGATCAGTTGCCGACCGAACCCCAGCTCGAATCGACCTTCGGCGTCAGCCGCACCGTCGTGCGCGAGGCCATCGCCGATTTGCGGGCGGCGGGTTTCGTCCGGCCGATCCAGGGCAAAGGCGTCTTCGTCGCGGACCCGAAGGTAAATTCCGTCATGTCGCTGACGCCGGTCGAGATCAAGAGTATTCCGGAAACGCTGGAATTGCTGGAGTTTCGCATGGCGACCGAGGGTGAGGCGGCAGCCATTGCCGCCTATCGCCGCACCGCCGAGCAGGAAGCGGCGATTCGCGAGGCCAATCGGAAAATGGCGGGCATGATCGAGACCGGACAGCAGACCGTGGAAGCGGACTACGCCTTTCACATGGCGGTCGCCGCCGCCACCAACAACCGGTTTTACGTGGACGTCCTGCGCCATTTCGGCCCACGCGCCATTCCGCGCGGCCAGTTTCCGACGCTGCCTGAAGCCAATGACCGCGAATATCTGCAAAAGGTCTATGCCGAACATGTCGAGATTCTTTCGGCGATCGCCGATCAGGACGCGGAGCGCGCCCGTCAGGCGATGCGCGCCCATCTGATGGCCAGCCAGCGTCGCTACCGCATGCTCGCCGAACAGCAATAGGGCTCGACACTCTCAGAAATTCGTATTATGTCATATGACATTGATGAACTTTAAGAGGGTCTCCGATGTATCTGGGAACACAGGTGGCGGCGCGCGATGACGACGATTATCGCATTTTCGCGCAATTGGGCGTCAAACATATCAGCGCCGACCCACCGGGCAAGCCGAGCAGCTGGACGCTTGCCGATATCGAGCGTCACCGCGACAAGGTCGAGAGCTTCGGCCTGATCCTCGACATGATCCAGCTGCCCCTGCCCTCGCAGCCGATCGAGAAGGCGTCCTATCCCGATATCCTACTTGCCGGCCCCGAGCGCGACCGGCAGATCGATGCCGTCTGCACAATGATCGAGAATGTCGCGAAGGCGGGCATTCCGGCGGTGAAATACAATCTCAACCTGATCGGCATTCCGCGCACGCCGGATGAGCCGGGGCGCGGCGGCTCGATGAATGCGAGCTTCCGCTGGGAGAAGACCGATCAGCAGGCAGCACCCGGTCTTGCCGGCGTGCTTTCCGAAGACGAAAACTGGGAGCGGATCGACTATTTCCTCGAACGCGTCGTGCCGGTCGCCGAAAGTAACCGCGTCCGCCTCGCCTGCCATCCGCACGATCCCTACACACCGCCCGGCTATCGCGGCGTCACGCGTGTGCTCGGCACGGTGGAAGGCCTGAAGAAGTTCGTGCAGATGCGCGAGAACCCGTATCACGGCCTCAATTTCTGCCAGGGTTCGGTCGGCGAAATGCTTGAAAATCCCCGCGAAGAGATCGACGACATCATTCGCTGGTTCGGAGAGCGCGGCAAGATCTTCAACGTCCACTTCCGCAACATCCGCGGCGGCAAGCTGTCCTTCATGGAGACCTTCCCCGACGAGGGCGACATGGACATGGTCCGCTCTGCCCGGATCTATAAGGAAGTCGGCTTCAAATACATGCTGATGCCCGATCATGTGCCGACCGTCAGCGGCAAGGATCCGTCCGCCACGGCATTCGCCTTCTGCTACGGCTATATCGCAGCGCTTCTGCAAATGCTCGAGAGCGCCTGACGCCGCCCAATTTCAACACGTAAGGAATAGGACTTGATGATGAACCCGATTGAATTGAAGAAGGCCGTCGGCAGTGGTCTGCTCTCGTTTCCGGTCACGCATTTCGACGACCAGCTGAAATTCGACGAGGCGAAGTACCGCCGCCATGTGGAGTGGCTTGCCGGTTACGACGCCGCCGCACTGTTTGCCGCCGGCGGCACCGGGGAATTCTTCTCGCTCAATCCGAGCGAGATTCCGCAGGTCGTCCGAGCCGCCAAGGCGTCGGCGGGCAATACGCCGATCATCTCCGGAACCGGCTACGGCACGTCGCTTGCCATCGAAATCGCACGGGCGGCCGAAAAGGCAGGCGCCGACGGATTGCTGCTGCTCCCGCCCTATCTGATGTTTGCCGAACAGGCAGGCCTGATCGCCCATGTCAAGGCGGTCTGCCAATCGGTCGGCATCGGCGTCATCGTCTATAACCGCGACAACGCCATCCTGACAGCCGAAAGCATCGCGCGCCTTGCCGAGGAATGCCCGAATCTGATCGGCTTCAAGGACGGCGTCGGCGATGTCGACAAGGTCATCGAGATCACCACGCTGCTCGGCGACCGGCTGGTCTATGTCGGCGGCATGCCGACCCATGAAGTTTATGCGCAAGCCTATTTCGCCGCCGGCGTTACAACGTATTCCTCGGCCGTTTTCAATTTCGTCCCGGCGCTGGCCCAGCGCTTTTACGGCGCCTTGCGCACCGGCGACCAGGCGACCGTCGACGAAATCCTGAAGGGCTTCTTCTTCCCCTTCGTCGCCTTGCGCAACCGCAAGAAAGGCTATGCCGTCTCGATCATCAAGGCCGGCCTGCGAGTGCTCGGCCAGAACCCCGGCCCGGTGCGCCCGCCTTTGACGGATCTCACCCAGGAAGAATTGGCGCTGCTGGAGAAAATCGTGCAGGCCAACGGCGTCTCGCGGATTGCGGCGGAATAATCGCCGAGGACGGCAGGAGTATCTGCCGCGCCCTCTCGATTCCCTCTTCTCCCCCTCGGGGAGAAGGTGCCCGTAGGGCGGATGAGGGGGCCGACGATGCCGGTCTTCTCCTCCGGCTCATCTCGACTATGTGCGGGATGCTGCGCACGGCATTTCCGCCCGCGTGCCGGAATAGAATTTACGTGAGGGGGTGCCGTTCCGCCCCCCTCATCCGCCTGCCGGCACCTTCTCCCCGAGGGGAGAAGACGATGCGCCGCACCCTCGCCATTCCCCAGAACTTCGCCTACAACGCCATCCCGCTGCCACGGTCGAAGACATGCACCTGGTCGCTGGCGATACTCGCCTCGAAGACGGCGCCGTAGCGGGCGGGGTATTCGCCGTCGACGACCGCCGTCACCTGCTGGCCGGCGAGATCGAAGACGATATGGGTCTGGGCGCCTGTGGGTTCCACCAGCATGGTACGGCCGCCAAGCGGCGTGCCGACCGATATGCCGGGGATGAGATGTTCGGGGCGCAGGCCGATGGTGACGGCCTGGCCGGGTCTGACCTTGCGGTCGGGCGCGATACGGATCGCTGTGCCATCGTCGAGGCGGGCGGTGGGTTCGCCGTTTTCTCCGGTGACCGTGCCTTCGAGCATGTTCATCGCCGGCGACCCGATGAAGGCGGCGACGAAGAGATTGGCGGGTTTTTTATAGAGTTCGAGCGGCGTACCGACTGCTCAACCCTGCCGTGATTGAGCACGACGATGCGGTCAGCGAGCGTCATCGCCTCGATCTGGTCGTGGGTGACATAGATCGAGGTCGTCTTCACCTTCTGGTGCAGCGTCTTGATCTCCGAACGCATCTGCACGCGGAGTTTAGCATCGAGGCTGGAAAGCGGTTCGTCGAACAGGAAGACGGCGGGGTTGCGCACGATGGCCCGGCCCATGGCGACACGCTGGCGCTGGCCGCCGGAAAGCTGCGCCGGCTTGCGGTCGAGCAGCTTTGCGAGATCGAGCATGCGGGCGGCTTCAGCAACGCGGGCCTCGATCTCAGGCTTTTGGACGCCGGCAAGCTTCAGGTTGAAACCCATATTTTCCGCCACAGTCATATGCGGATAGAAGCGCGTAGGACTGGAAGACCATGGCGATGTTGCGCTCGCGCGGCGTCATGCGTTGACGACATTGCCGCCAATCGCGATCTCGCCGTCGGTGATCTCTTCCAGACCGGCGATCATCCGCAGCAGCGTCGATTTTCCGCAGCCGGACGGTCCGACGAGGGCAACGAATTCGCCATCGTCGATATGAAGGGAAATGCCGTGGATAACGTCGACGGCGCCATAGGCCTTGCTTACATCGTGCAGTGAAACGGATGCCATGATTGCAGCTCCAATAGTTCGGCTCAGGACTTGACAGCGCCGGCGGTCAGGCCGGCGATGATGTGCCGCTGGGCGACGAAAAAGACGATGATTGTGGGAAGGATGGTGAGCGTGATGAAGGCGAGCACCAGTTGCCATTCCGTGCCGTATTCGCCGCGATAGACCATGATGCCGAGCGGCCATGGGTATTTCGATTCCGAGTTCAGCATGATCAGTGGCAGGATGTAGCTGTTCCAGCTGCCGACAAAGGAGATGATGCTGACGGTGGCGACGATCGGCCGGGAGAGCGGCAGCGAGACGTGCCAGAAGAACCTGAGATAACCGCAGCCATCAACAAAGGCCGCCTGGAACAATTCTTCCGGAAGGTTGCGGAAATAGTTCCTGAACAAAAGGATGCTCATGCCGAGGCCGAAGGCGACCTGCGGCAGCACCACGCCCCAGTAGGTATTCAACAGCCCAAGATCGCGAATGCGGATGAAGAGCGGCAGGATCGCGGTCGCTGCCGGAAACATCAGGCCGAGCAGGAAATAATTGAGCAGGAAGGACGAACCGAAGAAGCGGACATGGGCGAAGGCGAAGGCCGCCATGGACGAGACGATCAGCGTCAGCAGCACGGTCAGCGCTGCGATGATCAGCGAATTGCCGATCTGCAGCCAGTAACGCCCGCCGAAGAGGATGTCGGTGTAGTTCGCCCACTGCCACTCGGTCGGCAGGCCGAAGGGATTGGTGCGCAGGTCGCCCAGTGTCTTGAAGCCGCCAAGCGCCGTCGTCAGCAGCGGGATCAGCACGATGGCGGCAATCAGGGTCAGCGACGCGTAGAGATAGATGCGGGTCGAGGCGCGCATGCGGATGGAGGAGCTCATATCAGTCATGGCGCATGAAGATCCTTTTGTAACCGAAGGCGAGCGTCACGCAGATGATGAAGAGCACGACGCCGACGGCGCTGCCCAAGCCCACCTGCATGCGCATGACGCCATAGGTGTAGAGAAAGGTGACCATCGTCTGGGTGGAGTTCGATGGTCCGCCGCCGGTCAGCGGCATGATCATGTCGAAGAGCTGCAGCGAGCCGACGACGGCAAAGAAGATCGACAGGCGCAAGGTCGAGCCGAGCAGCGGCAACGTGACGTAACGGAATTTCTGCCAGCCGGTGACGCCGTCGATTTCGGCCGCTTCCAGCACGCTCTTATCGACCGATTGCAGGCCGGCGATGAACAGCATCATGTGGAAGCCGAAATATTTCCAGACGATGACCCCAAGCACGGCATAGATCGCCACGTCCTTGTCAGCGAGCACGTAAGGGTTGGCGAAGCCGAAGAAGTTGGAAATAGCGGCAAACAGGCCGTAATCGCCATCATAGACGAAACGCCAGATCAGGCCTGCGGCAACATCCGCTAGCACATAGGGCAGGAAGAAGATCAGCCGGTAGCCGACGACGCCGGGAATGCGATGGGCCAGCATGGTAGCCAGCCAGATGGCGAGCGGCACCTGGATGCAGATCGAGATAACGATGATCAGGCCGTTATTGACCAGCGCCTGGGTGAAGGCGGCATTGCGGAACAGGACCTGGAAATTGCGCAAGCCGATGAACTCGGTCGGCGTGCCATAGCCGTTCCATTTGTAGAGGCTGTACCAGGCCGCCTCGCCCATCGGCATGATGACGAAGAGCGTGAACAGCAGCAGTGCCGGCGGCAGGAAGAGCAACAGCACCGTCAACCGGTCGTGGGCGACCGAGCTTTTCCGGTTTGCGGCTCGTCTTGCCGGCCTCGCGGCCGATGTCATCGAGGGGACTGAAATATTGGCCATGGATCCTGCTTTCATTCGTCGGCAGCAATGCCGGCGCTCCGCTTGATCGGGAGCGCCGGGAAGGTTCTGCGGGCGCCGGTTATTGTTCCAGGTCGAAAGCATCCTGGATCATCTGGGCGCCGTCCCTGGAGTTCATCTGTCCGGAGACGATTTCCACCGAGACGTCGTTGACGACACGGCCGACGGCCGCACCGAGATCCTGATCGAAGAAGTTCTGATGCCAGGTTGAACCCGCCAGCTGTTTAGCGGATTCGGCAAGCAGCGGGTTGACGACGCCGTCATCGGCGCCGACGGCAACGGGAAGCAACATGCCTGATTTGGCCATCGCCCGCTCATTCTCCGCATTCGTCAGGAAAGCGAGGAAATCGATTGCTTCCTTGGAAGCTTTCTTGGTGACGGCCCAGCCGTTCAGGCCGCCAAGCGTGTCCGTCGGCTTGCCGGCGCCGCCCTCGACCGTCGGGAAGACGAAACGACCGATATTGTCGGGGGCCAGGCCCTTGCCGTCGCCGGCATTCTTGCGCTGGTTGGCCTCGGTCGCTTCAAAACCGAGGATCATCGCCGCCTTGCCGTCACCGAAAACGCCGAGCGTCTGCGGCCAGGTGGCGCCGAGATAGCCGGGCTGGAAAGGTTCGAGCTTGCCCAGTTCGGCGAGGTCGTCACCGGCCTTGATGATCGCCGGATCGAGGAAACCTTCGCCTTCGCCGTTCTTGGCCGCGTCGAAGACCTTCTGGCCGCCCTCGCGCATGACGAGATAGCTCCAGTAGAAATGGATCGGCCATTTCTCGCCGCCGCCGCCGGCGATCGGCACGATGCCGGCTGCCTTGATCTTCTTCACCGCAGCGAGGAAATCAGTCCAGGTCTTGATGTCCTCGGCCTTGACGCCAGCCTTGGCGAACAGCGCCTTGTTATAGAAAAAGCTGACGAGACCGACCTTGTAGGGAATGGCCCAGGTCTTACCCTCAAAAGTTAAGCCATCGACCGATGCCGGGGTATAGGCCTTGCGCAGCTTGCCGCCATCGGCGTCGAGGGCTGCCGTCACATCCTGAAGAGCGCCGGTCTCGGACTGCTGCTTCAACACGCCGCCGCCCCAACTGAAAAAGAAATCCGGCACGTCGTCGGACTGCAGCAATGTCGGAAGCTTGGCCTTGAAGGCCTCGTTTTCGAGGAACTGCATCTGGATGTCGACATCGGGATGCTGGGCTTCGTATTTCTTGACGATATCCTCCCAGGCCGCGACATTTTTCGGATCGAGCTCGAGATGCAGCCATTTGACAACCGTCGTCGCCGAGGCGGCTCCTGCTCCGGCCAGCAACATGCCGGCTGCCGCGGCCATAGATACGATGCGCCTGCCGCGGAAACCGGCGTTCTTCAGCGTGAAATTCATGATTTCCTCCCTGGGGACCTATCCTCACAATTTTTCCCCAATGCGGATTAATTCAACGGAGGTTTCATCGGATGTCAACCCGATCGCCGCTATTTTTAGCAAATGCGCTTGACAGGTCCGCGGAATTGCCTGCTATTTATTTCGTAACCCGTTAAAAATATTGGCTTCCGCCCAAACGAACGATGCCGGCTAGTTTTTCATGAAGACCGCAGATCCAGAATTGATGCGCGCGATCAATCGCTTGAACGTGCTCGATACCATCCGGCGACATGGTCCGATCTCGCGCATCGAGATCAGCGAACGGACTGAACTCTCGACGACTACCGTCTCCGCCATCACTGCCTCGCTGCTCGACGATGGGCTGATCCTGCCACGTCATGAAGGCGATATCCGCAATGAGACTGTGCGTGGCAGGCCGCGCGTGGCGCTGGAGCTCAATCCGGACGCTGCCCGCGTCGTCGGCGGCAAGATCGCCCCCAACCGGATGGTGTTCGTCGTCACCAATTTCCGTGGTGACGTCCTGTCGAAGCTCGCTCTGCCGATCCGTATCGACCGGCAGCCGATCGGCGTCATCGCCGATCTGGTCGAGGACGGGGTCAGGCGCTGCGTCGTCGACGCCGGACTGTCGCTGGAAGATGTCGACAGTATCTGCCTCGGCTTTCCCGGCGTCGTCGAGCATCGCACCGGCTACATCAGAAGCAGCCCTATCTTTCGCGACACCAATGTCGATTTTGCCGCCGAAATGTCGACGCGGCTATCGACGCCGACCATCGTCGAAAGCGACGCCCATGCCATCACGCTCGGCCATCACTGGTTCGGAAGAGCCAGGGATCTCGAGGATATGGTGTTGATTTCGCTGGAACAGACGCTGGGACTCGGCGTGTTGCACGGCAACCGCCTGTTCCGTGGCGCCGGCGGCCTCAGCCACAATCTCGGCGATCTCGTGCTTGGCATGGGACCGAACGGCATCGTGCGGCTTTTCAGCCAGGCCGGCGAAAGCGCGATCCTCGGCGAACAGCAGGCCGACGGGCGTTTTGCCGAAGCGATCCGCCTCGGGCGCGGCATGACCCATGCCCAGGCTCTCATCAAGGCCGACGACGACCGGTTGATTGGCGCTGCCATCCGCGCCGGCGAAGCCGTGGGATTGACCATCGCCAACATTGTCACGCTGTTTGCGCCGCCCCGCGTCATCCTTGTCGGCTCCAGCCTGGCGCTCGGCGAACCCTTTTTGAACAGCCTGCGCGATGCCTATGCGCTCGCCATTCCGCCGTCGCTACGCGGCGTGAGTGAACTCGTCTTCGATGATTCGAGCGATGATTTCTGGGCGCAGGGCGCGGCCGCAGTAGCGCTCTACGAACTCTACGAATCGCCCTGGAGCACTACCGGGCCGGCGCTCTGAGGAGCGCACACTCAAGATCAATGGAGGAATTCATGGACAAAGTCGGTGTCGGCATCATCGGATGCGGCAATATTTCGGGCGCCTATCTCACAGCGATGGCCTCCTTTCCCATTCTCGATATCCGCGGTGTCGCCGATCTCAACCGGGAGCTCGCAGAGGCCAAGGCGCGCGAATTCAACGTTCCCGCCAAATCAGTCGAAGAACTCTTCGCCGATCCCAAAGTCGAAATCATCGTCAATCTTACCATCCCGAAAGCCCATGTCGCCGTGGCGCTGCAGGCGCTTGAGGCCGGCAAGCATACCTATTCGGAAAAGCCGCTTGGGATTAATTTCGCGGAAGGGAAAAAATTGGCCGAGGCGGCGCGCGGGCGAAATCTGCGCATCGGCGCGGCGCCCGACACCTTCCTCGGCGGCGGCCACCAGACGGCCCGTGCCCTGATCGACCAGGGCGTCATCGGCCAACCGGTCGGCGGCTCGGCAAGCTTCATGTGCCCGGGCCATGAGCGTTGGCATCCGAACCCAGCCTTCTATTACGAGGTCGGCGGCGGGCCGATGCTCGATATGGGTCCCTATTACATTACCGATCTCGTCAATCTGCTCGGGCCGGTATCGCAGGTCGCGGGCTTTGCGACGACGCCACGAGCCGAACGGCTTATTACCAGCGAGCCGCGTAATGGCGAGCGTATTCCCGTGCATGTGCCGACCCATGTCGCCGGCATGATGGCTTTTGCCAATGGCGCGGTCGTGCAGATTGCCATGAGCTTCGATGTCGCCGGCCACAAGCATGTGCCGCTCGAAGTCTACGGAACCGAGGGCACGCTGATCGTCCCGGATCCCAACAAGTTTGCCGGTCCTGTCGAGTATCTGAAGAAGGGCGGCGCCTTCGAGGACCAGCCGGTCACCGCGCCCTATGCCGAAGGCAATTTCCGCTCGCTCGGCGTCGCCGACATGGCGCATGCAATCCGCTCGAACCGGCCGCACCGCGCCAATGGCGATCTGGCGCTGCACGTGCTCGAAGTTATGGAAGCCTTCCATACCGCGTCCGAAACCGGCCGAACGGTGACGATATCAACGGCGGTGGAACGCCCCGCCCCCTTGTCCCAATCCATCGTCGACGGACGGCTGGCGAAATAAGTTTCAGGAGGAAAGAGAATGCGTGAAGCACTGATCGTCTGGGGTGGCTGGAGCGGGCACGAGCCGCAGGAATGCGCCGAAATCATCAAGACCATGCTCGAGGAAGACGGTTTCAAGGTTTATCTCGAACACGGCACGGAGGCGCTCGCCGACCCTTCCGTCCATGATCTCAGCCTCGTCGTGCCGATCATGACGATGTCGAAGATCGAGAAGGAGGAAGTCAAGAACCTCGCGGCCGCGATCGAAAGCGGCGTCGGCATTGCTGGCTATCACGGTGGCGCCGGCGATGCCTTTCGCGATTCCGTCGATTATCAGTTCATCATCGGCGGCCAGTGGGTGGCCCATCCCGGCAACGTCATCGACTATACCGTCAACATCACCCGGCCGGACGATCCGCTGATGGAGGGGATCGCCGATTTTCCCTACACCTCTGAGCAATATTACATGCATGTCGACCCCTCGAACGAGGTTCTGGCAACGACGAGGTTCACCGGCGAGCACGCCTACTGGATCGACGGCGTCGTCATGCCTGTGGTCTGGAAGCGCAGATACGGCAAGGGCCGCGTCTTCTATTCCTCGCTCGGCCACCAGGCCAAGGAATTCGACGTTCCCGAGATGAAGACAATCTTCCGCCGCGGCGCGAATTGGGCGGCGCGATAGGGCTGTTCGGCTTGCGGGGACCCAAAGACCCCTCTCCAACCCCTCCCCACAAGAGGGACTAAGAATGCCGCACCGCTTCACATAGACTCTATCTTATCAATTCGTCGAACGGTGGCAGCCAGCAAGACCTCTGCTTTTGGTCGCTGCCGGATGCCACAGCTTAGTCCCTCCCCCTTGTGGGGAGGGGTTGGCGAGGGGTTTTCGGCAATCTCAGCGAATGATCAACGCCGTCCCAAATAGCCCCAGCGCGAAAACCGTATGCGCGAGCAGATTGAAGCACCGAACCTTCATCGGCTTCGGATGTTTGGAAGCTGCCCAACCGAGGCCGAGACCGGGCTGCAGCAGGAACCACCCCGCCCCGACTGTGACGATGCCGAATATCCAGGCGGGGAGGAATGTCGGTGCGGCGAGCCAGCCCTGCCCCATGATGATCGCGAAGATCACGCCATAGAGAATGCCGACGGCGTAGTGGCTGATCCAGCCGAGCGCCAATTCCCCGGCATAAGGTTCGGCATCGGCGATGTTGTCATGAAAGACCTTGCCGCGGCCGAGATGCCAGAACCAGCGACCGACCGGCGCCCAATTGGCCGGCGGCTGGCCGAAGACCTTGGCGAGCAGGATCGCCCAGAGATCCATGAGGATGGTTGCGCCGGCGCCGATCGCCAAGCCGCGCCACAGAATATCGAACATCGGGAATCACCGGAAAGCGTTGATGGGAGGAGGCGCTAGAAGATCATTGCGGCCACGCTGGCGCAACTGATCAATTCCTTCCCCAGAATTCCGGTTTGATACGGCGCACCACGCAGTTTGCACGGCCGTCACCCCTCTATCATCCGCAAAAAGGCATCGGTGCAGGCGCAAATTGATGCTTTTCGCGTGCAACGATTTTTCTTACTCACGATCGGAAGGGCAATGAGAGGCGCGGCGATGGCACTGCCATTCTACTGGAACGAGTTGAACACCTATGATTTCGCCGGACTTTCGCCGGATACGACGATCGCCATCCTACCCATCGCCTCAACCGAACAGCACGGCCCGCACCTTCCGGTCGCAACCGACGTGGTGATCGCCAACGGCATGCTGGCCGAACTGCGAAGGCAAAAGCCCGGTGACCTCGATTTTCTCGTCCTGCCGACGCAGGAGATCGGCAAGGCAAACGAGCATATCCACGGCCCTGGAACCTTGTCGCTTGGTGCGGATTTGCTCATCCCCGTCTGGACGGCGATCGGGGCCAAGGTCGCCGAAGCCGGCATCCGCAAGATGGTGATCGTCAATTCGCATGGCGGCAATGTCGACATCATGAGCATCGTCGCGCGTGAGTTGCGGGTGCGCTGTCAGATGGCCGTGGTCTCGACGCAATGGGGCCGCTTCGGCCATCCCGAAGGGATGATCGGCGAACACGAGCTGAAATACGGCATCCACGGCGGCGAGGTAGAAACCTCGCTGATGCTGCATTTCCGCCCCGATCTGGTGCGGATGAACAAGGCGCAGAATTTCACCTCGCAGGCGGAATCGATGCTCCAGCAATCGAAATATATCCAGCCTCTGCCGCCCCATTCCCTTGCCTGGATCGCCCACGATCTCAATCCAAATGGTGTGGTCGGCAATGCCGCGCTCGGGACAGCCGGAAAGGGCGAAGCGATCTGCCGCCACCAGGTGAAGGGATTTATCGAGCTGCTCCACGATCTGAAGCGCTACCCGCTGTCCAATCTCTATTTGAAATAACGTCTGTTGGTACCCGAGGTGCGGCTCATATCGCCGCGGATTTTTCCACCGCAATGTGGCCCTTCGCCTGCAGTTCCTCCACCAGTCCGGCAAGTTCGGCCAGGAGATATTCGACGAAGAGGCTGGTGGCGGAATCGAGCGGGGCGCGGGCGCGGGCAAAAAGCTTCATTGGCTGATGGCGCGCATGCGGCTCGGCGATCCGCCGGAAGACGAGTTCGCCCTGGCGGCATTCGGTGATGACGTCGAGCGGGTTCAGGATCGTCAGCCCTGCTCCGGACTTGACCAGCTTCTTCAGCATCTCCGACGCGTTGGTTTCAAGAACCGGCTCGACATGCACGTCAAGGCGCGCCAGGGCGAGATTGATCACGTCGCGCAGGCTGGTTCCCTGCTGGGCCAGCACCAGGCGTTCCTGGACGATATCGGCCAGGTTGATCGGACCAGGACCAATGAGATGATGGCCCGGCGGGAAGACGACGCCGATCGGAATGTCGAAATTGCCAAGCGTGCGGATGCCGGGGGTAGCAGGAATATTGAAGCCGAGGCCGATATCGACTTCCCCTGACAGCACCGGGTTGACCGTCATCGTACCGGCGTCATTGCGCAACTGCATGAAGACACGCGGATGCTCCGATTGGAACCGCGCAATGATGTCAGGCAGCGGTCCCGCCGCGAAACCGACAGTGGTCACCAGGCGCACCTTGCCGGCCTGCTGCATCTTCAGGCTGCGGATGCGGCCCTCCAGCCGCTCATAATTCTTCAGGACCTCGCGAATATGTTCAATGCAGAGCTCGCCGGCTGCGGTCAGGCGCAGGCCGCGCGGCAGGCGCTCGAAGAGCGGCGCGCCCATTTCCTCTTCCAGCGCCAAAATCTGTCGGTTGATCGCTGATGACGCCACGTTCAAGCGCGCGGCCGCTTTGCGGATCGAGCCCGAGCGCGCGATCTCGTTGATATAGAGAAGCTTTCTCGAATGCAGCATCATGACCTCGTTGCACAAAAAACAAGCGCATAGCGTAAATTAGGCACAGGCTTTCGGTGAGATGCCGAAAAGGCATCATTGCGCACGAAATTTGATGCTTTTCAAAGAGCAAAGCAATCGCTCCTATGAAGAAAACCGGACGTCGCCAGAGACGTTGCGGACTCACGAGGGGAACGTCGATCATGTCCAATATACTGCAGAACACCGTCTTTTCCGCACTTGCCGGCTTCGGCGGAATTCTTGCCTCGATCGCACCCGTGCAAGCGGCCGACAAAGTCAGCTATGGCACGAACTGGCTGGCGCAGGCCGAGCATGGCGGGTTCTATCAGGCGGTCGCCGATGGCACCTATGCGAAACATGGCCTTGACGTGACCATCGTCCAGGGCGGCCCGAATGCGGCGAACAGCGCGCTTTTGATTTCGGGCAAGATCGACTTTTACATGGGTGGCCCGCAGGGCGAGATCTCCGCCGTCGAACAGGGCATTCCGCTGGTCGACGTCGCGGCGATCTTCCAGAAGGATCCGCAGGTGCTGATCGCGCACCCCGATGCCGGCATCGACAAGTTCGAAGATCTCGCCAAGCTCAAGACACTGTTTCTCGGCAAGGACGGCTATCTCACCTATTTCGAATGGATGAAGGCGAACTTCAAAGGCTTCCGGGACGAGCAGTACAAGCCTTATAATTTCAGCCCGGCTCCGTTCCTCGCAGACAAGGATTCCGCCCAGCAAGGTTACCTGACCTCGGAACCCTATGAGATTCAGAAGCAGGCCGGTTTCGAGCCGAAAGTCTTCCTGCTCGCCGATAACGGTTATTCGCCCTATTCGACGATGATCACCACCACGCAGACGATGATCGACAGCAAACCGGACGTCGTCCAACGCTTCGTCGATGCCTCGATCGAGGGCTGGTACAACTACCTCTACGGCGACAACAGCAAGGCGAACGAACTGATCAAGAAGGATAATCCTGAGATGACGGATGGCCAGATCGCCTACTCCATCGCCAAGATGAAGGAATACGGCATCATCGAATCCGGCGACAGCCTCGACAAAGGCATCGGCTGCATGACCGACGCGCACTATAAGGCCTTCTTCGACGAGATGGTCGCGATCAAGGTGTTCAAGCCGGAGACCGACTACACCAAGGCTTTCACCACAAAATTCGTCTGCAAGAGCACCGGCATGGCGATGAAGAAATAGCATCCGGCCAATGCCCTCCCTTTCGTGAACGAGACCGGCAATGCCGACAGCTGAAGCTCAGACCCTACCCCCGCAAGAGACGCGCAAGCGGCCGCTGGTCGTCATGCGCTCTGTCTCGAAAACCTTCTCCAGCGGAACCGTTGCCCTTTCGAATATGACGCTTTCCGTGGAAAGCGGGGAGTTCATCAGCCTGCTTGGCCCTTCCGGCTGCGGCAAGTCCACGGCACTGCGCATTATTGCCGGTCTTGGCGACGTCACGTCGGGCGACATCGACTGGCCGAGTTCGCGCGTCAATTCGAAGGGCCTTCCTGAGGGGGACATCGGCTTCGTCTTCCAGGAGCCGACGCTGATGCCCTGGAAGACTGTGTTCGACAACGTCCATCTGCCGTTGAAACTCAGACATGTCTCGAAGACAGCTGCACATGATCGGATCCTGGATGTGCTGAGCACCGTCGGGCTCCAGGATTTTGCCGGCGCCTATCCGCGCGAACTTTCCGGTGGAATGAAGATGCGCGTATCGATCGCCCGTGCGCTGGTGACGAAGCCCAAGCTCCTGCTGATGGACGAGCCCTTCGCCGCCCTCGACGAGATAACGCGCCAGAAATTGAATGACGACGTTCTGCGGCTTTGGAAGACGACAGGCATCACCGTCATCTTCGTTACGCATTCGGTGTTCGAATCAGCCTACCTGTCGAACCGGATCGTCGTGATGAAGGCGCGGCCCGGGCGCGTTCATGCCGACCTTCCGCTGACGACCAGTGTTGAACGGGATGCGCATTACCGCACTTCGGAAGAATACCGCAAAGCATGCGAGACGGTTTCGCATTCGCTGATCGGAGCGATCAACGCGACGGAGAACCATTGATGCGCAGTGAGAGCGATGCACCGCCATTCCCTGCCGCTGGCGCAAGACGCCGGGACCTGGCGTTGCGCATCTGCACCCCCTTGCTTGTCATCGTGTCGCTGATCCTGATCTGGTCCGCCTACGTGAAGCTCTCCGGCATACCGCCTTACATCCTGCCCGGTCCGGCGGCGGTGGCGAACGCCTTCGTGACCGACTGGGGTACGCTTGCCCCTGCCCTCTGGGTCACAACCAAGATCACGCTGATGTCTCTGATGCTGGCGCTTGTCGGCGGTGTCGGCTTTGCAATCTTCCTGGTGCAGTCGCGCTGGATCGAACTCGCCTTCTATCCGCTGGCCGTCATCCTGCAAGTGACACCGATCGTGGCAATCTCGCCGCTGATCCTGATCTATGCGCCGTCGACGCAGGTGGCGCTGCTGATCTGCGCCTTCCTCGTCGCCTTTTTCCCGATCCTTTCGAACATGGTCCAGGGGCTGAAAAGCGTCGATCACAACCTCATCAATCTCTTCGAACTCTATGGCGCATCCCGCTGGCAGACATTGTTCTTTCTCAAGCTGCCTGCCGCCCAGCCCTACTTCATGACAGGCCTCAGGATCGGCGGCGGACTGGCGCTGATCGCCGCCGTCGTCGCGGAATTTGCCGCGGGCTCGGCGGGCGCTGGTTCCGGCCTCGCCTTCCGGCTTCTCGAAGCCCAATATCGGCTGAACATTCCGCGCCTGTTTGCGGCGCTGCTGATGCTCTCCCTGCTCGGCGTGGCGATCTTTGCCGTCACCTCCTTCATTTCCTGGCTTGCCCTGCACCGTTGGCACGAGAGCAGCCTGAAACGGGAAAACTGATGACCCATTCCTTCATCTCCCCACCCAATGCCGGCCGCTTCGTGCTGAGCAACGCAACGCTGCCTGCCGCTGCGGTCACCGGTTACGACGCCCCCGCCGCCGAGGGGCTCGTCAAAGCCGACATCGTCATCACCGACGGCATGATCGCCGCGGTGCTGCCGCCCGGCGGAGCGCCTGCCGAACTGGCCAAATCGGATCTTAGGGAAAGCATGGTCTGGCCCTGCTTCACCGACATGCACACCCATCTTGACAAGGGTCATATCTGGCCGCGCAGCGCCAATCCGGATGGCACATTTCCGGGAGCTTTGGAGGCAGTGCGCGCCGACCGCGAAGCGAACTGGTCGGCCGGCGACGTGAAGAAGCGCATGGAATTCTCCCTGCGCTCGGCCTATGCGCACGGCACCAGCTTGATCCGCACCCATCTCGACTCCCTGGCGCCGCAGCATCGCATTTCCTTCGAGGTCTTTGCCGAGATGCGCGAGGCTTGGAAGGATCGGATCGCTTTGCAGGCGGTGGCGCTCTTTCCGATGGAAAACATGGCGGATGCTGCCTATTTCGCCGACCTGGTCGCCGTCGTTCGCGACAAGGGCGGCCTGATCGGCGGCGTCACCCGGATGAGCTCTGATCTCGGAAGCCAGCTCGACACGCTGTTCAGAGCGGCGGCCGATAACGGTCTCGACGTCGATCTGCATGTCGACGAGACCGACGATCCGGGCGCTGAAAGCTTGAAGGCAATCGCTGAGGCCGTGTTGCGCAACCGTTTCGAGGGCAAGGTGACGGCCGGCCATTGCTGCTCGCTCGCCCGTCACGACGAAGAGACGGCAAAGCGCACGGTCGCACTTGTCGCAGAGGCCGGTGTCGCCGTCGTCTCGCTGCCGATGTGCAACATGTATCTGCAGGACCGCTACCCCAGCCGCACGCCTCGCTGGCGGGGCGTTACCCTGTTCAAGGAATTGGCTGCGGCGGGCGTCGCAACGGCGGTCGCCTCCGACAATACCCGCGACCCATTCTATGCCTATGGCGATCTCGACCCGGTGGAGGTCTTCCGCGAGGCGGTCCGCATCCTGCATCTCGACCATCCGCTGGATACAGCCGCGCGGGTCGTCACCACCTCGCCCGCCGATATTCTCGGCCGGCCCGATAACGGGCGCATCGCCGCCGGCGCCTCAGCCGATCTCGTGCTCTTCAGCGCCCGATGCTGGAGCGAATTTCTTTCCCGTCCGCAGTCCGACCGCGTGGTACTTCGCCGCGGCAAGGTGATCGACCGCAGCCTGCCGGACTACCGTGAACTCGACAACCTCGTTGGAGCCTGACATGCCGGATTATCAAAGGATTAAAACAGAACTCGAGGGTATCGCCCTCGAGGACAATCCGGCGCTGGTGCGCCAGAAGAGCCGTGATTTCTACTGGTATTCGCCGATCCTGAAGGCGCAGCTTGACAATGTGACGGCCGATCTCGTCGTCACCCCGAAGAACGAGGAGGAGGTGATCCGGACCTTGAAGGTCGCCTTTGCCCATGGCGTACCGGTGACCCCGCGCGGCGCCGGCACCGGCAATTACGGCCAGGCCATGCCGCTTTCAGGCGGTATCGTGCTGAACCTTGCGGCCATGAATGAGATCAAGGAAATCCATCCGGGCCGGGTGATCTGCGAACCGGGCATCGTTCTTGCTCAGCTCGACAAGCAGACCAAGGCCCATTCCGGCCAGGAGTTACGCTTCCATCCTTCGACGGCCCAGACGGCAACAGTGGGCGGCTTTATCGCCGGGGGCTCTGGCGGCGTCGGCTCGATCACCTGGGGCGGCTTGCGCGATCTCGGCAATATTTTGCGCCTGCGCGTGGTCACCATGGAGGCCGAGCCACGCGTGCTCGACCTTACCGGCTGGGACCTGCAGAAGGTCAGCCACGCCTATGGCACCAACGGCATCATCACCGAGATCGAGATGCCGCTGGCGTCAGCCTATGACTGGGTCGACGTACTCGTCGGTTACGATGATTTCATGGCTGCCGTGCGCTTCTCGGATGCGCTCGCCAAATGCAACGGCATCCTGGTCAAGGAGATCGCGCCGATCGCCGCACCGATACCGCACGATTATTTCACCCGGCATAAACCCTATATCCGCAAGGGCCAGTCGGTCGTTGTGCTGATGATCGCGCCGCATTCCATGGATGCTTTCCTCGCCTTTGCCGCGGCTCACAAGGGCGAGATCATGTTCCGCTCCGACAGGGTCGAAAGCATGAAAGGCATTCCGCATGCCTATGAGCTTGCCTGGAACCACACGACGCTGCGTGCGCTGAAGGTCGATCCTGGCTTCACCTACCTGCAGGTTCAGTATCCTGGACCGGATCATGTGGCCAAGGTCGCCAAGATGGTGGAGATTTTCGGTGATGAAGTGCCGGGCCATCTCGAATTCATCAAGTTCGACGGGCAGATCCAATGCTCCGGCCTGCCGCTGGTGCGCTACACCACGGAGGAACGGCTCGAAGAGATCATCAAGATCCACCAGGACCACGGCTGCCCGATCTTCAATCCGCACCGTTACACGCTGGAGGAAGGCGGCATGAAGCGCACCGACAAGGTGCAGCTCGCCTTCAAACATGAAACCGATCCCCGCGGGCTGCTGAATCCCGGCAAGATGATTGCCTGGGAGAATCCGGATTTCGACTTCAATGCCGGCAAGAACTATCTGTTTCCAGGGCTTGCGAGCGTCATGGAGGCCTCATGAGGGTTCTGGTGCTACATTCGCATCCTGTGGAGGAAAGCTATGGCAAGTCGCTTTACAAACAGGCGCTGGAAAGCCTTGAGAAAGCCGGCCATGCCGTGGATGGGTGTGATCTCTACGCCGAGGAATTCGATCCCGTGCTCTCCCGCCAGGACAGGCTCACCTATCACGATTACCCTGCCAACACCGACCTGGTGAAACCCTATGTCGAGCGGCTGAAGCAGGCCGAAGGGCTGGTGCTGGTGACGCCGATCTGGAACTTCGGATTCCCGGCGATCCTCAAGGGCTATTTCGACCGCGTCTGGCTTCCCGGCGTTTCCTTCGACCTCGTCGACGGCAAGGTGGAATCGCGGCTGCGCCATATCAGAAAGCTCGCGGCCGTTCTGACATACGGCGCCACGCCGTTTCGCGCCTTCGCCGCCGGCAACCCGCCGAAGAAAATCGTCAAACGTGTGCTGAGAGCGCAGATCAATCCGCTAAGGCCGGTTACCTTTCTTGCGCATTACGACATGAACAATTGCACACCGGAAACACGGGCGCGGTTTCTGGAGAAGGTGAAGACAGCGATGGAGCGGTTCTAGATGAAGAAGATCTTCAATCCCTCTTCCGTTCGTCGTCCCTTCGGAAATTACAATCATGGATTGCTGGTGCCGCCGGGCGCCTCGTTGCTCGTGACCTCCGGGCAACTCGGTGTTGGTCTCGACGAGGAGGTGCCGGAGGATGTCGGCGCGCAGGCAGAACTTTGCTTCGAGGCGATCAAGGCGATTCTTGCAGAGGCGGAGATGAATTTCGCCGACGTCATCCGCATCTCGGGTTTTGTGACGAAGCGCGAGCACTTCGCCGACTATATGCAGGTCCGGGATCGATATACGCTCGATCCGAAACCGACCTCGACGCTGATCGTCGTCGCCGGTTTCACCCGCCCGGAATTCGTTGTGGAAGTCGAAGTTACGGCCGCCAAAGTGTTCTGATGAAGCGAGACGCCTCGGAACATCCACCCGTCAGTTGCCCCCTTCCCCAGCTTCGTATCGCCGCTCATCCAAGCTTTCGAGATGGTACGGCCCCTCTTTTCGCGTGCGGCGTCGATGCGGTCGGGTCATCGAAAGACGCGACGATCTACTAGACTTGCTGGTCTTACGGGGCATCGGCAAGGGAACGAACATCCGACCGCAACGCCTGACATGCTGGCGGCGGAAACCGCAAGAGGGGTGCGGTATCGATTGGCACCAAGGTCTTGCGCTCCTCTGCAATTTAGCCAAAAATACTGATCGTAATGCTTGTGCTCTGACAGCAATCCGGCATCGCTGGACGTTTTCATTCAATAAATCAAAGTTGAGCGCAGATCACATAGCGTGGCGGCGGCAATCTGCCTTACCGAGACTGAACAATACGAATTTGTAACATTGGCGGCATGGATGCGTCATGTCTTTCGTGGAATCGCAAGGTGACAGAAAGTATCGGACCAGTGAGCGAGTGGGTGGGCTCGTTGATTGCTCATCGCTGCAGGTCGAGCTCAGACATTTCGATCCGGGCTGGCAGGTCGACCTTACACTCGAATGCACGGAAATAGCCGTCCTGCTCTCGGGGCAGTCGAAGATCAGGTGGACGGGTGACGGCCACAGGCGGGATGCGATTGCCCGCCCCGGTGTCGCTTGGATATGTCCAGCGGGTGTCCATGAGAGCGGTGTAGAAATCATGGGTACCATGCCCGAGTCCCTCCACATCTTCCTGCCGCCGTCGCTCGTCGGTGAGAGCGCACTTTCAAACTTCGACATCGATCCGGCCAAGGTGCAGCTCGCCTATGCGGGAGGCGTCCCCCATCCCATGGTGCTGCAGATCGGTCAACTCTTTCGAGGTTTGTTGAACAGAAGCCTTGAACCGACTGATCGCCTCTATCTGGACGGCATCCAGACGGCGCTGGCGGCGCACCTGCTCGGCACCTATTCGTCTGTTCGCTGGCAACCTGCCGCACGGGCGCCGACTGTCGACCCAAGAAGGCTGCAACGCGTCTTCGATTTCATTGAAGCCCGCATCGCAGCCGAAATCTCGCTGGATGACCTTGCCGCGGAGGCTTGCCTCAGCGCCTTTCATTTTGCCCGCATGTTTCGCAAGGCTACCGGGCTGACGCCGCATCGCTACGTCACCGAGCGACGGATCGAGGCGGCCAAGGAAAAGCTCCGGCTCGCACGGTCCTCGCTCGTGGAGATCGCGCTCGATACCGGCTTCGGCTCGCAGGCGAATTTCACCCGGGTCTTCCGGAACATGACCGGTTTGACGCCCGGCCAATACCGCGCGCTCTTCACCGGTTAGCGGCTTCCGCCTATCGGAGATAGTTCTCGGTTCGCGCATGCCGGCACGCCGGAGCGCAAGATTTGCGCATAGCGTAGCAAGAACTGAAAATACTGCCGACCGGTTCCGCCTGTACACCTGTCTCATCGAGCGGGGAGCGCTAGCCCCCGAACTGAAAAGAGGAGACAGGAGATGATTTCCATTGACGAAGCTCGCAGGGTCATCGCCGCAGGTGAGGCGCGGGCTAATGAGATCGGTGTGCCGGTCAATATCGCAGTCTTGGACGCCGGAGCGCATCTCAAGGCGTTTGGCCGAATGGACGGCGCAGTGCTCGGCTCGATCGACCTCGCTATGGGCAAAGCCCGGACGGCCGTATTGTTTCAAACGACAAGCGAGGCCGTCTGGGAATATTGCAAGCCAGGCGCTCCCGCCCATGCCCTTGAACTATCCAATGGCGGCCTAACTCCCTTTGCCGGCGGCATCTCGCTCTTTGCCGGCGACGGCACGGTGATCGGGGCCGTTGGCGTTTCCGGCGGAGCGGTTGCACAGGATCTCGAAATCGCGCAGGCAGCGGCTGCGGCCGTCGCATGACGCTATGCCAACATTTGATTTCGACCAACCCGAAACCATCGAAAGGAATGTCTCATGACAAAGACCATTTTGATCACTGGCGCAGGCTCCGGCTTCGGCAAGGGTGCCGCCATCGGCATGGCCAAGAACGGCCACAGCATCATCGCGACGACGCAGGTTTCCTCGCAGGTTACGCCGCTGCGTGAGGAGGTCGCCGCCCTCGGCCTCAAGAACGTCCGTGTCGAGCGACTCGACCTCACCGATCCCTACGACATCAAGCAGGCGCAGGGATGGGATATCGACGTTCTTTGGAACAATGCCGGTATGGGCGAAGCCGGCCCGGTTTGGGAAATCCCGATCGAACTTGTTCGCAAGAATTATGAAGTCAACGTCTTCCTGCCGCTGGTGCTGACTCAGGGCGTCGTCCAGAGATGGGTGCGCGAAGGCAAGAAAGGCAAAGTGGTCTTCACGTCCTCGATGGGCGGCCTCTTCACTCCGGCCAACTGGGGCACCTATGTCTCCACCAAGCACGCGTTGGAATCGATCGCCGAAGCGCTGCAGCAGGAACTCGCCCCTTACGGCATCAAGATCCAGACAATCAACCCCGGCGCCTACTACACCGGCTACAACGAGACGATGGCGGACAATCCGTTCCGCTGGCTGGATGACAGCAAGAACTTCACGAAGCGCGCAGATCTGCGAAAGGGCTTCGACGATTTCTTCGCAACGCCCGAAGGTAAGATGGACCCGAAGGAAATGATCGACCGGATGATCGAAGTCGTTCCGGCCGACACCGGCAGGTTCCGCAACGTCGTTCCGAAGGTCATCGAGGACATGCTGAAGGAGCATCAGCTGAGAGCCTGGGAAAACCAGATCTAAGCAGATTTCTGGCGGCGAGCGCCGCAAGCGGCACCCGACCAGCGGGTGTCGCCCCACTCGTTTACCCTCCGGAGAAAACCATGTCCTACACTGCAACGGCAGCCGTCTGCCGCCCGCAATCCCGGGCCAGGCGCATCTTCAACGCGACCCTCGGCATCGCTGCCGCCATCCTTGCTCTGGGCGGGCTCGAAGCGCACGCCACAGCGCAGTCTCTCACTGAAACCGAACGCCGCAACAAGGCAGCCATCGAGGCTGGCTTCGAAGCCTGGGCGGCCGGCACAGGCAGTCCTTATGATCTCCTCGCCGACGACGCCCGCTGGACAATCGAGGGCTATTCGCTGGCATCGAAGACCTATCCAAGCCGCGAGGCATTCCTGCGTGAGGTGATCCGCCCGTTTAATGCTCGAATGAAGGCACCGCTGAAGCCGGCGATCCGCAACTTGTATGTCGACGGCGACACTGTGATCGTCTTTTTCGACGCCCGCGGCATCGCCCGCGACGGAGAGCCCTACGCGAACACCTATGCCTGGTTTCTCGACATGCGCGACGGCCGTATCGTCCGTGCCTCGGCCTTCTTTGATTCGATCGTGTTCAACGCCTTGTGGACCCGTGTGACGCCGGTCGACTAGAGTCTTCCAGGTCGAACCAAACTTGCCGTTCCCAGATGGCGCGGCGGACATTCTGCACCACATCACTCGGATGCCCGCCTCTGCGCGATCGATCAGCCGCCCTCTTCCTGCGGTTTCTCGGCGCCACTATCGATACGTCACTGGTATCTCGGGCAGGCCTGTTTCAGAGTGCGTCGCGCTCGTATCGCGGTGTCCAGCCGCGGGCCATTCCGCGGCTCATCACGCTTTCCGCCAGCGCCAGTTGCCGGCGCAGATGTCTGCAGTCGTCGAGCAGCGTGCGGATCGCCGCCTTGGCATCGTCGTCATGCCAGGCGAGCACGGCCTCCACCTCCCATGCGCGATCAGGCCAAGCCGGGGTGGAGCAAACCGGATCGGGTCTGAACGTCTTTGCCGGCTGCATCAGTTCAACGCCAGCGGCAATTGGACCGGCCGCGGCAAGGGCGGCAGCGGCCGGCTGAGTTCGACCTTTTTCTGCCAGGCCGCGCGACGCTGCTGATCCCGTTCGCGGGCCGCGCGGGAGGCTTCGACGAGGGCCAGGGCGTTGGCGATCACCTGTTCCGTATGTGTCATGACCATCTCCTGTGTTCCTGTTTTGTTCCAATTTAGACCCTTGCCCGCAGAAGTCAAGCACCGCGGGACCTTCACCTGGAAACGGGAGAAAACGGAGATCGAAATGCGGCCGCTGTTCAGTCGGCGGCTTCTATGACGGCGATACCCGCCTCCTGCGCAGCCCTGACGAAGGCGGCCCGGACATGATCCGGCGGAAGATCGCCGATGATCGCATCCAGGCAGGCTTTGACGGCTTCGAAATATTCTTCGCCGTCATCCACCGGCCAGTCATGGAGGAGCGTGCGCGCGGCATCCCACACCGAGTTGATAACGGCATAGTGCCCGAGCCCCATCGAGGCCAGGCCGACCGGTCGAAAATGTGCCCTCTGTCTCACTTTGTTACAGCTTTTCCTGATTTCGGCGAGCTAATCGATGAAATGCAATTTGCGTGCCGTTGGCGGCGGCTTTTCGATCTTGGCCAATCATAGCCGCGACAGACATGTCTCTCCAACCAGGATCCGGCGGGCGAGGCCTGAGAACGGGATACGCCTGAAGCCTCTCGAGGGGGTCCGGAAACCCTGCAATCAGTCATTAAATGACAGATTATGGTAAATATCAGACTTAGCGCACCGAGCCTACTCGTTAAAACTGGCTATTTTCTTACATATTCTATCGAAGATGCAGCAACGCGTTCCTTTTCCGGAAGCAATGCAGCGCGACGATGCATCGTTGATTGTCCCGAAGGTGGACGGGGAGGCATCCAGATCGTACAATGCCGTTTCTTGCATGCGGCGGATCTGGGAGAACGCGCGATGCCCATCTTCATGGACCGGCACTATCTCGAAGGAACTTCGGCCGCCGAGGTCGCCCAGGCACATCGCATGGATATCGACATTCAGGATCGATACGGCGTCAAGTTTCTCACTTACTGGTTCGACGAGCGGCGCGGGACGGCCTTCTGCCTAGTGGATGCGCCCGATATGGCAGCCGTCCAATGCGTTCATCGCGAGGCGCACGGCTTTGTCGCCAACGAGATCGTCGAGGTGGCTCTCTCGGCGGTCGAGGCCTTTCTCGGCCGCATCAATGACCCTGATCCAGCGCCCGGCCAGTCGCCGCAAATGGATCCAGGCCACCGGGCGATCCTCTTTACCGATATCGTCGGCTCGACCGAGATGACGGCGCGCCTCGGCGACCGCATGGGAACAGAGTTGGTCCGGGCCCATGACGCAATCGTGCGCCGATGCCTCGGCAAAAATTCAGGCCGCGAAGTCAAGCACACCGGCGACGGCATCATGGCGGCCTTCGCGGCGACAACGGCAGCCGTTGAATGCGCCATGGCGATCCAGCAGGAATTCCAACATTACAACGGCGGCAACAATTCCCAGCCGCTCCATATCCGCATCGGGCTCGATTGCGGCGAGCCGGTCGAGGACAGCAACGACCTCTTCGGCTCGACCGTGCAACTGGCGGCCCGCCTCTGCGCGGCAGCCGCCAGCGACCAGATCCTGGTGTCGGAGAATATTTTCCGGGAATATGGCGCGACCGATGTCTTCGCCCACGCGACGCGCCGGCGGCTCAAGGGATTTTCCAAGCCGATGCTGGTTTTCCAATGCGACTGGACCAACGCCAGCCGGCAACTGAGCTAAAGCCCTTTATTTTTATGCGTGTCGCCCGGAACCGCTGCACATTTCCGGGCGACACGCATTAGCGCACCGCCGATTTTCTCGCGGCGGCCGAACCCGCCTCGTTTCGGCCGCGGCCGTGCGCTTGTGATCAGGCATTGCCGATTGGATGATCGCTCATCAGCTGCTCGAATTTCGCCGCGCCCTCGGCCTTCGCCAGCACGCCCGACATCTTCAGAAACCGCCGGAAATTCTCCCGCGCCGCGTTCAGCGGGAAACGGCCGTTCGCCGTATCCCTGCACGCCTTTAACAGCGTTTCATATGCCAAACCTCGCTTGTCCTGCGGCCATTCGTCCAGAAAATCCATAATTTCGTCGAGACTCGTGATCTCTGCGACGAAATGCTGACGGCGAAGAAAAACCGGCTCGAACCGAGCTTCTGGCATAGTATCCTCCCATTTATATTACTTTTTTATGGTTTTATATTAAGGAAAAAGCTCGAATATTTCAACATAAAACGACTATGTTCTGTCGATAAAGACATTGTAACTACTTCCATAACGACAGAATAACCAGCGGATCAGCTGGACATAAAATGTGCAATTACAGCCGTTGCCGCGCATGTCATCACGTCCATCCCTGCTCGCGAATCCATACCCTGCCATGATAGATTGCAGGCCAGGATCGAGCGGAAGGAGATGCAGATGAACCGGATTGTGAGATTGGCCGTAGCCGGCGTCCTGATCGGCCTTTCCGCCCTGGCGTCCGCCTGCACCTCACCTGCGAAACACGACAGGGAGGATTATCAGTATCAGCTGGATACATCGAGGAACCCGGCTTGCGCAGGTGGATTCAGACCCGGCAACGCTCGCTCGTGCAGCTACTAAAATGCATCGGGAATTTCCCGAGCACCAACTTCGCCAGGGGGCACTGCTCGAAGCGCGCGGCGCCTAGAGCATCTCCTGATTAGATTGAAGCATTCTGCCGGAGCAGGTTTTCGTCAGCGCAGAGGCGGTTGGCGACAGGCATACCACAAGGTACGTCCGGGCCGGTTGCCTCTGATCTTGGCTAGAGATGCCCGGCCCACCAGCCGCACCCCTCCGCCATGGCGAAGCGATCGGTGCGTCCGGCGATACTCAAGACTTGCGGATTTGCCTGGCGATCTGCGGGAAGGTTGGCTGAAACGGGCCGGCTGCTCGACCGGCCGGATTTCGCCGTAGAGCTTGGCTATGAGAAGCGTCGGCCGGTCGATCATCCGACTCCGTTTAAGCCAACAGAATGATTCAAGCTAACCAGGAAATGCTCTACCTGGTGCGGCGCGTGCTAACCAGCACAGCGGCGGCGCGGTTCGCCGAATCCACCGCCGCGCGGATTTCACGCCCGCGGGCGAGTTCGGCAGCGAGCACCCCCGTGAACTCGTCACCGGCGCCGTGCGTGCTCACCAGTTCAACCTTGACCGCCGCAATCGAGAAGGCTTCGCCGTTCTTCGTCGCGCAGGCTACCCCTTCCCCACCCGCCGTGACCACAACAACGGCAAAACGTTCAGCCAGTCGCGTTGCCGCATCCAGCGCCCCGGCCAAGCTGTCGACGACCGAACCCTGCGCCAACTGCTCCGCCTCGATCGCATTCACGACGACAATATCGACAAGCTGCGCGAGGTCGTCTGACAAGGGCCGCGCCGGCGCCGCATTGAGCACCACCTGCCCGCCGGCCTCCTTCATCGCTCGTGCCGCCGCGACGTTGGCAAGATCGGGAACCTCGTTCTGCAACACCAGAATGCCGCCGCCAGCAAACACCTCCTTGGCGGCGTCGACATCCGACTGGCCGAGCGCAAGGTTGCTGCCCGATACGATCACTGCGCCGTAATCGCCCTGCCCATCGAAGATTGCGACGCTCATGCCGCTGCCGACGCCGGCCACCGTCTTGACGAAGCGGTTATCCACGTTGCCAAGCCCAAGGTTGTCGATCAAAGCGCGTCCGAAATCATCGTCGGCGACAGCGCCGATCATATGAGACGACACGCCGGCTCTGGCAGCCGACAGCGCCTGATTGCCGCCCTTGCCGCCGCATTTGGGATGCCAGCTGCTTCCCGTGACCGTTTCACCCTTCCGCGGACGCGCCGGGCCGTACACCATGATGTCGTAGTGCAGGCTGCCGAAGACGACGACCGAGGGCGAAGCAGTGGTCATGGAAGCTTGTCCTTGCGTTTGGATGTCACGGCGGACATCGTTCGTTCGAGATTTCTCTCCGCCGCCTGATAGTTTCTCTTGGCGACGGCCATGAAAAGTGCGTCGAGAATGTTGAGTTGGGCAATCCGCGCCGCCGCGTTCTCGCCCATCAGGGGCGATCCTTGCGCCGTCGAACACAGAACGATATCGGCGATCTGAGCCAAAGCCGATCCGCCGTAATTGGTGATGGCGATCGTCCGGGCGCCGGACTTCCGCGCGAGCTGTATCGCTTCGATTACTGCCGTGGTGTTGCCCGAATGGGAAAATCCTATAGCCACGTCGTCAGCCCCCAGCAGGGAAGCCGACATCAGCATCATGTGCGAGTCGTCCTGGACGCTGCAGCGAACACCGATCCTCAGGAATTTGTGAGCGACATCGCGGGCGATTTGCGCCGAACCTCCGACACCATAAAAATCGCGCTGTCCCGGTTTCGCCAATAAGTCGGCGGCGCGATCGAAGGCATCGACATCAAGGATCGCCAGGGTTTCCTCCAGCGCGTTGATCGATGTACGGAAGACCTTCTGGATAATTTCGGCGGAACTGTCTTCCGCGGAAAGTTCCTGATGCATCTCCGCTGTCGGCAGCTTGTTGTAGTTCGAGACGGCGGTGCGAAAGTCACGAAAGCCGCTAAATCCCAGTTTCTTGGCGATCTTCACGACCATCGCCTCGGAAACCCCCGCCTCGGCTGCCAAGTCCTTGAGCGCGGTGTCTTCAGAGAAGTCCCTCAGTCCGAAAACCGTCTCGACAACACGCGCCTCCAAGGGGGTGAGCTGAGGCATCATCATCCGGATGCGCGGGCCCACCGCCTTGAGATCATTTGCAGAATTCATCCCCGTCCCCTTGTGACGCGATCTATCATCATCGCGACAAGGATAATAAGGCCAGTGGCAAGAAGTTGGTAGAAGGCCTGCACGTTCATCAACGTCAATCCGTTGCGCATCGCGCCCAGAATGATCGCCCCGAGCAACGTGCCGATGACGCTGCCCTTGCCGCCCATCAACGACGCCCCGCCGATTGCCGCTGCGGCGATCGCATCTAGCTCCCACAGATTGCCGAGGATCGGCTCGGCGGCACCAAGCCGGCCGATGAGGATCATCGAGGCGAGCGCCGCCAGGACGCCGGAGATCACATAGGCCGTGATCTTGGTCATGGCGATCGGGACACCGGCGACGTAAGCCGCTTCCTCATTGCCGCCGACCGCAAGCAGGTATTCACCCAGGGGAGTCTTCTTGAGAAGCACCCAAGCCAAGAGGGCGACGACAGCAACCATCACGACAGAATTCGGAATGCCGGCGATGCTGCCGTTGAACAGCGTCCGGAAGCCTTGCGGGACACCGAGCACAGGGTTGCCGCCGGTATAGATGAGCGCAATGGCTCGATAGGTGCTGAGCGTGCCGAGCGTCACAATGAAGGGCTGCAGCCCGGCATAGGCAACAAGCACGCCATTGACGAGGCCACAGAGGACGCCGATGCCGAGTCCGGCAAGGATGGCGAGAGGAACCGGAATACCGGCCACAAGCAGCGTTGCCGAGATGACGGCAGCAATCGCCGCCGTCGGACCGACGGAGAGGTCGATGCCGCCGGAGATGATCACCAGGGTCATGCCGAGCGCCAGGCAGGCGTTGATGCTGGACTGTTGGAGAATGTTCAAGAGATTTCTCTGCGAGAGAAAGTCGGGAGCCAAAAGGCCGAAGATGATCACAATGGCGACGAGGCCGATCAGCGTGCCGGCATCGCGGACCGATAAGGATCCGACAAATCTGGTTGCTGGCGCTGCGGTATTCTCGATGGTGTCAGACATGGCTTTTTCCCTGTTGGTCACGCCGTGCCGATGCGGCTTGCGGTCGTGCCGACGGCATGGGAGACGATGGTTTCTTCACTCATCTGATCGCGGCCGAGTTCAGCCGCGACAGCACCGTCGCGCATCACGAGCACACGATCGGACACCCTCAGCACCTCCGGGAGCTCGGAGGACACGACGATCACGCCGTGCCCCCCGGCGGCGAGGTCTTCGATCAGACGGTAGATTTCTGATTTCGCGCCGACGTCGATGCCTCGGGTCGGCTCATCGAAAAGCAGGATGCGCGAGCCGGCCGCCAGCCACCGCGCAATGATGGCCTTCTGCTGATTGCCGCCGCTGAAAAGCTTGATTTGGCGGTCGAGCTGAAATGGCCGCAGTTTTACGCGCCTGAGAAGGTCTTCGGCGGTCCGCTTGAGCTTGCGGTGATTGATGATGCCTGCCTTGGAGAAACGCGCCATCGAAGGCAGCGCCATGTTCGAGGTGACCGACCGTCCGGGAATGATCCCTTCCCGCTTACGCTCCTCAGGGAGCAGACCGATGCCGGCGGCAATCGCCGCGCGAGGATTGGATAGCGCCAGGGTCGTCCCATCGACTTTGACCGTGCCTGCAGCCAACCTGTCGGCGCCGGATATTGCGCGCAGAAGCTCCGTCCGGCCTGAGCCAACCAGACCGGCCACGCCTAGAACCTCGCCCTTGTGGAGGTCGAACGAAACGTCGCGGATACGGTGCGTTGAAAGATTGCGGACTTCGACACTCACGGTGCGGGTCGCGTGCGAATGGTGCGCTTCGGCCAGCAGTTCGCGGCCGACCATCATGCCGATGACTTCGTCCGGCGCGCTCGCCCTGAGATCGATGCCTGTGCGGACGACCTTTCCGTCACGCATCACCGTCGCCCTGCGGCAAACCCGGAAGACCTCGTCCATCTTGTGGGACACATAGATGATCGACACGCCGCCGGCGGCAAGCCGTTCGATGATCCCGGCCAGCCGGTCGAACTCACTGGGCGTCAGGCTCGACGTCGGCTCGTCCATGGCAACGATCCTGGCTCTGTCGAGGAGGGCGCGGGCGATCTCGACGACCTGCCGTTGGGCCACCTTCAACGAGGAAATCGGCGCCGAGGGGTCGATCGACGGGTCGATCATCGCCAGGGCTTCAGCCGCCCGGCGCTCCTGCTCGCGGCGGTCAACGATGAGGCCGCCGAGCCTGGTGAGGGAATGACCGAGAAACATGTTCTGGGCGACGGTGAGATGGGGAACCTGCTGCAGTTCCTGATGGATCATGGCGATCCCCGCCTGGCGGGCGCTCTCCGGCTTGCGGAAATGATGGACCGTGCCATCGACCTTCACCTCGCCCTGCGTCGGCCGAAAGACGCCGGAGAGGATGCGCAGGAGCGTCGATTTTCCCGCCCCATTCTCACCGAGAAGCGCGTGAATTTCACCTGGCGCGACCTCGAAGGAGACTTCCGAGAGCGCCTTGACGCCGGGAAAGACCTTGGAAATGTCTTCGAATGCCAGTCTGGAAGGAGCCACGGAACTGAACCCTTTTGAGAGTGAGGACGACCGGCCGAGCGACGGCCGTCCCGCCTTGGGAGGCTTACTTGCCTGCGGCCTTCATCAGCACCGTGCGTATGTCGACACCCTTGCCCTGGAAGTCCTTGACGTTGTCCTTGGTAATCAGCGCCTGTGGCGTCGCCACAACGCGCGGCAGCTTCTGGCCCGCGACGAGGCGAAGAGCGACTTCCATCGCGACCTCGCCCGTCAGAACGGGGAAGCTGTCGACGGTGCCCGTGAGCTCACCGGCTTCGATCGACTTGTAGGCGTCCGAGATACCGTCGGTGCCGAAGACCACGACCTTGTCCTGCAGGCCCGCCGCCTTCACGGCTTCGACGACGCCAAGAGCCATGCCGTCATTGTTGCAGTAGAAGCCGACGAGATCCGGATGCTGCTGCAGGATGGTGGTCGCCGCGTCGTAGGACATCTGCCGATCCCAGTTGCCGGGAACGCTTGCGACAACGGTGAACTTGCCGCCTTCCTCGATCGTGCTCTTGAAGCCGCTGGTGCGCTGCACGGCAGCGTAGACGCCCGCCTGACCTTCGATGATCGCGACCTTGCCGCCGTTCGGGCGGTTCTCGACGAACCACTTGGCGACGCGGACGCCATTGTCGCGCTGGACATTGCCGACATAATGCTCTGCCTGCGGGATCACCGCGTCGTTGACGTTCACGACCGGCACATTGGCCGCCTTGGCCTGTTCCATGACCGGCTGAAGATTGGCATCGGTCTGCGGCGAGACGAGCAGAACATTGTAGCCCTGCGTGACCATGCCTTCGGCGATCGTCAGCTGACCCAACTGGTCACCTTCGCTCTGAGCTGCCTGATAGGCGACGGTTACACCGAGCTTGTCCGCGAACTTCTGATAGCCCTCGCCGAGGGAGCGCCAGTATTCATTGGTCAGCGTCTTGGAGACACCGCCGACCTTGAGACCATCCGGCAGTTTCGGCAGCGGGCCGAGCTTGGCGTCAAGATCGGCCCAGTCCATGCGGTCCGGCTCGGAGTCCGAGTTGAGCGGCTTCAGGTCCTGCGCTGTCGCGATGCCAGCACAAAGGGTGGCGGCGAGAGCCGCGGCAAAAAATCTGTTCATGGAATTCCTCCCGGAGGGTTAAGTCGGTTCAGTGGTCCGCGCCGAGCATCAACTCCTGTACGATGGCCTGCGTGGAAACGGCGTCCTGTCGGTCAATCGCGCTCGAAAGGCGATTGTCCTGCTCGAGGCGGTCGACCACCCTCAACATCCGTTGGACCGTCTTGATGTTGACCTCGCATTCGCGGACCGGGTCGAGACCGGTCATATCGGGGAACGTGTCGAAGTAGATCGCACCGTCATAGCCGTCCCGGCGAACCTGGCGGAGCAGTTCGACGGTCTGCAGCGTGTGAACAGCGCCGACCATCAACCCGTCGTCGCGCTTGGCGTAGCCATCGTTCAGATGGACGCCGAGAACCCGGCTGTGACGTGCGATCAGGGCCGCCGCGAAGGCGGGCTGCTCGTCGGCATAGAGGACATGGGCGAAATCAAGCGTTACCCCGAGATTCTCGGCGCCGACCTGCTTGATGGCGAGCAGCGTTGTCGCTGCATCAGGCAGCAGGCTGTAGGAGCGCGGCTCGTTCGGCTTGTATTCGATGGAGATCAGGCAATCCGGATCGTGCTGACAAACTTCACGGATTCCGTCGATTTCGTGTTGCCACAACCTCGCATAATCGGCCTGGAAAGCGTAATCGAAGCCATCCTGACCGAGCCAGATGGTCATCAGATTTGCGCCGGCCTCGCGCGCGGCATCGATGCCTTTCTTCGTCAGCTCGATCGCCTCGCGGCGAACTGCTTCTTCGGGATGGGTGAACGCGCCGAGCTTGAAATCCGGATTCGTGTAGTACCGCATGGCGAAGCCATTGATCTGCAGGCCTAGATTGCCAAGCATGCGCGACAGTTCAGCCGGATTGTCGTTCACGTGATCGGGGTAGTTGAGATCGAGGTCGGTCAATCCTTGGACGCGGGCCGCACGCTCCGCCATCTGCATGACGGACGGCTTGCCAGATTGTCCCGGCCAAACGAGGTGTGCGCCGGAGGCGAAGGAATTCAGTCGTGTGGCAAAACGCGTCTGGCTCAAGGCATTCATCCCATCTGTGAAGTTGCACACTACTTCACAGTTTATTTTGTTTTTGTAAAGCGAAAGCTATGCTGCAGCGCAGCATTAATGCAGTGTCCCACAAAAGCAGTTGGCGAAATGACGGCCTGCGATATAGGTCTGCGCCAGGCTTCTCGGTTGCCATTAAGGGAAGTCATGCGACTCGTCATTCTCACGGGCGCATCTGGCGCCGGGAAGACAACGATCGCCGCCGGGATTGGCCGCCAGCACGGCCAAGAGAGAGACGTGTTTCACAAGGACAGCATCGGCGTACCGACAATCCAAGATATGATCCATGAATTCGGCTCTGTCGACGAATGGCAGAAAGCAGCCACCTTCGAATGGATGACTCGGACTATCTCCACTCCTGACGGAAGGACGAAGTATCCTGTTCGTGGGTCAGTCGCGCCTTTCCTTCCTAACCGAACCTGCGGGACATGCAGGAATCAAGTCCTACGCTTGCATCCTCCTCGATTGCGACGAGACCAGGACCAGTCGACTTTCGATCGACCGAGGTCAGCCGGATTTGGCAAACCCGGAGATAATGAACTGGGCCGGCTTTCTGCGGGATGAAGCGGCCGCATTTGGATGCGAAATTCTCGATACGTCAAATCTGACGCTGGAAGAGGCAGTTGACGGGTCCTTGGCGAATTGCGGAGGCAGCGTGTTTGATCAAGAAGGGCGACTGTCAGTCAGCCGTTGCTGTGTTCAATGGCCGCGAGCAGGCGGCCGAACTTGCTATCCTCAGCACCACCACGAGCTTTCCCAGCCTCTGGATTGTGTGGTTTTCGCATCACTTTCCGCAGGGTTGTAATTTCCCACTTGGCAATGGCGAAGAGCTTCGCTACAAAGCGCTTACCGCTTCAGATCGAACATAGGGAGGCGTTGCATGACAGCAGCATTCATCGACAGCTTCCCGCATGGCATGCGACGACAGTAGGTCATTGCCATTCGCGGCCCGCCCCGAGCGCGCCCGACATGCGGTTTTTCATTTTTCATGGCCCGATTGATCTGACGGGATCATTTCGTCTCCCGCCCGGGCTGTGTCATTCAACTCTCGATTTGAGGCCGGTTGCCGGAATACGGGCCGGGCAGATTAAAATGACGCGCAAGAAGCTCGATTTCCGCGCCGACGCCTATCGCCAGGTGCTTGGCTTTGTTTTTCGTCACTGGAGCCATCAGCGCGCTCTGGTCGGCGCCATCATCGTGCTGGTCATATCAAGCACGCTGGCCGAGGTCATGGTGCCGGTGTTTTCCGGCCGGATCGTCGATGCCATTGCCGGCGGCAATGCGGCCAATGGCGCGCTCAGCGCCTTTGCCGTCGTGGTGGTTCTTGGCCTCACCAGCGTCGCATTGCGCTGGTTCATCTTCAACGGGATCATCCGACTGACGCTGCGCATCATGGCTGATGTGGTCAATAGCGGCTTCCACAAGGTGCAGCGGTTCTCGACCGACTGGCACGCAAACAGCTTTGCCGGTTCGACGGTGCGCAAGATCACCCGCGGCATGTGGGCGCTAGATTCCCTCAACGACCTGTTGCTGGTCGCGCTGTTGCCCTCCATCGTCATGCTCATTGGAGCCAGTCTTGTGCTCGGCAGCTACTGGCCGGTCATGGGCCTGTTCGTCGCAACAGGATCGCTGATCTATATCGGCGCGACAGTGGCGCTTTCGATGGGTTTCGTGTCGCCGGCGGCAAGGCTTGCCAATGCCTGGGACACCAAGCTTGGCGGCGCGCTGGCCGATGCCATCAGCTGCAACTCGGTGGTCAAGGCCTTTGGCGCTGAAAGCCGTGAGGAGGCGCGCCTGCGCCACGTGCTTGCCAAATGGGACAGGCGAACCCGGCGAACTTGGAAACGCGGCACGTTGAGCGGCACGATCCAGGGCTTCATGATGGTTTCCATGCAGGCCGGCATCCTGGGAACGGGCCTGGTCATGTGGCAGCGTGGGCTGGCGACGCCCGGGGACATCACCTTCGTGCTCGCCATGTTCTTCGTTCTGCAGGGCTATCTGCGCAATGTCGGCCAGGACATCCGCAACCTGCAGCGCGCCGTCAACGACATGGAAGAGCTGGTGCTGCTCGACCAGATGCCGCTTGGTGTCGAGGACAAGCCGGACGCCAGGCCGATCGCCATCGACACGGGCGAGATCGTCTTCGATCGCGTCACCTTCCAGTATGGTGCTCATCCCGATCCGCTTTATCAGGACTTTTCCGTCACCATCAAAGCGGGCGAGCGTGTCGGCCTGGTTGGGCATTCGGGCTCGGGCAAAACGACCTTCGTCAAGCTCATCCAGCGCCTCTATGACGTGAATTCGGGCGCCATCCGCATTGACGGACAGGATATCGCCGACGTCCGGCAATCGGACCTGCGCGGCCAGATCGCCATCGTGCAGCAGGAGCCGATCCTGTTCCATCGCACGCTGGCGGAAAACATCGCCTACGGCCGGCCGAACGCCTCGCGGCGCGAGATCGAGCAGGCGGCGAAACAGGCCAATGCGCACAGCTTCATCATAGGCCTTCCCAAGGGCTATGAAACGATGGTCGGTGAACGCGGAGTCAAGCTGTCGGGCGGCGAACGGCAGCGCGTGGCCATCGCTCGCGCCTTCCTGGCTGACGCACCAATCCTCATCCTGGACGAGGCGACGTCGAGCCTCGACAGCGAAAGCGAAGTGCAGATCCAGCAGGCCATGGAACGGCTGATGGACGGCCGCACGACCCTTGTCATCGCCCACCGCCTGTCGACGGTGCGGGCGCTCGACCGGCTGCTGGTCTTCGACAAGGGCAAGATCGTCGAAGAAGGCGACCACCAGGCCTTGATCCGGCTCAATGGCGGCATTTACCGCCGGCTGTTCGAACGGCAGGCGCTGGAACTCACCAAGGGCTTGGTGGCCTAAACTGGAATGCCGGGGCTGAAGCCCCGGCTTTTGATAACGACAATGGCGCTGCAGTCGAGCTTCTCCAGGCGGAGGCCGCGGTGGGCGTCGGCTGGCGCGATTTCGTTCTCCCACGGCAACCCTGCGCCCTACTTCTCGGCAGCCCGGTATATCTCGGCCAGGTCGCACAAATCCCAGTTACCGCCAGTCAAAACCGCACAGACCTTTTCATCCGGCCTGACTTCTATCGAGCCGGCGAGCAGAGCTCCGATACCGATCGATGCGGCCGGTTCAGCGATCAGCTTCGCATCCCTCGCAAGGCTACGCATGCCTGCGATGATATGTTCATCATCAACAAGGACGATCTCGTCGACATATTTTTCGATGATCGGATACGGGTTCTGCCCCGGAACGCTTATCCTCAAGCCGTCCGCGATGGTGTTCTTCAGCGGAAACGAGGTGCGTTCCTTATTGATTCGGCTGTGAAAATACTTCGGCGTCAAAGCGGGCTCAGCGCCTATGACCCGCACCGAGGGTTTTGTTTCCTTGATGGCAGTGGCAATGCCTGAGATAAGCCCTCCGCCACCGACGGGCACGATGACCGTATCCACATCGTCCAAATCATCCAGTATCTCACATCCGATCGTGCCCTGCCCTGCCATGACAACGGGATCCTCGAACCCGTGAATGGTCGCGTAGTTGTTTTGCTCGGCGATTTCATAGACCTTTTTCCATCTGGCAGCAGTATCACCGTCGAACAGAATGACTTCGGCGCCGAGAGCCCGCGTGTTGGCGATTTTGATTGCCGGCGTGGTAACCGGGAGCACCAGGATCACTTTTATGCCGAGCATCCTCGCCGCGTAAGAAAGCCCCTGGGCGTGGTTGCCCGACGAACTGGCGATGACGCCGTTTGCAAGCTCCTGTCGCGGAAGCGAAAGCGCCTTGTTGAGAGCGCCGCGGATTTTGAATGCGCCGGTGATCTGCAGCGTCTCAGGCTTGAGATAGAGCTGGCAGCCAACGTCTTTCTCTATTTTTTCCGCACGTAGCAGCGGCGTGTGCCTGATATGGGGCTTAAGCCTTTCTCGGGCTTCGCGTATGTCCTGAATAGTCGGGTAGTTGCGCATGATGCTCCTCGCCTTCCGCTTCCGGCCGACATTCTTGCGAATATTGGCGCAGAGCGCTCATCGACGGTTGTTTTGATTTGAGGGCCAAGCCTTGGATTTTCTCGCAAGCCGGTCGGAAGAGCGCACGGCCTCCGTCAGGATTTGAAGAATTCAAAGAACGTTCCGGCGCCCCCGTCTATTGCGTTGCGGTAAATTCTGTTCGCTGTGACATTGTCTTGGATAGCCATTCCCGTGGAGTCGAAAATGGTGACCTCGTCATCATTTTCTCTGCCCGGCTTTCGACCCAGCAAAATCTCGCCGATCTCTCCATGAATATCGTCTCTGGCGATGATATTTCTGTCCAACGGATGCCAGGTCTCACCCTTCTCGACACACTGCGCCATTGAATCCACCACCACCTTGGCGTTCCTGAATATCTCAGGATCCAGTTCCTGTTTGCCCCTCTGATCGGTGCCGATGGCAACGATGTGCGTGCCGGCCTTGACCCAATCCGCTTCCACAACCGACCCCTTCCCACAGGTGGTCGTAACCAGGATGTCGGCCTGCTCAACGGCTACCCGTTTGGAATTCGCCGTGACGACGGAAATGCCGAACTCGCTCTCGATATCCGCCTTGTACCTCGCAAGCGTCTCCGGATGGCTGTCCCAGGCATGGATCTCTTCGATCGTCATGATCTCGTTGATCGCGCGGATCTGCATTCTCGCTTGGTTTCCCGTCCCGATCGAAGCGACTTTCCTGGCATCTTTCCGCGCCAGTGCTTTCACCGAGACAGCTCCGGCGGCTCCGGTTCTGAGGCCGGTGATCAGGCTTCCGTCCATGACGCAGGTCAGGGCGCAGCTTCTCGCATCGAAGAGAAGGATCGTGCCCATGCCGCTCGGCACCCCATGCGCCGCCGGGTTATCGATAAAACCTCCGGACGATGCCTTCATGGAAATCACTTCATTGGCTTTGTTGTAGCCAAGCTTGAAATCCACTTCCCCACGAGGTGACGGGAGATGTATCCCTATATAATCGGGCTGCACCACCTGATCGCTGTTGTAGGCTTTGTAGGCTTCTTCCACTGCAGCGATGACGTCGCGCATGCAGATCAGCCTTCCTACGTCCTCCTTATTAAGCAGCAGCGTTTGCATCCATTGCCTCCCTGTTCTCAAGTTTCAGGCACAGGCGCGTCCCCACACCCGCCAGACAGGATCCACGGCGCCGCTCGTTCGAACGTCGCACCGAGCATATTCAGGCGAGAAGGCCGGCTATGGATGCTCTTGTTCATGCACTCCTCCGGAATCTATTGCCGGGATCTGCGTGCGATCATCATTGCATCGACAAGACGGCATAAGATGTGGGATTTTGGGGAAGTTCAGATATTCCGGCCGCGTCTGCCTCCACCTGCAAAAACACTCGCTGGTGGCGCCTCTGTTAGAATGATCGTCGTCATTTCGCGGCCGTGATCAGCAAACCAGACGAGGTGACGCCGATGCGCCGCGTTCAGGTCGCACGCGCTTGCGCCTCTATACCTGCGTCAGCGGAACGACGCTCACGACAAGGCGAAGATCCTGACCTCTCTGCCGATGCCTTGAAGTTCCGCCATCCGGGAAGCTGATGTTACGCCGCTGTCACGCAGGATCTCCGAGACATGGGCATTTTCAACGATGGCTTCCGTCGTCATAATTACGTTGGGATCGGCAAGGCCCTGGACGCGGGAGGCGATATTGACGGTCTGGCCGAAATAGTCCTGCCGGTCGTTCAGGTTGACGGCAAGGCAGGGTCCTTCGTGGATGCCGATTTTCAGGAGCAGGTCTTCGCTGCCGTGTTCGGCATTCAACCGGCGCATCGCCTCGCGCATTCTGAGTGCGGCCGCCACCGCGCGATCCGGGCTCGGGAAGGTCGCCATGACTGCATCGCCGATCGTCTTGACGACCGCACCGGCCTCGGTGGCGACGATCTCGTGAAGCACGCGGAAATGCGCCCGCACAAGGTCAAAAGCGGCAAGATCTCCGACGCGCTCGTAAAGCGCGGTCGAGCCCCTGAGATCGGTGAAGAGGAACGTCAGACTGGTGATCTTCAGACGCTGGTCGACGTCGAGCGTATCGGTCCGGTAAATGTCGCGAAAGCTCTGGTTCGTCAGCAGGCGCTTGGCCGTCAGAAAGGCCCGGCGGCGGCCCAGCAGATCATGTAGATCATCTCCGGCAACACAGACGTTCGGCACCACCCTGCGATCGGTATGGTTCTCAAGGGTCAGCCGCAGCAGGCCGGGACGCATCGTGACGGTCTCGTTCAGCGCATGCCCGCGGCTGATGACCATCGAGAGGTTCTGGCGTTCGTTGGTGGGTTCGCCCTGCACATCAATGAACTGCGCCGAATGTGTCACGGCATCGAAGATGATGACGAATTGCGACGGCAGCTGCAGCGACACGAATGCTTTCTCGCCGGGCGCCAGCTCGATCATCTCCAGAAGGATGCTTGCGAACTTGGCTTCCAGATCCTCCGGCAGGTCGACGCCGGAGCTGAAGAAGATCTGGCGATAATATTCGAGCGGCGGCAGCCGGTCTGGCTCGTGGGCGGCAATCCTGCGCACCCGTGGACTGACCGTGAAGGTGACCTCGACCATCTCGTCGAGGGTCGGTTCATATCCGGCGGCACAGAGCGCGCAATGATAGGTGTCCTGGACGACGCCTTTCAGGGTCGCGCCGCTGTCAAGGACGCCGCCGCATCCCGGGCAGAGCACATTCCAGGTCATTTCGAACGCGCCTATACGGGCGGCGTGGAGAAAGGCGGCGATGGTTTTCTCTTCGTTGAGATGGTGTTTTTCGGCGAAAGCAAGGGCGTTGATGCGATTGAGATCGCGATCGGCGCCATGCCTGACAACCTTTTCGATGCACTCGACCGTCTGCGGGTCAGCCGCCTGTCGCAGGGTGGCAAAAAGCACGTCCACTTCGCTCATTAGACAAGTCTCTGTGCAGACAACATCGGCGAACGAGGCCGGTTCCGGCATCATAACACGGGAGCCTCCCAATAGAAATCAACAGCCCCGGATGCCGCTTGTTTTCCGGCCGACCAGGCCGTCGCCACCGTGAAATCCGGCCAAAGGATCAGCCGTTACTCGATTACATCACGGCTGTGAAAATTGATGTGAATAGTGCACAAAAGGTGAACGTCACCCCCTCGACTTCCGCTACAATCAGTCGTTTCGCCCCCGTGGGGCGGTTCACAAAGGAGAAACGATGGATCGTCTCGTCGGCGCGGATGAAGGGGCTCCATTGGCGCAGCGGGCCGAAAAATCCGGCCGTGCGGACGCAGTTGCACGGGATATCACGGCGATCAAAATCGGCGACTGTCTGCTGGGCTACAAGGCCGTGCAGCGCCGGATGCGGGGCGGTCGCTGGAACTATTTCCGCGGCCGCATACGCGAGATCGAGAAATTGGTTCGGCACCGCCATGGAGAGATCGTGCCGGAGGCGGATGACGCCCTGATCTATGTCGAGGTGATCGGAAGCCTCGCTTTCGTCGAGTTCAAGGAAGAGTTTGTCGAGGTGGTGCTCGGCTGGGCGGCCCGGTGGGTCCCCTGGGCCGGGAAGACCGCGATCGAGGAAATCATCTATGAGCGGACGAAGGTGCGCTTTTCCCCGCTTTCCGCCGACGCGCTCGGCCATGCCCTGCATCTGAGCTACGCCGAACGCTGCGCGCTCGATATCCGCACCATCGGCGCCTTCGACGTGCCGAAGGCGAAAAGGGCAAAACTGCAAAAGGCAAAGCGGCGCCAGCGCGAGCAGAGCCGGAAAGAGAAGCAACGCCGCGCCGCCGGCGCCGTTGCCAGGGCCGACTATCTCGCCAACTCGCTGAGCCAGTCCCGCCCCTGGGAGGCCTTCGGCATCAGCCGCCGGACGTGGGAGCGCCGCGGGCGGCCGATGCCGGAACGCGAGGCGATACTGGACGGCGGCTCGGTCCAGCTCGCCGCTTGACCGGCTCTGAGCATCTCAGCCGGGTAGTCCGAACCAGGCGATCATCGCGTCGTGAAGACCATCCTGCGTCCCCTGGCCGACCCATGCCACATATCCGTCGGGTCGGATCAGCACCGCGCTCGGCGCCGAGACCGCCCCGAGCACCGGCAGCTCCCACGGACCGCCGTAGCTCGCCTGAACCAGTCGAACGCGGCCTGACCATGGCGCGATGTCGAGGCCGCCGGCTGCGCCGAGATTCAACAGCACCGGCCGCGCGTCTCTAAGCAGCGCAAAGACACGGATGGACCCGTCAGGCGTGGCGAGGTCGAAGTCGGGCATGCGGCGGCCGAGCAGCGGGTGCCCTTCGCCGAGATCGTAGCGGAGGGCAAGTCCGGACATTTCGCCGGCGATCGTCTTGCGGGCCTCCTCCAGCCCAAGCAGCTCCAGCACGATATCTCTGAGGGCTTCGGTGCGGTCATCAGTGCGCTGCAGGGCGACCTGGGCCATTGTCGTGCGCAACACGCGGGCGGCGACCGGATGTCGCTCGGCATGATAAGTATCGAGCAGGGACTCAGGCGATAGTCCCTTCACCACCTGGGCAAGCTTCCAGCCGAGATTGACGGCGTCCTGCACGCCGGTGTTGAGCCCCTGCCCGCCCACCGGCGAATGCACATGCGCGGCGTCACCCGCCAGGAAAACCCGGCCCTTGCGATAGGCTGCCGCCTGCCGCGACATGTCGGTGAACCTGGAAATCCACTTGAGACCATGGATTCCATAATCCGTTCCGCAGGCGGCGATCAGCGCTTGCCTGAGATCGCCGAGCGTCGGCTCGCCTGCCGCGCCGGCATTCTTTTCCGTCACCATGACATTGATCGGGCCTTCGCTGGCAAACACGACCTTGCCGTCGCGAATTTCATAATCCTCGCGGCCGAAGGCATGCATGCCGAGCGCCGTGCGATGGACGCCGAGCGGCGGCTCCTCCTCCATCTCGGCCTCGGCGAGAATATTGCTGGTCGTCGCGTCCCATCCGGGAAAATCAATGCCGGCCATCTTGCGAACCAGGCTGCGGCCGCCATCGCAGCCGACGAGATAGCTTGCCCGGATTTCCGAAGCGTCGGAGAGTTCGATGGTCAGACCGGAAGCGTCCTGCACGAAGCCCGTCAGTTCGCAACCGCGATAGATCACAACCGGCAGCTCGTCGACCCAGCCGGCGAGAATGCGCTCGATATGCTTCTGCCGCAGCGCCAGCCCGTAATTGTGCCGCGTTGGAAAATCGCTGATATCCAGCCGCGTGACCGCGAAACCGGTGACCTGGGCGATCTGCCCTTCCGCCAGAAACCGCTCGACGATGCCCCGCTGATCCAAAACCTCGAGCGTGCGCGCACTCAGGCCGCCAGCACGCGAACCGACGACCTCCTGGTTCAAGCGACGCTCGACAATGGCGACATCGATGCCCGCCAAGGCCAGTTCGCCGGCCAGCATCAGCCCCGTCGGCCCGCCTCCAGCAATCACGACCGCATGTTCCCTCATCCGCAAACTCCTCTGCTGCGACTGTCTAGATAACGTCTCGGCGTTCCGGGTCGAGCTGCCCGGGTGGGTGTTCCTGCAGTTTGATCGGGTCTGCCAAGGTGCCGAATTCCCCTGTCGCAGGTTGTTCCCCCTATAAATATAAGCTTCCTACTGGTGGGAAGGACTTGCGTCAGGATTTCCGCCTTGCCTTCCAAAGCCCTTTTCGTTGCCGCTTTTGCGGCTTCCCGTCGCAGAACCCAGGCGCTTCTACACGACCAGACCGGGTCAGCGCCGGCTTTGGCAAAACGCCTTCCGTTTCACCATTCCTTCTCGAAGGGCGACCAAGGACGCTGGCATGGTGTGCCGCTCACTGTGGAGCTGTGGCCTTTTGCGGAATGGTCTCAGCCGCCGGCCGCTCCGAGGGATCTGCGGGATGGCCATAGATCGTGTAGACAGCGCCCGCCAGAACGCCCAAGACGATGAGAGCGAGCACGTATAACATCATTCCGCGGATTGCGGTTTTGGGTGTCTTTTCCATGTGGGATCTCCAAAATTGCTCAATCGTCAAAGCGAATGCGAGCGCGTTTGGTTCCGGGGTTGGATGTTTCGGAAAGGAAATCGACGATCCGTGTGCCCGCATCAGGACAATTTCTGACGACGCCGGCTTCGGCCCGCTCTCTCTCGGCGATAAAATAACTCGTGCGATAGCGCACAATTTGGCGAGTGTGTCATTACCGCTACAGCCTTCTGTTGAACGGCTGCTATATCTTATGGTGCTAATTTAGCTCCATGGGGTACGAAAATGAAGTTAACTATCGCCACTACCTTTCTCGCACTTGTCGCTACCACTGCGTTCGCGGCCGATGTCGTTCAGGAGGCCCCGACCGCCCCGGTTGCGGCAGCACCTGTTTTCACCTGGTCGGGTCCGTATTTCGGTATCGATGGCGGCGCCGCTTGGTTGAACGGTGATTTCAGCGCCGGCGGTGCCTCTGCCTCTGAGGATTTTAACGGCGGCGTCTTCGGCGGGTTCGCAGGTTACAACTTCCAGTTCGATAACTTTGTCGTGGGCATCGAAGGAAACCTCGAATACAATTGGAATGAAGAGGACGCGCTCGGCGCAGAAATCGGGACGGATTGGGCTGGAGCCGTTCGCGGTCGTGTTGGCTACGCCTTTGATAGGGCTCTGATTTACGGCGCAGCCGGCTGGGCCGCCACCCGCGGTTACGTCGATGCGCCCGGTCTCGACAAGGAAACCGAGACGTTCAACGGTTACACCGTCGGTGCCGGCGTCGACTTTGCCATCACCAACAACATCTTCGCCCGCGGCGAATATCGCTTCAACGACTACGGCGAAAAAGACATCCTGGGCGTTGATGTCGACCTCGATCAGCACGAACTGAAGTTCGGTATCGGTGTGAAGTTCTAATAAGACTTCCTCGGATCGGTAGCATCAGAGCCTCGCCGTTTTCGGCGGGGCTTTTTTATTCCTCCGAGTCACGTCGCGGTTCACGCGCGCCATATGGGGCCAGACCGTTTAACGGTGAGCCGCGCGCCGATCGAAAAGAAGTGATTACTCTCACCTCCCGCTGCCCTGAGGCGACTGTCCCGCTCGGCGCCACTTTGCAGATCCGATTTCGCCGGATTTCTCGGGCATCGATTCTCGGTGGCTGTCTTTGCCACATGTCTCGCCTGAGATCGCGGGGCATCATCGGTCCTGCTCTTGTTGCGAGGGCGGCTTGATACAAGTGAAAATTTTCATACCGAGAAATTGTAATATTCACTCTTAGACGCGATGGGGTAATGCTCTCACGTTTGGCTGTCGGCTATTTGGGTAAGGGCTTCGCGTGGATATCAAGACCTTGGCGAGATCGCTGACAAAGGTGGCAGTGTCGAGGTCTTGGAAGATCAATATTCTCCCTGTGATACAGAGGCGGAGTTGCTTGGTTTGATCACAAGGGAGACTAATGGCGGCGGCTTTGGCTTCACCGAAACACTCTCCCTGACGAATAAAGAGCGACAGTACCTTGGAACAGGCGTGATTACACCCCCGATTCAGATCTCGGCCAAGAATGCAGTTACTCGTTTTCTCCGCAGGCCTACGCGTCCAAACCTGGCTAGATAGGGCTCCCGCCATCCCTCGTCATCAAATGATGGGTCAATCATCGCGCCGATGAATGCGACGATGCAGAAGCGTACGACGGATTAGGCGTGTGACGCCTGTGACCCTACGAGGGTCGCAAAAGTTACATATTTTCTTGTAAGTCTTTGATTTATGGTGAGAGCGTCGGGGTTCGAACCCGAGACCTACTGATTAAAAGTCAGTTGCTCTACCGGCTGAGCTACGCTCTCCCTTTCCGCAGGTAAGCACCCCGGCTGGAAGTGGGCGGAACATAGGCAGGCGACCCATTGCGGTCAACCGAAAAATTCTGCTTTTTCCAGTGATCGGCACATTTCTTGCGCATGCGCGACACATCGGTGCCAAGCGCAAAAAGGTGATTGGCAATCGCGGCCTCGCAAAGCTAGGAACAGGGCGCAGATTGCAGCCGGAGAGAATGCGTGTCGATTGCCGATATTTCCCTGTGGAGCGCGTTGATAGCCGGGGCGCTTTCCTTTCTTTCGCCCTGCGTGCTTCCCCTCGTCCCGCCCTATCTCTGCTATATGGCGGGAATATCCGTCGAGCAGTTCCGCGGCGGCTCGGCGGTTGCGGTGGCGCCCGATATCAGGCGCGGCGTGCTGTTCTCGGCGCTGCTCTTCACGCTCGGCTTTGCCACCGTCTTCGTGACGCTCGGCGCCGGGGCGTCCAGCATCGGCATGGCCCTGCGCCAGCATCTCGACCTGCTCTCCAAGATCGGCGGGCTGATCATCATCGTCATGGGGTTGAATTTCCTCGGTCTCTTCCGAATCGGGCTGCTCGCCCGCGAGGCGCGCTTCCAGAGCGGTGGCAAGCCGGCGACACTGACGGGCGCCTATGTCATGGGCCTGGCCTTCGCCTTTGGCTGGACGCCCTGCATCGGCCCGGTGCTCGGCGCGATCCTCGGTGTCGCCGCCTCGCGCGAGACGGTCGGCTCCGGCGCCGGGTTGCTCGCCGTCTATTCGCTCGGTCTCGCAATTCCCTTCTGGATCGCCGCCGGCTTTTCCGGCGCCTTCATGCGCTTCCTGTCGCGCTTCCGCCGCCATCTCGGCACGGTGGAAAAGGTGATGGGCGTCTTCCTCATCCTCACCGGCCTCGCCTTCCTGTTCGGCTGGGTCAGCGATGTGGCGATCTGGTTCCAGCAGACCTTTCCGATCCTGATGCAAATCGGCTAAACCGGTTCTCCCTACCCCGCCGCTCATCCTCGCGTACTGGAAGACCTTTGGCCGATATCGTCAGCCTGCTCCTGCCGTTCTTCGGCCTGATCCTGATCGGTTACATCGCCGCCAAGGCGACGAAGCAGCCGGCCGAGGCGCTCGGCTGGCTGAATACCTTCATCATCTATGCCGCCCTGCCCGCTTTGTTCTTCAAGCTCGTTTCGCGCACGCCGATCGAAGAGCTGACGCGGGTCGACTTCATCGTCACCGATATTGCCGCGACCTATGCGGTGTTCGTCCTGCTCTTTGCCATCGGCCGTTTCGTCCGCGGCAATCCGCTTGATGATTGCACCATCCAGTCCTTTGCCGGCGCCTATGGCAATATCGGCTATATGGGGCCGGGCCTGGCGCTGCTGGCGCTCGGCGAAGGTGCCGCCGTGCCGGTGGCGCTGATCATCTGTTTCGAGAACGCGCTGCATTTCATCGTCGCGCCGGCGTTGATGGCGGCGGCCGGCGACGACAAGCGTTCAGCGGGCCGGCTTGCCGCCGATATTGCCCGCAAGGTGGCGCTGCATCCCTTCATCCTGTCGACAGCGGCAGGCTTTTCGGTGGCTGCCCTGCATCTCGACCAGCCGCCGGCGTTTCAGCGCCTGGTGGATTACCTCGCCCAGGCAGCGGCGCCCTGCGCGCTGTTTGCCATGGGCGTGACCCTGGCGCTGCGGCCGCTGAAACGGGTTCCCGCGGAGATCGGCTACATCGTGCCGGCCAAACTGGTCCTGCATCCCATCGCGGTTTTCCTGGCGCTGACGGCCGTCGGCGGTTTTGAGCCGGTCTGGATCCAGGCCGCGGTCCTGCTCGCCTCATTGCCGACGGCGACCAACGTCTTCGTCATCGGGCAGCAATATGGGGTGTGGCAGGAGCGCGCCTCGGCGACGATCCTGATCACGACGGTGCTTTCGGTGGCAAGCGTTTCGCTCTGGCTGATCGCGATCCGCTCAGGCCTTCTTCCGCTTCAGCTTTTCCTTTAAGGAATCGGGAATGTCACGGAAGCCCCGGCCGGGCTCGATGCCCTCGCGCATGACGAGGTTGCGCAGCGGCGGAATGGCCGAGAGGATATGCAGGCTGGCAGCCCGCAGCATCTGCACCGGCAGGAAATCCGAAAGCAGCGAGCGGTTGAGAAGATCGACACTGGCGGTGCGCGTCATGATGTCGCCGCGGCGTTTGCGGTCGAAGCTGTCGCCGGCATCGGCCGGCACCGGCAATTCCGCCCTGTCGCAGAGGATGTCGACAAGCGCCATGATATCGCGGAGGCTAAGGTTCAGCCCTTGCGCCCCGATCGGGGGGAAAACGTGGGCGGCCTCGCCGATCAGCGCGATACGCCCCTTGCCGAAGCAATGCGCCATCATGCCCGACAGCGGCCAGAGCTGGACGCCCTCCTCCACATCGACCTTGCCGAGCATGGACTGCATCTGCGCCTCGACAAGGCGGCCGAGTTCGGCCAGCGGCAATTCGATGCGGGCGGCCGCCTCAGCGGGATCCTGCACCCAGACGAGGCTGGAGCGGCTTCCCGGCAGCGGCACCTGGGTGAAGGGGCCGTGTTTGGTGTGGAATTCGCTCGAGATGTTCTGGTGCGGCAGGGAATGGGCGAAATTCATCACCATGGCCGATTGCGGATAGGACCAGTTGCGCACGCCGATCCCGGATGTCTCGCGCAGCTTCGAACCGCGGCCGTCGGCACCGACGGCAAAATCGGCCGCGAAGGTATCACCGCCGGCAACCGTGATCGACACGCTCTCGGCCGAGATCTCGATCGATTCGGCCATATCGGTGAAGCGGCTGATATTGCCCTCGCCGGCCGTGGCCTGTTCGAGGATGTCGGTCAGCGCTTTGTTGGGGAAATTATATCCGAAGGCATCGAGGCCGACTTCGGCGGCGCGGAATGTCGTCGTCGGCGCGCGCAGCAGCCGGTCGGTGCCGTCGATGATGCGCATGCTGGTCAGAGGTGCTGCCGCCGGGCGCAGCTTGTCCCAGAGCGTCAGCCGATCGAGGAAGCGGATGGATTGATCCATCAGCGCCGTCGTGCGCCGGTCCTCCTTAGCGGCAACCGATGCAACCAGCGCCACGCTGCGGCCGCCGCGCGCCAGCGCGATTGCCGCGATCATGCCGGCGAGACCGCCACCGATCACCGCGATTTCAAATGTCTTCATGCTATTGTTCCGCCATCGCAAGAGGCGGACCGGCCGCTTATGCGGCCGGCTTCGCCTGACGGCGCCAACTATAGCCCTTGCCGGCTTCGGCGTCACGCACCGCCGGCTGATAATGATGGGGAATGGCGGGAAGACGGTTTTCGGAAAGCCGCTTCAGTGCTGTGGCGTTGCTGACCGAGAAACTGTCGATGCCGACGCGCAGCATCAGCGGCACCTGGTCGATCAGCACGTCGCCGACGGCGCGCAGCTCGTTGGTGTAGCCCAAGCGCTGGCGCAGCAGCGAGGCATGGCTGAAGGCACGGCCGTCGTTGAAGGCCGGGAAGGCGACGGCGATGATGTCAAGGCGAGAGAGATAGGGCTCCAGCCGGCGCACGTCGTCAGCCGGCTTGATCAGCACGCCAAGGCCGATATCGTTGCTTTCGTCGGCCTTGGCGATCAGCTCGTCGAGGCCGAGCAGCGGCTTCTGCTCGCCACTCGCCTTCACTTCGTCGGTCTCGATCACCCAAGGATCGTTCTCGACAAAACCGGTTTCTTTCCAGATCTTCGTCATCATCCCCTCCTTATGCCGCTTCGGCAGCCGAGCCGTAGAGCGCAGTCTTGAAGGGCTGCGGACCGACACGGCGGTAGGCGGCGAGGAAGGTCTCGGACGGATCGAGGCGCAAGCCGAGATAGGTGTCGACGATCGTCTCGATCGCATCCGTCACCCGGTCCGGCTCGAAGCCGCGGCCGATGATTTCGCCGATCGAGGTATGTTCGTCGCCGGAGCCGCCGAGCGTGATCTGATAGAGTTCGGCGCCCTTCTTCTCCACACCAAGCAGGCCGATATGGCCGACATGGTGGTGGCCGCAGGCATTGATGCAGCCGGAGATCTTGATCTTCAGCTCGCCGATCTCAGCCTGGCGTTCGGGATTGCCGAAGCGGCGGGAGATTTCCTGCGCCACCGGAATGGAGCGCGCATTGGCGAGCGCGCAATAGTCCAGCCCCGGACAGGCAATAATATCGGTGATCAGGCCGGCATTGGCTTCGGCGAGATCGATGGCGACGAGGCCGCGATAGATGGCTTCGAGATCGGCCAGCGCCACATGCGGCAGGATCAGGTTCTGTTCGTGGCTGACGCGGATTTCGTCGAATGCATATTCCTCGGCGAGATCGGCGATTGCATCCATCTGCGCGTCGGTGGCGTCGCCCGGAATGCCGCCGATCGGTTTCAGCGAAATCGTCACCATGCCGTAATCAGGGTTCTTGTGCGGCTGCACATTCTGCTGGACCCAGCGGGCGAAAGCCGGATCGGCCTTCTTCCAGCGGGCGAGGTTTTCCCAGCCTTCGGCGCGCTCAGGCAGATCAGGCAGCGCGAAATAGGCGGCGATCGCCTCGACATCCTGTTCGGGCAGCTTCAGTTCGCTATTCTTGAGCGCCGCGAATTCGGCTTCCACCTGGCGCGTCAGCTCCTCGGTGCCGGTTTCGTGCACCAGGATCTTGATGCGGGCCTTGTACTTGTTGTCGCGGCGGCCGTGCAGATTGTACACACGCACGATCGCCGTGGTGTAGGAGAGCAGATCCTCCTCGGGCAGGAAGTCGCGGATCAGCTTGGCGATCATCGGCGTGCGGCCCTGGCCACCGCCGACATAGACGGCAAAACCGATCTCGCCCTTGTCGTTCTTCTTCAGGTGCAGGCCGATATCATGGACCTGAATGGCGGCGCGGTCGCGCTCGGCGCCGGTGACGGCGATCTTGAATTTGCGCGGCAGGAAGGAGAATTCCGGGTGGACCGAAGACCATTGGCGCAGGATTTCGGCATAAGGACGCGGATCGGCGACCTCGTCGGCGGCAGCACCGGCGAAGTGATCGGCCGTCACGTTTCTGATGCAGTTGCCCGAGGTCTGCAGCGCATGCATCTCGACGCTGGCGAGGTCGGCGAGCGCATCGGGGATTTCCGACAGCTTAGGCCAGTTGAACTGCAGATTCTGGCGCGTGGTGAAGTGGCCATAGCCGCGGTCATAGGTGCGGGCGATATGGGCGAGCATGCGCATCTGGCGCGCGCTCAGCGTGCCGTAGGGAATGGCAATGCGCAGCATATAGGCATGAAGCTGCAGGTATACGCCGTTCATCAGGCGCAGCGGCTTGAAAGCGTCCTCGGCAAGCTCGCCGGAAAGGCGGCGCTGAACCTGATCGCGGAACTGCTCGACACGCTCGCTGACAAAGGCATGGTCAAATTCGTCGTAACGGTACATCGTCTTCCTCAGACTGCAATGAATTCGGGATCGGCAGGAGCGTAGCCCGGTGCGTATTCCATGGTCGGCCCCTGCGCGCGGATGCGCTCACGAAGCCGCAGCGGCCAGAGAATGCCATTGGTTTCCTGAACGTCGACGACGGCGACGTCAACGACTTCGTTGTCGGCATAGGATTTCTTGCCGATCGCCTCCAGCGCTTCGACGGCTTCGTTGTGACGAGCGACAAGCGCCTCCTGCAGCGAGGTGGACCATTTTCCGTTCGCATCCAGCCAGACGGCGATGCCGTCCGTCAGCCGGTTGGCCGTCAGAACCTTGTCTACCATATTCAGCTCCTTGCAAGTTCCTCGAGCCGGGCGTTCGCACGCACCAGCGGCTCGGACAGTTCGAAATTGGCGCCGGCGACCGCATCGCCGATAATGACCATGACAGGGCCGGTCAACTCGTCGCGGTGCTGCAGATCCGGCAGATCGGCAAGCGTGCCATGCAGCAGGCGGCGCTCCGCGCGGCTGGCGTTTTCGATGACGGCGACTGTCGTTTCGGCGGGAATGCCCGCCTGCATCAGCCGCTCGGCGACGGAGGCGGCAACCGTGCGGCCCATATAGACCGCGATCGTCGCGCCGGAGACGGCAAGGCTCGCCCAATCGGGCAGCACATCGCCGGTGAGATCATGGCCCGTGGTGAAGACCAGTGACGAAGCGACTCCGCGCAGCGTCAGCGGCAACTCGAAATCGGCAGCGGCGGCGAAGGCCGAAGTGATGCCGGGCACGACCTCATAGGTGATGCCGGCAGCGCGCAGCGCCGCCATCTCTTCCCCTGCCCGGCCATAGACCAGCGGGTCGCCGGACTTGAGCCGAACGACACGTTTCCCCTGACGGCCGAGCTCGACCAGCAGCTCGTTGATCTCCTCCTGCGATTTCGAATGGCAGCCCTTGCGCTTGCCGACCGAAAGGCGCTCGGCGTCACGGCGGCCCATATCGACGATCGCCTGCGGCACGAGCGCGTCAAAAACGATGACGTCGGCTTCCATCATTACGCGATGTGCGCGTAGCGTCAGCAGATCCTCAGCCCCCGGACCGGCGCCGACCAGCCAGACATGGCCCGCGACCCTGTCCATAGACCCCAGCAGCCGGTCGGCGGCTTGGCGGGCTTGCGGCAGGTTGCCGTTGGCAACTGCATCGGCAACGGCGCCGGAAAAGAAGCGGCGCCAGAAGACACGGCGGGAAACGCCGCGGGGCACGAGCTGTTCGACGGCCTTGCGGTAGCTCGTCGCCAGCGCAGCCAGACGCCCAAGCGATGGAGAAAGAAGCTGATCGATCTGCGCACGGATCATCTGCGCCAGAACCGGTCCCGCCCCTTCCGTGCCGATCGCAACCGCGACCGGGGCGCGATTGACCAGCGCCGGGGTGAAGAAATCGCAGTAATCGGGCTGATCGACGGCATTGGCCGGGATGCTGGCGGCGCGGGCCGCATCGACGATCTCGCGGTCATCAGCTTCATCGCCGGTGGCGGCGAAGACGAGCGCCGAACCCTTGACCTGCTCGGCGGAAAAGCCCGCACGCACGGTCTCGATGCGATTGGCGATCAGGAAGGCATGATAATCGGCTTCTGGCTTCTCGGCATAGGCGACGATCCGCGCGCGCGTATTGAGCAGCAGCCGCACCTTGGCGAAGGCTTCGTCGCCATTGCCAAAGACAGCCGTTTTCTGGCCCTCCACGCGAAAGAAGGCTGGAAATACCGAAAGCTGCTCAGTCTTGGGAGACATCATCAATCCACTTCGAAGTTGCCAGAATATGCCCGTGATCGGCAAGTGATTGAAGGAACAGAAATTCCAAAGCCCCAGCAAGCGCGTATTGTTTTGCTCGCACCATCGGCGATTTGAGAAAAGTCAACCGTGCTGATGAAAACTACCTGTTCCCACTCTCTTTGTTGCGGTGCAGTATAAAGCCTGTGGTAAACGGCGTCCACCGGCGTATGGCGCATTTCGTTCGTGCCTCCAAGGCGATAGACTGGGAAAAACCGGAGACGCCAATGCCTGACAAGACCATCGCCGCCCGCCTGCTTTCGGTGATCGAGGACGATATCCTGCCGCTCACCGAACGAGGCGTTTCGCTTGGCAACAAGGTGTTCGGCGCGGCGATCCTGCGCAAATCCGATCTGTCGCTCGTCGTCGCCGAGACCAACAACGAGTTGGAGAACCCGCTCTGGCACGGCGAGGTGCATACGCTGAAGCGCTTCTACGAACTTGGCGACAAGCCGGCGACCAAGGATTTGATCTTCCTGTCGACTCACGAACCTTGCACCATGTGCATGTCGGCGATCACCTGGGCGGGCTTCGACAATTTCTACTATTTCTTCAGTCATGAGGATTCTCGCGATGCCTTCGCCATTCCGCACGACCTGAAGATCCTCAAGGAAGTCTTCGGGCTTGAACCCGGCGGCTATCGCAGGCAGAACACCTTCTGGAACAGCTTTGCGGTCGCCGATCTCGTCGAGACCGAAGAGCCTTCGCTGAAGACGGCGCTCAAGGCGCAGACCGCCCGGATCAAGGCGCGCTACGACGCATTGTCGGCCAGCTACCAGTCGTCAAAGAGCGCCAACGATATTCCCCTCAACTGAGGATGCTGAACCGAGGCACCATGGAACCTTCAAAAGACATTTCGCGACTGATCGAAATCATGGCGGCATTGCGCCATCCCGAGACTGGCTGCCCCTGGGACATCGAACAGAATTTTCACACGATCAAGTCCTATACGATCGAAGAGGCCTATGAGGTTTCGGACGCAATCGAGCGCGGCGATATGGACGATCTCTGCGACGAGCTCGGCGACCTGCTGCTGCAGGTGGTCTTCCATGCCCGCATGGCCGAGGAGGCCGGCGAATTCTCCTTCGGAGACGTGGTCAACGCCATCACCACCAAGATGATCCGCCGCCATCCGCATGTCTTTGCCCGCTCAGAGGCGGATACACCCGACGCGGTGAAGATCCAGTGGGACGAGATCAAGCAGGCGGAAAAACGCGAGCGCGCCGAGCGCCGGGCAAGGCGGGGGATTACCGAGGATTTCAAGGGCGGCTTCCTCGGCTCGGTGCAGCGCAGCTTCCCGGCTTTGACGGAAGCGCTGAAGCTGCAGGAACGCGCCGCCAAAGTCGGCTTCGACTGGTCGGCGCCGGAGCCGATCCTCGACAAGATCGAGGAGGAGATCGGCGAATTGCGGGTGGCGCTGCGCGACGGCGACCGGGCCAAGGTCAGCGACGAGCTCGGCGACTTGATCTTCGCCGTCGTCAATATCGGCCGGCATGTGAAGACCGATCCGGAGCAGGCGCTTCGGGGAACGAATATGAAATTCAGACGTCGATTCAATCACATCGAGAATGTTCTTGAAGCGGAAGGCGAGACGCTGGAAGCGGCCAGCCTGGAGCGGATGGAGGAGATCTGGCAGTCGGCGAAGGCGATTGAAAGAGCGCTCGTGGCTGAGGTTGAGTGAGCACAACGTAGCCACATCTCCCTTCTCCCTAGCGGGGAGAAGATGCCGGCAGGCAGATGAGGGGGTGAGCGACGGCAGGAGCGAATGCACGAAGCGCAAGCGAAGGGAGCATGAAGGGCGTACCGTGTGGCCCCCTCATCCGACCCTTCGGGCCACCTTCTCCCCGCTGGGGAGAAGGGAATGCGTCACCGCTCCCAATCCTCGCGCGGCGGCTTCGGCCCATTGCCGATGCGGCGTTCGAGTTCGGCGGCTTCGGTTTCGGACAGGCGCAGGTCGAGGGTGATCGAGCCGTCCTCGTTGTCCTCGCGGGCATCGACGATTGCGTGGCCGTAGAGCCAGGGCAGCAGCGCCAGCTTGTCGACCGGAAGGCGGATCGTCGTTTCGGTCATGACGCCGGAGAGCCTGCGGCTGATCTCGTCCATCAGCGTGTCGACGCCCTCGCCGCTGACGGCGGAGACGGCGACGACGTTGCTGGCGCCGGCAGCCCTCTGCACCATGGCGCCATGCACCTCGGGCTCCAGCCGGTCGATCTTGTTCCAGACCTCGATCAGCCGCTTCTCCGCTTCAGCCTCATCGATTCCGAGATCGCCGAGGATGCGCATCACATCGGAGCTCTGCACTTGGTTGTCGTCATCCGACATATCGCGGACATGCAGGATGAGATCGGCTTCGAGCACCTCTTCCAGCGTCGCCCGGAAGGCGGCGACGAGATGGGTCGGCAGGTCGGAGATGAAGCCGACAGTGTCGGACAGGATGACGGTGCGGCCATGCGGCAGCTTCATGCGGCGAAGCGTCGGGTCGAGCGTGGCAAAGAGCATGTCTTCGGCCAGCACGCCGGCGCCGGTGATGCGGTTGAACAGCGTCGACTTGCCGGCATTGGTATAACCGACGAGCGCCACGATCGGGTGCGGCACCTTGCGTCGCTTGGCCCTATGCAGCTGGCGGGTGCGCACGACCTGCTCCAGCTCACGTTCGAGCTTGATGATGCGGTCCTGCAGCAGCCGCCGGTCGGCTTCGATCTGGGTTTCGCCGGGGCCGCCCATGAAGCCGCCGCCACCGCGCTGGCGTTCAAGGTGGGTCCAGCTGCGAACCAGCCGGCCCTTCTGATAATTCAGATGCGCCAGATCGACCTGCAGCGTGCCCTCCTTGGTGGAGGCGCGGCGGCCGAAGATTTCGAGGATGAGGCCGGTGCGGTCGATGACCTTGGCGTTCCATTCCTTTTCGAGATTGCGCTGCTGCACCGGCGTCAGCGGATGATCGACGATGACCAGACCGGAATCGCGCTCGTCGAGTAGCGCCTTGATCTCCTCAATCTTGCCGGTGCCGAGCAGTGTCGCCGGTCGCGGATCATTGACCGGCACGACCTGGCCGTTGACGACATCGAGGTCGATCGCCTGGGCAAGGCCCGTCGCCTCTTCCAGCCGGCTTTCCGGCGTGCGGGTCGAGGCCGATTCGGTCTGGCCGCCGCGGCTGCGTGATTTCAAAACCGGCACGACGACGGTCGCGCGCATGTCATCCCTGTGCTTCGCTGCCTCAGGGATGATCGAATCGTTCTTGGTATCGCGTGTCGAAATAACGGCTGATCCTGTTAGGACGCGGCTTCTTCACTCTCGAACATCTGCATCGGCTGACCCGGCATGATCGTCGAAATCGCATGCTTATACACCAGCTGCGAGTGGCCGTCACGACGAAGAAGAACACAGAAATTGTCGAAAGAGGTAACAACGCCCGTGAGTTTCACGCCGTTGATCAAAAAGATTGTCAGGGAAATCTTTTGCTTGCGAACAGTATTGAGAAATAAGTCCTGCAAATTCTGAGAACGTTCCGCCATCGCGCCGCTTCTTTCTTTATTGCCGACCTGATTGGCCGGTAGAATATCAATCACCTCACCATGCAAGACCGGAAGCACCCTCATTCCACCGGTCCAGCAAATCTTGGTATCAAATCGCAATCTTTTCCGCAACGTCGAAAAAGGCTTCGCGGACTTTCTGCGAGACGCTGCCGGGATGACCGTTGGCAATGGCCTGGCCATCGACGGAAACCACCGGAAAACAGATACTTGTGGCTGCCGTCAGGAAAACCTCGCGGGCCGCGAGCATCTCTGAAACGGAGAAATTCCGCTCGGCGACCTTCAGGCTCAACTTCGTTGCGACATCCATCAAGGTGGTACGGGTAATGCCGCGCAGAATGCCGTGTTCGGCGGGCCGCGTCACCAGCGTTCCGTCCCGGTCAACGATCCAGACATTGGTCGCCGCCCCTTCCTTCACCATGCCGTCGGCGTCGACATAGATCGCCTCCTGGGCGCCGACTTCCTTGGCCTGCTGGCGGGCCATGGCGTTCGGCAGCAGGCCGACGGACTTGATGTCGACGCGGTCCCAGCGGTTGTCGGCAACGGTGATCGCCTTGATGCCGTTAGTGTTCTTGGCGGCTATGATCTTCGGGTCGGTGCTCTTGGCGGTGATGACAAGCGACGGCGGCGTGCCCTCGGCCGGGAAGACATGATCGCGGCGGGCGACACCGCGCGTCACCTGCAGGTAGAAAAGCCCGTTGCGGACATGGTTGCGGCGCAAAGTCTCGCGAATGACCTGCGTCAGCGCCGCCCGGCCCATCGGCCAGGCGATGCGGAGCTCACCGAGCGACCGGTCGAGACGGTTCAGATGACGCGTGAGGTCGACGATATAGCCGTGTCGGACCTCGCAAACCTCATAGACGCCGTCGGCGAACTGGTAGCCTCGATCCTCGATATGCACGGTGGCATCGGAATGCTTGACGTAACGGCCGTTCACATAGGCAATTCTCGGCATGGGAAACCTGATCTTCCGGGGGCAATATAGGGGGTGGCGCGGCGGCGGCCGCGCCTGTTAGATCAAAAAGTGGAGCATGATGTTGTCCGAAAACCGCTCACACTTTTCGGCATCATGCTTTAGACGCCGAGCGACTTCAGCTTGCGGTGCAGTGCCGAGCGCTCCATGCCAACGAATTCGGCGGTGCGCGAAATATTGCCGCCGAAGCGGTTGATCTGGGCGATCAGATAATCCTTCTCGAACATCTCGCGGGCTTCGCGCAGCGGCAGCGTCATGATGTGATAGTCGTTCTTGGCCGAAACCTTCGGCAGCATGTCGCCGAGATCGGTCGGCAACATGTCGGCGGTGATCGGCGCGTCCGGCCCGTCGGTGCGGGCAAGGATCATCAGCCGCTCGATATTATTGCGCAGTTGGCGGATATTGCCCGGCCAGTCATGCGCCTGCAGCACGGCCATGGCGTCGTCGCCGATGCGGCGCGGACGAATGCCGGCCTGTTCGGAAATCTGCCGCATCAGCTGATCGACGAGGAAGGGAATGTCCTCGCGCCGCTCGGCCAACGCCGGCACACGCACCGGGACGACGGCGAGGCGATGATAGAGATCCTCGCGGAACCAGCCTTCGGCGATGCGGCTCTCGAGATTATAGGCGGTGGAGGAAATGATGCGGACATCGACCTTGACGCGCTTGGAACCGCCGACGCGTTCGAACTGCTGGTCGACCAGCACGCGCAGGATCTTGTTCTGCGTCTCGCGCGGCATCTCGCCGACCTCGTCGAGATAGAGGATGCCGCGATGGGCTTCCTCGAGCGCGCCGATCTTGCGGGCCTGGCCGGGCGTGCCCTCGGTTCCGAACAGCGCCACTTCCATACGATCGGGCGTGATGTTGGCAGCGTTGATCGCCACGAAGGGGCCGTTGGCTCGGGCCGACTTCTTGTGGATCATCCGCGCCACCAGCTCCTTGCCGGAGCCGGAGGCCCCAAGAATCATGATGCGGCTGTTGGTCGGCGAGACCTTCTCGATCGTCTGGCGCAACTGCGAAACGGCGACCGAGGTGCCGATCAGCTCCAGGGCATCGCCGGTGCGGCGCTTCAGCTCGGAAACCTCGCGCTTGAGCTTGGAATTTTCGAGCGCCCGTTCGGCAATCAGGATCAGCCGGTCGGCCTTGAACGGCTTCTCGATGAAATCGAAGGCGCCGCGCTTGATCGCCGAGACGGCGGTCTCGATGTTGCCATGGCCCGAGATCATCACCACCGGCAGATCGGGATGGCGGGTCTTGATCTCGTCGAGCAGCGACAGGCCGTCGAGCTTGCTGCCCTGCATCCAGATATCGAGGAAGATCAGCCGCGGCACGCGGTCGGAGATCGCCGCCAGCGCGCTGTCGCTGTCATGGGCCGTGCGGGTCTCGTGTCCCTCGTCCGAGAGAATGCCGGAAACGATCTCGCGAATATCATGCTCGTCATCGACGACGAGAATATCAGAGGCCATAAACGCTTTCCTTGTCATTGGCTGCGGGAGCGGCAGGCGTCGGATCCAGGCGTGGCAGATGCACGCGGATCATGGCCCCTCTTCCCCGGTCAAAATCGGCGGGCGCATCGTGCAACTCAAGCTGCCCGCCATGTTCCTCGATGATCTTCTTGACGATGGCGAGGCCAAGGCCGGTGCCCTTCTCGCGCATCGTCATATAGGGCTCCAGAATGCTGTGACGGTTCTCGACCGGAAGGCCGCGGCCGTTGTCGATCACGTCGACAGTGAAGCGGTCGCGGGCGGCATCGAGAGCGGCGCGGACGAGAATCTTGCGCTCGTCACGTTCGTCGCTCGGAACCGCCTCGATCGCCTCTACGGCATTCTTGATGAGATTTCCGAAGGCCTGGCCGAGCATGCGGCTGTCGAACAGGCCCTCCAGCGGCTGGTCCCCGAAATCCTGCTGGAAGGCGACATGCTGGTTGCCCATCTCGCGCAAGAAGATCGCGTCGCGCAGGATATCGCGCAGGTCGCTCGGCTCCTTGGTCGGCTTCGGCATGCGGGCGAAGGCGGAGAATTCGTCGACCATGCGGCCGATATCGCCGACCTGGCGGATGATCGTATCGGTGCACTGGTCGAACACCGTGCGGTCGTCCTGGTCGATCTGCTTTCCGTAGCGGCGCTGGATGCGCTCGGCCGAAAGTTGGATCGGCGTCAGCGGGTTCTTGATCTCATGGGCGATGCGCCGTGCTACATCGCCCCAGGCGGTCGAGCGCTGAGCGATGACGAGGTCGGTGATGTCGTCGAGCGTAATCACGTAGGATTCGCTCATGTCACGTACTTCCTCACGAGTGACCTGGACGCTCAGCGTCCTGACCGTGCCGCCGCGCACCAGCGCGATCTGCTTGCGGAAATCGCCGCGATGGCGCACCGCCGCCTCGGTCAGCACCTGATCGACCTCCGGCGCAATGTCTGCCAGCTGCTTGCCGAGCATCGCGTCGGCCGACAATGACATCAGCGTCTCGGCCGAACTGTTGACGATGGCGATGCGTCGGTCCTGCTCGACGCCGATGACGGCGGCGGTGACACCTGATAGCACCGCCTCGATGAAGCGCCGCCGGTCGTCCACCTCGTCCTTGGCCTCAAGGATCTCGTCGCGTTGGGTGCGGATTTCCGAGATCATCTTGTTGAAGGTGCGCGACAGATTGGCGACGTCGCCGTCAACGGCATGCACGGGCACCACGATATCCATATTGCCCGAGGCGACGCTGTCGGCTGCGGTGATCAGCAGCCGGATCGGCCGGACGATGCGGTCGGCAACGGCGATCGCCGTCCAGATCGCTGCCAAGAGCACGATCAGCGCAAAGCCGATGTAAAGCACTGCAAAGGCGATCTGCAGCGAGAAACGGTTGGCCTCCATCGAGCGGTATTCGGTGGCGTTCTCCTCCATCATGCGCATGGCGCCCATGACCTTGGGATCGACGGCGCGCACCGTGTAGAGGAAGGTGCCTTGGATGGCATCGAGCTTGATGATGGCGCCGACGAGGTTGGTGACACCGGGCGGGATCAGCGTCGGCTGGCCGGCCGCGGCCTTTTGCAGCGCGTCCTGTGGAATGGCCGGCAACGGTTTTTCCGTGGTGATATCGGCTTGGACGACCACTGAACCGTCGCTTTCGACAAGGAAGGCGCCGAGCAGGCCGCGCCCTCTCGCCTGGCGCGTCATCAACTCGGCGAACCCCGTCCGGTCCAGACTGTAGAGGGCGCGGTTGCGCTCCAGGTCGTTGGCCATGGAAACCGTCTGCCCCTGCAGGTAGCTGGCGTTCTCCATCATATAGGCCTGGCCGATATTGCGCGACGAGCTGACGATCGACTGGGTGCGCAGGGCAAACCAGCGGTCGAGGCCGGCATTCAGCGTGATGCTGGCAAAGATGGCGACAAGGATCGCCGGCGTGATCGCAACGATGGAGAAGAGCACGACGATGCGGATGTGCAGCCGCGCGGCCGCTCTGCCCCTGGTGCGGGCTTTAAGCAGCCTTGCCACCTCGCGGCCGATCAGCGCCAGCAGCGTCAGCACGAAGAAGGAGTTGACGATCACCGAGGTGATGACGACGTGCGAGGTCGGCGCAATCGGCGTCAGGCCGAGAAGTATGAAAAGCGTGATCGTGGCGCAGAGAAGCGCGCCGCCGGCGAGCACGAGGCCGGGCACGGCAAAAAGGGCGCGGCGATCGGTCACCGTCGTCACCGCCTCGCCCGCCGCCGCCGGCGCTACCCCATCCTGCGTCATTCGGCCTCTCTTCAGACGGCCCTGCCGCCCTGCCCTTCGATCGAAACCAGACAACGCCGGCTTGAGAAAGCCAGCGCCGGAACGACTCGATCGGGAGCGAAATGTCCAAAACCCTTGCGTGACCTTTAAGCAACGCATTGTGGCGAAAATGCAACGCGCGCCGTCACGTTGTCAAGCTCCGGCAGAGTCCCGCCTCGGACACTCTTGCGCTACATGCGTCAGAAACGTCGTGGACCTTCCGGCTTATTTCCGGCAATCGCATCGATCCGCTCCATCACCTCAGGCGTCATCTTGTGCCGGTGCGAGAGGGCCGCAAGGTTGTCCTGCAGCTGGCTGGCGCGTGAGGCGCCGAGAATGACAGTAGAGACGTTGGGATTGGCGAGGCACCACAGAAGGGCGAGATGGGTGATCGACAGGCCGACCTCATCGGCGAGTTTTGCGAGCTGGCCGACCTGTTGGAGCTGGGCGCGGCCGGCGTCGCTGGACCACTTCTCCTTCAGCCATTCGTAGCCCGGCAGGTTCATGCGGCTGTCGGCCGGGACGCCGTTATTGTATTTGCCGGTCAGAACGCCCGAGGCGAGCGGCGACCAGATGGTGGTGCCGAGGCCGATTAGGTCGTAGAGCGGGAGATAATCGGATTCGACCTTCTGGCGCTCGAAGATGTTGTACTGCGGCTGCTCCATCGTCGGCGGCGTGATGCGCAGGTCCCGGGCCACGGCGTAGGCTTCCGTCAATTGCTGCGCCGACCATTCCGATGTCCCCCAATAGAGCACCTTGCCCTGAGCGACGAGATCGTGCATCGCCCGGACCGTTTCCTCGATCGGTGTGTCGATGTCAGGGCGATGGCAGAAATAGAGGTCGAGATAGTCGACTTGAAGCCGCTTCAGCGCGGCATGGCAGGCGTCGGTCACATGCTTGCGCGACAGCCCGCGCTGCGTCGGCTTCTGGCCTCCCCAGAAGACCTTGCTGGAGACGACGAAGCTGTCGCGGCTCCAACCGAGCGACCTGAGCGCCTCGCCCATGACGATCTCGGACTTGCCGCTTTCATAGCCTTCGGCATTGTCGAAGAAGTTCACCCCGTTATCGTAGGCAAGCCGCATGAGGTCGACGGCGTCGCCGCCGTTTACCTGCTTGCCGAAAGTGACCCATGAGCCAAAGGAGAACTCGCTCACCTGCAAGCCCGACTTTCCCAAACGACGATATTCCATCATGTAGCTCCCGCAATTTATGAACATGTGCCGGCCGGTGACCGGCCTCGACACCACACAATCGATCAACGACTGACCGGCTTAATCTATCGCATGAACAACGATATGCGAGCCTCGGCGCAACAAGCTTGCCTTAAACCAGCCCCGAGAAAGACGTTCAATGCGCTTTTGATGCCTCCTCGATAGTGGCTCTCATTACCTCGACCGATTGTGCGCCGGTAAACTTCTTGCCATTGACGAAGAATGTCGGCGTACCCTCGACGTTGAAGTCTTCACGGGCCTGAAACGTGAATTTATTCAATCCATCGAGGATTTGATTGATCAGAAACCAACAGGTCGAAAGCGGGCCTATCGAAACCACCGATGCGGCGATATCGCGGATCGTCTTCTCCTGTGACTGCGGCTATGCCGAGATGATGATGGCCCGCAATACCGGGCTTGTCGCGATGACCGACAAACTCACGAAGGAGGAAACCGCGCCGATCCTGTGCGGGTCTGGCGACCTTTAACGCGCTGAAGAAATGCGGCGCGGACGCCGTCGACGTCGTGGCCACTGTCGGCATAGGCGGTCTCGGTCCCAATTGGTTTCAAGGCGATTGCCATTGGACGGGGCGACGAGATTGCTGACGAAGCCAGATTCGTTCGCGGCCCATGATTGTATCCATATAGCCAGGGAAAACGCAGTAGAATGTCCGCAGGGCCTTGGTAGTGCGAAGGCTGTTATTTCCACCATCGGAGACCTCCAGGTGGTTTCGGCACTCACGCCGGGTACCGCGGCTCAAGGCCGGCTTGTCGTCCTTTCGAATAGAAGAAGTCCGGCGGCGTCAGGTTTCGGGTGGTGCTGACGATGGAGAAGAACGATGCGTCTGAATGATGATTTCACCAAGCCGACAGTCGTGCATGCCGCGAAACTGGATTGGGTTGCCAGTCCGGCTCGCGGGGTCGATCGCCGGATGCTTTATCGCGTCGGCGAGGAAGTGGCCCGGGCGACATCGATTGTCCGCTATGCCGCAGGCAGCGTATTTCCCTCTCATACCCACACGGGCGGTGAGGAAATATTGGTGCTCGATGGGATATTCGAGGACGAACACGGTCGTTTCCCGGCCGGATCATACTTCCGCAATCCGCCGGGTACGTCGCATGCGCCCGCATCTGCTGATGGGTGCACCATCTTCGTCAAGCTCTGGCAGTTTCGCGAGGGTGACGAGGCGCAAATCGTGCGCAGACCGGGTGAAGGAGAGCCTGGACTTCAAAACGATGCCGTCAGCGCAACGATCCTGTTCGATGACGGTCACGAGCAGGTCTATCTTCAAAGGTGGGGTCGCAGCGCCTCGACCAAACTTTCGAATCATCGTGGATTGGAGCTGCTGGTTCTCGAAGGCGAGTTGTCCGTTGGAACGGAGCGACTTCGATCCCAGAGCTGGATGCGGTTGCCCGAAGGCGAAAATCTGATGGCAAGCGCCGGACCACAGGGTGCCTATGCCTGGATCAAAGACGCACCGTTGCAGCATGCCGATGTTCTGAAACTGCCATCGTAGCCGGTCACCTAGTGCTCGGCGTCTTTGACTGACGGCGGGCAGCGAGACGAGCGCGACTGAATCTGCTTTCCTTGTCGGGGCCATGCCGCTGCCACATGGGTGGTGTCAGCAGTCGTTCACACGCTGATCTGATGGAACTGCCCTCACCGCCCCGAACCTCATTCGGGGCGCAACGGCGATGGCGACACGCGGAACGGATGAGCAACATTCGGGCGAAATCGAAAACCTTAACGTCCGCTGACCAGCCATGCCATCCACCTGTTATCCACAGCTTATCCACAGGCACGGTGGCTGCGACCGTAGCAACTTCAATGACATTTGCCCGGCGGCGATCAATAGCTCGCAAATACTATGTGACCATCAAATGACACTGCGCTTTTGTTTGCCGGCGCAGATACAAACCGTGACGGGGCCAGGATAGATTTAATCTTGTTCCCGACCGTGGCGGCGGATACTGGGAGGAGGAGGCGGTGGGCCAGCGAGGGGCTCACCGCCTTTTTTCAGGCGGTGCGGGAGCTTCTATAAACAGAGACGCCGAGTTCCCTGATCTTCTTGCGCAAGGTGTTGCGGTTGAGGCCGAGAAGATCGGCCGCCTTGATCTGGTTGCCGCGCGTTGCCGTGAGCGCGGCCAGGATCAGCGGATATTCCATTTCGGTCAGCACACGATCATAGAGACCGGGCGGCGGCAGGTTTTCGCCGAAGCTGGCGAAATAGGTGCGCATGTTCTCCTCGACCGCTTGCGAGATCGTCATCGAGCCGTTGCGGATCGGCCCCTTGTCGATCGGGCTGTCGGGAACGTCGGAGCGCAGCTCGGCATCGATGATCTCGCGGGTGATGACATCCTGCGGATAGAGCGCCATCAGACGGCGGATGAGATTTTCCAGTTCGCGCACATTGCCCGGCCAGGCATAGGCCTTCATCAGTTCCAGCGCCTCCTGATCGAAGCGCTTGGAGCCGAGACCTTCCTTTTCGGCCTGCTGGATGAAATGGCGCACGAGATCGGGAATGTCCTCGGCGCGGTCGCGCAACGGCGGCAGGCGCAGCGGCACGACATTCAGCCGGTAGTAGAGGTCCTCGCGGAAGAGGCCCTGATTGATCGCCTGTTTCAGATCCTTGTTGGTGGCGGCGACGATGCGCACGTCGGTGCGGATCGGCGTGCGGCCGCCGACGGTGGTGTATTCGCCTTGCTGCAACACGCGCAGCAGCCGCGTCTGGGCGTCCATCGGCATGTCGCCGATTTCGTCGAGGAACAGCGTGCCGCCTTCGGCCTGCTCGAAACGGCCGGTCGAGCGTGTCTGCGCGCCGGTGAAGGCGCCCTTCTCATGGCCGAAGAGCTCGGATTCGATCAGGTCGCGCGGGATGGCCGCCATGTTGATCGCGACGAACGGGCCGTTGCGGCGCTTGCCGTAATCATGCAGCGCACGGGCAACAAGCTCCTTGCCGGTGCCGGATTCGCCGGTGATCATCAGCGTCAGGTCCGTCTGCATCAGGCGGGCGAGCACGCGGTAGATTTCCTGCATCGCCGCCGACCGGCCGACGAGCGGCATGCCGTCCTGCATATCCTCTTCGAGCTTGGCAGGCTTGCGTTTCGGCTCGGCGAGCGCGCGGCCGATGATGCCGATCAGCTCGGTCAGGTCAAAAGGCTTCGGCAGATAGTCGTAGGCGCCCTTCTCGGAAGCCTTGATGGCGGTCATGAAGGTGTTCTGCGCGCTCATGACGAGAACGGGCAGATCGGGACGCGCCTTCTTGATGCGCGGCAGCAGGTCGAAAGCGTTTTCGTCAGGCATCACCACGTCGGTGACGACAAGATCGCCCTCGCCCGCCGAAATCCAGCGCCAGAGGGTAGCGGCGTTGGAAGTGATGCGTACATCATAGCCGGCGCGGCTCAAAGCCTGGTTGAGCACGGTGCGGATCGCCGCATCATCATCTGCAACGAGGATCGTGGCTGTCATCGAGAATGTCCTGTCGAGCTTACGGAAGAAGCATCCTCGAGCGAAACGTCCTTCGACGCCGGCATGAGAACGCGGAAAGTCGTGCGGCTGTTCTGGCTGTCGCATTCGATGATGCCGCCGTGATCACCGATGATCTTGGCGACCAGCGCCAGGCCGAGACCGCTGCCGTTCGTCTTGGTGGTGATGAAGGGATCGAAGAGATGCGGCAGCAGATCGGCGGGAACGCCGGGGCCGTTGTCGTGAACGCAGAATTCCAAGGGCAGCGAGATCTTTTCACGGGTGCCAGCGACGGAAAGACGGATGCCCGGGCGATAGGCCGTCGTCAGCATTATCTCGCCGTCCGGCCGGTCACCGACTGCTTCGGCGGCGTTCTTCACCAGATTGAGGAAGACCTGGACGAGCTGGTCGCGATTGGCATAGACGGCAGGCAGCGACGGGTCATAACTCTCGGTGACGCGGATGTTGCGAGCAAAACCCGCCTTGGCGACGGCCTTAACGTGATCGAGCACGGAATGGATATTGACCGGCATGCGGTCGACCGGACGTTCGTCGGAAAAGACTTCCATGCGATCGACCAGCGAGACGATACGGTCGGTTTCGTCGCAGATCAGCCGGGTCAATGCCCGGTCGTCGTCGATCGCGGACTGTTCGAGCAGTTGCGCGGCGCCGCGGATGCCGGAGAGCGGGTTCTTGATCTCATGCGCCAGCATCGAAGCGAGACCGGTGACCGAGCGGGCAGCGGCGCGATGCGTCAGCTGCCGGTCGATTTTGTCGGCCATCGAGCGCTCCTGGAAGACGATGACGACGGCGCCGGGCTCGCTCAGCACAGGCGCGACATAGAGGTCGACGAGCTTGTCCTGACCGAGGCGGGGCGAACTCAGATCGACGCGATATTCGTTGACCGGTGCCTTGCGCTCGCGCACCTGATCGATCAGGGCAAGCAGCGGACTGCCGAAGGGAATGAAGGTCGAGATCCGGTATCGCGCCAGATGCGAGGCGCTGGCGCCAAAAAAGGCCTCCGCCTCCCAATTGGCAAAGGCGACGAAGCCGGATTCGTCGACCATGACGACCGGGTTCTGGATGGCGTTCAGCACGGCCATGGCGACGGTTCCGCCGGCCTGGTCGGGCGGAGATATGGTATCCTTCGTCATGCCGCCTCCCGGCTGTCGACAAGAGCTGCGTCAAGCGCCTCGTAAAGGCGCGCGGCCACCTCGCTCGGATCGCGCGAGGTCATGATCGCAGCCTTCTCGCCGCCGGCAAGTGCGGGGGCAAAACGCTCGAGATACCAGCCGAGATGCTTGCGGGCATGGCGGACCGCCACCGCCTCGCCGTAGAAATCGAGCATCATCCGGTAATGTTCGACGGCGATATCGGCAATGTCTTCACGTCGCGGCTCAGCCGCACCGGCAAGCACGCCGGCATGCCACGGCCTGCCCTGGCAGCCCCTGCCGATCATGACGGCGTCGGCGCCGGAGCGGCGCAATATTTCCTGCGCATCGGCGGCGGTTTCGACGTCGCCATTGGCGATCAGCGGGATGGAGATGACGTCGCGGACGGCACAGATCGCATCCCAATCGGCGCGGCCTTCGTAAAACTGCATGCGGGTGCGCCCATGAATAGTGACGAGCTGAATACCGGCGGCTTCGGCGCGGCGCGCAATGTCGGGCGCGTTGATGGAATTCTCGTCCCAGCCGAGGCGCATTTTGAGCGTCACCGGAATGTCGACGGCCTCGACCGTCGCCTCGATCAGGCCGAGCGCGTGATCGGGATCGCGCATCAGCGCCGAGCCGGAATAACCGCCGATCACCTTCTTGGCCGGACAACCCATATTGATGTCGATGATATCGGCGCCATGATCGGCGGCGATCTTCGCCGCCTCCGCCATCCAGTGCGCCTCCCGGCCGGCAAGCTGCACCATGTGCGGCCGGAAACCTGCGGCCTTGAGCCGCGACCAGGATTCGGCCGTGTCGTTGACCAGCTCGCGGCTCGCCACCATTTCGGTGACGACGAGGCCGGCGCCGAAACGCCACGCCAGCTCGCGGAAGGGCATGTCCGTGACGCCGGACATCGGCGCCAGCACAACGCGGTTCCGCACGGATACGGATCCGATTCGGAAAGGCGCTGCGAGGTCCTTGGAAATCAAATGATTATCTTTCAGGCACACCATGTAACTGCATTATTTTTAGCCATAGATCCATGGCTTTGCCAAGAGGGCTTGGATCGGATTCGATATTTTTCGGGCAGATGCTGGAAAAGACCCAAGCAAGAGGTTAGAGCACTCCGGTTAATTCCGCATATTTTAGGGGATTTATGCTGCAAATGCCGTCCAAGCAACCGATATCGGCTGGAATTGTCATCGTTGCCGCCGGCCGCGGCGAGCGTGCCGGATCCCCCAAGGAAGGCCCCAAGCAGTATCGCCCGATCGGCGGCAAGCCGGTTATCGTCCATACGCTTGAAAACTTCATGACATGGGAGCCGGCGACTGCGATCGTCGTCGTCATTCATCCCGATGACGAGGCGCTGTTTGCCAAGGCCTTCCGCCATATCATTTCGGCAACGCCGATCGAAACAGTGCATGGCGGCCCGACCCGGCAGCAATCGGTGCTGGCCGGCCTCCGGTACCTCAAGGACAAGCACGTCAGCCACGTGCTGATTCACGATGCGGTGCGGCCCTTCTTCGACCACGCGCTTCTCGACCGCATTGCCGAAAGCCTTGGCACTGGCGCGGCGGCGGTGCTGCCGGCCATGCCGGTGACAGATACGCTGAAACGCGCCGACGGCGCCGGCACGGTGCTGACGACGGTTTCACGCGAGCAGCTCTACGCGGCGCAGACGCCACAATCGTTCCCCTTCGAAACGATTCTCGATGCGCATGAGAAGGCGGCGGCGAGCGGGCGCAGCGATTTCACCGACGATGCCTCGATCGCCGAATGGCTGGGCATTCCGGTGACGATCGTCGAAGGCACGGCCGACAATGTCAAGCTGACGGTCAAGAGCGATATCGCACTCGCCGACGACCGGCTGTCGGCGTCGCTGCTTCCCGACGTGCGCACCGGCAATGGCTATGACGTGCACCAGCTCGAAGCGGGCGACGGCGTGACGCTGTGCGGCGTATTCATTCCGCACGACCAGAAGCTGAAAGGCCATTCGGATGCCGATGTGGCGCTGCATGCGCTGACCGACGCGCTGCTCGCCACCTGCGGTGCGGGGGATATCGGCGATCATTTCCCGCCATCCGACCCGCAATGGAAGGGAGCGGCTTCGCGGATCTTCATCGAGCATGCCGCGCGGATCGTGCGCGAACGCGGCGGCACGATCATGAATGCCGATGTCTCGCTGATCGCCGAGGCGCCGAGGGTCGGCCCCCATCGGGAGGCCATGCGGGCGAATCTATCGGAATATCTCGGCATCGATCTCGAGCGCTGCTCGGTCAAGGCGACGACCAACGAGACGATCGGCTTCGTCGGCAGGCGCGAAGGCATCGCGGCGATCGCCACGGCGACCGTCGTCTATCGCGGGAGGAAATGATGGGCCTTTTTCCTCCGGATATCCTTTCGGCGGCAGAGGCGATCATCCGTGACTTCACCGCGGCAGGGCTGATGATTTCAACCGCCGAATCCTGCACCGGCGGGCTGATCTCAGGCGCGCTGACGGAGATTTCCGGCTCATCCGCCGTCGTCGATCGCGGCTTCGTTACCTATACGAATACCGCCAAGACCGAGCTGCTCGGGGTGCAGGCGCAAACGCTCCTGCGGTTCGGCGCAGTCTCCGAGGAGGCCGCCCGGCAGATGGCGCATGGCGCCCTCTTCCGCTCGCGCGCCGACATCGCCGTCGCCGTCACCGGCATTGCCGGCCCCGGCGGCGGTTCGGCCGAAAAACCGGTCGGCCTCGTGCATCTTGCCGCGAAATCGCGCACCGGCGCGCTCATCCACCGCAAAATGCTCTATGGCGACATCGGCCGCAGTGAAGTTCGGCTGGCAACGGTCAGGACGGCGCTGGAGATGGTGCGTTTGCTGCTCACGGTTTGAGAATGCCTGCAACCGGCCGTCAGGCTGGAGCGTAGATCCTGCTTGCGCGCGTTTCGAAGGCTTCGGTGAACATGCGGAAGGCGCGGTCGAACATCGAGCCCATCAAGGCGCCGAGAATGCGGCTTTTGAATTCGTAATCGATGAAGAAATTGATGGTGCAGCCGCCAGCCGGCGTCTCGGCGAAATGCCAGCGATTGTCGAGATATTTGAAGGGGCCGTCGATATATTTGACCTCGATGACGCGCTCGGCCCGGTTCAAGAGCACCTGGGTCGTGAAGGTCTCGCGGATCGCCTTGTAGCCGACGGTCATGTCGGCCACGAGCAGGATCTTGCCGTCACGCTCCTTGCGGCTTCTGACCGACAGCGCCTCGCAAAGCGGCAGAAACTCGGGATAGTGTTCGACATCGGCAACTAGATCGAACATCTGGTCGGGCGTATGCGGGACGGAACGGTGCGTTTCGAAGTGCGGCATAGGCGGCAATTAAGCGGGCCGGCCGAGAAGATCAAGAAGCTGGCGCATCTGGCGATGGGATTTTAATTGGAGAATCGGCATTTCAGAGCCGCGCTCGGCGATCCCGGCGGCATGATCCCGAAGTGCGGCCTCGATTAAGGGGACGGCATCGCGCTCGAAATTCCAGATATAGAAAAGCGCATCCAGCGAGAGGTTTTCAGGGCAGCCGGCAGGCAGTTCGGGGCGGTTACGCCCGAAATGACGCAATGCTCTTGAGATGGCACCGTACAGGCAGGCATATCTTGGCGGGCGAAGCCAAATGACCGCCTGGGCGCGCGGCAGGCGAAGATGGAAGGAATTGAGGCCGGTTCCATCCATGATCCAGCGCTTTCCCGCTACGGCGTCGGTGATAAGACGATCGATCTCGTCACGCGGCCTCTTTCTCCAGCCGGGAAGCCAATAGAAGTCGCGATCCATGGAGATGTAATCGAGGTCGAGCACTTGCGAAAGCCGCTTTGCGAACGTGCTCTTGCCGCTGCCGGGGCAACCGATCACCAGGATACGGTCGGCCGCGGCCAGCGCCAATTTCAAACCGGAAGTGACGTTCATTGGCTGCCCAAAGAAAAACCATGGCAATAATCACCGCGGTCAGTTTGTTGCCTAGCCGCGCCCCCTACTCGGCATCATCCTCGGCCTTGTGCGCCTTGTGCCGAGGATCTGCTGCCCTATCGATCGGTTGCAGATGCTCGGGACAAGCCCGAGCATGACGAAAGAGAGGTTGGCAGGACCCCAAACCTTACTCAGCCGCCACCAACAGCTTCTTTTCCCGCGCCGCCTTCAGCCGCGCAAAATCATCTCCAGCATGGTGTGACGAGCGGGTCAGCGGGCTGGAGGCGACCATCAGGAAGCCTTTGCTGTAGGCGACCGTCTCGTAGGACTTGAACTCTTCGGGCGTGACGAAGCTTTCGACCTTGTGGTGCTTGCGGGTCGGCTGCAGGTATTGGCCGATCGTCAGGAAGTCGACATCGGCGGTGCGCAGGTCGTCCATCAGCTGCAGCACTTCGTTACGCTCCTCGCCGAGGCCGACCATGATGCCCGACTTGGTGAACATGGTGGGATCGAGCTCCTTCACCCGCTGCAGCAGGCGGATGGAATGGAAATAGCGGGCGCCGGGGCGAACCGTCAGATAATTGCCGGCAACCGTTTCCATGTTGTGATTGAAAACGTCGGGCTTGGCAGCGACGACGCGCTCCAGCGCACCCGGCTTCTTCAGGAAGTCGGGCGTCAGGATCTCGATCGTCGTTGCCGGTGAAGCTGCACGGATCGCCCAGATCACCTTTTCGAAGTGTTCGGCGCCGCCGTCCTCCAGATCGTCGCGGTCGACCGAGGTGATGACGACGTGGCTAAGGCCCATTTCCCGGACGGCTTTGGCGACATTCTCCGGCTCGGCCATATCGAGCGCATTCGGCTTGCCGGTGGCGACGTTGCAGAAGGCGCAGGCGCGGGTGCAGATCTCGCCCATGATCATGAAGGTGGCGTGCTTCTTGTCCCAGCACTCGCCGATATTCGGGCAGCCGGCCTCCTCGCAGACGGTGACGAGCTTGTGCTCCTTCACGATCGCCCGCGTCTCAGCATAGCCCTTGGAGGTCGGCGCCTTGACGCGGATCCAGTCCGGCTTGCGCATGACTTCCGTATCCGGCCGATGCGCCTTCTCGGGATGGCGCACGCGCTTGGCGTCGGGATTGATCGTATCGAGAATGGTCACCATTGCAGTTTCAGCTTTCCGCCGCACTTAAAGCGGCATCATCTCTTCGATCTAGCGCCGCACCAGCCGCGCAAGGAATATCAGCAGGCAGGCGCCAAGGAAACCCGTGACGAAGGAACCGAGGCGTCCACCGGCAAGTTGGACATGAAACTGGGCGAGGATGGCGGTGGCGACGACCGAGCCGACGATGCCGAGCACGATGTTCAGGAAAATCCCGTATCGTGCATCCATCAGCTTGCCGGCGAGCCAGCCCGCAAGTCCACCGATGATGATTGCCGAAATCCAGCCCACGCCCTCCATCCCTGCCCTTCCCCCTAAGCGACTGCCCTGGCAACCAGCACCACGATGATCGCGCCGACGGTGGCGTGGATGATCTGCACGACCAGCGCGTTTTCAATGCCCAGCGAAATGCCCAGCGCACTGAACAGATAGCCGCCGACGAAGGCGCCGATGATGCCGCTGAGAAGACATCTGATCAGGCCGCCGCCACCGACGACCAGACTTGCGAGGAAGCCCGCCACAAGGCCGATCAGCAAAAACACCAGCAACGCCTGCGTCTCCATAGACATGAGGATTTCCTTTCGTTTTTACTACCCCGGAGCGGCTTAAGCCATCACGGGAGGACAGCTTCGTCGCCTCGGGATAGAGGGCGGCCTTGGAAATTATCAAGCGTTCAGCACGCGGCCATAGGCATCCAGCACCGCTTCCTTCATCGTTTCGGAGACGGTCGGATGCGGGAAGATCGTGTGCATCAGCTCTTCTTCCGTCGTCTCGAGGTTCATCGCGACGACGAAGCCCTGGATGAGCTCGGTGACTTCGGCGCCGACCATATGGGCGCCGAGCAGTTCGCCGGTCTTCTTGTCGAAGATCACCTTGACCATGCCCTGATCTTCGCCGAGTGCGATCGCCTTGCCGTTTGCCGCGAAGGAGAAGCGGCCGACGCGGATGTCGCGGCCCAGCTCCTTGGCCTTGGCTTCGGTGAGACCGACGGAAGCGACCTGCGGGTTGCAATAGGTGCAGCCGGGAACCTTGCCCTTGTCGGTCGGATGCACATTCGGCAGGCCGGCGATCTTCTCGACGCAGACCACACCTTCATGCTCGGCCTTGTGCGCCAGCATCGGCGGGCCGGCGACGTCGCCGATCGCATAGATGCCGGCGACATTGGTCTTGCCGTAACCGTCGGCGACGACGCAGCCGCGGTCGGTCTTGATGCCGAGCGCTTCCAGGCCAAGATATTCGATATTGCCCTGAACGCCGACGGCGGAGATCATCCGATCGGCAGTGATCTGCTGGACCTTGCCATCTGACGTCTCGACATGGGCGGTGATGCTGCCCGCACCTTTCTCGACCTTCGTGACCTTGGCGCTGGTGAAGATCTTAAGGCCGCGCTTTTCCAGCTGCTTGCGGGCGATGGCGGTGATTTCGGCATCTTCGACCGGCATGATGGTCGGCATGACTTCAACAACCGTCACATCGACGCCCATCGAGCGGTAGAAGCTGGCGAATTCGATGCCGATCGCGCCCGAGCCCATGACGATCAGCGACTTCGGCAGCGCGTCGGGCTTCAGCGCCTCGAAATAGGTCCAGATCAGCTTGCCGTCCGGCTCGATACCCGGCAGCGCGCGCGGGCGGGCGCCGGTCGCGATGATGATATGCTTGGCGGTATAGGTGCCCTCGCCCTTGACGTTTTTCGGCAGCGGATGCTGCGGCTCGACGACCGGCTTCGACGACTTGCCGACGACGATTTCGCCGGGCTTCGTCAGCTTGGCCTCGCCCCAGATGATGTCGATCTTGTTCTTCTTCATCAGGAAGCCGACGCCGGCGTTGAGACGGGCGGAAACGGCGCGCGAGCGGCCGACGACGGCCTTGGCGTCCGGTTTGACGGTACCTTCGAGAACGAGACCGAAGTCCTTGAAGTGGTTGGCGTGATCCAGCACTTCGGCCGAGCGCAGCAGCGCCTTGGTCGGGATGCAGCCCCAGTTCAGGCAGATGCCACCCATATGCTCGCGCTCGACGATCGCCGTCTTCAGGCCGAGCTGGGCCGCGCGGATGGCGGCGACATAGCCGCCGGGACCGGAGCCGATGATGATAACGTCGTAGGATTCCGCCATATGTGTCCTGCCCTTTGTTTACGCTGCGCTGCGGGTCATGAACACCCACGCGTGTCTCTTGCTGTTTTCGAAGGGCGGCACGGCATCAGCGCGCGCAGCCTCCGAGAATCCGTTTCTTCCATAAAGCGACAGAGCCGCCTCGTTATCACTTGCGGTAATGAGACTGACAGGCCGGCGATCGGCCCTGTCGATCTGATCCTCTAGCAACCTTCGCCCGATCCCGATTCCGCGCAGATGGCGATAGACGCAGAGACTGCCGATGAACCAGCTTCCCACCACCGTCTTCTGCAAGGCGAGCATCGGCTCGGTCGCCGCGATCGTCGCCTCGACATCCTCTATGGCTTCATCCAGCACATGGCCAATCGCCACGCCAGCAACTTCACCATAAGCCTCGGCGATAACGGCATCCCGCCAACCGCCGACGGCCTCCTCCTCGCTCATCTTCAGCCGCCCTCGCTCCAAAGGTGTGTCGCTCACACCATTCGCCACGTCGGCAAACCAGAGCCAGGAAGCAAAGCCATGCGATGCGATATCTGCCAGGATCGCCAGCTCCGAGGCATCGCGCCGTGAGGCCTGCCGCAGGGCGATGAAGGCGGTCATATGCTCAGATCCCCAGCATCATCCGCACGATCGATTCCAGGCCGCGACCGAGCGCACGGGTGTTCTCCGCATCGAGATGAATGCCGTCGATCGGCGTGGTCTTGGCGACGGAGTTGCCGTCGAAAAAGCCGCAGCCAAGTTCGTCGGCAAGGTCACGATAGAGCGTCGCGAGCTTGGCCGATTCTTCGATGCCGCCGGGAAAGGATGCGGCGAAGGGCACATTGCCCGTCGCGCAGATTGCCGGCGGCGCCACGATCAGGATCTCCGGCCCGTCGAATTCGAAGGGCCAGGCATGATTGCGGATCAGCCGCACGAGGCGGCTGATGCCCTGGCAGGCGGCAAAGGCCGAACCAGCCACAACCGGCTTCATGTCGTTGGTGCCGAGCAGGAGAATGACGAGGTCGAGCGGCGCATGCGTCTGCAGGATGGTCGGCAGGACGCGCGCACCGTTGCGGTCGCAATCGGCGAGATGGTCGTCGAAGGCGGTGGTGCGACCGTTCAGGCCTTCGGCAATGATACGCGCCTCGCTGCCCAGCGCTGCCTGAAGCACGCTCGGCCAGCGATTCTTGTACTCATGACGGCCGATAGTCTCGGCGTCATAACCCCAGGTCAGCGAGTCGCCATAACAAAGAACGGTCTTGGTCATTTCCGCCTCCGCTTAGCGCTTAGACAAGCATGCCCATCGGGTTTTCGATGTAGCCCTTGAAGGCCTGGAGCAGCTCGGCGCCGAGCGCGCCGTCGACGCAGCGATGGTCGGTCGACAGCGTGACGCTCATGACCGTGGCGATCGCCATTTCGCCATTCTTGACGACGACCCGCTGCTCGCCGGCGCCGACCGCGAGGATCGTCGCATGCGGCGGGTTGACGACGGCGGCGAAGTTCTTGACGCCCATCATGCCCATGTTGGAGACCGAGCTGGTGCCGCCCTGATATTCCTCGGGCTTCAGCTTGCGGTCCTTGGCCCGCTTGCCGAGATCGCGCATCTCGTTGGAGATGACAGACAGCGTCTTCTGCTCGGCCTTGCGGATGATCGGCGTGATCAGGCCGCCGGGGATCGAGACGGCGACGCCGACATCGGCGTGCTTGTGCTTGACCATGTTGCTGTCGGTCCACGACACGTTGGCGTCGGGAACATCGCGCAACGCCAGCGCCATGGCCTTGATGACCATGTCGTTCACCGAGAGCTTATAGGCCGGAGCGTTGTCCTTGCGGGGAGCCGCATCGTTCAGCTGGGCGCGCAGCGCCATCAGAGCGTCGAGCTCGCAATCGACGCTGACGTAGAAATGCGGGATCGTCTGTTTGGATTCGACCAGGCGCCGGGCGATCGTCTTGCGCATGCCGTCATGCGGCACGAGCTCGTAGGAGCCCGGCTCGAAGAGCTTGAGCACGGCGTCATCGGAGGCGCCCTTCGGCGCTGCGGCGGCCGGCGCAGCAGCCTGCGGAGCAGCAGCAGCCGGCGCGGCGGCAGGTTTGGCGCCACCGCCGGCAACGGCGGCTTCGATGTCGCTCTTGACGACGCGGCCATGCGGGCCGGAGCCTGCGACCGCCGAAAGATCGATGCCGGCTTCCTTGGCAAGCCTGCGAGCGAGCGGCGAAGAGAAGGTGCGGTTGCTGCCGGCCGAAACTGCCGCGGGTGCGGCGGCGGGCGCAGCAGGCGGAGCGGGCTCAGCCTTCGCCGGGGCAGCCTCGGCCTTCGGCGCCGGAGCGGCTTCAGCCTTGGCGGGAGCGGGCGAACCCGCGCCGCTTGCAGCAGCACCGACATCCTCGCCATCGGCCGCGAGAACGGCGATCAGCGCGTTGACCTTGACACCTTCGGTGCCGGCGGCAACGACGAGCTTGGCGACCGTGCCTTCATCGACAGCTTCGACTTCCATCGTCGCCTTGTCGGTCTCGATCTCGGCGATCACATCGCCTGACTTGACCTTGTCGCCTTCCTTGACCAGCCACTTGGAAAGATTGCCTTCTTCCATGGTCGGAGAGAGGGCGGGCATCGTGATATTGATCGGCATCGAGATACCCTCCCCTTATTTGTAGCAAACAGCCTTCACCGCATCGACGACTTCGCCGACGTTCGGAAGCGCCAGCTTTTCGAGATTGGCGGCGTAAGGCATCGGCACGTCCTTGCCCGCAATCGTCAGGATCGGCGCATCGAGATAGTCGAAGGCCTGCTGCATGACGCGGGTGGCGATTTCGGTGCCCACTGAGGATTGCGGATAGCCTTCCTCGACGGTGACCAGGCGGCCGGTCTTCTTGACCGATTCGATGACCGTCGGAAGGTCCATCGGCCGGATGGTGCGAAGGTCGATCAGCTCGACGTCGATGCCGATCTTTTCGAGTTCGGCAACCGCCTTCGTCGCATAGGTCATGCCGATGCCGAAGGAGACGACCGTGGCGTCCTTGCCCGAACGATGGATGCGGGCCTTGCCGATCGGCAGAACGAAATTATCGAGCTTCGGCACGTCGAAGTGCTGGCCGTAGAGAATTTCATTTTCGAGGAAGATGACCGGGTTCGGGTCGCGGATCGAAGCCTTCAGCAGGCCCTTGGCGTCGGATGCCGTGTAGGGCATGACGACCTTCAGGCCGGGGATGGCGCTGTACCAGGCGGCATAATCCTGGCTGTGCTGGGCTCCGACGCGGGCAGCCGCACCATTCGGACCGCGGAAGACGATCGGAGCGCCCATCTGGCCGCCGGACATATAAAGCGTTTTGGCGGCCGAGTTGATGATGTGGTCGATCGCCTGCATGGCGAAGTTGAAAGTCATGAATTCGACGATCGGGCGAAGGCCGGCCATGGCGGCGCCGACGCCGACGCCGGCAAAGCCGTGTTCGGTGATCGGCGTATCGATGACGCGGCGGGGGCCGAATTCCTGCAGCAAGCCTTGGGTGACCTTGTAGGCGCCCTGATATTCGGCGACTTCCTCGCCCATGACGAAGACGTCGTCACTGGCGCGCATTTCTTCGGCCATGGCGTCTCGAAGCGCTTCGCGCACCGTCATCGATACCATTTCGGTGCCGGCAGGGATTTCCGGGTCACTCGGAACGGCAGCCTTCGGCTCGGCCGGAAGCGGTGCGGAAGCAGAACCGCTATTGGTCGGCTTTTCTTCCTGGGCAACCTGCGGAGCAGCGACCGGAGCCGGTTGCGCAGCAGCAGGAGCGGTGGAAATCGCGTCGGCCGATTCGCCATCCTGCAGCAGCACGGCGATCTTGGTGTTGACCTTGACGCCTTCGGTGCCGGCATCGACGAGCAGCTTGCCGATGACGCCCTCGTCGACGGCTTCGACCTCCATCGTCGCCTTGTCGGTCTCGATTTCGGCAATGATGTCGCCAGAGGTGACCTTGTCACCTTCCTGCTTCAGCCATTTGGACAGCGTGCCTTCTTCCATCGTCGGAGAAAGGGCGGGCATGAGGATATCGATAGGCATGGGTTCCCTCCCCGATTAGAGCAGAATGTCGGTGTAGAGCTCAGATGCATCCGGCTCCGGATCGGCCTGAGCGAAATCGGCGCTGTCGGCGACGATGTCGCGGACATCCTTGTCGATCGCCTTCAGATCGTCTTCCGAGGCCCAGCCCTTTTCGATGAGGCGCGCCTTGACCTGCTCGATCGGATCCTGCTCGGAGCGCATCTTCTGCACTTCTTCCTTGGAGCGATATTTCGCCGGGTCCGACATGGAGTGGCCGCGGTAACGATAGGTCAGCATTTCGAGAATGATCGGGCCCTTGCCGGAGCGGCAATGTTCAAGCGCCTCGTCGGCCGCCGCCTTGACGGCGCGGACATCCATGCCGTCGACCTGGATGCCGGGGATGCCGAAGCCGGAGCCGCGCAGCGAGTAATTCGACTGCGCGGTGGCGCGGGCGGTCGACGTGCCCATGGCGTAGCGGTTGTTCTCGACGATATAGACGATCGGCAGCTTCCAGAGAGCGGCCATGTTGAAGCTCTCATAGACCTGGCCCTGGTTGGCAGCGCCGTCGCCGAAATAGGCGATCGCCACATTGCCGTTGCCGCGGTAATTATTGGCAAAGGCAAGGCCGGTTCCGAGCGAAACCTGGGCGCCGACGATGCCGTGGCCGCCGTAGAAATGCTTTTCTTTCGAGAACATGTGCATCGAGCCGCCCTTCCCGTGGGAATAGCCGCTGCGGCGCCCGGTCAGCTCAGCCATGACGCCGCGCGCTTCCATGCCGGTTGCGAGCATATGGCCGTGGTCGCGGTAGGCAGTGATGACCTGGTCGCCTTCCTTCTGCGCCATCTGCATGCCGACCACAACAGCTTCCTGACCGATGTAGAGATGGCAAAAGCCGCCGATGAAGCCCATGCCATAAAGCTGACCAGCCTTCTCCTCGAAGCGGCGGATCAGTAGCATCTCGCGATAGGCCTTGAGTTCCTCATCCCGATCGAAGTCGGCTACCGGGCCTCCATTCGATGCTTTGGCTGCTGGTTTTGCTGCAGTTTTGCGGCTGGAAACGGTCGCGGTCTTTCGCGGCGCCATTCAACCCTCCCTATGGGTTTGTCGTTTCTCGGTGGCGCGTACCATAGGGAAGAAATTTGACCACAGCAATGCCATAATTGCATGGCTCGTATTCGGCGTTAAACCGTTGGAAACAAAACATAAATTGTCGTTAACCGAATCCAGGTTAATTGGAGTAATGGTTGAATATGACGATCTCGTCCGCACGCGACATATTCAGCTGATATCGCGCCTTTTCGTCCAACATGTCCTTGTCGAGCGAACCGTCACTGAGAAGCGCGACCTGGTTTTCCAGATGTTCGCGCCTCGCCTTCAACACCGCAAGCTCTTTTTCGCGCGCGACACGCTGACGCTCGAACGTCTCCGTCGCCCGCAGGCCGTAATCGCCATGGACACAATGATAACCGAAATAGGAAAGGAAGGCGACCGTCATGGCCGGAATGACGAAGCGGCCGAGCTTTCTCTTCTTATGATGCTTTGTCCACATACACGTATGCTCTTGAACGCATTACCAATTCGTTCAGCATAGTGCGCAGAGATTAACCGTTCGTTGACCGTAAAAATCAGGCGATAAAAAACCCGCGCCGGGCCGGCGCGGGTCAAGCAATTGACGTCAGATCGATCAGCCGCGGATGATCGAGCGGCCGGCGTATTGAGCCTGGGGCCCGAGGCCCTCCTCGATGCGGATCAGCTGGTTGTACTTTGCGAGGCGGTCGGAACGTGACAGCGAGCCAGTCTTGATCTGGCCGCAGTTGGTGGCAACCGCGAGATCGGCGATGGTCGAATCCTCGGTCTCGCCGGAGCGGTGGGACATGACGGCGGTGTAGGCTGCCTTATGCGCCGTATTGACCGCATCGAGCGTTTCCGTCAGCGAACCGATCTGGTTGACCTTGACCAGGATCGAGTTGGCGACACCCATGCGGATACCGTCGCGAAGACGGGCGGAGTTGGTGACGAAGAGATCGTCGCCGACGAGCTGGATCGTCTTGCCGGCCAGATCGGTCAGCGCCTTCCAGCCGTCCCAGTCGTCTTCGGCCATGCCGTCTTCGATTGAAATGATCGGGTACTTGGCGGCAAGTTCAGCCAGATATTCGGCCATGGCGCCCGATTCGAGCGTGCGACCTTCACCTTCGAGCACGTATTTGCCGTCCTTGAAGAATTCCGTCGAGGCGCAGTCGAGGCCGAGGTAGATGTCCTCACCAGGCTTGTAGCCGGCTTTCTCAACCGACTTGACGATGAAGTCGAGGGCTTCCGAAGCGCTCTTCAGGCCCGGCGCGAAACCGCCTTCATCGCCAACATTGGTGTTGTGACCCTGAGCTGCAAGCTCCTTGCGCAGCGTATGGAACACTTCCGAACCCATGCGCACGGCTTCGGCGATCGAATCGGCGCCGACCGGCAGGATCATGAATTCCTGGAAGTCGATCGGATTGTCGGCATGGGCGCCGCCGTTGATGATGTTCATCATCGGCACCGGCAGCAGGCTCGCCGAAGCGCCGCCGACATAACGGTAAAGCGGCAGGCCGGAGGCCTGGGCGGCAGCCTTGGCGACGGCAAGCGACACGCCGAGGATGGCGTTGGCGCCGAGACGCGACTTGTTCGGCGTGCCGTCCAGTTCGATCATGATGTTGTCGATCTGGATCTGGTTTTCGGCGTCGATACCGCCAATGGCGTCGAATATCTCGGTGTTGGCGGCCTCGACCGCCTTCTCGACGCCCTTCCCGAGGTAGCGCTTGCCGCCGTCGCGCAGCTCGACCGCCTCATGGGCGCCTGTCGAAGCGCCCGAGGGAACGGCCGCGCGGCCCATGCTGCCGTCTTCGAGATAGACGTCGACTTCGACGGTGGGATTGCCACGGCTATCGAGGATCTCGCGGGCGATGATATCGGTGATTGCAGTCATGGGTTCTTCCTGCTCGGTGGGTGATCAATCGTTCGAAGCCTGTCATAATCGAAGGCGAGCAAATTACAATGCCGCAATTTCCGGCCTCCGAACCAGCATTCCGTCGTGGCCTAAACCACGATCATGTCAGCCTGTTGAAAGTCAGGCCTTGGCGATCGCGTCGAAGGCAAGCAGCTTCTCGAGCAGTCGCGGCATGTCCTTGAGATAGACCATGTTCGGGCCGTCGGACGGTGCGTTGTCGGGGTCCTGATGGGTTTCGAGGAAGACGCCGGCAATTCCCGTCGCCACGGCTGCCCGCGCCAGCGTTTCCACGAATTCGCGCTGACCGCCGGAGGAATCGCCCTGCCCGCCCGGCTGGGCGACGGAATGGGTCGCATCGAAAATGACGGGCGCGCCCATCGCCGCCATGATCGGCAGCGAGCGCATGTCGGAAACCAGCGTGTTGTAGCCGAAGGAAGCGCCGCGCTCGCACAGCAGCACGTTCGGATTGCCGCTGGCATTGAGCTTCTTCAGGACGTTCTTCATATCCCAGGGGGCGAGGAACTGACCCTTCTTGACGTTGACGACGCGGCCGGTCCTGGCGGCGGCGATCAGAAGATCGGTCTGGCGGCAGAGGAAGGCGGGGATCTGCAGAACATCGATCACCTCCGCCACCTCGGCGCATTGCTCGGCGGTGTGAACGTCGGTCAGGACGGGGAAGCCGAATTCCTTCTTCAGGTCAGCAAAGACCTCCATGCCCTTTTCAAGCCCGATGCCGCGTTCGGCCGAGAGCGAGGTGCGGTTCGCCTTATCGAAGGAACTCTTGTAGACGAGGCCGATGCCGAGCTTTGCGCAGAGCTCCTTCAGCGTGCCGGCAACCATGAAGGCGTGATCGCGGCTCTCCATCTGGCAGGGGCCGGCAATCAGCGACAAGCGGCCGGTATTGGAAAAGGTGATCTGGCCTTCGCCTTCGCCGATCTTGACCTCGGAATTGGTATCAGTGCTCATCGTGGTTCCTCGAAGGCAAAAAGCGCGCCCTGCCCGGGCGTGGGCTTCACCAGAATGCGATTGTTCTTGCGTGTGTATGTCACTCCGTTAGCAGCCAAATGCGCTTCTGTCACGGCAAGATCGGTGACGGTGAAGAGGATTGCCCGGCCGCGCAGGCCACGATCGGCGGCGGAAACGACAAGCTCGAAATATGCCTCCAGCCCTTCCGGCGTCATCAGGCTGATCTTGGCATTCGAGGCGGCGATCTTCATGCCGAAACCGGTTTTCTCCACCGCCGTTTGCCCGGCGGCAAGACCAACGAACGCGGCAAACGCCGCCGGCTCCGGCGTACAAAGCGCGATCTCGGCAATGCCGGTTACGCCATTGGCATGCGTCTCCAGGGCGGCGCGACCGGCCGGGAAGGCATTGATGCGCTGACAGGTGAAGAGAAAGAAGTCGGGCGCGCGCAGATCTCCTGAAAAAGCCAGTTTGAAGCTGCCGACGCTTTCCGAACCGTCCGGCATCCGCATCGACCGGCTGAACTGCAGCATCTCGCCGGCGCTCGCGCCGTTGCCGACGAACCGCCGATGATCGAGGCCGGCATCCTCGGTGAGAAAGGCCAGCGCCGAAAGTCCCTCCTCGCCGCAGCGGAAGCGGAAGGCGCGATTGCGAGCGATGAAGACATTGCCCTGGCGGGCCGCTGTCTCGCTCTCCTCGACACTCGCCACGCCGAGCGGCTCGATATAGGTTTTGTTGGCGAAAAAAACGCAGGCATTTTCCGTTCCGAACGGATGGCGCGCATCGGCGGCGACGGTAAAGCCGAGCTTGCCGAGCCTTTCGCGCGCCAGGTCGATATTGACGACTGGTAGGACGACATGATCCAGCGGGTGCGGTTTGGCGGAATGTGCGATCATGATATCCCTCCTGACACGCCAGAGATGTGCGACAGCACCACCCCCAATGCAAGACATGTGCGCCAATCCGGCGAATGAAAACAAAAATCTCGACGAGTTGGCGCGAAGTTTTACGGAAATTTAGCTACTTGCGGAACACATATGGAACATATAGTGTCTGTTCTGGATTTGTTTCAATCACGGGGTCTACGTCGATGCTCACGCGCAAACAACAGGAGCTTCTCCTTTTCATTCATGAGCGCATGAAGGAATCCGGCGTTCCGCCCTCTTTCGACGAGATGAAGGATGCCCTGGATCTCGCCTCGAAATCCGGCATTCATCGCCTGATCACGGCGCTCGAGGAACGTGGTTTCATTCGCCGCCTACCGAACCGCGCCCGGGCCCTGGAAGTGATCAAGCTGCCGGAGGCCTATAGCCCCAGTCTTCAGCCGCGCCGCGGTTTTTCGCCGAGCGTTATCGAAGGCAGCCTCGGCAAGCCCCAGCCGGTCGCCGCCCCAGCTGCCGCAAAGCCGATCGCCGACAACGGCAACTCTGTGTCCGTGCCGGTAATGGGCCGGATCGCAGCCGGCGTTCCGATCTCGGCGATCCAGAATAACACGCACGACATCATCGTTCCTGCGGATATGCTCGGCTCAGGCGAGCATTATGCGCTGGAGGTCAAGGGCGATTCGATGATCGACGCCGGAATCTTCGATGGCGACACGGTGATCATCCGCAACGGCAGCACCGCAAGTCCCGGCGATATCGTCGTTGCCCTGGTCGACGACGAGGAAGCGACGCTCAAGCGCTTTCGCCGCAAGGGTGCCTCGATCGCCCTCGAAGCCGCCAACCCGGCTTACGAGACCCGAATCTTCGGGCCCGACCGGGTCAAGGTGCAGGGCAAGCTGGTCGGCCTCATTCGCCGTTATCACTGACAGCAGACGGTCCGGATTCGGTAAAACCGTCTTTGCGCCAATCATAGGCGCGGTGGCGCATCCATGGACGCGACAAGGCGCTGAATGCGGTTGCGACCTCGAATCCCGTCTGCGCAAAGCGCAATTCAACGGAACCGGTCCTGCGCAGCGTCTCGCCGGTAAAGAGTGTCGCACCCGAGCGGCAGCGGTCGAACCGCAGGCGCACCGAGGTCACGACAACCACGCCGGCGTCGCAGGCCGGGCCGAGATAGGCGGCATTGTCGATGACGGCGACGACATGGCCATTGCCGAGCCTGGCTATACACCAAGCCTTCTTCACGCAAGAAAACCGATTTGCCTCACCGCCGGCTGCGGCGGCCACCATTGCCGTCCTCGCTTCATTCTGCTGATCGCGGGAAAGCCTGACCCGGCGGTCATCACCCTGCGCCGGGATGGCAGGCCCATCCAGCATCTTCGGCGGGTGGTGCGTCGGCAGCACCAGCGCTCTCTGCCACTGGTCGAAGATGAAGTCCGGCGGGTTTTCACGGTTGGAAGCCATCGCCGCCGGCGCGATGAGCGCGACCAAACCACCATCCTCGGATATCACCAGATCCGGCGGCCGGGAACCCGGCAGTATCAACACAATGAGCGTCGCGACGGCGAGGATCGACGTGCCGACATGGCGCAATCGGGTGCGGAGCAGCGTTAACAGCAGAAAGCCTGCCACGGCGACGGCGAAATACCAGCCGGGCAAACGGCCGAGGTCGATATTGCCGCCCCAGCCGGACACCGTCTTGGCGACCGTAATCACCAGATCGAGGCCGAAGCCGACCACCGTCCAGAGCGGAGCGTCCAGGCCGAACGGCATGAGCAACATCGCCAGCAGCCCCGCCGGCATGACGATGAAGGAGATGATCGGCATCGTCGCAAGGTTCGCCGGCAGGCCATAAGCTGTCAGGCGATGAAAATGCTCAACAGCAAACAACGCCGTGGAAAAGCCACCGATCAACGAGGTCAGGAAGACGCCGCCGAAGAAGCCGGCGACCGCCACGACCGGCCGCAGGGCAGGCAGCTTCAGCAACGGGTTTTCCCGCACACGCCGGTCCTTCCAAAGCTGGTAGCCCGACACCAGCGCCAAAGTCGCGGCAAAGGACATCTGGAAGCTCGGACCCAGTACTTCTGAGGGTGAAATGGCGATGATGACGAGCGCGGAGAGAACGACATTGCGCAGACTGATCGACGGCCGATCGAAGAAGACGGCAATCAGCATGATCGCCATCATGATGAAGGCGCGTTCGGCCGAAACCCCGAATCCTGAGATCAGGAAGTAGGCTGTAACGGCGACGAGCGCGCCGCCAGCGGCGATCTTCTTTGTCGCGTAGGCTTGAGCGACACCCGGAACAAGGCTGAGCAGCATCCGGAACCCGACGAAGAAGATGCCGGCCGATAACGCCATGTTGAGGCCCGAGATCGCCACGATATGCGCAAGGCCGGACTGGCGCAGCGCCTCCGTCGTTTCCTTTGAAATTGCGCGCCGCTCGTCGGTCACCAGAGCAGCGGCAAAAGCGCCCGTGTCGCCGGGCAGAATCGAGCGTATGCGATCGCCGATGCGGCTGCGCAACTGGTAAAGCCATTCGAGCAGAGCTTCGGGCGGCGATCTCGCAGGCTGCGGGCCCGTCTGCGAATCGACTTTCTCCGGCGCACCGTAGAAGAAACCGTTGGCGCCGATGCCATCGAAATAAGCACCGAAGGAAAAGTCGTTGAGCGCGGGAAGTGCCGGCCCCGCCGGCGGCGTCAACCGTGCTCGGCCGGTGATGATGTCACCGATCTCGAATGGCGCATCGGCGCCGCGGGCGATCACAGTTATGCGCCTTGGAGGCCGCTTCACCTGTGGCGCCTCGGTGCCGGTGACAGTAAGAACATAGCGCCACCGCCCACGATCATCGCCTTCGCGCCGCTCGACGCGACCGGTCACCGTCGTCGTCACGGATGAATCGAGGATGACAGTCGAGGCCCGCCAGCTTTCGAGCTGCGCGCAGAGCATGCCGCATACCACGAGGGCAAGCGCCATAAGCGTCGCCCGCAAGCCCGGCCGGCTGCGGCCGGCGACGAGCACGGCAAGCATCAGCACCGAGAGGCAGAGCAACGATGGAAGGAGAGGAAAATCCGTTGCAGCAAGAAACCAGAATGCGGCGCCGGCACCGAGGAAGACCGGCGAGAATAAGAGCAGGCGGCCATGGTCGGCCTCCTCGCTTAGCATCCGGCCGCAAGCATGGAGTGCTTGTGTCATTGCCACCGGCAGCCGATGGCGCAACGACATCGCGGACTGGGTTCTTGCCGGCCGCATCACCGCGGCAGGGGCAGGAAGATCGGCTGGATCGGCAAGACCGACGCCCGCTTGCGGCCGCAATTCGACTGTCGTCAATTCCTGCATGCGCCGCCCGAACTCACCCTTCCAAGCAGCCAGAATGCAACCTCCGAGCAAATCCGGCAAGCATAATCGATTGAAATGCGAGCGAAAATCGCAAGTGCGAAAAGGCCAGTCGAATCATCGGTTTCCGCTATGCGTGCTGCTCATCGCTGCAGTGCCTAAAAGGTGATGCCGCAATGCACAAAATGCCGTCACGGTAACTTGGCATTAGCCTCGCGATCATATAGCTATCGCAAAGGACGCTTAACCCCTATGGCGCTTTTGTGGCGCCACCGACATTTCGGAGGATCAGCATGACGGATCAAAGCGCAACAATAAAAATCGGTGACAAATCAGTCGACCTCGCCGTCAAAAGCGGCACGATCGGTCCAAGCGTCATCGATATCGGTGCTCTCTACAAGAACACCGCTTCCTTCACCTACGATCCGGGCTTCACCTCGACCGCATCCTGTGAATCTAAGATCACCTATATCGATGGCGACGAAGGTGTGCTGCTGCACCGCGGCTATCCGATCGAGCAGCTCGCCGAACATGGCGACTTCCTAGAGGTCTGCTACCTCCTGCTTTACGGCGAACTGCCGACGGCCGCGCAGAAGAAGGACTTCGACTATCGGGTCACGCATCACACCATGGTGCACGAGCAGATGAGCCGCTTCTTCACCGGCTTCCGCCGCGATGCGCATCCGATGGCCGTTATGTGCGGCTGCGTCGGCGCGCTGTCGGCCTTCTATCACGACTCGACCGATATCACCGATCCGCACCAGCGCATGGTCGCCAGCCTGCGGATGATCGCCAAGATGCCGACGCTCGCCGCCATGGCCTACAAGTACCATATCGGCCAGCCCTTCGTTTACCCGAAGAACGACCTCGACTATGCGTCGAACTTCCTGCGCATGTGCTTTGCCGTTCCCTGCGAGGAATATGTGGTCAACCCGGTGCTTGCCCGCGCCATGGACCGCATCTTCATCCTGCATGCCGATCATGAGCAGAACGCGTCGACCTCGACCGTCCGCCTCGCCGGATCGTCGGGCGCCAACCCGTTCGCCTGCATCGCGGCCGGCATCGCCTGCCTGTGGGGCCCGGCGCATGGCGGCGCAAACGAAGCAGCACTCAACATGCTGAACGAGATCGGCACCGTCGATCATATTCCGGAATATATCGCCCGCGCCAAGGACAAGAACGATCCGTTCCGCCTGATGGGCTTCGGCCACCGCGTCTACAAGAACTACGATCCGCGCGCCAAGATCATGCAGAAGACGACGCATGAAGTGCTGGGCGAACTCGGCATCAAGGACGATCCGCTGCTCGAAGTGGCGATGGAGCTCGAGCGCATCGCGCTTACCGACGAATATTTCATCGAGAAGAAGCTCTATCCGAACATCGACTTCTATTCCGGCATCACGCTGAAGGCGCTGGGCTTCCCCACGACCATGTTCACCGTCCTCTTCGCGCTTGCCCGCACCGTCGGCTGGATCGCGCAGTGGAACGAGATGATCGAGGATCCGGAACAGCGCATCGGCCGTCCGCGCCAACTCTATGTCGGCGAACCGAAGCGCGACTACATCCCTGTTTCGAAGCGCTGATCGCTTCACACCAATCGGCTCAAACGAAAACCCGGTCAGAAACGACCGGGTTTTTTGTTTTTCAGCACGTCGAGCAGGATTTCGGCAGCATATTCGCCCGGCGGCTTTTCAGTCTGCATGCGCTGCCAGATCAGCTCATAGCCTTCCTTCATCGCCTTCAACTGGTAGGTATCGGCCGACAGCCTTTCCATCCAGCGTGCGAGGCTTGCGCCCCGAACGACATCGTTCAGATATTCCGGCACGACCGCGTAATCGGCAATCAGGTTCGGCAGCGCCCCTGTCCAGGTCTTGATGCCCGATGTCAGCAGCCGCATGATCCAGTCGACCTTGTAGGCCGAGACGACGGGAACGTCGGCTAGCGCCAGTTCGAGAATGACGGTTCCGGATGCCGCCATGGCGGCGTCGGCTTCGACAAAAGCCTTCCACTTTGCTTCCGCGCCGACAACGATCTCCGGCGTTATCGCCCATTTCGCCGTCAATTCGCGCACAAGCCCTTCCTTGTGACGCATCGTCGGCAGGATGAAGCGCATCGGCCCGTTGCGGGCGACAAGTTCGCTCACCGCCACCTCGAAATGCGGCAGGAGCTTCTGGATTTCCGAGGACCGTGAGCCGGGCAGAAGCAGGATGGTGCCGTTGCCGGGCCGTCTTCCGGCGCGCAGGCGTCGGGTCTCCAGGAGTGCAGGATCGGCGGTCAGGCGATGCCCCACATAGGTCGTTGTCGGGCCGTTGAGGCGCTGCATCGTCGCCGGTTCGAAAGGCAGGACGGCGAGCACGTGATCGACATAGGCAAGCATGCGCTCGGCGCGATATTCCTTCCAGGCCCAGACGCTCGGACAGACGTAATCGACGACAGGCAAATCCGGCAGCGCCGTGCGGACGCGCTTCGCCACGCGATGGGTGAAATCCGGGCTGTCGATGATGAGCAGAATGTCAGGCCTTGCGGCGATGATTTCAGCCGTTGTCCGGCGGATCAGGCCAAACAGCTTCGGCAGCCGGCTCAGCACCTGGGTGATGCCCATGATCGACAGTTCGGAAAAATCGAACAGGGATCGCAGGCCCTCCGCCTGCAGCCCCTCGCCGCCGACGCCGACTAGTTCCACCGGTCCGTCGTGGATCCGCTTCAGCGCGGCGATGAGGTCGGCGCCGAGGAGATCGCCCGACACCTCACCGGCTATGACGGCAATCTTCAGCGGCGCGCCGTTCATTTTAGCCCCCATCCCGGCAGGCCGCGATCGATGCCGCAGACGAAAAGCCCGGCCTCGTCGGCGGCGCGGATGACCGCGGCACGATCAAGCACCAGCGAGCGGCCGGCTTCGACGGCGATGCCGGCAAGGCCGGCTTTGCCGGCGTTCAACACCGTGGAAACGCCGATCGCCGGCAGGTCGGCGCGAATATCCTGCTGCGGCTTGCAGAGCTTGACGAGCACGCCGCGGCGGCGCGCCGAGATGCGCCCGGCGGCTCTGAGGCCGGCGACGCGGTCGAGCATTTCATCGGTGCCCTCAAGACCTTCCAGCGCGACAACCCGCTCGCCGATGCTGACAGCGCCCTGCCCGACATCCAGCCGGCCGAGCGTCTCGGCGGCTTCGGCAGCACGACTGATGTCGCGCCGATCTTCGTCACCGGGTGTCACGGCGCCAAGCGGACCGACGGCAGCCAGAAGGTCGGGGGCGATCTCATGGGCGCCGACGACGCGCCGGCCATTTCCCTCGATCAGCCGGATCACCATCTGCAGGACCGTATCGTCGCCGCCGGAGAGCAGGGTGCGGATCGCGGCCGGCACCTTCATCAGAATACGAAGCGTCGGGCGTACCTCACGCCATTCCGGCCGGCGGCGCACGCTGCCCGACATCACCACGCGGCCGATGCCATAACGGTTGAGAAGACTATCGAGGGCGGCGAAATCGCCGATGCCGATAATGGCGTGGTCGTAGCCTTCCCAACGCCGGTCGCTTTCGTCCTTCAGGGCGACGATAACAGGATTTTCGCCAGCGGCGCGTGCGGCTTCCGCGACATAGGAAGGCAGAAGGCCGCCGCCGGCGATGATCGCCAGCCGGCCCGCCGCGGTGTCGCCTGATAAAGCCACGGACTAGCCCTTCTGACCTCGGGTCGGCGAGGACAGGGCGCGGTCGCTATCGGCGGCGATGAAATCCAGGATCTGCATCACCTCTGCGCAATCGGCATATTCCTCTCGGATGGCCGCGGCGTTCTCACGCACGGAGGCCGTTCCCTCGAAGATCGCCTTGTAGGCGCGGCGCACCCTGTGGATGACGGCGCGGTCGATGCCGGCGCGCGTCATGCCCACGACATTGAGACCGCCCAGCAGACCGGGGTTGCCGTTCAACATGCCGTAGGGAATGACGTCGTAACTCACTGCCGACAGCCCGCCGACGAAGGCCTGGCGGCCGACGCGGGTGAACTGATGAACGGCCGAGCCGCCGCCGAGAATGACGCGATCCTCGATGACGACGTGGCCGGCGAGCATGACATTGTTCGACATGATGACGTGGTTGCCGACCCGGCAGTCATGAGCCACATGGGAATTGGCCAGGAACAGATTGTTGTCGCCGACGATCGTCTGGCCGCCGAAATCGGCGGTGCCTGTGTTCATCGTCACACCTTCACGGATCGTGCAGTTGGCGCCAACCGAAAGCGTCGTCTCTTCACCGGCGTGATGCACGCTCTGCGGATCGCCGCCGACGACCGCCATCGGGAAGATGCGCGTGCCCTTGCCGATTACGGTGCGGCCGGTGACAATCGCATGGGCCAGGAGCTCGACATTGTCATGCAGGACGACGTGCGGCCCGACATGGCAGAAGGGACCGATCTTCACGCCCTCACCGATCGTGGCTCCGTCTTCGACGACGGCCATCGGGTGAATACGGGCGCTTTCGGCAATCGTGCTCATGCCTGATCCTTACGAACGATCATCGCGCCGATATCGGCCTCGGCGACAAGCGCGCCGTCAACCTTGGCGTCGCAATGAAATTTCCAGATATTGCCGCGCTGCTTGTGCTTCTTGACGTGGAATTCGACGCGATCGCCAGGCACAACCGGCTTGCGGAAACGCGCATTCTCAATGGTCATGAAGTAGACAAGGTTGCCCGGCTGGCCTTCCTTCTTGGCGCAGATCGCACCCGCCGTCTGCGCCATTCCCTCGATCAGCAGCACGCCCGGCATGATCGGTGACTCCGGAAAATGGCCGGTGAAATGCGGCTCGTTCACCGTGACGTTCTTGATGCCGATCGCCGTGTTGTCGCCATCGATCTCAATGATCTTGTCGACCATCAGAAAGGGATAGCGATGCGGCAGCAGCTTCATGATCTCGATGATGTCAGCCGAAGAAAGCGTCGTCGTGGCTTCCTCAGTCATTTTCCTTGCCTCCAGGGTTCCGCCCGCGCAACTTGGATTTTGACACTTGTTGCGCCGCCTCTCTCAGATAGTCTTTCAGCGGACGAGCCGGTATGCCGCCATATTGCCCGCCAGCGGCAAGATCGGTCATGATACCGCTTTTGGCTGCGATCTGCACGCCGTCGCCGATCGTCACATGGCCCTTGATGCCGGCCTGGCCGCCGATCTGCACGCCGTTGCCGATCTTCGTGCTGCCGGCGATGCCGACCTGCGCAACAATGGCGCAATGGCGGCCCATCTGGACGTTGTGGCCGATCTGGACCTGGTTGTCGATCTTGGTGCCCTCGCCGATCACGGTATCGTCCATGGCGCCGCGGTCGATCGTGGTATTGGCGCCAATCTCGACATTATCCTGGATGATCACCCGGCCGATCTGGACAATCTTGATCATGCCGCGCGGACCCGGCGCATACCCGAAACCATCCTGGCCGATACGAACGCCGTTGTGGATGATAACGCCGTTGCCGATCAGCGCGCAGAGAATGCTGGCGCCGGCAGCAATCGAACAACCCCGGCCAATCTTGACGCCTGGGCCGATGATGCTGTGCGCGCCGATGCGGGTGCCCTCGCCGATCTCGGCATGCGCGCCGATAACCGCCAACGGCTCGACGATCACGCCTTTTTCCAGCTTGGCGCTCGGATCGATCACCGCGCTCGGGGCGATCTCGCCTTCGCCCGGCGAAATGGTGACCGGGCGCAGTGCTGCCGGGTAGAACAGGCCGCCTGCCATGGCGAAAGCCGCATGCGGATTGGACGACAAGATGATCGGGATATGCTGAGGTACGAGGTCGGCGAGCCCCTTGTCGCAGATCACCGCCGAGGCTTGGCAGGTCAGCAGCTCGTCCCGGGTGCGGCGCGACAGGATATAACAGACGTCGCCCGCCCGCGCCCGGTTGATGGGAGCGACGGAGCGGACGATGACATCGGCATGATCGGAATTGGCCAGTTCCGCCCCAAGAAACTCTGCCAGCTCAGCGAGCTTCAGACCTTCATGGGGCAGAAAAAAAACGTTTTGCTCCATCGGCAACGCTCCAGAACGGAATTGAGTCTTACAGTTCCGGACTGCCGATATCAGAATTGGTTGTTGATGCCAAACTTGAAGTTTTGCGTCTTGTCGAAGTCTTCCTTGAGGACCGGGATTGCATAATCCAGACGCAATGAACCGAACGGAGACTGCCAGACGACGCCGACGCCGACGGAAGCGCGCAGCGAGGCGTCTTCGCCCTCGATGCCGTCACCCCTGAGGTCGACGTCGTTGCCGAACAGCGTGCCCGCATCGGCGAAGACCGCGCCGCGCAGATTGAAGTCACGCGGGAAGCCCGGCATCGGGAAGGTCGCTTCGGCCGATGCCGTGAAATACGTCGTGCCACCCAGCGGATCGTCGTTGGTGCCGGCAACACGCGGGCCGATACCCTTGTTTTCGAAACCGCGAATGTCGCCGTTGGTCAGCGTGAACTGGTCGAAGACGTTCAGGTGCTCGCCGAAGCCGACAACATAACCAGCCGAGGCCGAAACCGAGCCGATGATATCGGCATCGTCAGCGAGCAGGTGGTAGTAACGGGCCTTGCCGTAGATCTTGTAGAACTGCGAGTCACCGCCGAGACCGGCAATTTCCTGCGTCGCCGTCGCGTAGATGCCCTCGCGCGGCAGGACTGTGTCGTCGAGCGTATTGTAGGTCAGCGTCTGCGAGATGGAAGACCGCGTCCACGGGCTGTCCTCGACGAGGTGCTGATATGGAGCCGACAGGTCGGCAAGATCGCCGTTGTCAGCGTCATACTTCATCTGCTTGTAGTTATAACGGAAGGTCGTCGCCAGATCTTCGGTGATCGGCGCGGTGACGCGCAGGACGACGCTGGTTTCCTCGTAATCGTAGTTGTCGTTGCTCGACGTCTCGCTGTGATTGACGTCGAAGCCCGCCGCCAGACGGTAGCCAAGGAAATAGGGCTCGGTAAAGCTGACGCCGTAGGCGCGCGAACCTTCCTGACCACCGCCGGCCGAGATGCGGATATACTGGCCGCGGCCGAGGAAGTTCTTCTCTTCGATCGACGCTTCGAGCAGCAGGCCATCGCCGCCGGCGGCATAACCGGCACCGACGCCGAACGAACCGGTGGACTGATCCTGCACGTCGACGACCACCACGACGCGATCCGGCGAGCTGCCCGGCTGAGTGGAGATATTGACGGAGGAGAAATAGCCGAGCGCTTCGAGGCGGCGCTTGGCCTTGGTGATCATCTGCTGGTTGAAGGCGTCGCCTTCGCTCATGTCGAATTCGCGGCGAATGACGTAATCGCGCGTACGGCTGTTGCCGCGGATTTCGATGCGCTCGACATAGGCGCGCTCGCCCTGGTCGACCAGATATTCGACGCCAATGGTGTTGTTGTTGAGGTCGCGGTTACCGCGCGGCGTGACGCGCGCGAAGGGATAACCGGCAGAGGCCACCTGATCGGAGATCGCTTCGATCGACTTCTGCACCTCCTTGGCGCTGTACACATGGCCTTCCTTCGTGCGCACCAGCGGCAGCAGCTGATCCGAGCCGACGCCTTCGACGGTCGACTGGACAGTCACCGGTCCGAAGTCGTAACGCTGACCTTCCTCGATATTGAAGGTGAGCGTGTACTTGTTGGTTGCCTCGTCGAAGCTCGCATCGGAAGAGACGATGCGCATATCGGCATAGCCGCGGTTGTAATAGAATTGGCGTAGCGCTTCTTCGTCGGCGTGAAGCTTGTCTTCGTTGTAGACATCCTTGCGGGTCAGGAACGAAAGGAAGTTCGAACGCTTGGTGTTGATGACGGCAGCCAGACGGCCGGCGCTGTAGGCATTGTTGCCGACGAAATTGATCGAATCGATCTTCGTGCGATCACCTTCGTTGATGACGAAAGCGAGATTGACGCGACCTTCGCCGAGCGGCACCACCTGCGTCGTTACTTCGACTTCGCTGCGGCCGGTGGCGGCGTAGGCATCCTTGATCGCCTGGATGTCGGATTGGATCTGCGTGTCGCTGTAGGGACCGGCAGCATGGGTCTGCACGATCGTCGCGAGCTTGTCGTCCTTGATCTTACGGTTGCCGTTGAAGACGACCTGATTGACGAGCTGGGCCTCCTGGACATTGACGACGAGCGTGCCGCCGGAGACCGAAATCTTGACGTCGGAGAAGTAACCGGTGCCGTAGAGCTGCTTGACCGAGTCATCGATGTCGGTGTTCGAAAAACTCTTGCCGGGCGTGATGGTCAGGTTCGACCGGACAGCTTCCGCGCCGACGCGGCTGGCGCCGCGCACATCGATGCGCTGGATGACCGCGGCCTCGGCGGCCGTAGCGGAAACGAACGTCAAAGCGCCTGCGCCCGAAGCAACAACACTAGCAGACAGCGCAACCGCCGATACTGCGTTCAAAAACTTTGAACCAGCCTTCATTTCACCTATTACCTTTTTTCCCTCGTCCCCGTCCCCGGGAGAACCCGATTCCGGTCACGTGTGTCGTTTTACCCGCTTTTGACATACAAGCAAGGGAGGGTGTTAATTTCTGTTTACTTCATTTCGAAGCGTGACCCATTCGCCACTACAGCCTTGAAACATCGTAAATAAATAGTAATTCCCTTACCTTGCGCGTTTACCCTGAGCTCACGCTTATGTCGTTCCAGGTCGTAAAAACCATCAATGTTAGTATCATTGCCAAGCCGATGCGAAACGCGATTTCCTGAGCCTTGGAGCCCAGGGGCCTGCCCCTCACCGCCTCCACCGCATAGAACATCAGGTGGCCGCCATCAAGTACCGGAACCGGCATCAGGTTAAGCAATCCTATCGAAACTGAAAGTGTCGCAGCAAGCTGCAGCACTGCGCCGATACCAAGGCTTGCCATCTGGCCGGACGCCTGCGCCACGCGGATCGGTCCGCCCAATTGATCGGCCCGCATCGATCCGGCGAAGATATTGGCGATATATTTGAAGGTGCCGGTGACGATGCCTGCGCTTTCGATCACCCCTTCCCGCACCGCCTCAAGCGGGGTGTAGGTTCGCAGGCGGAAATTGCCGGCTTCCTTGTTGGTGATGATGCCGATCTGGCCGAGTTCGATCTTGTTGCCGAATTGGTCTGTCCGGTCGGTCCGCTGCGGCACCATCGGCACCTCGAGCTTTTGGCCACCGCGCTCGACCGTCACGATGATCTTCTGGCTTGGACGAATGGCGACATAGCGGCGCACGTCGTCGAAGGTCTCGACCTTGTTGCCGTCGATGGCAACCAGCAGATCGCCGGGAAGGATGCCGGCGGCAGCAGCCGCTCCGTCCGGCGCAACTTCGGCAACGACTGGATCGGCGATCATGCGGCCATAAACCGAGAAAAGAACCGCGAAAATTGCGATTGCCAGCAGGAAGTTGGCGATCGGGCCGGCGGCGACGGTCGCGGCGCGTTTCCACAGCTTGGCGCCGGCAAAGGAGCGCGCCCTGTCCTCCTCGGACATGGCAGCGACCTGGTCGTTGTCGGGCTTGCTCGAAGCATCCTCGTCGCCGAAGAAGCGGACGTAGCCGCCAAGCGGGATTGCCGAAATCTTCCAGCGTGTTCCATGGCGGTCGGTGAAGCCGAATATCTCCGGGCCGAAACCGACGGAAAAGGCGAGGATGCGAATGCCGCTCCAGCGCCCGACGAGATAATGCCCCATCTCATGCACGAAGACGAGCAGCGACAGCACAAGAACGAAGGTGACGACGTTCCCCATCAAAAATGTATATAGGCCGCTCATCACTTTCTTGAGTTCCTTCCGTCAGCCTTCGCTTCATCAGGGGCCGAACAATGCCGCGCCGAGCGACGTCATCTCGCCTCCCTTTATCAGGGAAAAAAGCCCAGCAAGCAATAACGCCGAAAAACAGGCGAAAATCAGTCCGTCGACACGATCCATGACGCCGCCATGACCTGGAATGAGGTGGCTTGAATCCTTGACCCCGAATTTTCGCTTGATGAAAGATTCGAACAGATCGCCGGCCTGGCTGCAAACCGACAGAACGAGCGCCACGACGGCGGCGGCGAGTTCTGCGCCCGGCAGAAGAAAATGCATGAGGACGACGCCGGCTCCCACCGCCGAAACGGCGCCGCCGATGGCGCCGGACCACGTCTTTCCGGGCGAGATCGACGGGGCAAGCTTAGGTCCGCGAAGAGCCCTGCCGACGAAATAGGCGAGGATATCGGTTGCCCAGACGACGGCAAAGACGAAGAGCATCGCATAAAGGCCCGGCTGATCGTCGCCTCTGATCCCGGCGAGCGCCACGCCGGTGGCGCCGGCGTAAAACAGACCCGCCGGAAACCAGCGGCTGGTGCCGTGCAGGATGACCAGGGCTATGCCGACAGCGGTGACGCCGGCCAGCATGCCTCCGGCGAATTCGAAATTGCCGACAAGCACCAGGAAAGCGATCGCCGCCTCGCCGATCCAGCCGACGACGTTGGCAACCCAGTCACGCGCGACGCCTGATATTTTCGACCATTCATAATAGATCAGCAGGCCGATCACGGCCGCCAGGATGCGAAAGGCAACGCCGCCATACCAGGTGGCGGCAAGAACGATGACTGCGAGAACCAGCCCTGAAGCGATGCGCAGTTTCAGTTCCGGCTGCATCAGGTGCCAACCGCAGCAGCCTGCGACGACAGGCCGCCGAAGCGCCGGTCGCGGGAGGCAAATTTTTCAAGCGCCGAGCGGAAGATTTCGGGGCTGAAATCCGGCCAATATTCCGGAACGAAGATGAATTCCGAATAGGCGGCCTGCCACAGCAGGAAATTGGAAAGCCGCTCCTCGCCGCTGGTGCGGATGATGAGATCCGGATCGGGGATACCCGCCGTGTCGAGACGGGCGTCGATCAGCGCGGGCGTGATGTCCTGCGCCCTGAGGCGACCTGCCTCGACGTCATTGGCCAGGCTCACCACAGCGCGGGAAATTTCATCACGCGAGCCGTAATTGAAGGCGATGACCAGCGTCAGCGCCGCATTGTCCTTGGTCGTCTCCTCCGCCTCGAGCAGCAGGCCGAAGATATCGCTGCGCAGGCTGTGGCGATCGCCGATCACCCTGATGCGCACATTCTGGCGATGAAGGTCGGCCAGGTCACGGCGGATGAAAGCCTTGAGCAAACCAAGCAGATCGGAGACTTCGGCTTCGGGCCGGCGCCAGTTCTCCGAGGAGAAGGCAAAGAGGGTCAGATATTTTATGCCGGCCGCGCCGGCGGCGCGCACTGTCTCGCGCACCGCCTCGACGCCCTTGCGATGGCCCATCGTGCGCGGCAGGCCACGCTGCTTGGCCCAGCGGCCATTGCCATCCATGATGATGGCAACATGCTCTGGCACAGTCAAAAATACAGATTCCGACATTTCCCGTCCGGTCTTTCCAGGCAAAGGCACAGATCCACTAGACCTGCATGATTTCCTTTTCCTTCTCCCCAAGCAAGCGGTCGATTTCGGAAATCGTCTCGTCCGTCATCTTCTGTACACGTTCCGACTGCGCACGGCTCTCGTCCTGGCCGATTACACCATCCTTTTCGGCCTTCTTGAGGCCGTCCATGCCGTCGCGGCGGACATGGCGAATCGCGACCTTGCTCTTTTCGGCATAGTCGTGAGCCACCTTGACGAGCGATTTGCGACGCTCCTCGTTCAACTCCGGCAGCGGGATGCGCAGGCTCTGGCCATCGACGATCGGGTTGAGGCCGAGGTTGGATTCGCGGATGCCGCGCTCGACGGCGCTGACCATCGACTTGTCCCAGACGGAAACCGTCAGCATGCGCGGCTCGGGCACCGTGATGTTGGCGACTTGGTTCAGCGGCACGCGCGAACCGTAGGCCTCGATCGTCACCGGATCGAGGATGTTGGCCGAGGCACGGCCGGTGCGCAGCGATGCGATGTCGCTCTTGAATGCGGAAACTGCGCCATCCATGCGGCGCTTCAGTTCCTTGATATCGATACCTTCACTCATGTCGATGCTCCCGTCGAAAGCATGATGCCCAAACGTGTCAGCGGTGACGACATCATGCTCTAACTATCTAATATAGAACATAATTCAGATCTGAGGCCAACCGGGCCCGACATCATCATGTTCTAGCGAGACCTGCACCCCCAAAAGGCGCAGCGTGTATCAGTTGTCGGAGACGATGGTCTTGAGGCCACCGCCCGCCAAGATTTCGGTAAAACCGCCCTTCTCGTGGATCGAGAAGACGATAATCGGGATGGAATTCTCCCTGGCGAGCGCCACGGCGGCAACGTCCATCACCGCAAGCCCCCTGTCCAGTACTTCCTGGTGCGTCAGCCGGTCGAAGCGCGTTGCGTCGGGATATTTCTTCGGATCGGCGGAATAGATGCCGTCGACCTGCGTGCCCTTGAAGATCGCCTGCGCACCCATTTCGGCAGCGCGCAGCGCGGCGGCGGAATCGGTGGTGAAGAAGGGGTTGCCGGTGCCGCCGGCAAAGATCACCACGCGTCCCATCGACAGATGATAGAGGGTCGCACGCTGCGAAAAGCTCTCGCAGATCTCCGGCATGGAGATGGCCGAAAGTACCACAGTGTCGATGTTGAGCTTGCGCAGCGAGGTCGCCAGCGCCAGCGCGTTGATGATGGTGCCGAGCATGCCCATATGGTCGCCGGTCACCCTGTCGCCGCCCTTGGATGCCACCGCGACACCGCGGAATATATTGCCGCCACCGACGACGACGCCGACTTCCACGCCCATATGCCTTGCCTCGGCGATATCGGATGCAATGCGGTCCGCCACCGCAACATCGATCCCGAAACCCTGGGCACCCATGAGTGCTTCGCCGGAAGCCTTGAGCAGAACGCGTTTATAGACAGGCTCTAAAGACATCTTGGCTCCTCGTAAATTGCCGTGAATGCCCGATACACGAAGGGCACCGCGTTGTCACGCGATGCCCTTCTTGTTTTCAGAATTATGGCTGGAAGATCAACCCTTGACGGCAGCCGCGACTTCGGCTGCGAAATCGGTTTCTTCCTTCTCGACGCCTTCGCCGAGCAGAAGACGGGCCATGCCGGCAACTTCGATCGGAGCGCCGACGGCCTTTTCAGCTTCCTTGATGGCGGCTGCGACGGTCAGATCAGGATTGATGACGAAAGCCTGCGAGAGAAGGGCGACCTCCTCGAAGAACTTGCGCATGCGGCCTTCCACCATCTTCTCGATGATGTTGTCCGGCTTGCCGGAAGCGCGCGACTGCTCGATGAAGACGTTGCGCTCGCGCTCAGCGACAGCGGCATCGACTTCTTCAGGGCGGATCGCCAGCGGCGCGGTCGCGGCAATATGCATGGCGACCTGGCGGCCGACTGCGTTCAGGGCTTCCTTGTCGCCGGTCGACTTCAGCGCGACGAGAACGCCGAGCTTTCCGAGACCGTCGGAAACGGCATTGTGGATATAGGTTGCGACGACGCCGTCCTCGACCGAGAGTGCGACCGAGCGGCGCAGGTTCATGTTCTCGCCGATCGTTGCGATCGCATCCTTGATCGTGTCGGAAACCGACTTGCCGGATGCCGGGTAGGTGGCGGCCGCAACGGCCTCGACGCTGCCGTTCGTGGAGACGGCGACCTTGGCGATGCCGCGGACGAGATCCTGGAAGGCGTCGTTACGGGCGACGAAATCGGTTTCGGAGTTGACTTCGACGACGACGGCCTTGGTGCCCTGGCTCGAAACGCCGATGAGGCCTTCGGCAGCCGTACGGCCGGACTTCTTGTCGGCCTTGGCGATGCCCTTGGCGCGCAGCCAGTCGATCGCCGCTTCCATGTCGCCATTGGTTTCGGCAAGCGCCTTCTTGCAGTCCATCATGCCTGCGCCGGTCTTTTCGCGCAGTTCCTTCACCATTGCAGCCGTAATCTCGCTCATTATCTTCCTCTTATCGGTTCAAACGGTGGGCCGCAAAGCGCGGCGCGGCACCGGATTGAGGCACGAAATGTACCTGTATGTATGACAGCGTGATGAAGACGCGCCATAACGAAATTTATCTGGCGAGGCATCTGACGCCTTCGCCCTGAAACAGGCAAGGCCGCCGAACTTCGATGAGTCGCGAGCGGCCTTCCCCAGTCCATGCAAGCTTTGGCGGAACTTTCGATCCGCCCGCTTTCATCAGCCTTCGGCTGCTTCTTCGAGAGCCGGCTCGACCGGAACTTCGGAGGATGCGCCGAGATCGCGGCCGGAAGAGCTCTGCTGGCGAGCGATGCCGTCGATGGCAGCGCGGGAGATCAGCTCGCAGTAAAGAGCGATCGCGCGCGATGCGTCGTCGTTGCCCGGGATCGGATAGTCGATCAGGTCGGGATCGCAGTTCGAATCGATGATGGCGACAACCGGGATGCCGAGGCGCTTGGCTTCGTCGATCGCGATCTTTTCCTTGTTGGTGTCGATGATGAACATCAGGTCGGGGGTGCCGCCCATATCACGGATACCGCCGAGAGCCTTGTCGAGCTTTTCACGCTCGCGCTCGAGGTTCAGGCGTTCCTTCTTGGTGAAGCCCTGGGCTTCGCCGCCGAGGATCTCATCGAGCTTGCGCAGGCGCTGGATCGAGTTGGAGATCGTCTTCCAGTTCGTCATCATGCCGCCGAGCCAGCGCGAGTTGACGTAGTACTGGGCCGAACGCTTGGCGCTGTCGGCGATGATCTCCGACGCCTGGCGCTTGGTGCCGACGAAGAGAACGCGGCCGCCGCGGGCAACGGTGTCGCTGACAACCTGAAGGGCGCGCGACAGCATCGGAACGGTCTGGGCCAGATCGATGATGTGGATGTTGTTGCGGTCGCCGAAGATATACGGCTTCATCTTCGGGTTCCAGCGATGGGTCTGGTGGCCGAAGTGGACGCCTGCCTCAAGAAGCTGGCGCATAGAAAAATCAGGCAATGCCATGCCTTGTTACTCCTTTTCCGGTTGAACCTCCGCAAGACGAACAGCACCCTCGTCGAGGATGCCACCGGCGGAACAGCCCGGATTTCTCCCGGACGATCCCATGCCTTACGTGTGGAATGCCGGTGCCCATACATTCCGTTCGGCATAAAAGCAAGGAAAACATTCCATTCGGCATAAAAACACGGATTCGGCCGAACATCTGCCCGGCTGCCCTGCCCTGCAATGCCGCCGCTCAGCTCGCCAGCGTCGACAGCATGACGCCCGACACCGTTTTATGACGGTGGAAAAGCCGCAGCTTAATGACAAGCCTCGGCCTTGCGCTCAAGCAGTTCCAGCTTGGCAAGCTTGCCGGTCAGGACGAAATCGCCGTAATCCATCGTCAGGTCGCGGGTGATGCCGTTCTCATAGAGCTTGAAGGACATGCGATAGACCGGCAGCGCATCCGATTTCGCATTCTCGTTGAAATAGGCGATCGTCACCGGCCAGAACGCGGTCTTGGAGAAGGCGCCGGCATTGCCGGCATCGGCCTCCTCGGCAACCGGCGTCTGCTGCTTGCCGACGATCGTCGTCGTCACCAGCGCCTTGTCGCCGTCATCGGAGCCGTCGAAAACGCGCGCCTCGAAGAAGCGTTTGCCGTCCTTGGCGTTCTGGATCACGTCGAGCATGTGTTCCGTGGGAAAGCGGCTTTCGGCCAGCTGCAGCACGCGGTTCGCCGGCTGCTTGAGATCGACCTTGACGCCATCGGGTTGGTCCTGAGCGGCACCGTTGACTTCCTTGTCGAGCTGATCGTCGGTGAAGGATTTGGTGTCGAAGGTGAACTTGCCGTCCTTCAGGTTCTCGAAGGTCGTCGTCTGCTGGTCGCTGACGCGCACGCTGTCGCCGGTATTGATCTGCGTCACGAAGCGGAAATTCGTGGTGAAGCCCTGGCAATAGCTGCCGTCGAACTCATAGACCATGCGGCCGTACATGCCGGCGATGCCGGAGCGGTCCGAAGCATCCTTCAATTCGAGATCGTAGACGGCGCGATGGGCGATGAGGCCGGTCGCGGCCGCAGCGCTTGCCGCAGGCGCACCCGCCCATGCGTTGGCGGATACGCTGGCGAGAAGCAGAGCGGCAAGCGACGATCGGAACATTCATTCACTCCTGTTGGACTCGGCCGCGATGTTATATGAACTCTTTCGGCCAAATCGAGGCTCGAAGCTGTCATAATAAAGATTCTAGTCTTGATGCATAATTTTTGAAACATTGACAACAAAAGCGGAGACGAAAATGTCCGATGAAATTGCAGCGCGCCTGACTGAGATGGGGATAACCCTACCCGAAGCCGCAGCCCCAGCCGCAAATTACGTTCCCTATGTCATCAGCGGCAATCTTCTCTACATCTCCGGCCAGCTGCCGCTCGAAGGCGGCAAGATCGCCGTCGCCGGCCATCTCGGCAAGACCGTTGACGTTGCAAGCGGCCAGCGCGGCGCCGAACTCTGCGCGATCAACATCCTCGCCCAGGCGAAGGCAGCACTTGGCGGCAATCTCGGCCGCATCCGGCGCGTCATCAAGCTGAACGGCTTCGTCGCCTCGGCGCCCGACTTTGTCGAGCAGCATCTCGTCATCAACGGCGCGTCGAACCTGATTGCCGGCGTGCTCGGCGAGGCCGGCAAACATGCGCGTGCCGCCGTCGGCATGGCAGCCCTACCGCTGAACGCCGCGGTCGAGATCGATGCTATCATGGAAATCGCGGAATGACGAATGCAGCCTGGATCAAGGACGTGGCGGTCGCCCATCGCGGCTTTCACGACCTCAATAAGCTCGTCTGGGAAAACACGCTTTCGGCCTTTTCGCGCGCCGTCGAAGCGGGCTTTGCGATCGAATGCGATCTGCATTACGCCTCCGACGGCGTGCCGATCATCTTTCACGACGAGGACCTGCAGCGCCTTTGCAATCTCACCGGCGATATCAGGGAGCGCACCTCCCGCGAGCTCGGACTGATCGCTGTCGGCGGCACCAGCGACAAGGTGCCGACGCTCAGCCAGCTTCTCGATCTCGTCCGCGGCAAGGTGCCGCTGGTACTGGAGCTGAAGGGCCGCGAGGCTGATGACGAAGGGTTTGCCGAATCTGTTCTCGAAGTGCTGGAAGGCTATGAAGGCAAGGTGGCGCTGATGAGCTTCGACCACTGGCTGCTGCGCGATTTGAAGGCGCTTGGCTCCCCCTACCCGCTCGGGCTGACCGCCAACGGCAACACGCCCGAGGAGTTCGCAGAGCACGCCCAGGCGATGGAGATCGGTCTCGATTTCATCTCCTATTATTACGACGACCTGCCGAATGCCTTCATATCAGGCGAACGCGAAAAGGGCATTCCCGTCATCACCTGGACGGTGCGCGACGAAGAGGCGCGGCGGCGGACCTTCGCCAATGCGGACCAGATGACCTTCGAAGGCTTCGACCCGCGTGTGGCGGTTTGACGCTCGCTTTTTGGCCAAGATCATGCGCAGATTGAGGGAAAGCCGAACCGCACTCCACAGGCTTCGCATTTTGCCCCATGACCGATAACCTCACCATTCGCGTAGAACGCTCCTTCACAGCAATTTCCCCGGAGAGCTGGTCCAGGCTTTCCGGGGCATCGAAGGGCGGCACCACGATCGCTTACAATCCCTTCGTCTCGCACGCCTTTTTGTCGTCGCTGGAAGAATCGGGTTCGGCCACCGCTGAGACCGGCTGGCTCGGCCATCACCTGTTGCTCGAGACCGATCGCGGCGACCTGATCGGCGGCCTGCCCGGCTACCTCAAGAGCCACAGCCAGGGCGAATATGTCTTCGATCATGGTTGGGCCGATGCCTTCGAGCGGGCCGGCGGGCGCTATTATCCCAAACTTCAATGCTCTATTCCGTTCACCCCGGCGACGGGTCCGCGGCTTCTCGTCGCCGAGGGGCTGCAGCGGCTGCCGATCCAGAGCGCGATCGCCGAAAGCCTGAAGGAGGTCGTGCGCCGGCTCGGCATCTCCTCGGCCCATGTCACCTTCGTGCCTGATGAAGAGATCGGCGTCTTCGAGATGGACGGCTATCTGCACCGCACCGACCAGCAGTTCCATTTCATCAATGACGGCTATGCCAATCACGAGGAATTCCTCGAAACGCTTGCTTCGCGCAAACGCAAGGCATTGCGCAAGGAGCGCCGGGCCGCACTCGAAAACGGCATCAGCATCGACTGGCTGACCGGCAGCGACCTGACGGAACGCATCTGGGACCAGTTCTTCAAATTCTATATGGATACCGGCGGGCGCAAATGGGGCCGGCCCTACCTCACCCGCAAATTCTACTCGCTGATCGGCGAGCGCATGGCCGACGACATCCTGCTCGTCATGGCCAAGCGCGACGGACGCTATGTCGCCGGCGCGATCAACTTCATCGGCGGCGAGACGCTCTACGGCCGTCACTGGGGCTGCATCGAGGATCATCCCTTCCTGCATTTCGAGGTCTGCTATCACCAGGCGATCGATTTTGCCCTTTCGAAAGGGTTGAAGCGGGTCGAGGCCGGCGCCCAAGGCGAACACAAGCTCGCTCGCGGCTACCTGCCGGTGACGACGCATTCGGCCCATTATGTCGCCCATGCCGGGCTTCGTCGGGCAATCGGCGACTATCTCGCCCGCGAGCGCGCCGATGTCGAACAGATGGGTGAGCTGCTGGCCGAGCACAGCCCCTTCCGCAAGGGCGAGCGCCAGCAGGAGGATTGACGCCGCCCTGCCGGCCGCGCTACCCGAGCAATGAGGAAACGAGGAGATTTCGCGATGACCAATCCGGCCGCCTATGACGACAACAACATCTTCGCCAAGATCCTGCGCGGCGAAATTCCCTCACACCGTATCTATGAGGATCAGCATACGGTCGCCTTCATGGACGTGATGCCGCAGGCGCCGGGCCATGTGCTCGTCGTTCCGAAAGCGCCTTCCCGCAATATCCTCGATGCCGATCCCGCTACCCTCGCCCATGCCATCACCGTCGTTCAAAAGGTCGCCAAAGCGCTCGAAGAGGTCTTTGATGCCGATGGTGTATTTATCGCCCAATTCAACGAACCGGCCGCCGGGCAGACGGTGTTCCATCTACATTTCCACGTCATTCCCCGTCATGAAGGCGTGGCGCTGAAGCCGCATTCCGGCAAGATGGAGGACGGCGCGGTGCTTGCCGCCAATGCCGAAAAGATCAGGGCAGCTCTGGCATAGTAGCACGTGACGTGCTTCAGGGCAGCGCAACGCGCTGAAGCGTGGCTGCGGACCGTTTGACGGCATCGATTACTTTCAGGGTTTCCCATCCCTCTCGCCCGCTGACCAGAGGCTCTTCGTGACCTCTTATGACTTTGCAGAAGTGCCGTATCTGAAGGACGAGCGGATCCTGGGTCTCGACGTCGATGCGCTTCCGGTCGAAGGGCTCCAGCCAGCTCCGCTCCGCCGGGTTGCGCCATATGTCGAGTGAAGGAATGGCGAGTGATCCGTGTGTTCCGCCAATCATGTAGCAGGCTTCTTCCGTCTTCGGATAGGCCGCGTTCTCTCCGGTCGTCATCTCCCAGCTCCATGGCGCCACAACAGAATCCGAAACCGGCGCGCTGCCCAGAATTCCGTTCTTGAATTCGATGAGGATCACGGCTGTCTCCTCGACGGCGTTTCCGCGCATTGCGTTGGACTCGCGCGCCTGGACGGCCGCGATATCCCCCAACAGGTAGCGAAGATTGTCGATGTCGTGGATGAGGTTTAGGAAGACCGGCCCCGCACCCCGCTCGCGCCGCCAGGGCGTGTCGAAATAGTTATCCGGCTTGAACAGCCAGAACATTGCGTTGACGACCAGTATCCGACCGAGCTTTCCGCTTTCAATGATCTGCTTTGCTTTCTGCATCATTGGGGCGTGCCGGCGATGATGTCCCGTCAGAAGCGGGATACCCTTGGCTTCGGCCATCTTTATCAGCTTCTCGCCGGCTGCGACATCATCGACGATCGGCTTCTCAATCAAAGCCGGGATACCAGCTTCCACTGCCTCCATGCCGTTCCGGACATGCATCTGGTTAGGAGTCGCGATAATGACGCCGTCCGGACGCTGGGCGGTAATCATGTCGCCAAAACTCGGAAACCATCTGACGCCCGCGCTGCGTGCGATGTCCTGTCCAAGCGACGTGGGATCCACTACGGCGATTAGGTCGGCCGCGGGTTCTTCCAAGACATGTCGAATATGACGCTTTCCAATCAGCCCCGCGCCGAGGACCGCTAGTTTGACCCGGTCGACCATTTTGCGTCAGTCGTTTTCTGGGTCTTTAGCATGGTCGCGACGCGGCGGATACCGAGCTGGTAGCCTTCCGTTCCAAGGCCGGCGATTACGCCGTCTGCCCGGTGGGAGACAAAGGAGTGATGGCGGAAGCTTTCGCGTTTATGCACGTTGGAGATATGGATCTCGATGACGGGACCTTCGAACGTATTCAGAGCGTCGAGGATGGCAAGCGACGTGTGCGTGAATGCAGCTGGATTGATCACGATGCCGACTCCATTCTCACGCGCTTCGTGGATCCAGTCGATGATTTCATATTCGCGGTTGCTCTGGAGGAATCGGAGCTCGTGTCCGAGTTCCGATGCCAGCGTCCGGCAGGAGGCCTCTACGTCGGCCAGCGTCTCGTGGCCATAGATGTGAGGCTGGCGCTTGCCCAGTAGGTTGAGGTTTGGGCCGTTAAGAACATAGATCAGGCTCATTGCAATTACCCTTGTGAAAGCACCGGCGAGTTCAGGCGAGTGCTATTTCCTGGAATGCGAAATTCGGGTCGGATTCGTAGAGATCGGCGCGAATCCCAAGCCGCCCCTCGTGAAGTGCGTGTGCTGCGACCTTCTGGGCAGCGTCGAGAACCGCTTTCAGCAGTTCTCGTTTGATCTCCGTCGGCCGTCCGGGAGCCACGCGCACAATTATTTGAATGAAGTGATTGTCGGCATGTTCGTCACCGACGCAGGAGAAAGTCGCTTCTCTGGCGAATGTACGAACTATAGTAGGCTTTACCAGGCCCCCGTCGCGGACTCGGCGATGCACAGCCCTGGCCAGCTCGTCAATAGCGACGCGCTCGGCAGCGCCCCGGCTATAGTCAATGATGATATGCGGCATCGCATGTCCTCCAGCTCAGCACAACTGCTCGAAATGATGCGACATTCGTTCCGCGTCCGGCTGCACGCTCGTGAACAATTCGAACGCCGCGGCGGCCTGGAATACCGTCATTCCACCACCGGGCAGCGTTCTGCAGCCCTTCTTCTCGGCCAAGGCAAGAAGTTCGGTCACGAGGGGCATGTAGACAATATCAGCGACCCAGTGACGCGACTGAAGCGCTTCCGGGTCGATTGGAATGCCTGGATGACTTCGCATACCCGTCGGCGTGGCGTGGATAAGCCCGTCGGCCGAAGCGAGCGTTGCGCTGACATCCCTGATCGGATGCGCGCACCTTTTTGAGAAGCGCTGATTGAGCTGGTCGGCAAGCGTGGCGGCGCGATTTGCGTCCTGGTCGAAGATCGAAAGCACCTCGATTCCGAGCTTGATGGCTGCGTGCGCGACTGCGACCCCCGCGCCGCCAGCGCCGAGCAGTACCGCATGTGTCTTGGCAACATCGGGTAATCCGCGCTCGAAGTTCTTATAAAAGCCGTACCAATCGGTGTTGTGCCCAATCCGCTTTCCATTGCGAAGCACGACCGTGTTGACTGCACCGAGCATCCGGGCATCTTCCGACAGGTCGGTAAGGTGAGCCATGACAGTTTGCTTGCAGGGGTGAGTGATGTTGCTTCCCGCAAAGCCCCGGCGTTCGATCTCGTCGAGAAGGTCTGGCAGCGCAGATGCAGACAGACCACGCTCGGTCAGATCGAGAAGCTCGTACCGATATTCCAGTCCAAGATGATATGCTTCGGTCTCGTGGAGAGCCGGCGACTTCGACATCTGAATGTCCGCTCCGATCAGCGCGACATGAAATTTCCTATTGTCCATTTTGATAGCTCTACCGGATCAGTGATGGGCAAGTATTTCGCCGAGAAACGCCTTGGTGCGCTCGTGCTGCGGAGACTTGAAGAAAATCTCGGGTCCAGCTTCTTCGATGATCTCACCGGAGGCCATGAAGATGACCCTGTCTGCTACCTGGCGGGCGAAGCCCATTTCATGGGTCACACAGATCATGGTCATGCCGTCGCGTGCGAGCCCGATCATTGTATCCAGCACTTCCTTGACCATCTCAGGATCTAGCGCGCTTGTGGGCTCATCGAACAACATCACTTTCGGCTCCATGCAGAGCGCACGCGCGATTGCGACGCGTTGCTGCTGGCCTCCGGAAAGCTGGGCGGGATATTTCTCCGCCTGGTCAAGAATCCTGACACGCTCCAGATATTTTCGTGCCAGTCGTTCGGCCTCGGCGCGGCTGGTGCCGCGAACGCGCATCGGGGCTAGCGTGCAGTTCTGAAGCACGGTCATGTGAGGGAACAAATTGAAACTCTGGAACACCATGCCCACTTCGCGTCGTATCGTGTCCACTGCCTTGGTGCTGCCATCCAGCAGCTGTCCCTCGACGACGATCTTCCCGTCCTGGATCGTCTCAAGCGCGTTGATGCAGCGGATCAAAGTCGATTTGCCAGAACCCGATGGGCCGCAAAGGACGATCTTCTCGCCTTTGCGAACCGATAGGCTGATGTTTTTCAGAGCATGGAAGGAGCCGTACCATTTCTCCAGATTCTCGAGTGAAATCAACGTTGACTGATCGTTTGAAGAATTGAGCACGGCGCCCTCCCTGTATCTTTACTTGACGGTGAACGGGATGTTGGGGATGGATTCGGGGAATTTCGGAAGGTCGATGCCCATCCACTTCTTGGTGATGGTCGCCAGCTCTCCGCTTGCCTTGATCTTGTCGATGAAGCTGTTGGCGGCCTCGTTCCAGTCCTTCTCGCCAAGGCGAGTTCCGACGCCGTTGTAGGTCTTCAGGAAGTCGATCTTACGTTCGTAAGTCCCGGCGCTGGCGGCATCGAGCCTCTGTCCGTAAAACTGGTTGCCGCCGACAGCCTTCACCTGGCCCGAAATGAGAGCCTGGATAGTGGCGGCGTCATCGTCGAAGCGGCGGATCGTTGCAGTTGATCCCACGGCGTCCGTCACAGCCTTGTCCTGCGAGCTCGACTTCGGCACACCGATCTCCCAGCCAGCCACATCGGCCGGCGCCTTTGCGGCATCGGCCTTCGCGGCATAGAGCGAGATTGTGTTCGCCGCATATGGCTTGCTGTACTGGATCGATTTGGCGCGCTCCTCAGTCATGGCCATTGTGGCGAACAGGATATCCACTTTCCCTGTCGTCAGCGCGGGAATTCGGTTCGCGACGGCGAGCGGCTGGAACTCGATCTTCACGCCGAGCTCCTTGGCGAACAGCGTCGCGATGTCGGCGTCGAAGCCGTCCTGCTTGCCGCTCGTATTCACAAAGCCCCATGGTGCGTTGTCGCCCTGGATGCCGACGACGAGAGTGCCCTGGGCTTTGATCTCTTCGACAGTGGCGGCCGATGCGGCGGCGACGCCGATGGTGGCGAAAGCGGCCGTCGCAAAAGCTATTCCGAGAAATTTCCTACGGTTGATCTGCATTGCTTATTCCTCCTCTTTGGTTTTGCTTCGAACGAAGCAGTTAGCGGACTGCTTTCGCCATCCGTTTCTCGAGGCCGCTTCCAAGGTGCGACAGCGGCCAGCAAATGATGAAATAGATCAGGCCGACGATCCCGAAGACGAGGAGCGGCCGATAGGTCTGGTTCGAGATAATCTGACCAGCTCGGGTCAGCTCGATGAAGCCGACGATCGCGGCGAGTGACGTTCCTTTGATGAGCTGGACAAGGAAGCCGATGGTCGCAGGCATGGAGATTCTCAGGGCTTGCGGAAGGATCACGTCCTTCATCCGCGATACGTAGTGCAGGCCGAGGGCGTTTGCGGCTTCGCTCTGACCTTTCGGAACGGCTTCGATAGAGCCGCGCCAGATCTCGCCGAGGAAGGCACTCGCATGAAGAGTGAAGGCGATGGCCACGGCGATCCAGGCATTGACATCAATGCCGAGCAGCGCCACGCCGTAGTACACGACGAAAAGCTGCATCAGGAGCGGCGTGCCCTGGAACAGCGCGATGTAGCCCGAAGTCGCGACGCGCACAGTCCGGTTCTTCGATGCGCGCGCCAGGGCGATCAATATCCCGAACAGGCCTCCACCTACAAAGCCGATGATTGCTAGCAGTACGGTCCATTTCAGACCCTGCAAGATGAAAAGAAATTCGTTTTCGCCGATGGGACCCATAAAGTGCCTCCTATCGCGTTGGGTAGTTGAAGTGGTGGCGGGAGATCAGGGCGAACATACCCATCATCAGGGTCGAAATGACGAGGTAGATGGCGGTTACGGTGAAGTAGACCTCGAAGCTGCGGAACGTATCGGATTCGATTCTCTGCGCCGCCGACGTCAGCTCGTAGGCTGCGATCGAGGTGCAGACTGAGGTGGTGAGGGTCAGCATCACGAACTGACTGGTGAGCGACGGGTAAATTGCCCGGAGAGCCGGCTTCAGCACGATCAGCCGGAAGACGTCGCCCTTATGGAGGCCAAGCGCGAATCCTGCCTCGATCTGACCTTTGCTGACGCTCTCGACGCCGCCGCGGATGATCTCGATCGCGTATGCACCGCCGTTGATGCCCAGCGCGATGATCGCTGTGACCGTCGGGTTTAGACGTATCCCCATCAAGGGGAGCGCGAAGTAGATGAAGAAAATCTGCACGAGGAAAGGCGTGTTCCGGACGACTTCGACGAACCCGATGACGGGAGCTCGAACGAGCGGGATCTTGGACGTTCTGGCGGCGACTCCGAGAATGCCGATTAGGAGCGCGAGGAGCATTCCGGCGAGCGCCAGCCCTATCGTACCGAGCGAACCCCAAAGCAACTCCGGGGCGCGGTCAAAGACCGCACCAAAATCGAACGAATAAGCCATGTATAATTTTCCTCCTCCCGGTGCGGATAATTTGCACCCGCGCCGGACTATCGATCCGGCCTGACCATTCTTTCCGCGCAGTTGAAAAGATGTTTAAGGTGGGCCTCCGGCGCCATGGATCCAACCAAAGGCACCTCCACCGAGATGGAAGCGGCGGTTCCGACCACAGCAACCAAATCGCTTAACGGCAGTTCCCCCTCGCCTGGAGGCAGTCGGCCGCTTCTTGCTTCAGCGATCATTTCCTCTGGCTTTGTCGGCGCTGGGCCGGCTACGTCGCATAGTTGAACATGTTTCACTTTGTCGAGGTTGGCCCGCAAGTCTGCCGGAGCCGCGCCGTTCCTGAAGAAATGGATGCCATCGACGAGAACGCCGGCATTCTCCATCCCCGCCCGTGTCACAAGCTCAATGCTATCCTCAAAGGCTTTGACCACCCGCCAGCCCATGTTTTCGATGTCGACCGCCAAGCCGTACTGTCCCGCGAGGACACAGATATCCGAAAACTTCGATAACAGTCTGGCATGATCCGGATCGTCGCCACAGACGCTGAGCCGTCGCGCTCCGATGTTCGCAGCGGCGGCGAGGGTCGCCTCCACCGATGACGCCTCGAAAGAGGGATCGAGCACGAAGAATTCGATATCGAAGACCTCTACTTCTTCACCGGCAAGCACAGCCTTCAACTCTCCGGCTGCTGTGCCACCGACGGGCAGTTCATAGTACGGCGCACCGGGAAAGGCCGGATGGAGCCTGAGGCCGATCCTGGAGAAACCTGCGCGTCCGGCAATCTTCGCGAACTCCGCGGGGGGCAGCATTATGGACGAGAAATGCGCGACGCCGATCGGGAGCGCCGATTTTGGTCGTGAGGCGGCCATCATACGACACCTTTCGTCGCAAGATGGTTGCGAAGATTGGTTCCGGTGCGGTGGATGTGCTGTCGCAGCTTCTCGCAAGCATATTCAACGTCACGTGCCACGGCGCCCTGCGCAATCTCGCTGTGTTCCTGACCTACATTGCGGTCCCCGGATGTGCGGACAAGGAAGGCGCGGCGGTATCGGTCGTTCAGATTCAGCAGAAGATTGCAGAAGTGGAGAAGCAGCGGCTTACCACAGCCCGAGATTAAGGTGAGGTGGAATTCGCGGTGCAGCGCTTCCCAGTGTTCCAGCGTTTCGGGACGGGCGGCGTCGCGCTCAGTGCGGTTCAGGCGATGGAGCGCACGCATAATGTTGCCCTCCCACTCGACGTCACCGATGCGAATGGATTCGCGAAGTGCGAAGACCTCGAGTTCCTCCCGAAGGGTCGTAACTTCTTCGAGATTGGCAAGCGAGATCGGGGCGACGCGATAGCCTCGATTGTCCTGAAACTCAACCAGGCCGTCGGAAATGAGCCGGGCCAGGCCTTCACGCAACGGGCTGAGGCTGACGTTGAACGTCTTTCGGGCTTTATCGAGATTGATCTTGCTGCCCGCCTCCAGTTCGCCGGAAATGATCGCCTCTCGAAGACGCGATGCGAGCTGGCTACCGATGGTATTTTTTCCATCGTCGGCGAAAGCAGCAGACGGCGCGTCTCCTTCTGTCAGCGCGCCATGGGCGCCGTCGTCGGTCGAGTCCATCTCTCCTCCCAGACAATCTTGTCCAACTTTCGATGATCGATATAATAAACGATTATTTATGTCAACTTGTCCGCAGAGAAGGTGACTTATTTTTCTGGGAATGCACCAGTTTAAAACTTTTTTCCGTTAAAAATCAATTCTTTAATTCTGTATTTGCAGTAGAAAAAGCAGGAGGTACGCTTGATGCGCCTTCGCTTAGCTTGACAAATAATCGATTATTTTGATACTCCGCGCTATGAGGAGGTGTCAGCATGCCAATCAGAACTGAGAGCGAGGTGACGCCTGCGGTCGTCGCTGTGATGAACCGCACCGAAGATCCCAGACTGCGTGAAATACTCGTCGCAATGGTGAAGCATCTCCACGCATTCGTACGGGAGGTCAGGCTTTCGGAAGCCGAATTCCGGGAGGCCACGGCGGTCCTCAACGAAATTGGCCAATTGCAGACTGACAGTCACAACGAGTTTGTGCTGATGGCGGGGTCGCTCGGGGTCTCTTCGCTCGTCTGCCTGCTCAACAACGGCGACATGGGACAGACAGAGACGTCGCAATCGTTGCTCGGGCCATTCTGGCGGCTTAACTCACCGCGAGTCGAGAACGGCGGAACCATCATCCGGTCCGAGACCCCGGGCACGCCTTTGTTCGTCCATGCGAAGGTGATCGATCGGGAGGGCAAGCCTGTAGCAGGCGCCGAGGTCGACGTGTGGCATGCGTCGCCTGTCGGCCTTTATGAGAACCAGGATCCCGATCAGGCGGAAATGAATCTGCGGGGGAAGCTCACTACGGACGAGGAAGGTCGTTTCTGGTTCAGAACGGTCAAGATGGTTGGCTACCCGATTCCCGTCGACGGCGTCGTGGGTCGCCTTCTCAAGGCGCAAGGCCGTCACCCCTATCGACCCGCCCATCTGCACGCGCTCATCTTCAAACCCGGGTACAAGACACTCATCTCCCAGGTCTTCGACCCGAGCGATCCAAATATCGACTCCGATGTACAGTTTGGCGTGACCGCGGCCTTGACCGGCGAATTCGTCCACCATGAGGAGCCGCACCCGACCGACGCTGACGTCGCAGGGCCGTGGTTCTCGCTCGATTACACATACGTTATGGAGCCGGGCGAGGCCGCCCTGCCACGCCCTCCCATCAAATAACAAAACCAGCAGAGCCAAATCATGATCACGGAAAATGAACGCCAGGAGGCAGCTGATGCGCTGCTGAGGGCCGAAGTCGAACGCAAGCCAGTCATCCAGCCAAGCAGGACATATCCGAACCTAGAACTCGAAGACGCCTACAAGATACAAGCGCTCTGGGCGCAGGCGCGAATTGCGAAAGGTGCACGGATCGTCGGCCACAAGATCGGACTGACGTCGCGGGCAATGCAGATGGCCTCGAAGATGACGGAGCCCGATTACGGCGTCATTCTCGACGACGCTCTCTTCAATGATGGAGCGCAGATCAAAGCGGATCTGTTCATCAAGCCTCGTCTCGAAGTCGAACTCGCATTCGTAATGGGCGAGGATCTTGAAGGTCCAAGCACCCGTATCTATGACGTCATGAGGGCGACCGAATTTGTCGTTCCCGCTCTCGAAATCATCGACTATCGAACCGAAGTGCCAAGAGCGATCACCGACACGATCGCCGACAACGCGGCTTTCGGAGCGATCGTCGTGGGTGGTCGTATCGTTCGGCCGATGGATGTCGATATCCGGTGGGTCGGCGCGACGCTTTCGAAAAATGGCGTCATCGAGGAGTCGGGCGTTTCCGCAGCCATCATGGGGCATCCGGCCGCCGGAATCGCATGGCTCGTGAACAAGCTTCATGCTGTCGGAGGCGGCTTGAAGAAGGGCCAGATCGTTCTTGCCGGTTCGTTCACCCGCCCCGTGGATATCGCCAAGGGCGATGTCATCCACGCTGATTACGGGCCGGTCGGCTCCATCGGCGTTTCGTTCGTGTGAGGTGGCAATGGAACTCCCCGTCAATCACTTTAAGCGGAAGCTTATGGCTGGGCAAAGCCAGATCGGTCTATGGTGCGGCCTTCCGGGAAGCTACGCAGCAGAAATCGTGGCGCCGGCAGGCTTCGACTGGTTGCTGTTCGATACCGAGCACTCTCCTAGCGACGTCCTCACCGTCCTGCCCCAATTGCAGGCGGTCGCGCCCTACAGCGTTTCTCCCGTCGTGCGCCCTGCCTTCAACGACCCTGTGCTGATCAAGCGGTTCCTGGACATCGGCGTGCAGACGCTGCTCGTTCCGTATGTGCAGAATGAAGAGGAGGCGATGGCGGCCGTAGCAGCTATACGGTATCCGCCCCGCGGGATTCGCGGTGTCTCCGCCTTGACGCGTGCCACACGCTTCGGGCGCGTTTCGAACTACGCACAGATCGCGGAGCAGGAGATATGCCTGCTTCTTCAAATCGAGACCCGGGAAGCGCTCGATCATCTCGAGTCCATCGCTGCTGTCGATGGAGTGGACGGCATCTTCATCGGCCCGGCTGATCTCGCGGCGAGCTTTGGCCATCGTGGTCAACCGGGCCACCCTGAAGTGGTTGTGGCTATCGAGGACGCGATAATGCGCTTGAAGGCGCTTGGAAAGCCGACGGGCATACTCACCCCCGACGAGAAGTTCGCATCCCGCTGCATTTCGCTCGGGACGTTGTTTACCGCAGTCGGTGTAGATGTCGCCCTACTCGCAAGAGGATCCGAAGCGCTCGCGGCCAGGTTCGCATCTTAGGGAGTTCGAAGATGTCGACGCGGAAGCAGATTTTGGCTGAGATAGCGCCGACCGGCCCTATCAGGGCCGCCATCAATATGTCAAATGCGGCGTTGGTCCGATGGAACGATAAGGCGGGCGCCCTGGTCGGTCCGAGCGCCCAGATAGCCCACAAGATTGCCGAACAATTGAATTGCGGCCTCTCTCTAATCCAGTACGGCTCGGCTGCCGACATACTTGCGAATGCAGACGGCGGCGAATGGGACATCGCTTTCATTGCCTCGGATCCATCAAGAGCCGACCGCTTCTCCTTCTCACCTCCGTACATCTCCGTCAAAGCGACCTATCTCGTGCCTGACAGTTCGTCCTTCCGGCGTGTCCAAGATGTTGACATCGAAGGAGTCCAGATCGCCTCTGCAAGGAGTGCAGCCTATACGAAGCAGCTCGAACGAATCCTTCAAAGAGCTTCAGTCTCCCACACTGATAGCCCTGCAACGGCCATCAATCTGCTTGTCGGAGCGCAGTGCGCTGCGGCTGCTGGACTGACCGAATATCTCATCCAAACTTCGGAACGAATTTCAGGCTTCCGGCTCGTGGAGGGAACATTCTCCGAAATCCCTCAGACGATCGCCGTGCACAAAAGATCCGTTCATGCCTCAGCTTTTTTCGCAGATTTTGTACGCCATTTACATTGCGCTCCATATGATCGTGGCGTGTGAGCGAATGCGCTCCGTGCGCTTGTAGCTAGCAATACAAAGCGAAAAATCAAAAAGGCCGCGGATGACGCGGCCTTTTCCAATTCAATGACAAGATCTCATTTCTTGCGCGGAACCTTCGGAACCGCGCTTCCCTTTTTCGGAGCGTCGCGGACCTCGGGCTCGGCCCGCGGGATTGTCTTGGCGCGGGTCTTGCGGGCCGTCTTCGTCTTCAGTTCCCCGTCGCCCTCGTCATCGGCTTCGGGATGCACGACTTCGGCTTCCGGCTTCGGCTTGATCGGCGCCGTATCCGGTATGGCTTCCAGCATGATGCCGGGCTTGCCGTCTTCCTTGGGACCGACGGTGACGTTGACGACGCCGCCCTTCTTCAGCTTGCCGAAGAGGATTTCGTTGGCAAGCGGCTTCTTGATGGTGTCCTGGATCACGCGGGCAAGCGGGCGGGCGCCCATCTTCTCGTCGTAACCCTTTTCCGCCAGCCAGGCGATCGCGTCCTCATGCAGGTCGAAGGTGACGTTCCGTTCGGAAAGCTGAGCCTCCAGCTGCATGATGAACTTCTGTACGACCTTGTGAATGACAGCCGTCGGCAGCGCCGCGAAGGGAATGATCGCGTCGAGACGGTTGCGAAACTCCGGCGTGAACAGACGGGTCAGCGCCTCTTCGTCCTCGCCCGTGCGCTTGGACGAGCCGAAGCCGATCGCGGCCTTGGCCATTTCGGACGCGCCCGCATTGGTGGTCATGATCAGGATGACGTTGCGGAAGTCGATCTTCTTGCCGTTATGGTCGGTCAGCGTGCCATGGTCCATGACCTGCAGCAGGATGTTGTAGATATCAGGGTGCGCCTTTTCGATTTCGTCGAGCAGGACCACGCAATGCGGGTGCTGGTCGACGCCATCTGTGAGAAGACCGCCCTGATCGAAACCAACATAGCCGGGAGGTGCGCCGAGCAGACGCGAGACTGTATGCCGCTCCATATATTCCGACATGTCGAAGCGCAGAAGCTCGACGCCGAGCGACGACGCCAGCTGCTTTGCAACCTCGGTCTTGCCGACGCCGGTCGGACCGGAGAAAACATAGGAGCCGATCGGCTTGTTCGGCTCGCGCAGGCCGGCACGCGCCAGCTTTATCGAGGTTGAAAGGGCTTCGATCGCGATATCCTGGCCATAGACGACCGAGCGCAGTTCCTGCTCGAGATTGGCGAGCACCGCTTCGTCGTCCTTGGAAACGGTCTTCGGCGGGATGCGTGCCATAGTGGCGATCGTCGCCTCGATCTCTTTTTCGGTGATCAGCTTGCGGCGCTTCGACGGCGGCAGCAGCATCTGGGCCGCACCGGTTTCGTCGATCACGTCGATCGCCTTGTCCGGCAGCTTGCGGTCGGAGATGTAGCGGGCCGAGAGTTCGACGGCCGATTTGATGGCGTCGTTCGAATAACGCAGGTGATGATACTCTTCGAAATAGGGCTTCAGGCCCTTCATGATCTCGATCGCATCGTTGATCGACGGCTCGCTGACGTCGATCTTCTGGAAACGACGCACCAGCGCCCGGTCCTTCTCGAAGAACTGGCGATATTCCTTGTAGGTGGTCGAGCCGATGCAGCGGATCGCGCCCGATGACAGCGCCGGCTTCAGCAGGTTCGACGCATCCATCGCCCCGCCCGAAGTGGCGCCGGCGCCGATCACCGTGTGGATCTCGTCGATGAACAGCACCGCACCCGGATATTCTTCCAGCTCCTTGACGACCTGCTTCAGGCGCTCCTCGAAATCGCCGCGGTAGCGCGTGCCGGCGAGCAGCGTGCCCATGTCGAGCGAGAAGATCGTCGCATCGGCAAGCGCCTCTGGCACCTTGCCCTCGACGATCCGCTTGGCCAAGCCTTCGGCAATCGCCGTCTTGCCGACGCCGGGATCACCGACATACAGCGGATTGTTCTTCGAACGACGGCAGAGGATCTGGATGGTACGGCTCACCTCGGCGTGACGGCCGATCAGCGGATCGATCTTCCCGCCCTTGGCCTTCTCGTTGAGATTGACGCAATAGGCCTTGAGCGCATCCTGCTGCTTCTTGGGGCCGCCCTCTTCCTCGCCGCCGCGTGCCGTGGGCTTGCTCTCGGCTTCCTCTTCGGCGCCGCGCGGAGGGCGGGCCTCAGAGGCGCCCGGGCGCTTGCCAATGCCATGAGAGATATAGTTGACGGCATCGTAGCGGGTCATCTCCTGCTCCTGCAGGAAATAGGCGGCATGGCTTTCGCGCTCGGCGAAAATTGCGACGAGCACGTTAGCGCCGGTCACCTCTTCACGCCCGGAAGACTGCACATGGATGACAGCGCGTTGGATGACGCGCTGGAAACCGGAGGTCGGCTTCGAATCCTCGTCATATCCGGTGATCAGATTGGAAAGTTCGTTATCGACATATTCGACGAGCGTCTTGCGCAGCGCGTCGAGATCGACGTTGCAGGCACCCATGACCGCGGCCGCATCGGCATCGTCGATCAGGGCGAGCAGCAGATGCTCGAGCGTCGCATATTCGTGATGCCGCTCGTTGGCAAAGGTCAGTGCCTGATGGAGCGCCTTCTCTAAACTAGGCGAAAATGTTGGCACGTTCAGATCCTCACTTCTTTTCCATGACGCATTGCAGCGGATGCTGGTGCTGCCGGGCGAAGTCCATCACCTGGCTGACCTTCGTTTCCGCTACCTCGTATGTGAATATTCCGCATTCGCCGACGCCGTGATTGTGGACATGGAGCATGATGCGGGTGGCACTTTCACGATCCTTCTGAAAAAAACGCTCCAGAATGTGAATGACGAATTCCATCGGTGTGTAGTCGTCATTCAGAAGCAGCACGCGATAGAGATTGGGCTTCTTGGTCTTCGGCTTGGTGCGTGTGATGACCGAGGTTCCGCGATTTCCGTTGTCCCCGTTCCTTTCGCTGTCGTTCTGCATCCGGATCGGCTTTGCGATCATTGTCATTCATTCCTCGATCAATCCGGCGGAGCATGGGAGGGTGCTTTTCCCGCCGAATATCTGAAACACTAACTTAGTTCATAATAGGCCGATTTTAAGCCCCCTGTCAGACACTGCAATCAAGAAATGCCGGCATGCACGGGAAAGACCAAAAAAGTCCCCGGGCCGATCCAAGCGGACGCTGTGGCGAAGATGGAAACAAAAAAGACCGGCTACAGATGCGTAGCCGGCCCCGGTATTTCAATATGTCGCGCAGGTTGCGCCGTCGCAATCAACTCATGCGGCAGCAGGCGTTGCCTGCGGCGCCTGCCTGCCCGTCTTGGCGACGGCAGCGGCGATTGGAGCCTCGTAAGGCTTGTAGGCGGACTTGGCGAGATCGGCGTACATTTCGCCGAGCTTGGTCGCTTCGGAGACAAAGCTCTCATAGCTGGACTTGACGTAGCTGGTCTGCAGTTCGAACACCGCCTCGAAGCTCTTCGCCCCGGCCAGCGTTTCGAAATGCGTCACCGCATCCTGAAAGGATTTCTTCGAATATTCAGCAGCTTCGGCGGCGATTGCCTGAAAGCCCCTCGCCGTATCGGTATAGGTTCTCAGCGCCGTATCGACGGCCTCCTTGCTCTTCCTGTTTGCATCGTCAAAGTTGAACATGACCGTCCTCCGTTGGGCTGTGGGATGGCGGCAGGGTAGCCGCAACGCACAAATAGTCAAGTAGTCTTGTGCGACGCAAAACAACCCATAGGTTGCATGACAATAATAAAACAAAGGCCGCGGGCCGGGGCACGTACGTCTTTAACTGTTTTTGCTAATATATATCAGATAGGTGCAACCACAGATTTTAAAAAAATTTGTTTTAGAATCAAAAAAACAAAAAAACCGGGCGGAATGCGCCGCCCGGTCCTCTTGAAACGTTCGAGCCCGATCAAAGATCAACGTCGAGGATCGCCATCGAAAAGTTGTAGGAGCGGTCGCCGTCCTCGTCATCGATATAGACGACGCCCAGAAATTCTTCGCCGAGATAGACTTCCGCAGAATCATTCTTGCGCGGACGCGCCTTGACGATCATCTGCGGGTTGAACATGCGCTTGAAATAGGCGTCGAGCTTCTTGATTTCTTCAGGCTTCACTCTGTCATCTCCGTAAGCGGTCTTGATTGGCCGCTTCTTGCACAGGAAAAGCAGCGGTGTAAAGGCGGGCTGCTGCTTGGGCAGTGGCTGTTCCCGCTCGGTTCCTGCCGCCTTTTCCTATCCTTTTTCCAACAGGCGCTCAGATATCGGCGCCGATCACCTGGTCCATATTGCGCGATGGTTCGGAACAACCGGCCTCGCCAACGACCTTGGCAGGCACACCGGCAACCGTCTTATTCGGCGGCACTGCTTTGAGGACGACGGAACCGGCGGCGACGCGCGAGCAGAAGCCGATTTCGATGTTGCCGAGGATCTTCGCGCCGGCGCCGATCATGACGCCGCTGCCGATCTTCGGATGGCGGTCAGCGCCCTCCTTGCCGGTGCCGCCGAGCGTGACGCCATGCAGGATCGAGACATTGTCGCCGACAACAGCCGTTTCACCGATCACGAGACCGGTGGCATGATCGAGGAAGATACCCTTGCCGATACGGGCGGCCGGATTGATATCGGTCTGGAAGACGCTGGACGAGCGGCTTTGCAGATAGAGGGCAAAGTCACGCCTGCCGCGGTTCAGCAGCCAATGGGCCAGACGATGCGTCTGCAGCGCATGGAAGCCCTTGAAATAGAGCACCGCCTCCATGAAGCGCAGGCAAGCGGGATCGCGGTCATAGACCGCCTGGATATCGACGCGCAGGATCGAGCTCCATTCCGGCCAATCGGCGAGCATTTCCTCGAAGGTCTGGCGCAGGAGGATCGCCTGCATGTCGGGATGATCGAGGCGTTCGCAGATGCGGTGAATGACGCATTCTTCGAGCGAACGGTGATTGATCACCGTCGAATAGAGAAAGGCGGCGAGAACCGGATCCGTTTCGGCGGCAGTGCGGGCTTCCTCGCGCAGGCTGTCCCAGATGGGATCCATCATTTTCAATGGATGGCCTGTTTCAAAAGCACGAATGTCTGTCTTGGCGACCATCGCCGCTCTCCTCGTTACCAACAGGAATGCCGTTTTCGCAATGCCAGTATATAGTGGAAAACGCCAATAACATAAATGGGTGCCGTCACCACGGTTTTTTAGAACGGTTTTTCGGCATCACGATGATGTCAGCCCTCGGCGACCCTTGCGTAGAAGGCCAGCACCGCCTGCTTGAAAACCCTGTCGCCGACGGCGAGCATATGATCGCGGCCGGGAATGTCGAGCGCCTCGGCCTCGGGCATCAGTGCCGCCAGCTGCTGCGGCGAGCCGGCGATATCGTCCTTGGTGCCGACGCCGATCAACGCCGGCATATCGAGTCTGGCCATATCGGAGCGGGCGACGAGATCGCGCGATCCGCGAATGCAGGCGGCGAGCGCAGTGCGATCGCTTTTTGTCTGTTCGGCGAAGGCGCGGAACATGCGGCCCCGCTCATGCGTCACGACGTCCAGTGAGGGAGCCAGCAGCGCATCGGCGATCGGGTCCCAGTCGCCGACGCCGTCGGTCATGCCGATGCCGAGACCGCCGAGCACCAGCGATCGGACGCGATGCGGATTGGCGAGCGCGGCAAAGACGGAAATGCGCGCGCCCATCGAATACCCCATGAGGTTGGCTTCGGCGATGCCGAGATGGTCGAGCAGGGCGATCGCATCGGCGGCCATCACCCATGGACGATAGGCTTCGGAATCATGCGGCTTGTCGCTCGCGCCATGGCCGCGATTGTCGATGGCGATCACCCGGTAGCCGCCATCGCCGAGCGTCTTCAGCCACCCCGGATGCACCCAGTTGACGTTTGCCGTCGAGGCAAAGCCGTGAATCAGCAGGACAGGCACACCGGAGGGATCGCCTTCGTCGAAAAAGGCGAACCGCAATCCGTCATGGGTGAAGCTTGAAAAAACTGGAGTGTTCAGGTTCATCGGGTCTTCCTTTTTGGCGCGACCATAATTGAGCCGCCCGCCAGCGTGAAGCCAAAAACCGTGGCTGAAAACTGTGCCTGCCGCGGCGCTTTGGCTCTACACATTTGCGGCGAAGGCTTATAAGGTTCGCGCAAATTTGAAAGCATTCGGAGAGCGACATGGCCGGCCACAACATTCCTCACTTCCAGAACGACGGCGGTCATCGCGTCATCGAAGTCGGTGTCAAGGAATTCATGTGCACGGGCGCTTCGGCTCCCTTCGATCACCCGCACATCTTCATCGACATGGGCGACGACAACGAGAAGGTCTGCTCCTATTGCTCGACGCTCTATCGCTTCAATTCTTCCCTTAAGCCCAGCCAGACCAATCCGGCCGGCTGCGTTTTCCATGTGAAGGCGGCATAACCCGACCAGAATCCGGAACGGACTGGCAATGCCCGTCGATCATGCCGTCATCATCGGCGCCGGAATTGCCGGGCTGACGGCTGCGCTGTCGCTTTCGCGCCGGGGCATCAGCTCGGAGATTTTCGAGCAGGCGGACGAACTCACCGAAGTCGGCGCCGGATTGCAGCTTTCGCCGAATGCCTCCCGCATTCTTGCCGGGCTCGGCATTCTGGACACGCTTTCGAGGATCTGGCTCGAACCGGAGAGCATCCGACTGATTTCGGGCAGTTCGCTGCGCCAGCTTGCGGCGGTGCCGGCAGGCAAATTCGCGCGGCAGCGCTGGGGCGCGCCCTATGGCGTCCTGCATCGCACCACGCTGCAGAAAGCGCTGCTCGCCGCGGTCGAAGCCGAGCCGCTCTGCCGGCTTCATCTCGGCATGCGCATGGAAGCGGGTCCGCCACCTTCCGAACGGCCGGCCGATGTCGTGATCGGCGCCGACGGCGTCTGGTCGAAGCTGCGGCAATCTATTGCGGACAGCCCCTCGCCGCGTTTTTCCGGCAATATCGCCTACCGCTTCACCATTGCCGAGGATGAAGCGCCCGGTTTCCTCGATCGGACTAGCGTTTCCGCTTTCCTCGGCGGGTCGGCGCATCTGGTCAGCTATCCGCTGAAGGAGACCGGCAGCTTCAACATGGTGGCAATCACCGACGGCAACATTGCGCCGCAGGCCTGGCAAAGCGAGCCGACGGCAGAGCAGCGCGCGCAGCTGCGATCACGTCTTGCCGGCTGGAACGCGGCCATCGTCTCGCTGCTCGAAAGACAGCGGAAGCTGACTTTCTGGCCGCTGTTCGAAACCACGTCAGGCGCGTGGCAGGACGGCAGGGCGGTTCTGATCGGCGACGCCGCTCACGCGATGATGCCCTTTGCGGCCCAGGGCGCGGCGATGGCAATCGAAGATGCCTACGAACTTGCCGCTTGTCTTTCGGATCGTCCCGTGACCGAAGCGCTGGCGCATTTCGAAAGGCATCGCGCGCCGCGCATCGCCAAGCTTCGCCAGCGCGGCGCCTTCAACCGGTTTGCCTATCATGCGAGAGGGCCGATCCGGATCGGCCGCGATCTCGTTCTCGGGCTGAAGCCGCCGCAGAGCCTGGCGGCGGATCTCGACTGGATCTATGGCTATCGCGCCATGCGGCCATAGAGCGCCGCAAGCGACAGCGGCGCTCCACGCCTCCCCTCAGACGGCGCTTGCCGCTGCAAAGCCGCGTTCGACATCGGCCTTGAGGTCGGCCACATCCTCGATACCGATCTGCAGGCGGATGACCGCACCGTCGGTCGGGGCCTTGGCGACCCTGCGGTCGTTGAGATAGGCGTGCAAAGCGAGGCTTTCGAAGCCGCCCCAGGAATAGCCGAGGCCGAAGATCCGCAGTGCATCTAGGAAGGCATGCGCCTTTGCCCTGGATTGCTCGGGATCATCGGCGGCAAGCACGAAGGAAAAGATGCCGCTGGCCCCCTTGAAATCGCGCTTCCAGAGATGATGGGAGGGGAAGCTCGGCAGCGCCGGATGCAGCACCCGCGCGACATCCTCCCTGCCCTCCAGCCATTCGGCGATAGCAAGCGCGCTTTCATAATGACGCTCGAGGCGCAGCCCCATGGTGCGCAATCCGCGCAAGATCTGATAGGCATCATCGGGCGCGCCGCAGATGCCGAGCGCGCCGTTCGCCTCCTTCAGACGCTCCCAATGCTCGGCATTGGCCGACACCGTCCCGAGCAGAATGTCGGAATGGCCGGACGGATATTTCGTCGCCGCGTGGATGGAGATGTCGACGCCATGATCGAGCGGCCGGAAGTAAAGCGGCGTCGCCCAGGTATTGTCCATCATGACGACGGCGCCGTGGCGGTGGGCAACCGCCGAGATAGCCGGAATATCCTGCATCTCGAAGGTGTTGGAGCCCGGAGCCTCGGTGTGCACGATCTTCGTGTTCGGCCGGAACAGCGCCTCTATGCCGGCGCCGATCAATGGGTCGTAATATTCCACCTCGACGCCGAGGCGCTTCAGCATCGTGTCGCAGAAATGGCGGGTCGGACCGTAAACCGAATCGACGACCAGGGCATGGTCGCCGGCGGCAACGAAACCCAGGAACGGAATGGTGACGGCCGCAAGCCCCGAGGGAACGAGGATGGTGCCGGCCGAACCTTCGAGCGCGTCGATCGCCTCGCAGAGCGCATCCGTCGTCGGCGTGCCGCGGGTCCCGTAGGTGTATTTCTGGGAACGCGTCTCCATCGTCCGGGCATTCGGAAACAGCACCGTCGAGGCATGCACGACCGGCGGATTGACGAAACCGTGATAGTCGAAGGGATCGTTGCCGATATGGCTCAGGCGGGTGTTGATGCCGGCATTCTGCAGCAAGCTGTCTTTGTCTTTCATGTCGGGAATAGCCTTTGGCAAGGGACGCGAAAGCGAGACTTTTGGACGCCCTGCCACCTCCGGTCAACCCCTTGGGACCTTGGGCGGATTCCATCGAAAAGTATGATTTTCGCGTTATTTTTCCGCAATCGGACGCCCATTTCCTGACCAGCCGCCCATGAATGCGGCGCAATTGACCAAATTTCTGAATTTTGCCGCAATTATTGATGGCGACACTTGACCATAGTGACATTTGCGACTGTGATAGACCCACTCGCGCCGGGAGGGTGTCGAGGCGATTGGGGAGGCCGACGCAACGTTCGGGCGCACTCCCCACAAGATAAAGATAAGACAATGGAAAAAGGTTGGGAAAATGAAGAATAAGCTCCTGTCCACCGCCATCGGCGCAGCGGTTTTGGCACTTGGCGCATCGGCAGCCTCGGCCACCACTCTCGGTGACGTCAAGGCGAAGGGTTTCGTACAATGCGGCGTCAATACCGGCCTGGCCGGCTTTGCCGCACCCGACGCTTCCGGCAATTGGGCCGGTTTCGACGTCGATTTCTGCAAGGCCGTCGCTTCCGCCGTTTTCGGCGACCCCACGAAGGTGAAGTTCACCCCCCTCAGCGCCGCCAACCGCTTCCCGGCGCTTCAGTCCGGTGAAATCGACGTTCTGGCCCGCAATACGACCTGGTCGATCAATCGCGACACTGCTCTCGGGCTGAACTTCCGCTTCGTCAACTATTATGATGGCCAGGGCTTCATGGTTCGCAAGAGCCTGAACGTGAAGTCGGCGCTCGAGCTCTCCGGCGCATCGGTCTGCGTCCAGTCCGGCACGACCACCGAGCTCAACCTTGCCGATTACTTCAAGGCCAATAACCTTCAGTACAATCCTGTCGTCTTCGAAAAGCTGGACGAGGTTAACGCCGCCTATGATGCCGGTCGCTGCGACGTCTACACGACCGACCAGTCCGGCCTCTATTCGCTGCGTCTGACCCTGAAGAACCCCGACGAGCATGCGATCCTTCCGGAAATCATCTCCAAGGAGCCGCTCGCGCCGGCTGTTCGCCAGGGTGACGACCAGTGGTTCGATATCGTCAGCTGGGTCGGCTATGCCATGATCAATGCTGAAGAGTTCGGCATCACTCAGGCGAATGTCGACGACATGAAGAATTCGCCGAACCCCGACATCAAGCGCTTCCTCGGCGTCGAGGCCGACACCAAGATCGGCACCGATCTGGGTCTCACCAACGAATGGGCATACAATATCGTCAAGAACGTCGGCAATTACGGCGAAGTCTTCGAGCGCAATATCGGCCAGGGCAGCCCGCTCAAGATTGCACGCGGCCTTAACGCCCTGTGGAACAAGGGCGGCATCCAGTACGCTCCGCCGGTTCGCTGACCGGCCGCGCAGGAAAGCCGGAAAGGCGGGCAACCGCCTTTCCTCCTCCAATAAAAAAGCTCCGAAAAGGAGCATAATGGGGAATTGGCCAAGCATGACGCATCAGGCTTTGGATTCAACACGTTTATCCAGAAGCGGCTGGAGCTTTCAGTCCGCCCTCTACGACCCGACAATTCGGGGCATTTTCTTCCAGGTTCTCACCATCGTCCTCCTGGTCGTCTTCGTCTGGTGGGTCGCGCACAACACTGCCGTGAATCTGGCGCGCGCCAACATCGCGTCGGGCTTCGGCTTTCTGAACGGCCGTGCCGGCTTCGAGGTCGGTCAGTCGCTGATCGCCTATTCGAGCGATTCGACCTACGGCCGCGCGCTGCTTGTCGGCCTTCTGAACACGCTGCTGATCGCCGTTACCGGCATCATCACCGCCACCATCATCGGCTTCATCATCGGTATTGGCCGCCTGTCGCGGAACTGGCTGATTGCCAAGCTGTGCACGGTCTATGTGGAAGTTTTTCGCAATATTCCGCCGCTGCTGGTGATCTTCTTCTGGTATTCGGGCGTTCTGGCGGTTCTGCCGAATGCGCGCGAGTCGCTGCATCTGCCGCTCGGATCCTATCTGAACAATCGCGGCCTTGCCTTTCCCAAGCCGATTTTCGGTGAGGGTTTCTGGCTCGTCCTCGTCGCCTTCGTCATTGCGATCATCGCCGTCATCGCGACGGCCCGATGGGCGCATCGCCGGCAGGCGGCCACTGGTCAGCCGTTCCACACGATCTGGGCTTCGATCGGCCTGCTGATCGGCCTGCCGCTGATCGCCTTCCTGCTCGCAGGCGCGCCGCTTTCCTTCGACTATCCGATCGTGGGTAAATTCAACCTCACCGGCGGCTCCGTCGTCGGGCCTGAGTTCATGTCGCTCTTCCTGGCGCTTTCCTTCTACACCGCAGCCTTCATCGCCGAGATCGTGCGTGCGGGCATTCGCGGCGTGGCGAGGGGACAAACGGAAGCGGCAGGCGCACTTGGGCTTCATCCCTCGTCGATCACCCGGCTGGTTGTCATTCCGCAGGCTTTCCGCATCATCATTCCGCCGCTGAGCAGCCAGTATCTCAATCTAACCAAGAACTCATCGTTGGCGATCGCCATCGGTTTTGCCGATCTCGTCGCCGTCGGCAGCACGACGTTGAACCAGACCGGTCAGGCCATTGAGGTGATCCTCATCTGGATGGTCGTTTACCTCGCGCTCAGTATCGTGACTTCGCTGTTCATGAACTGGTTCAATGCCAAGATGGCGCTGGTGGAGAGGTAAGATGAGCAACAGTTTCGTCAGAACGGCCATACTCGCGCCGGAGCCGCCTCCACCGGGAGAAAAGGGCGCGGTCGCCTGGGTTCGCCGCAATCTGCTTGCGACGCCGAAAGACATCGTTCTTACCATCGTGGCGCTGGTCTTTTTCTCCTGGGCAATGCTCCACGCGATCGACTGGCTTTTCGTGCAGGCTGTCTGGAGCGGCCCAGACCGCACCTTCTGTGCCACTGCCGTGCAGGGCGGAATCCAGCCAGACGGCTGGAACGGTGCATGCTGGGCCTTCGTCAATGCCAAATTCGACCAGTTCATTTTTGGACGTTACCCGCTTGACGAGCGCTGGCGCCCGACGCTGGTCGGTATTCTTTTCGTACTCCTGTTGGTGCCGATGCTCATCCCTTCGGCGCCGCGCAAAGGCGCCAATGCCCTCCTGCTCTTCGGCGTGCTGCCGATTGTTTCCTTCTTTCTGCTTTACGGCGGATTTGGCCTGGAAATCGTCGAGACCCCACTCTGGGGTGGGCTGCTGGTGACGCTGGTGCTCTCTTTCGTCGGCATCGCCGTCTCCTTCCCGCTCGGCATCATCCTGGCGCTCGGAAGGCGCTCGCAGATGCCGGTCATCCGCACCTTCTGCGTCGTTTTCATCGAAGTCGTCCGGGGCGTGCCGCTGATTACGGTCCTGTTCATGGCGAGCGTCATGCTGCCGCTTTTCCTGCCGGCCGGCTGGACGGTAGACAAGCTCTTGCGCGCGATCATCGGGGTATCGATCTTCGCCTCCGCCTATATGGCGGAAGTCATCCGCGGCGGCCTGCAGGCCATTCCCAAGGGTCAGTTCGAGGGGGCGGATTCGCTCGGGTTGGGCTACTGGCAGAAGATGCGGTTGGTTATCATGCCGCAGGCAATCAAGCTGGTGATCCCCGGCATCGTCAACACCTTCATCGGCATGTTCAAGGACACCTCGCTGGTGTCGATCATCAGCATGTTCGATCTTCTCGGCATCGTTCGCCTCAATTTCGTCGATCCGAACTGGGCAACCGCGGTAACGCCGCTCACGGGGTTGATATTCGCCGGATTCGCCTTCTGGCTTTTCTGCTTCGGCATGTCGCGCTATTCAGCATTCATCGAACGTCACCTCGACACCGGCCACAAACGATAAGAATGAGGGAAAACAATCATGGCTGAAGCTCCAGCTAAAAAGCTCACCGTTTCCGCAACGGAAGTGGCGATCGAAATTATCAACATGAACAAGTGGTACGGCGATTTCCACGTGCTGCGCGACATCAACCTGAAGGTCATGCGCGGCGAACGCATCGTCATCGCCGGCCCGTCGGGTTCGGGCAAGTCGACGATGATCCGCTGCATCAACCGGCTGGAAGAACATCAGAAGGGGCAGATCATCGTCGACGGCACCGAGCTCACCAACGATCTGAAGAAGATCGACGAAGTCAGGCGCGAAGTCGGGATGGTGTTCCAGCACTTCAACCTCTTTCCGCATCTGACGATCCTCGAAAACTGCACGCTGGCGCCGATCTGGGTGCGCAAGATGCCGAAGAGGCAGGCGGAAGAGATCGCCATGCACTTCCTGAAGCGCGTCAAGATCCCCGAACAGGCCAACAAATATCCCGGGCAGCTTTCCGGCGGCCAACAGCAGCGCGTGGCGATCGCCCGGTCACTCTGCATGAACCCGAAAATCATGCTGTTCGACGAGCCGACCTCGGCGCTCGACCCCGAGATGATCAAGGAAGTGCTCGACACCATGGTGGGGCTTGCCGAGGAAGGCATGACCATGCTTTGCGTCACGCATGAAATGGGCTTTGCCCGCCAGGTCGCCAACCGCGTCATCTTCATGGATCAGGGGCAGATCGTCGAACAGAATTCGCCGGCGGAATTCTTCGACAATCCGCAGCACGAACGCACCAAGCTGTTCCTGAGCCAGATCCTGCACTGACCGAAACGCCAAAGCGCGTCGCATCAAATTGATTCATGCGACGCGCTTTAGCTCTTTGTTTTATGCATGTCGTTGTCCCGGAACCGCTCCACACTTCCGAGCGACAGGCATAATTTGTTTAAGACCCGCCGCGCCCTTGGGTTCGACGGGTCTTTCATGTTCAGCGGGAGACCGTCGCCTGCAACAGACTACAGAGACCGGCAAGACCGGAATCGCCACCGCCTGACGCGGAGAGATCGACACAACGCGCGATCATCTTGCGCTGTTCTTCGACGGGCCTGCTGCGGAAGAGTTCCACGATACGCGCCTCGGAGGTGTTGAGGGTGCCGTATGCCGCGGATCTGTTGCCGCCTTGGTCCTCCGCCCCGCCGAGGGCGAGATTGGCATGGACCCGGCTGCCGCGTCCGATCGAAGCCATGGCATTGGCGTCATTCCATCGGAACCGCCGAGCCGGGCATTGACGTCTGCCGACGATTGAACCTGCGAAAATAGCTTCTCTTTCGTCTGGATAAGTCCGTCCGGAATTCCATGTTTCAGCATGTTCTCATTTAGTGAAACTGGAGATTCAAGGATGGGCATTTTCGACAAGATCAAACATGCAATCTTCGGAGAAGCAAAAGCAGCCGAACCGGCCGCAGCCGGCGCGCCAAAGACGCCGCCCGCCCAGGCTCCCGTTTCGCCGTCGGCAGCGCCCAATCCGGCGCCTACGGCCTCCCCCGCTCAGAGCAAACCGCCCAGCGCCCCAGCCACAGCCGCCGCGGTCGATATCGTCCCTATCCTCGACGCCGCTGTCAAAAAGAGCGGCCAGAAACTCGATTGGCGTCACTCGATCGTCGACCTGATGAAAGCCGTCGGGATGGATGCGAGCCTGGCCGAGCGCAAGGAACTTGCCGCCGAACTCGGCTATACCGGCGACACCAACGATTCCGCGAAAATGAATATGTGGCTGCACAAGGCGCTGATGAAGCGGCTTTCGGAAAATGGCGGCAAGGTGCCGGCCGATCTCCTGGATTGAGCCACCGAGAGGAGGGATGACTGCCGCGACGCTGCGGCGGTCGTCATCCGGCCAGACCTGGAACAGGATGATTTTAGGCCGGGTCGGCCTAAATCCGAATCTTCTTCTAAAATAAAGAGTTAAAGCATCATGTCGTCCGAAAATCGCTCGCACTTTTCGGCATCATGCTCTAGCAGTGCTCCCCTCTTGCCCGCAGGCGTTGAAACAAATAACCTCCCGTTCGATTACTTCGATGATCGATCAAGGGAGAATTAAATCCAATGAGATTGATGGCAGTCGTTGGCGTTGCACTTGGCCTGGGCTGTATTTCGGCCGCAGAATCTCCTTCAAACTATCAATCCTATAGCGGCGTTCGGGTCGATACGGATCCCGTCCTCCTGGCTCGATACGACAAGGCACTCCGCTGGTGCGTTCCGGAAGCGGGTTCATGGCGACGCGGCTCGCCGGATCCACAAAGCCTGCATTACAACGCGGCGCTCAGAAACTGCCTTTACAGACGCGGCTTCGTCGACCGAGGCGTCTACGCCTACCCCATTGCCAAGGTTTACTTCGATCATTTCCTGGATCGCTGAAAAGAACTTTCGGCTAACAGCGATTTATTCCACCTTTCGGCATTCCATAGGGTTTGAGCTGTAGTCTTTCGCGCGCCGCACGAATCGAAATAGATATCCGACGCCTATCGGTGGGCAATTAAGCGGATATTATTTAAATGCGCGCTCATGCCGTAACAATGATGGTTGCCGCGGGTCTTCTGACCGCCTGCGTCCCTACGCGTCAGGACTACGATGCCTACGTCACACTGCTGCAGGGCAGCGCAAGGGCAAGAAGTGAAGCGGTGAAAGACTGCGCGAAGGGATTCGATGCAAGCGGACGTCGCGGCGCTGGGCTTGTGACAAACGTTTCGGACAAAGACGCTCCGCGGGTTGCATGCGAGCGATTTGTTGCCGACGTTGTTTCCGGCCGCATTACCTATGACGATGTCGTCGACGTCAAACAACGCCGCTTTACTCCGAAGATCATCAAAATTTTCCAAGGTCGCTAAACAAGATCGCGCGACGCGCTTGCGGCCTCGAGCTCGCAAGCCGTCGACAACTCATCCGAGCGAAGCCGCCCAGAAAGCGACGGACATCGTGCACTCGGAGCCGATTGTCACACCGTCTGAGATTGCTATCGTGCGGCAGCACCGAATGACGTGTGAGGTCAGAGATGATCTACGAGAAGATAGCAGGAGGTCCGGAACTGCTGGCCTGGTTCGGACAGAACCCGACCTTTCATGACGCGGCAATTCTGAGCCTCTCGCTCAATCGCACTGGGGCCAGCGAGTTGATGATTCACGGCTGGATCGACACCGATGCTGTTGATCAAGATGGATACCGGATCCTTGACAAGCATGCAGTCGTCACTTTCGCCTTCGAAGATATTATGGACCTGCAGTTGGACGGCTTCAGCCACCAGAACGTGATCAATGGTCTCATCCTCCGCTACGCAACGGATCGCGGTCGAGCTGGCTACTATGCCCTTCCAAAAAGGACCGGAAGACATCGAAATCGAGCTCCGACCCTGTTACGGCCTGGCTACATCAGCGCGAAGAAAGTCACCGTTACGTTCCGTCCGGGGCGGCCTGCTGACGACGGACTAACTGCCGCACCGGTCCCTTGAGGAAATCTTTGTTTCTCGACTTTGTCCCAACTCCTAACCTGATCTGGCGCTTCTCCTGTGACATCAGTCGGCAACGGGTTGGGCGGTGAGCAATTAACCGAGTGATGCGAGTGCTGCGGTTCATGCTGCAATGTTGACGATCGATCCAAAGCGATCGCCTGCTCTGCGGATAGCTGGGAATTGGCTCAGCCCCGCTCGAGTGAGTGGCTAGCGCGGTTCCCTGCGGCATGCCTGCAGCAGCTTTCCGAGTATCTCGATCGTTGTATCGGGCTCATCACGAGAGGATTGCCTTAGCGGCAATTCCCTTGATCGGGGGGCATTTTAAAGTTCGAGGTGTGGGCGATTCTATGATCATGCGCCTCCCCTACCATGTCGATAAGTATCACTTTTGAGGGCGAATCTGCCCAAAAAGCCTAGATTCACAAAAAAATGCAGATTCGGCCTTTGGCCGGAGGAATCCGCTCGCACTCATCAAATTTTCGTAATGTTTTCAATCCGAGCATGCCGCTGTAGTTGCAGAAAGAATAATTCGCGGTGTGCGTGATAGAAATACTGCCACAATTTCAGCGACTCAAAATTCCGCAAATATTTCAAAATGTAACTCCGGAGTGATCGGGACATTATGGCAGCAATATGGCCATACTTCTCAAGTACTTACTGTCGCGATGCTGTTGCACTTCCCCGGGATGACGTCCTATAACCCCCGCCGTAACGGCTAATTAGCTAGAAAATATTAACTGACAAACACAACGTCAGAGTTGAGGAACAGGACTATGACAACATACTACGTATCGGCGAGCAGCAGCGGCGGCAACGGCAGTGCCACTTCTCCCTTTCACACGATCGGTCAGGCGATGGCGGCTGACCTTAAGCCAGGCGACGAGGTCGTGGTGCGCGCGGGCGTCTATAATGAGTCGGTGAACATGTACAAGGATGGATCCGCGGCCGGCTACATTACCTTGCGGTCGGAGGTACCGGGTGGAGCGGTGATACACTCAGCATCGGGCGGCGCAAATGGTATCAACATCACTGCGAACTATGTGGCGGTCGAGGGCTTCGAGGTCTACGGGAGCGATTCGCACGGCATTGTTGGTGAGGGCGTCCACCATGTGAAGATCGCCAATAACGTTTCCCACGACAACGGTGCGTCCGGCATCGCCTTCGCCAGATCCGACTTCATCACGATCGAAGGGAACGAGACTTACAAAAATGCGAGTGCCGGCTGGTTTTCAGGCATCTCTCTCTACGAGAACCGGAATATCACCGGGGCGCCGGACGATGGGACCTTCCGCAACATCATCCGGAACAACATCTCGCACGATAACGTCACGAAGACGGGTGCGCACACCGATGGCAACGGCATCATCATCGACGATTTCCAGAGCACGCAGACGAGCGGTCATCCGAACTACACGTTTAAGACCCTGGTCGACAACAACCTCGTCTATGAGAACGGCAGCAAAGGCATCCAAGTTACCTGGAGCGACTCCGTCACGGTGAAAAACAACACCGCATACCACAACAACCAGGACCTGCTGAACGACGGCACCTGGCGCGGCGAGCTCAGCAACGCGCAGTCGAGCAACAACACCTGGGTCAACAACGTGGCCGTAGCGGACCCATCGGTCAATAAGAACAACACTGCGGTCGACAACACGTCGTACGGCGGCTACACCAACGCCAACGTCGTCTGGGCCAACAACATGACCTACAACGGCACGGCCGGCCAGGCATCGGTCAAGACCGACGGCGGCAACGCGATGCCGAGCACGGCGAACGGCAACAAGCTCGGCGTCGACCCGCATTTCGTGGGGGCATCGAGCGGCGACTTCCACCTCGCCTCCGGCTCGGCGGCAATCGACAGCGGAACCGTCAAGTACGGCGTCGACTCGGTCGATCTGGACGGCGACGCTCGCGTCGTTGGAACTGTCGATATGGGTGCCTATGAATCGGGCTCCTCACCGGTATCGGGAACGCCAAGCACCCCGACGCAGCCGGCAGCGCCAACCACGCCGACAGCGCCAACCGCGCCGACAGCACCAACCGCGCCGACAGCGCCGACAGCGCCGACAGAGCCGACCACGCCGACGCAACCGACAACGCCGACCACATCGACGAAGGTATACACCGGCACCGAGGGTAACGACTACCTGCCACACACCGGTCAGTCCAACGGCGGCAACGAAACCTACAAGGGTCTCGGCGGCAATGACGTGTTGAAGGGCGGCGCCGGCTCGGACGTCCTCATCGGTGGTGCCGGAAGGGACATCATGAGCGGTGGCACCAGCTCGGATACCTTTACCTTCAAGGCACCAACGGAGACCGGGTCCGGCTGGAGCCGCGACCTCATCACCGACTTCCAGCATGGCGTCGATAAGATCGATCTCTCCGCGATCGACGCGAATGGCTCTGCGCAGGGCGATGCAGCCTTCCATTTCCAGGCGCAGGAGAATGCCTTGTTCGACAAGAAGGCTGGCGCGCTTGCGTGGCACTACGAGGACGACCATACCGTTATCCAGGCCGATTTGAACGGCGACGGTGTTCATGACTTCGAGATTCAGCTGCAGGGCCACGTCCAGCTGGGGGCAGGCGATTTTCTCCTCTAACTAATACCCGTTGTGGCGGTCATCCGATCGCCACAACAATCCGGAAATATGTCGACGGCGGAGTAAAATCCGCCACACGGCGCGCAAACTTCGTTACTTCAGCGCGTGGTTGAGCAAGCTGGGAGGGCATAGCCCGAGCGGCGACCCCATCCACGCGCTGTAATTTTTCGACGGGTGTCAGCCGGCCTTCCCGGTGCCGCTTTACGCGAGGCGATAGCGGCGCTGTTCATCTCGAGGAAAGCTGCTGATCGCCGACGAAGCCCACTGCTCAGCGAGATGAGAAAGGGCGGCCGTTCGCTGCACGATCGGACTCAATCTTTCAAGCTGTGGGACGCCGGCCCGCCCCCATACGCGGGATTGTCCTGACGGCGGCCTAGATGTCAGCGCCGCGCAGTTCCGGGTCGATGGCCCTCGACGATGATATCGAAGAGGCAATCCGAAACTTTTGCAGCGAGCTGTGCTGACGCGAGAAGACGCCATCAGGTATATCGTCCGCGAGTGGATGGAGAAGGATACCTATCTGGGTCCACATGCTCGACGAGGATCGCAAGGCGTTGGCCTTGGCTCCGTCGACGGTATCGCTGAACAGCCAACTCTTTCTGCCTGTGGCAAAAACGCGGATGTCACGTTCCAGAATGTTGTTATCGATCGGCATCATGCTATCGCTGGCAAATCCGCATAACCACGACTAATGCTGCCGGTTGTTTATCCTTCATCCCTGATTTCGCGCCAGATAAAAAATCTTAACAATGGGTTCTTAAGCACGAATTCTCTATTGGCTTTATCCTTTCGAACTTCCGGCCACGACCGTGAAGATAAATAGCTCATAAGGCCCGGCGCGAACAGTACGGCAGGAATAACCCAAAGAATATCGTATGCATACCTGACGAACCCGTGCATATATTTCACACCCCCACTGAATATTCCAAGGGCAAGCACGCCTAATAAACAGAGGATGAAGCCTACCAGACAGATAATACTTACGCGCTTTGTCAGCCCACCCTCCAAAGAAAACAGTGCTCAGCATGGGGGCCTGCGAGTTCATGGCCGATCAATGTCAAAGCGACTGCGCCCATTTCGGTGCCGGATGCATGTTAGAAGCTAACCCCTCAAAACAACTCGGATGAGGGGTTTACGGGGGAAATCACGTAAAAACAAATAATTGAAAAGTGGTGGCGACCCCTGCAGGAATCGAACCTGCGACAACCTGCTTAGAAGGCAGGTGCTCTATCCAGCTGAGCTAAGGGGCCGTCTGCTGGCCGCGTTTACGAAGCGCGACCGGATGCGGCATATGTGGACGAGAAATCTCAATGCGTCCAGGGCTGCGTGCGGGTATAGCGGAAATTATCCGGATAGGCCACGACTTGGCGCGCCGGGTCCTTCGGGGCGATGACGCGATATTCGATGCCGTTGCGCTGGGCATAGGCTTCGGCAAGCGCCTGCGTTTCGAAGGTGAGTTTTACCTGCTGGCGCATATCGCCCGAGGAGGTGTAGCCCATGATTGGATCGATCTTGCGGGGGGACTCCTGATCGAATTCAAGCACCCAGAGATGGGTCTTGGCCTTGCCGGACTGCATGGCGGTCTTAGCAGGACGATAGATCTTGGCAGGCATGACTGCGGCATCTCCGAATATGCGGGGACAGCGCCCGCCTTTCATGGTCTCAATCCCGTCGCCGGGCCTCGCTTCGTCGCCAAGGATGGCGCGAAGAGATGAATTTTGCTTATCTGCGAATCCCTGCCTTTTCAAGAAAAAAGGCGGTGCGCGACGCGCTGCCGCTCCCATGCCGACAATGAGGCGATGCCGCCGATACGGATATCGGCGGACAGCGCCGCCGCGGATATTCTTCTGATTTCGGCCGAGTTGCGCAATATTACCGATTGTCTCATGTTGTGATCGCAACTCGATTGCCGCGGCCGGCCCTCCGCAGTAATTACAGCTCAATAAATTTCAGTGGATTTGCACTCATGACGAGACGTCCGGCGGAGCTCAATGCCATAGTGATAGGGGCTGCCATTACGGCTTTCTTCTACCTTGCCATCAGCTACGCTCAATATATCGGCCTTCTCGAACACGGCTGAGGCAGCCTCCCCCTGGCCGTCGAGCCGCGCCCAGCAGAGCCGACTTGCGGCCCATCAAGATTTTTCCGTATGCATCGAGATATCGCGCGCGAATCTTCGGCCGGAGCTGGATTTATGGGTTGCGAGCGCGAGGTGAACCGTGTATCTCCCCGCCCACGGCACGGAGTGTAGCGCAGTCTGGTAGCGCATCTGGTTTGGGACCAGAGGGTCGGGAGTTCGAATCTCTCCACTCCGACCATTCAATTCCCTGATATTCTTTAATCTTTGACAGGCGCATCGTGGCCCGCATTGTTGGAACGTGAGCGCGCTTACTTCGCCTTTGTCGTCGTGGCGCTCATGATCCTGTCGCCCACCTTGATCCCCAATTTGCGGACAATGCCGGCATTGAGTTCAACGACGTATTTCACCGGGCTCATCGAATCGATGATGTCGCGCGAATAGGGCGTTGCGTTTTCCTTGATGTGGCGGATCGTGCCGGCATTGTCGGCAAAGAGCATGTCGAGCGGCAGGATGGTGTTTTCCATCCACATGGCGACGCGCCGCGGCTCGCCGAAATCGAAGATCATGCCGGCGTCATCGGCCATCGTTTTGCGGAACATCAGTCCATGGGCGCGCTGGTCGGCGGTTACCGCGACCTCAACGGTGAAATGCAGCGTCTTCCCGGCGGCGGTCTGGATGAGCAGCGGCTCCTTGTCGAACCGCATCGACTCCTCAGCCAGGGCCGGCAGGGCGACCAAGAAAAAAAGCGCCGTGATGGCGCTTCTGATCGCATGAAGGACGAGATCTCGCATCTCAATGCGACCGGCTTGCCGGGCTCGGAATATCGGGGTGAATTTCTGCGGCCATCAGGCCCTTTTCGCCATCGCCGAAGCGGACGAGAACCACCTGGCCGGGGCGCAGCTCGGTGAGGCCGAAACGGCGAAGCGTTTCCATATGCACGAAGATGTCTTCCGTGCCCTCGCCGCGCGTCAGGAAGCCGAAGCCCTTGGTGCGGTTGAACCACTTGACGAGCGCGCGCTCGAGCCCGCTCGTCGCGGTGACCTGCACATGGGTGCGGACCGGCGGCAGCTGCGAGGGATGAACCGCGGTCGACTGATCCATCGAAAGGATCTTGAAGGCCTGGTAGCCGCGCTCGCGGCGTTGGATAAGGGCAACGATCCGCGTTCCCTCGAGGATCGTCTGGTAACCGTCGCGGCGCAAGCAGGTCACGTGCAGGAGAACATCCTGCATGCCATTGTCCGGTACGATGAAGCCGAAGCCCTTCGCGACGTCGAACCACTTGACGACCCCGGTGATTTCAACAAGATCGACCGTCTCTGACGACAGCTCGTCGAGATCGGTGTATTCGTTCGATGAAATCCTATCAGCCATAGTCGCCAGCCCCTCGAATACGCGTCACACTGTTACGGTTAACTGATTCTTGAAATCAAGATTAACATCTTGGTAACGGATAAGCGCAAGTCCTAGTTTTCGGTTATTCCCAGCTGCACATTTTATCATGTTGACTTGCCCGAAGCTGACCACGGCTTGCCGATAAGGGCCAGCCCCAATAAAGGAGTAGATAGAATGCGTTATCTCCACACCATGGTTCGCGTCAAAGACCTGGACGCTTCGCTTGCCTTTTATACCACGCTGTTCGGTCTGGAGGAGATTCGCCGCCACGAAAACGAGAAGGGCCGTTTCACCCTGGTTTTCCTGGCTGCCCGCGACGATCTCGAGCGTGCGCGCAGCGAAAAAGCTCCCTGCCTCGAGCTTACCTACAACTGGGATACCGAAGATTACAGCGGCGGACGCAACTTCGGCCATCTCGCCTATGAAGTCGACGACATCTATGCAATCTGCCAGAAGCTGATGGACAACGGCATCACCATCAACCGGCCGCCCCGCGACGGTAACATGGCCTTCGTGCGCTCGCCCGACGGCATCTCGATCGAAATCCTGCAGAAGGGAAGCCCGCTTCCAGCCACTGAGCCCTGGGCTTCCATGGGCAATACCGGCGCCTGGTAAGGGTTTTTGCCGCAAGGCTTTTGCGAAGCTTGCGGCTTTTGCGATTTCGGATCCGGCCGGCGCCTTGGCGCTTGCCGCAACCCGGCCCTGCAGGCAAGCTCCAGCTGACTCGACGCGGAAGATGGCGATTTTCGGCCGTTTTCCGCATCAACTGGAGACCGGTTGCTTGCGTAACAATGAGATGCGAATGCCTGTAACGGGCGCTTTGCTGATCGCCACCTCGTTGCTGGCGTTGTCTGGCTGCGCGTCGAACAAGAAGGCGCTCGATTCAGCTGCCGCGCTTCCGGTGGCTCCGGCAACCGCGGCCGCAGAGCCCCAGCTTGGCGCGACAGCGCCCGCGAAATCTGCGCCGCGACATACCGACCCCCGGCTCGTGAATGTCTCCGGCGCCCAGGCCACACCCCAGGGCATGGCGCCGGATCCGAATGCCGCCGTTCCGCCGGCCGATCCGGCAATGGCAGCGCCTGCCAATATCGGCGGGCTGGTCATGCAGTCGACACGGATCAACGCGCAGGCGATGAGCATCTTTTCGGATCACCAGCCGCCGCCGCAAAACAACAGCACGTCCACCATCATCCAGCCGCAAGCCTATGCGCCGACGCAAGGCGTGGCACCGACAAGAAGCAGCGTCTACAGCCAGCCTGCCGTGCCTGCACAGCAGGCGGCGCCGGTGCTGCCGCAGCAATCCTCGGAGAACTCCGGCACGCAACCTCTGCCCGTTCAAACCGCGTCGCTGGCGACAGGCGGCATTCCGGCAATAACGACGAACGCGCTCTACAGCGCGCCGAAGCAGAACCTGCTCGGCAGCCTCTCCGGCCTTCTGCACAAGGCTGCCCTGCCCGGCATGACGCGTGTCGCGCCGAACGGGCTGCACGTCCAGAACGATCATGTCGAGGTCGGCTGCTTCAAGCCCGACCTGTTGAAAGTGATCAAAACGGTCGAAAACCACTTCGGCCGGCCTGTCATCGTCACCTCAGGCTACCGCGACGAAGAACATAACCGCCTGGTCGGCGGCGCTGACGAATCGATGCACAAGAGCTGCGAGGCCGCCGACATCCAGATCGACGGCGTCTCGAAATGGGATATCGCCGCCTATATCCGCTCCTTGCCAGATCGCGGCGGCGTGGGCACCTATTGCCACACGGATTCCGTTCATCTCGACACTGGCAAGAGCCGCGACTGGAACTGGGGCTGCGGCGGCAAACGCGCGCCCATGACGACCGCCAGAGCAATCTGATATCGCGCGCGTGAAACGGCGTCACGTTACGTCAACCTGGTTTGCGGCGCTTCCGACAAGCCATACAAGTCGTTGATTCGTCAGCGGTAATCTCCAATGCTGGCGCCTCGAAAATATCTGTCGTTTTTTTGAAAAAAATCGAATTTGCCGCTTGCGGCTTTTGAAGGTGCTGACTATAAGGGCGCCACCACGAAGGAAGCGCCCTTCGTCTATCGGTTAGGACACCAGATTTTCATTCTGGGAAGAGGGGTTCGACTCCCCTAGGGCGTGCCAACGTGATTGATTTTATTATGTTTTTTCGTCTCAATAAGGGGTTTTCTTTAGGGGTTTCCCCTAACCCCATTTTTCCCCCTTAACTGACAATCCGAATATTGCCGCGCCGCTTCATCCCGTCGCGCCGCTCTTCGCGCTCGTTGATCGTTTTCATGATATCGACCATCGCCTGCTTCTTGTTGGCGTCGCGGACATAGATATCTGTCACGGCCATAGACGAATGACCCATTGCGGTCATGATGGCGCGGGCTTGCACGTTGCACTCGGCCAGATACGAGCCGAAGGTGCGGCGTAGGCCGTGGATGGTATAGCCGGCCGGGATGCCGGCTTGTCTGCACCAAACGGCCATTTGATTCGTGAGGCTCTTCTCTGAGAACGGCGTGCCATAGGCGGTCTTTAATACCGTTCCTTCGCGGTGATTGAAGACGCGGAGGGCGTCGGCCAACTTCGAGACAAGCGGGATAAACATTTCCGCACCGCCTTTGCCTTGGCTGAAAGTGAAGGCCTCGACGGCAACGATTTCACCGGTGAATAGTTCGACTTCGTGCAAGTCGAGGGCTGACCATTCGAGGCCGGCGACGTCGCCGCGACGCGAACCAAGCCAAAAGGCCAAAGCGTAGCAGGTGCGGGCGGCAGTGCCGGGCGGGTGGCGGGCCTCGAATTTCTCACGGATCGACAGCGGCCAGGCGGGGTTTTTCGCCGACTTCGGCGGCCGAACCTTGATCGAAAGCGACGGGTCTTTTTCCGGTGCGATCCATCTTTCCACCTTTTGCGGCCTCTCGCATCTAACTTCAGTCGTAACGCTTTTCACCGGCGTTTACCGCCTCGATATCCTTGTGCGGGCGGCGATGGCCGCCGTTTCCGTGGTGACGGCCATTTCAGTTATTCATGATTATTTTCAAGGGCGGCAAATGAGGAACGGATAAAAATGGATGCGGAGGCCTTCGCAACCGTGGTTTCTACAGTAGCCGTCGCTATTGTTTGCGGCATAATCACTTATCGCGTGTCGATCCGGCAGGTTAAGGCGGAGATTGCCGCCGCGTTTCAAGAGCATATCGAGAAGATGCACAATCAACACAAAGAGTTTGTGCAGGCGGTGCAGGGTGGCGACGGCAAGGATTAAATGCGGTGGATCTGGCGCCCTGGCTAACCTTCGTCGGTGCTTTAACCACGGCGATAATTACTGTTATCGGAACCATCTATGTCGCTAGGACGCGGACGCGCGTTGACGTCGGCGCCTCGATCACGACCGGCTTTCGCGAGCTGACCGATCAGCTTCAAGAAGAGCGAAACCAACTTTCCGAAATCATCCGCCGGCAGCGTGAGGATTTGGCCGAGGCCGAACGGGCGGGCGCGCGCCAGGCCGCCGCCCTGCGGAAGCTTCGCCGCCATTGCGCGTTGCTCGAAGACAGACTCGCCAAGGCCGGAATCGCGATCCCGCCGCCGCCGAATTGAAACTGAATATTATTCGTGCGATTTGCAAAACGGGTTTTTAGGGGTTTGGGGTTTTTAGGGGTTTCGTTCCTCCGATGTTCTGAAAAACCCCTAACCTCGAACCGGGCATTTTTGCCCGGTTGAACGTCCAACTTTTCGGACCTTTGCCAAAAGGGGGAAAGGGGTTTTACGGAACGCGGCGAGAACGAAACCCCTAACCCCTCATAAAAAAAGTCAATGATTTCAAAAAAGATGACACGCCCCTAGGGCGTGCCACTCTCGACATCGAGACCAACGCATCTGCTTGCAGAAGCCATCGTGCGCTCCTATTTTAACAAAAACCGGCCTGCGCCCTTCGTCTATCGGTTAGGACGACAGATTCTCATTCTGTAAAGAGGGGTTCGACTCCCCTAGGGCGTACCACATTCGGGCTATACCCTTCCTATGGCGAAGGCGCGTCGCATTAAATCTGTTTCATCGACGAGGCAGCTCGCTCCGATGTCGCAAGGCGTCGCGTGGAGCTCTTGTCGTGGGCGCGTAACGCTGCCGGACGATCCGCCAGGCTTGAATTCTTCCGGTCCGCCATACCGTTCGCCACGATTTTCCACAGCCACAAAAAAATCGGCGAAAACGATGATTTTTTCGCGTCTTGGCGCTTGCGGCTTTTGAAGGTGCTGACTATAAGGGCGCCACCACGAAGGAAGCGCCCTTCGTCTATCGGTTAGGACACCAGATTTTCATTCTGGGAAGAGGGGTTCGACTCCCCTAGGGCGTGCCACTTTCTTCCCTTTGAATTCCTCATCATCAGCCTGTTTGCGCCGCCTTCTATTTTGCCGGCGCGGCATCGCAGACGCGCAACTGGATGCGGCGGGCGCCCTGGTAATGCTCGGCGCCGAGCGTACCCGCGACATGCAGGCTGGCGCCGCGTGAATTGACGAGAAGATTGCCGAGCGCCGTATCGGCGGCGCGGAAGGCGATTCCATCGAGCCGCGACCCGTCCATTGCCTCCAGCGTCACCTTCACATGTTTCTCACCGACCAGTCGGGCGTCGCGCACGCGGTGCGCCGGCACGGCAAAGAGCGGCTGGGCGTGGCCGGAGCCATAGGGGCCGGCCGCCTCCAGGCGGTCGATCAGCTCGAGCGTGGCGCCGCTGGCGCCGATCGCCCCGTCGATCTTCAGCATCTCGTTGGCGACCAGGTTCGCCACCGTCCTTGCCGCCTTTTCGGTGAAGAAGGTTCTGAGCCTGCCGAGATCGGCGCGCTCGACGGTCAGCCCCGCAGCCATGGCGTGGCCGCCGCCCTTGACGAGCAGCCCCTCGTCGACCGCCGCCCGCACCATTCTGCCCATGTCGAAGCCGTTGATGGAGCGGCCGGAGCCGGTGCCGCGGCCGGAGGGATCGAAGGCGATCGCGAAGGCCGGCCGTTTGAACTTTTCCTTCAGCCGCGCCGCGATCAGCCCAACGATGCCGGGATGCCACTTCTCATGGGCGGTGACGATGACGGAGGCGCCCTCACCGTCACCATATTCGGCGAGCGCCTCAGCTTCCGCCTCCTGCAGCATCATGGCCTCCATCGCCTGCCGCTCGCGATTGAGCTCGTCGAGGCGCTGGGCGATCATTTCAGCTTCGCCGGCATCGTCGAGCGTCAACAGGCGGCTTCCGAGTGCTGCATCGCCGATTCGTCCGCCGGCATTGATGCGCGGGCCGATCAGGAAGCCGAAATGATAGGGTGTCACCGGGCCGGCGAGCCCAGCCTTGCGGAAGAGTGCGGCTAGCCCGGCATTGCTCTGGTGGCGGGCGGCGACCAGCCCCTTGACCACATAGGCGCGGTTGAGCCCCTTCAGCGGCACAACATCGCAGACGGTCGCAAGCGCGACGATATCCAGCCATTGCAACAGGTCGATGGCCAGGATGCGCTTATTGCCGGCCGCGCGCAGCAGCCTCAGCGTCGCCACCAGCACCATGAAGACGACGCCCGCCGCGCAAAGATGCCCCTGCCCCGACAGATCGTCTTCACGGTTCGGATTGACAAGCGCATGGCAGGGCGGCAGCTCATGTGTCACCTGGTGGTGATCGATAACCACGACATCGATATTGCGCGCGGCAGCAGCCGCAAGCGCCTCGTGACTGGTGGATCCGCAATCGACGGTGACGATCAGCCGCGCGCCATTGTCGATCAGCTGGCTGATCGCCGCCGGATTGGGGCCGTAACCTTCAAAGATCCGGTCGGGGATGTAGATATTCGCCTTGACGCCGAAATGGCTGAGAAAGCGGAACATCAGCGCGGATGAAGCCGCGCCGTCGACATCGTAGTCGCCGAAAATCGCCACGCTCTCGCCCCTCTCGATCGCGCGCATGAGGCGGGACGCCGCCTTCTCGCAATCGGTCAGCGTGTGGGGATCGGGCATCAGGCTGCGGATCGTCGGATCGAGAAATTCGATCGCCTCGTCCACCGGGACGCCGCGCCCGGCGAGAACGCGAGCGATCAGATCCGGCAGCCCGTGAACCTGCGACATGGCGAGTGCCCGATTCTGACCGGCCTGATCAAGCCGCGCCACCCAGCGATTATCGAGCGCGGATTTCTCCACCCCGAGAAACGCGCGCTGTACCGGATCGACGAGATCTGCCATGCCAAACTCCGCTGATGTCATCTGTTTTTTTACAAGAGCAGCGGAGATAACATAGCGATAGACTTGCAGACACGGATTTTTACCAGAAGATCGCCCAGACGATCATGGCGATGCCGCCGATCTGGACGAGCAAGAACGAAAACAGCGTCAGCAGAATGGCCCAGTTGCGGCCTTCCGTATGTTCGTCGTCAAGCGCCTCGTCGTGACTCTCTTCACGAATGTCACGGCGTACCGGCTTGAGGATGTGTGCAAACATCTCAGGGCGGGCTGGCGGCACCTTGCTCGGGCTGCCATGCTCTTTTCCGGCGTGGCTGTCCTTGCTCATGAAATGCTCCACGCCGACGACTCACCATTTATGGTTTTATTTATATCAATATTTCGGCGGTTGGTAATATAGACTTCCGCAAGGGGAGTCTGAACAATTGACAGAAAAAACCGCCCTGTGCAGAGACAGGGCGCCTCATACTCCGAGCGGGAAATGCCTAGAGCGCCGTACCTCCATTTCGGACGCACAAAGCACGCGCCAACACTCTGAATCTACGCATCGCGCTTTCCGAAAATCGATTCTCGTGCGGATGCGCTAGGCTTCTTCTTTCGGCCGTTCGATACGGATGACCTGCGGCTCGCCGAACAGATAGCCTTCCGACTTTATCGAGGCGACGGCCTTGCGCACCGATTCCTCCATCGTCGCATGGGTGACCAGAATGATCGTCTGGTGATGGGACGGCGCCAGATGCTGCTTGGAGCGTTGGACGATCGATTCGAGCGAAATGTGGTTTTCGGCCATGCGGGTTGCGACGCTGGCAAAGACGCCGGTGCGGTCGAGCACAGTCAGGCGGATGAAATAGCCGCCTTCGTGGCTCTGCATCTGCGCCTTGCGATAGGGCTCCAGCGCCTTTGCGGGATGGCCGAGCACCGGCACGCGCTGGGCGCCCGGCTGGCTCTTGGCGATATCGGCAATGTCGCCGAGCACAGACGAGGCGGTGGCATTGCCGCCGGCGCCGGGACCGACCATCAGCAGCTCGCCGAGCACATCGGATTCGATCGCCACCGCATTGGTGACGCCGTCGACCTGGGCAATGACCGAATCGACCGGCACCATGGTCGGGTGCACGCGCTGCTCGATGCCGGTATCGGTGCGCTGGGCAACGCCCAGGAGCTTGATGCGATAACCGAGTTCGGCGGCGGCGTGGATATCCTCGATCGAGATGTTGGTGATGCCTTCGAGATAGATGTCGTCGGCCGCGATGCGGTTGCCGAAGGCGAGCGTCGTCAGGATGGCAAGCTTGTGGGCGGTATCGTTGCCTTCGATATCGAAGGCGGGATCGGCCTCGGCATAACCCAGCCGCTGCGCTTCCTTGAGGCATTCGGCGAAGGAAAGCCCTTCCTTCTCCATCTTGGTCAGGATGTAATTGCAGGTGCCGTTCATGATGCCGTAGATGCGAGAAACGGCATTGCCCGTCAGCGATTCGCGCAGCGCCTTGATGACGGGAATGCCGCCGGCGACCGCCGCTTCGAAATTCAGGAGCGAGCCCTTCTCTTCTGCGATCGTCGCAAGCTCGACGCCGTGATAGGCAAGCAACGCCTTGTTGGCTGTCACCACGTGGAGACCACGCTGCAGTGCCGTGCGAACCGAAACGTTGGCCGCCCCTTCGGCGCCGCCCATCAGCTCGACGAAAACGTCGATGTCGCCATTTTCGGCAAGCTCTTCCGGCCGGTCGAACCAGGTCACAGCGGAAAGATCGATGCCGCGGTCTCTCGTTTTGTCACGCGCGGAGACCGCCGTGATGATGATCGGACGCCCGCAGGTGACGGCAAGCTCGTTGCTCTTCTGCTGAATGATGCGGACAAGCGAGGCGCCAACGGTGCCCAAGCCCGCAATGCCGATTTTGAGGGCATCTGCCATGGATCGATCCTGAAATGTCTGTGTGTCGGCAGCCGCGGAAAGCGGCTGCCGAGAGTTGAGATTAGCGGTGTGCGTTCAGCGAAATGACGTTATGCATCGTTTCGTCCGCCGTCGACATGAACTTCTTGATGTTGCGCGCAGCCTGGCGGATGCGGTGTTCGTTCTCGACAAGCGCCAGACGGACGTAGTCGTCGCCCATCTCGCCGAAGCCGATGCCCGGGGCAACGGCGACGTCGGCCTTCTCGACCAAGAGCTTGGAGAATTCCAGCGAACCGAGATGACGGAACTTTTCCGGGATTTTCGCCCAGGCAAACATCGTCGCAGCCGGCGGCGGCACGTCGAAGCCGGCCTTGCCGAAGCTTTCGACCATGACGTCACGCCGGCGTTTATAGACGTTGCGGACTTCGGCAATGTCGGAGCCGTCACCGTTCAGCGCGTGGGTCGCCGCTACCTGTATCGGCGTGAAGGCGCCGTAGTCGAGATAGGATTTGACGCGGGTGAGCGCCGCGATCAGCCGCTCGTTGCCGACGGCGAAGCCCATGCGCCAGCCGGGCATGGAGAAGGTCTTCGACATCGAGGTGAACTCGACGGTCACATCCATCGCGCCCGGCACTTCGAGAACCGACGGCGGCGGGGCGCCGTCGAAGTAGATCTCCGAATAGGCAAGGTCGGAGAGCACGATGATGTCGTGCTTCTTGGCGAAAGCGATGACGTCCTTATAGAAATCGAGCGTCGCGACGAGGGCGGTCGGGTTCGAGGGGTAGTTGAGGATTAGCGCCAGGGGCTTCGGGATCGAATGCCGGACGGCGCGCTCGAGCGGCGGGAAAAAGCTTTCATCCGGCTCAACCGACATCGAACGGATCACGCCGCCCGCCATCAGGAAGCCGAAGGCGTGGATCGGATAGGTCGGGTTCGGGCAGAGGATGACGTCACCGGGCGCGGTGATCGCCTGCGCCATATTGGCGAAGCCTTCCTTGGAGCCCAGGGTGGCGACCACCTGCGTATCCGGGTTGAGCTTGACGCCGAAACGGCGGGCATAATAGGCGGCCTGGGCGCGGCGCAGGCCCGGAATGCCCTTTGAGGACGAATAACGGTGGGTGCGCGGGTCCTGCACGACCTCGCACAGCTTGTCGACGATCGCCTGGGGGGTGGGAAGGTCAGGGTTTCCCATGCCGAGATCGATGATATCGGCGCCGCCCGCTCGCGCGCTTGCTTTCAAACGATTGACCTGTTCGAAAACATAAGGCGGCAAACGCCGGACTTTGTGAAACTCTTCCATTTCATTCCCCATGGAAAGGCGGCATTTTGGGCCGCAGTCGAAGTTCGTTCCGTCTCCCGGCGGCTGCGACACGAACTTCAACAATCGCAGCGCCGTATTCATCACACCCAAGCCGCGCGGCAAATCTTTGACGAAAAGGCCGCGCAAAGCGCATTATCAGGAAAATTGCATCTTCCGATCCTTGCCGAAGGCTTTGCGTCCAAATTGCCTGAAAGGCAAGGTCTATTTGGAGATTTCGGAGAGCGTCTGCTCGCCGTGCTCGGCGGCCAGACGGCGCATTTCGGTGACCTTGGCCTGATATTCGGCTTCCGAGATCGTGCCGGCCTTGCGTCGGGCGGCAAGCGCCGTCAGCTGATGCTGCAGTTCGGCCGCCTGCTCGTCGCTCATCTGGACGTTGGCGGCCGTCAGCGGCGCGCCGAAATTCGGATAGCCGTCCGGCGACTTCGCAAGACCGCCTTCGACCGCCTCGCCCTTGGTGGCCGGCATGACGACGGCGGTCGGCGCCGCTCGCTTGGCAGCGGCCGCGGCCTTCTCCTCCGCCGTCAGATTGCATCCGGCAAGTGCCATCGCCGCCGCGGCGCAAATCAATGCGGTGCGGTTGAAGGTTGCGATGCGCCGGATGCCGTTCTTCGTCATGCCTCAAAATCCAGTTCTGACTGCTTCGACTGTTAAATTTGTCGCAGCCACAAAGCAATAGCACGAGCCGATGCGGGTGGAACTTGTTTTCTCGTTCGGTCACGATGTACAACGAAGAGATAAAAAGGGTGCTGCCGCCGGAGGAAATGGTGACCGACAGCAAGCAGGAGAGTGGCAGCCAGAAAAATGGCGGCAAGACCGGTTTCGATGCAACCGATCTCGATCCCTATGTGCTGAAGGATCCCGAGACCATGGCGATGAATTTCGCCCGGGCGCTCGAAAATCTCGGGCAGGCCGCTTCGGCCTGGCTTGCGCCGCGCGAACGCGGCGAGATCACCGAAACCGCCATTGATCCTATGGCCGACATGGTCAAGACGCTGTCAAAAGTCAGTGAATACTGGATTTCCGATCCCCGCCGCACCTTCGAGGCGCAGACGCAGCTGATGTCTTCGTTCTTCGGCATCTGGATGCGCTCGATGCAGCGCATGCAAAGCATGAGCGGACTGCAGGGCGAGCCCCTGCCGCCCGAGCCCGACACCCGTAAGGACAAGCGCTTCTCCGACGAGGACTGGGAGAAGAATCCGTTCTTCGATTTTCTGCGCCAGGTCTATTTCGTCACATCAGACTGGGTGGAGAAGCTGGTGTCGGAGACCGACGGCCTGGACGAGCATACCAAGCACAAGGCCGGCTTCTACGTGAAGCAGATCACGGCAGCGCTGTCGCCGAGCAACTTCATCCCCACCAATCCGCAGCTCTATCGCGAGACGATTGCCAGCAACGGCGAAAACCTGGTACGCGGGATGAAGATGCTCGCCGAGGACATCGCCGCCGGCCACGGCGAGCTTCGCCTTCGCCAGACGGACATGACGAAATTCGCGGTCGGCCGCGACATGGCGCTGACGCCGGGCAAGGTAATCGCCCAGAACGACATCTGCCAGATTATCCAGTACGAGGCGTCGACCGAGACGGTGCTGAAGCGGCCGCTGCTAATCTGCCCGCCCTGGATCAACAAATTCTATATTCTCGACCTCAACCCGCAGAAATCCTTCATCAAATGGTGCGTCGACCAGGGTCAGACCGTCTTCGTGATTTCCTGGGTCAACCCGGATGCGCGCCACGCCGAAAAGGACTGGGCGGCCTACGCCCGCGAAGGCATCGATTTCGCGCTCGAGACAATCGAGAAGGCGACCGGCGAGAAGGAGGTCAATGCCGTCGGATACTGCGTCGGCGGCACGCTGCTGGCGGCAACGCTGGCGCTGCACGCCAAGGAGAAGAACAAACGCATCAAGACGGCTACGCTCTTCACCACTCAGGTCGACTTCACTCATGCCGGCGACCTGAAGGTCTTCGTCGACGAGGAGCAGCTTGTCGCGCTCGAAGAGCATATGAAATCGGCCGGTTATCTCGACGGCTCGAAGATGTCGATGGCCTTCAACATGCTGCGCGCTTCCGAGCTGATCTGGCCCTATTTCGTCAACAGCTACCTCAAGGGCCAGGAGCCCCTGCCCTTCGACCTGTTGTTCTGGAACGCCGATTCAACCCGCATGGCGGCGGCGAATCATGCCTTCTATTTGCGCAACTGCTATCTTCGCAATGCGCTGACGCAGAACGAGATGATCCTCGACGGCAAGCCCGTGTCGCTGAAGGACGTGAAGATCCCGATCTATAATCTCGCCACCCGCGAGGATCACATCGCGCCTGCCAAATCCGTCTTCCTCGGCAGCCGGTTCTTCGGCGGCAAGGTGGAATTCGTCGTCACCGGTTCGGGACATATCGCCGGCGTCGTCAACCCGCCCGACAAGAAGAAGTACCAATTCTGGACGGGCGGCCCGGCCAAGGGCGAGTACGAAACCTGGCTCGAGCAGGCGACCGAGACGCCGGGATCGTGGTGGCCGCATTGGCGGGCCTGGATCGAGACGCATGACGGCAGACGCGTTGCGGCGCGCAAACCCGGCGGCGATGCGCTGAATGCGATCGAGGAAGCGCCGGGAAGTTACGTGATGAAACGCGTCTGACAAACGCCGAACGCATCTCTTTTTGAGACGCCATGAGAAAGTACGGCGCCGCGTAAACAAATTAGAAACCATAATTCGTCATCCTTGCGAAACAGTCGGATGTCGCAGGCGGTCTAAATTCGGCCCATTTGCGCCATTACCGGCCCCGGCGAAGTTTAGTCAGTCAGTGCCGCCGGCCTGCGTAGCGAGTTTGAAAGACGAGTTCAGTATGGCGTTTGCGGTCGGGGCGTTTGATGGCGCCACCTCTCTTGACGGATCTGCTTTTCGTTTGCGCAGATCTCGCGGCTTTCTTTACGGCGTCGTCGGCGCCGGACTTCTGACCTCGACATGGTTGATCGCGACCTTCGCGACAATGCATTCGATCGGCGCGCCCGTTTCCGCGTCCGAGAGCTTCACGCACCTCGCGTCGGCCCCGAAGCTAAAGCCGGCGACGTCCCACGAACGACTGATCCATGTCGGCAAAGCCGACCGGCTGGCCGCCTTCAATGCCAAGCCGGTCGTTGCCCTGACGGCTCATCTCATCCAATCGCATGCGCAAAAGACCAATGCTGCCGCATCGGCATCGGTGGCGCTTGCAAAGAATCGTCTTGTCACCCCTGCCGAACCGCCGGTCGCCGTTGCCGCGGCAACACCTTCCGACACCGCGAAATTCGTCAAGGACGATATCGTCACGCCGCCGGTCGAGCTCGCCCGCGCGGAGGCCGAAGAGAACGAGGACGACCGGATCATCATTCCTTCCAAGGAAGCCGTCGCAGCCGTTGAACTTCCTGCCCTGCTCGCCCTTGCCGATGCCGGGCCGCAGCAGATCGCGCCAGCCCCGGTCGAGCCGGCCGCACCCGCCCTCAAGACGGCGTCGCTGCCGCAGGAAAAGCCTGCGCCCGTGGAAGTTGCCGAGGCCGAAGAACAGCAGCCCTTCGATCTCGTGCTGGCGCCGGATGCCGGTTCCGTGCCGCTGCCGATGGCGCGCCCGGACGGACTGATCGGCAAACCGGCCCCAGGCTCCAAGAAGGCGCAGCGTTCCGCCGCGCCCGTCCTTGCCTATGCCAAGCCGAACGCGCTGATCGACGACGATGAGGACGACGCAGTCCCGCGTTACGACAAGCCGGTCTTCTCGCCGCAGCTGCGCGCAGGCGTCGCCATCTACGATATCGAAAACAGCACCGTCTACCTGCCGAACGGCGAGCGGCTGGAGGCCCATTCCGGCCTCGGCAAGATGCGCGACAATCCGCGCTACGCCAACAAGAAGATGCGCGGACCGACGCCGCCGCACACCTACGTCCTCACCATGCGCGAGGCCCTGTTTCACGGCGTCGAAGCATTGCGGCTGACGCCGGTCGAGGGCTCGGACGCCATCTACGACCGGGTCGGCCTGCTCGCCCATACCTACATGCTCGGCAAGAACGGCGATTCCAACGGCTGCGTCTCCTTCAGGGATTACAAGCGCTTCCTGGCCGCCTACAAGCGCGGCGAGATCAAGCAGCTGGTGGTCGTGCCGCGGCTGAACAACAAGCCGGCTTCGACGCTTGCCTCGCTGTTTTCATCGCGCGGCTAAGCGAATATGCATGTGTCATCAGGGTGCTGCCGGCCGCACTTATGCATCTGGGTCGCCAACGCTATCCGATTTGCGATGGCTCTAAGGATTATAGAAATATCCGACCGCTGCCAAATACATCGGATTGCGTTGCAATTCTGAGGCCTGTAACAGGATCAAGGCCTTTCCATTGGTCGAATAGTAGTTACCCGCCTTCTGCGTGTTAGCACGCCACTCCTTCTCCCAGCTGCCGTGGCTGCAATTCAGTCCGACTGGAGGATGGGCGGTGTTCAAGACATATCGCTCGAAAATATCTTTGGGCACTGGCGTATTTGCCCAGTCCCCATACATAAATCCATCCGGTCCTTGCAGACCAGCCGGAAGTGCAGCGACGCCATTGCGGCGGATGTCCTGGGTTTGCGCCCAAGACAACTGATAAATCACTGCTCCACACGTTCCGGCGCCATTTGGCAGTTGTGTCGAACCATAGGCCTGCCGCTGATTAATCTTATATTGTGACGGCAATACCGAGGCCCATTGACGTCCCGTCGCTATTGGCAGCGAGGTAAAAATGACGATCACAAAGAAGGACACAACGGACCAAGAGATCAAGGTATAGGGTCGCATGCTCAAATGCTCTCTATTAAGGTCAAATGCTGCCGATAAAACATTGATCAATGCATGTCTTAACGTGAAGCCGCGAATTAAACCTTCGCTTAGGTGATGACGTCTTCGATCGGGTGACTATGCCCTCTTGGCTCGATGATGGTTCGTTTCGGCAGAATTGAGCCGACAGTGGGCATTGGTGTGCTTGCTGCCAGCCGCTTGCCCTTACGCGCCCTGCCTCAACCAGCCAGCGACTCGCTCCACCGCCTCGGCGATCTCTGCCTGCGAACCCGCGTAAGACAAACGCAGGGTGCGATGTCCCTCCAGCGGATCGAAGTCCAGCCCGGGGGTTGCGGCGACGTTGATCTCGGCGAGCATCCGCTTGGCAAAACCCATGCTGTCATTGGTGAAGCGGGAGACATCGAGATAGGCGTAGAAGGCGCCGTCCATCGGCGAAGCCGGCGTAAGGCCAATCTTCGGCAGGCGGTCGAGCAGCAGGTCGCGGTTGGCGGCGTAACTTGCCTTGACGCGATCGAGCTCGTCGCTTGCACCAAGAGCGGCCGTGGCGGCGATCTGGGAGAGTTCGGGCGGGGAGATGTAGAGGCTCTGCGCCACCCGCTCGATCGGCCGCACCAGGCGCTCGGGCAGCACCATCCAGCCGATTCGCCAGCCGGTCATGCAATAATATTTGGAGAAAGAGTTGATGACGATCGCCTCGTCGGTCAGTTCGAGCGCGCTCGCCTCCTCGCCGGCAAAGGTCAGCCCGTGGTAGATTTCATCGGAAATGAAGGCGATGGAATGGGTCGCGCAGTAATCCGCAAGCGCCTTCAGCCCCTCGCGGCCCGTCACCGTGCCGGTCGGGTTGGCGGGGCTTGCGAGCAGCACACCCTTCAGTCTGACACCGCTTTCTTTCTGCACCGCCTCAAGGCTCTCGGGGGTAAGGGTGAAATGGGTCTCGGCCGTTACCGGCACCTCGACGACCTTCAGACCGAGGGCGCCAAGGATATTGCGATAGGCGGGATAACCCGGTCTTGCGATCGCCACCGCATCGCCGGGATCGAAGAGGGAGAGAAAGGCGAGATTGAAGCCGGCCGAGGAACCTGTGGTGACGGCAATGCGCGCCGGATCGATCTCCAGGCCGTGGCGATCCCGGTAATGCCAGGCAAGTGCCGATTTCAGCCGCGCCGTTCCCAGCGCGTCGGTGTAACCGATCCGGCCTTCGGCAAGGGCTTCGCGCGCCGCTTGGAGGGCCGCCTGAGGGGCTGGATGCGAGGGTTGACCGACCGCCATCGAGATGACGGGATGTCCGCCCGCACGCCGCTTCGTCGCCTCCGCCAGCACGTCCATGGCATGAAAAGGTTCGACTTCGCTGCGTTTGGATATGGAAAACAAGATCGTTTCTCGCTCGGCTTCTTCAATGACGGCCCGACAATTGCCGCATTAATCGGCTCATCACAATCCCGCGAGCGTAACGCGGGGATGAAAAATTCCTGTTTGAGCGGAACCGAACGCCCTCTACCTTGACGCGACGCATTCAAGTCCATTAACCCGGCGACGGTCTTCTCGATCGGAAGACCACCATCGCCGTTGACGAGGATATCATGGCCTTCTTCCTGAAAACCTTCACCGCACTGGCGCTTGCCGCATCGATCGCTCTTCCGTTTCCAGCGGCTGCGCTCGACGACCAGCAGAAGAAGGAGTTCGGCGAGTTCATCAAGCAATATCTGATCGAGAATCCCGAGATCATGCTCGATGTCCAGGAGGCCTTGCAGAAGAAGCAAGAAGCCCAGCGGCTGGCGAAAGCCAACATGGCGATCGAAGAGAACACGACCGACATCTTCGATTCGAAGAACGACGTCACCCTCGGCAATCCGAAGGGCGACGTTACCGTCGTCGAGTTCTTCGATTATAATTGCAGCTATTGCCGTCATGCGCTTCCCGATATGCAGGCGATGCTGAAGAAGGACAAGAACGTCCGATTCGTGCTCAAGGAATTTCCGATCCTCGGGCCGGATTCGGTCGCCGCGCACAAGGTGGCGGACGCCTTCCGCAAACTGGCACCTGAAAAATACGCCGATTTCCATGTCGCCCTGCTCAGCAGCGAAGGCCGCGCCTCGGACGAAAGCGCGATCGCGGTTGCCGCCTCGCTCGGCGTCAGCGAAGACAAGATCCGCGCCGAGATGGCGAAGAGCCCGAACGACGGCATCGTCCAGGCAACCTACCAGCTCGCCTCCAGCCTCGGCATCAGCGGCACGCCGTCCTATGTAATCGGCAATGAACTGGTGCCGGGCGCCGTCGGGCTCGACGATCTCGAAGCCAAGGTCAAGAATATGCGCAGCTGCGGCAAGACCGCCTGCTGAGCAAGACGGCCGTCCCATCGAATCGCCAAAATCGAAGCGTTTCAGCCATGTGGACAAATGTGGCGCGATTCCTGCCGGGCAATCCGTAAGGGCTTTCATTCAGCCTTCGCGGAGTCTATAGGTTGCCGTCGCGCATTTTACGGAACATTCGATGACGCAAACGATTTTTGTCCTGAACGGCCCCAACCTGAACATGCTGGGTAAAAGAGAACCCGGCATTTATGGCGGCAAGACGCTGAAGGACATCGAGGCGAACTGCAAGGCCGCCGGTCGCGAACTCGGCTTCGATATCGATTTCCGCCAGAGCAATCACGAAGGTACACTTGTGGATTGGTTTCACGAGGCCGATGAAAAGGCCGTCGGCGTCGCCATCAATGCAGGCGCCTATACGCACACCTCGGTCGCGCTGCATGATGCGATCCGCGCTATTTCCATTCCCGTCGTCGAACTCCACCTATCCAACGTCCATGCACGGGAAGAATTCCGCCACAAATCGATGATCGCGCCAGCATGCAAGGGCGTGATCTGCGGTTTCGGGCCTCACAGCTACATCCTGGCGCTGCATGCGCTGAAGAACATCACGGCATAAGAAGAAGACAGGGCAACACCATGGCTGAAAAGAAATCGGGTATCGATCAGGCACTGATCCGCGATCTCGCCAACATTCTCAACGAGACGGATCTGACGGAGATCGAGGTCGAGCAGGATGACTTGCGCATCCGCGTTTCGCGCAACGGCGCGACGCAATATGTGCAGGCGCCGATCGCAGCATCGGCCTTTGCTGCGCCCGCAGCCGCCGCTCCGGCAGCGGCAGGTGCCGCGCCGGCCGCTGCCCCCGCCCGAAATCCTGCCAATGTCGTCAATGCGCCGATGGTCGGCACCGTCTACATGGCGCCGGCTCCCGGCGCGCGCCCCTTCATCGAGATCGGCGCCACCGTCAAGGAAGGCCAAACGCTGATCATCATCGAAGCGATGAAGACGATGAACCAGATCCCCTCGCCGAAGTCGGGCAAGGTGACCGAAATTCTCGTCGATGACGGACATCCCGTCGAATACGGCCAAGCCCTCGTCGTCATCGAATAGGCCCATGCCCATGATTTCGAAAATCCTCATCGCCAATCGCGGGGAAATCGCCCTTCGCGTGCTCCGGGCCTGCAAGGAGCTCGGCATTGCCTGCGTCGTGGTGCATTCCACCGCCGACGCCGATGCCATGCATGTGCGCCTTGCCGACGAAAGCGTGTGCATCGGTCCGCCCTCTTCGCGCGAGAGCTATCTCAATATCCACCAGATCGTCGCCGCCTGCGAGATCACCGGTGCCGACGCCGTGCATCCGGGCTACGGCTTTCTGTCGGAGAATGCCAAGTTTGCAGATATTCTCGAAGCCCATGGCATCACCTTCATCGGGCCGACGGCGGATCACATCCGCATCATGGGCGACAAGATCACCGCCAAGACGACGGCGCTGGAGCTCGGCATTCCCGTCGTTCCCGGCTCGGACGGTGAAGTGAAGACCGAAGAGGATGCGCTGCGGACGGCCGCCGAAATCGGCTATCCCGTACTGATCAAGGCGACCGCCGGCGGCGGCGGGCGCGGCATGAAGGTCGCCAGAAGCGAAGCCGATCTGATCGAGGCCTGGTCGACAGCGCGCACGGAAGCGGCAGCCGCCTTCGGCAACGATGCCGTCTACATGGAAAAATATCTCGGCAAGCCGCGCCACATCGAAATCCAGGTATTCGGCGACGGCGAAGGCAATGCCATCCATCTCGGCGAACGGGACTGCTCGCTGCAGCGCCGCCACCAGAAGGTCTGGGAAGAGGCGAATTCGCCGGCGCTGAATGTCGAGCAGCGGATGAAGATCGGCCAGATCTGCGCCGACGCCATGAAGAAGCTGAAATATCGCGGCGCCGGCACGATCGAATTCCTCTACGAGAACGGCGAGTTCTACTTCATCGAAATGAATACCCGCCTGCAGGTGGAACATCCGATTACCGAAGCGATCACCGGTATCGACCTCGTGCACGAGCAGATCCGTGTCGCTTCCGGCGGCGGCCTGTCGGTGACGCAGGACGATGTGCATTTTTCCGGCCACGCCATCGAATGCCGCATCAATGCCGAGGATGCGCGCACCTTCGTGCCCTCGCCCGGCACGATCACGCATTTCCATGCGCCGGGCGGCCTTGGCGTGCGCATCGATTCCGGCGCGTATCAGGGCTACAAGATCCCGCCCTATTACGACAGCCTGATCGGCAAACTGATCGTGCACGGTCGCACCCGCGTCGAGTGCATGATGCGGTTGCGCCGCGCGCTCGATGAATTCGTCGTGGACGGCATCAAGACGACGCTGCCGTTGTTTCAGGAACTCGTCTCCAATCAGGATATCGCCAACGGCGACTACGACATTCACTGGCTGGAACACCATCTCGCCAACACGCCGGCGGCATAGGACAGGAATGGCAGGACCGCGCGGGAAGTCACCAGGCATCACCCCTGACATTCTCCTGCGCGCCTATTCCATCGGCCTCTTCCCGATGGCCGAATCCGCAGACGACCCGGAAATCTTCTGGGTCGAGCCGGAATTGCGCGGCGTCTTGCCGCTCGATCGTTTCCATGTATCGAAGAGCCTCGCCAAGAAGGTGCGCCGACATCCCTTCGAGATCCGCATCGACCACGCCTTCGAGCAGGTGATCGCGGCTTGCGCCGAGGAGACATCGGGGCGCCCGAGCACCTGGATCAACCAGACAATCCGATCGCTCTATTCGACGCTGTTCGACATGGGCCACGCCCATACCGTTGAAGCGTGGCACGGCGATGAACTGGTCGGCGGTCTCTACGGCGTCTCGCTCGGCTCGGCCTTCTTCGGCGAAAGCATGTTTTCACGCCGCACGGACTCCTCGAAGATCTGCCTCGTGCATCTGGTAGACCGGCTGAGAGAAAGGGGCTTTACCCTGCTCGATACCCAGTTCACCACCGAGCATCTGAAGACGTTCGGAGCGATCGACGTTCCGAAGGCCGATTATGCCGCGCTGCTTGCCGCCGCGATGGAATCGCCACACCTGAAGTTTTAGACGCGTTCGATTCATCCCTGCGTTGATTTTCCGACCGATTTAAGTAACTTCCGGAAATGCAATGGGGGATAGATTTTTGAGACGGTATTTTGCGGCGGCGATGCTTTTCGACTCACTTGCAGCTCAGGCCGAGGCACGTCCCTATCAAGAGATGTTCCCTGGCAAGACCGATTTTTCCGATGGGGAAAAACGTTACTGGAAAAGCTCGATTTTCAGCAGGGTGTGATCAAGCTGCCTAAGGCGAAGGCGACGCTGAACCTGCCTGCCAACTTCTACTATCTCAGCCCGGCCGACACGAAGACGGTGCTTGTCGATATCTGGGGAAACCCTCCTGCGGCGGCCGATGGAATGCTGGGGATGATCTTCCCGGCGAAATACGCGCCGACCGACCCGCAATCCTGGGGATCGATCGTCGAATACAACGCGGACGGTTATGTCTCGGACAGCGATGCCGCCACGACGAATTACGACGAACTGCTGCAGAACATCAAGGATGCGATCAGCGAAAGGAATCCTGAGCGCGAAAAACAAGGCTTCCCGAAGATCACCCTAGTTGGCTGGGCTTCAGCGCCGCATTATGACAAGCCGGAGCATGCGATGCACTGGGCGCGCGATCTGGTTTTCGGCAACGACACGCAAGCTGAGCACACGCTGAATTATTCCGTGCGGGTGTTCGGGCGCGAGGGTGTCTTTGAATTCGACTTCGTTGCCGGACTCGGACAGCTGAAGGAGATCGAGGCGGTCATTCCGACGGTCACGAAGCTCGTGCAGTTCGACAACGGGATGACCTATGGCGACTATGTCGACGGTGACAAGATCGCGGCCTACGGCATGGCAGGAATGATCGCCGCAGGCGCTGGCGCCAAGATTGCCGCAAAGGTAGGAGTGCTGGCCCTTGCCCTTGCCTTCTTCAAAAAGGCCGGCATCCTTATCGTCGTCTTGGCCGGCGGTGTGCTTCGCTTTGCCAAGGGACTTTTCAACAGGAACAAGCCGCCGACTGTATAGGCTCGGGGCAGTTCGGTTGAGGAATGGACAAGCGCGACGCGGATACGATTCACCGAAGGGATTGTTTTGTGGTGACGAGGGGCCAGCCGATGCCAATGCCAGTGGATCATAGGCGATGCTCTAATCGGCTGACGCACTTACGGCGTTTAATACGTCAAGGCGACGCACTGTAATTTCGCCGGCATCACCGAGACATGACCTGGATGCGTGAATGCCGATCCGGCCTAGCGCGCCGTCGCCTTGGCTCCGTCAGGAGCCGGGACGTCGGAGCTCGTCTTGCAATCCTTCAGCCAGACGTCGTAGATCGGGTGTTCGACGGCGTTGAGGCCGGGGCTGGCGGCAAACATCCAGCCGGTGAAGATGCGGCGGATCTTGCGGTCGAGGGTGATCTCATCAACCTCGACAAAACCGTCGATCTTCTGCGCTTCGGCCTGATCGCGCGAATAGCAGACCTTCGGCGTCACCTGCAACGCGCCGAACTGCACCGTCTCGTTGACATAGACGTCGAAGGTCGTAATTCGTCCGGTAATCTTGTCGAGGCCGGAAAAGACGGCAACCGGGTTTTCGATGCGGGCGGCATGTGCCGCACCGGTCGGAAGCAAGGCCGAGAGCGCCAGCAGCGATCCGGCGGCACGCAGGACCATGTTCCGCGTGAAGAGCTTCATGTACCCGTCTCCAGATAATTTTCAGTTTCATCCGCGGTCAAGCGCGGCCAACCTGCGGGTAAAGGCCAATTGTGGCCAAAAGCCGGGCTTGTGGATCGCCCGGTCAGCCGTCTCAGTTGCCGGGCGTCCAGGCGTCGTAATCGCCGGTGACGCGCGGACGCTCGCCGGGAACCGCGAGAGAGCCCGGCGGGCGGTAAGCCTGTGGCGATCCGGTGAGGTTGGGGCGGTGCGTCTTCTGCCATTCCTTGGCGACGTAGTTTTCCTTGGACGGAGGAACATCGGTGCGATGGTGCATCCAGCCGTGCCAGCCCGGCGGAATGGCCGAAGCTTCGGCATAACCCTTGTAGATTACCCAGCGCTTCGGCAGACCGTAGGAGGACATGCCACCTTCATAATAGACGTTGCCGAATTCATCCTCGCCGACGCGCTTGCCGAAACGCCAGGTCGCAAAACGCGTGCCCATCGTCTGACTGTTCCACCAGGTGAAGGTCTGAACCAGAAGATTCCACATGTCTTTTCCTTGTGCCCGCCCATGCGGACCAAACCAGAATTCGTTTTCTCGCTTATGCCGTCGCCAAGCCGAATTGTCCAGCGATTCCACGAGAGCCAAGGGTCATTTCGAGGCCATCTTGAAGCCCAGATGCGAAGGTTTGAAGCCAAGCCTTTCATAGAAACGATGGGCGTCTTTGCGTATCGCATTCGAGGTCAATTGCACAAGGCGCACACCGCGGCCTTTTGCCTCGGCGATGGCGGATTCGATCATCCGAGCGCCGATCCCCTGCCCGCGCATATCGGAGCGCGTCTGCACCGCCTCGATGATCATCGCCGAGGAGCCGCGGCCGGTCAGCGCCGTCGTCAGCATGATCTGGAACGTACCGACGACCTCGCCGCCGCGCTCGGCAATGTAAAGCGTCTAGTTGAGCGAGGTCTCGATGGCTGTAAAAGCCCTGACATAATCGGCAAAGGCCTCAGGATCCGTCGTATCGCCGTGACCGCCGAGCGCATCGGCGGCAAAGATTGCCACGAGAGCCGGCAGATCGTCCTTCCGCGCCTGACGAACGAGAATATCAGGCACCCCGACCTGCATGGCTCAGTGGCCCTCGAGCGGTTTTTCGAAAATCAGCGCCGGAATGCCGGATTGCCCGGGCCCGCTATACTCATTGCGGCCAACTTCGGTGAAGCCGTGCGCCTGATAGAAGGCGATCGCCGTCGCATTCTGCGGCTCCACTTCGAGACGCATGATTTCGGCCGCGGGAAAGCACGTTTCAAGCTCGGCGAAGATATCGCGACCGATGCCCTGGCGCTGCAGCGCCGGGCTTACATAAAGAAGGTGTAGCATGACCGTTTTCGTCAACGCCTGCGACATCGCCGCATAACCCACGCCGCCGATCTTGCGGCCGTCGTCGGCGACGAGAAATTCGGCATCTTTGCGCGCCAGGCGCGCCTTCAACGCCGCCGGCGTGAAGAGATCGGCGATCAGCTCATCGACCTTGGTCTTGCCATGCAGGTCGTCATAGGTGGCGTGAAAGCTCTCCACCAGCAAGGCGCGGACCTTCTGCAGGTCGCCCTCGCCGGCGGTGCGGACGAAATACACTGCTTATTCCTCGATGCCGAGCTTTGCCTTGACGAGCGCCTGGACGGCCTGCGGATTGGCTTTACCGCCGGTCGCCTTCATCACCTGGCCGACAAACCATGCGGCCATGGTCGGCTTCGCCTTGACCTTTTCCACCTGATCGGGATTGGCAGCGATGATCTCGTCGACGGCCCTTTCGATCGCGCCGGTATCCGTCACCTGCTTCATGCCGCGCGCTTCGACGATCTCGGCGGGGTCGCCGCCTTCGGTCAGCACGATCTCGAAGAGGTCCTTGGCGATCTTGCCTGATATGGTTCCAGCCTTGATAAGGTCGATGATGGCGCCGAGCTGGGCCGGAGAAACCGGCGTCTGCTCGATGTCCTTGCCGGTGCGGTTCAGCGCGCCGAGCAGGTCGTTGATCACCCAGTTTGCCGCCGTCTTGCCGTCGCGGCCCGCAGCCACGGCCTCGAAGTAATCGGCGATCGCCTTTTCGGAGACGAGCACGGAGGCGTCATAGACCGACAGGCCGAGCTCGCGCACGAAACGCTCCTTCTTGTCGTCCGGCAGTTCCGGAAGATCGGCTGCCAGCGCGGTGACGAAAGCATCGTCGAATTCGAGCGGCAGCAGGTCCGGATCGGGGAAGTAACGATAGTCGTGCGCGTCCTCCTTGGAACGCATGGACCGCGTCTCGCCCTTGTTCGGATCGAAGAGTCGCGTCTCCTGCTCGATCTCGCCACCATCCTCCAGAATGCCGATCTGACGGCGGGCTTCGTATTCGATCGCCTGGCCGATGAAGCGGATGGAGTTGACGTTCTTGATCTCGCAACGGGTTCCGAAAGCCTCGCCCGGGTGGCGGACGGAGACGTTGACGTCGGCGCGCATAGAGCCCTCGTCCATGTTGCCGTCGCAAGTGCCGAGATAACGCACGATCGAACGCAGCTTGGTCATATAGGCCTTGGCTTCGTCGGATGAACGCATGTCGGGTTTGGAAACGATTTCCATCAGCGCCACGCCGGAGCGGTTCAGATCGACATAGGACATGGTCGCATGCTGGTCGTGCATCGACTTGCCGGCATCCTGCTCCAGGTGCAGGCGCTCGATGCCGATCTCGATGTCCTCGAACTGTCCCTGACGGTCCGGTCCGAGCGAAATGACGATCTTGCCCTCGCCGACGATCGGATCCTTGAACTGCGAGATCTGATAGCCCTGCGGCAGGTCGGGGTAAAAATAGTTCTTGCGGTCGAAGAGCGAGCGCTTGTTGATCCGAGCCTTGAGGCCGAGACCGGTGCGCACCGCCTGCTTCACGCATTCCTCGTTGATGACGGGCAGCATGCCGGGCATGGCGGCATCGACCAGCGATACGTTCGAATTCTGCGGCTTGCCGAATTCCGTCGAGGCGCCGGAGAAGAGCTTCGAATTGGACAGCACCTGGGCATGGACTTCCATGCCGACGATGACTTCCCAGTCGCCGGTGGCGCCGGGGATGAAGCGTTTCGGATCGGGCGTGCGGACGTCGACAAGGGTCATCTGATACTCTTTGCAGGCTGTTCTTTTCCACTGGTGAGGTAAAGGAAATGGCGTGCCGATGCAAGGCTTTCGCGGCGTTGCATAGCAGCTGCCGCTGGCCGTTTCCTCTAAGGTCGCAAGGCCGCTTTGCGTCGGAGGCTGTATTCCGCACCGGCCAGTCGATCGAAAAGCGTTTCGAGGTCCCAATTGTCGATAGCGCAGTCTTCTCTATCTTCGTCCAAGAACGCCACGGCGATTTGAGGCCCTCAAGCACGGAGGCTCGATTGAAGGATTATCTGCCCTATCTTGCCGGAGCCCTGCTTGGGGTGCTGGTCGAGCTCATCATTTCCGCCTTGTTGACGCTGCAGGGAACAGCGCAGCTCATGCTTTTCGCACTGCTACCGGCCATCGGTGGCGCGATCGTCGAGCGCGTTTCCCAGCGTCGATCCCGCAAGTCGTAGAAGCGCCATGGGAAGGCTGAAGGAGATCGTCATCGACTGCGACATTCCCTCGCGTGTCGCCCGTTTCTGGGCGGCGGCGCTCGATGGCTACCAAGTGATGCCTTATGACGATGCGGAGCTCGCTCGCCTTGCCGCGATAGGGCTGACACCTGAAACGGACCCGACCGTGATGGTCGACGGCCCTGGAACACGCCTCTGCTTCCACCTTCGCCAGGGAGAGCGTCCCGCCCGCAACCGTGTCCACCTCGATATCGCCGCTTCGGATCGCAGACAAGAAGTGGACCGGCTCTTATCCCTTGGCGCGACTTTCGTGCGTGAGACGGATGCATACACGGTCTTGAATGACCCCGAAGGCAACAACTTCTGCGTCACCTCCGAATAGCCTCGCGAACGGCGCCCGGCGGCATTTGCACATGCGTGCCGCACGCAATCATCGGCCTTCTGCGGGGCTTTTGAAACCTCAGAATTCCTGTCCGTATCCGCCGCCGTCGGAGACGAGCTGCTTCGTCAGCCCGACGGAGGGCACGTCGCGGTCGAGCTTCGGATTATAGGCGACCGAGAGCCAGTGGATGCTGTAGCCGTGTTTCCGGAAAAAGCCGATCGCCTCGCTGTTGCCGGAATGGGTCTGCATCGCCGCCTTCGCGAAGCCCTGTTCGGCGATCTCCGTTTCGATGCGCTCGAGAAGCGCCGAACCCAGCCCCTGGCGGGTGAAGACTGGGTCGATCCAGAAATCCGAGATGGTTTCATCCAGGCCCTCGCGCGCCGCCCAGCCGGCGACCTGGCCGTTCTGTTCGACGACGGTGATTGTCAGCCAGTCGTTTTCCACGAAGTTGCGAAAGGCGCTGCGCGCTGCGTCGATCATCGCGTCCGATTCGCCAATCGACGCCATCGCCTTTTGCCAGGCCCTCAGCCCGATCTCACTCAAAAGTTCCGCTTCCCCGTCGCGGGCATTGCGAATGTGGATCAACGACACCTCCGCGTTAGCCCTCAACTAGACCATTGAGTCGCGGATATTACCAGTGCCCCCAAAGGGATGATCGGTGGAAACCATGGTTTTCGACCGGTTTTGACCGGCAAAGGCGCTCTTGACCGCTTTTTGCGACCTCAATACAAAACCCTATCGAGGTGTTTTATGTTGAACCTGTCTGAGACCCGGTAAAGGCCCTGCCCGCGAGTTTTCTTGCGCGCATGGGCCCGAAAAAACGAAGCCCTGACGTTCGATGGAGCGTCAGACCGTTTTTGTGCGCCCTGCCGGGCGCGGTACCGGATCTCAACACATGGACATTTCCCGCACGGAGCAGCGCATCCTGCATCTCATGGCCCAAGGCGGCCGCATCGAAATCATCCGCGACGACGACAGGAAGATCGAGAACGTCAGTTGCTTTACCCGCGACGGCTGGCTCTATCCCGGCGTCGACCTCGATCTCTTCCGCAGGCTGAAGCGGCTGAAGGCGATCAAATCGTCAGGCGGCCAGCCCTACCGGATTACCGAAAGAGGGTTGAAGTTGGTCAGATCGCAGCTGGACAACAGATAATCGGGCAATCAACCTGATCGCGCCTTAAACCGGCGCGGTCAGGGCTCGGCCTCAATCCTTCTGAGACAATATCGCTCGCATCGCCGACCATTCGTCGGCCATCGTGCCGGTTCCGCGCGTCTTGCCGGCGCGGCGATACCAATAATCGGCATTCCAGTTGTCGCCCTCGATGCGATGGTAGAGGGCATGGCCCCAGTCGAACGGCCATTCGCCTTCGTGGCGCTGACAGATATCGTGAGCCGCCTGCCAATCCGCGCCCATGACGAAACCGCCGGCCGCAAGACGATCGATCGCCTCGATCAGTCGCACAAGATCATTATTCGCCATAAGACCCTCATCTCTGGTTTGGCTATCGATCAGCCAATTGCTTCTCCATATGCACCTTTTCAAGCGGGACGCCCATGCTCTTGGAGAATTCGACACCATGCCAGATGATGGTGAAGCCGCAGCGTTCATAAAGACGGATTGCGCTCTCATTCCTTGCATGTGTGTCGAGCCGGACCGTCGCCAGCCCTTCGCTCGCCATCAGCTCACATAAATGCAACAGCAGAGCCCGGCCGACACCCCTTCCCTGATAAAGCGGATGCACCCAGAGATCGGACACATAATTCCGTTCGCCTTCCCGCGCACCCCAGCCGACGATTTCGCCCGCCAGTTCGGCAACGAAAATTTCGCCCTTCGTCTCATGTGGAAAGGCGGCGAACTCTTGCTGTACCTTGGCGATCACATGAGGATCGCGATAGCAATCCTCGAACGCCTCGCCGGCGGCCCATGCGGCAAAGCCGATGGCGCCGACCGCTTCGTGGTCGGCGGGTACTATTATTCGGATCGTAAGATCCGTTACCACCACTTGGCCGGCGTAAACTTGCCGGCAGCCTGCTCGATGACGTAAGCGGTCTTGAAGAGGGTTTCCTCGTCGAAAGCCTTGCCGATCAGCTGCAGGCCGAGCGGCAGGCCCTTCTGGTCGAGACCCGCCGGCACGGCGATGCCCGGCAGGCCCGCCATGTTGACCGTCACCGTGAAGATGTCGTTCAGATACATTTTCACCGGATCGGCGGCGAGGTTCTCGTCGGCGACGCCGAAGGCAGAGGACGGGGTGGCCGGCGTCAGGATGGCGTCGACACCAGCGTCGAAGGCGAGCTCGAAATCGCGCTTGATCAGCGTGCGGACCTTCTGGGCGCGGATGTAATAGGCATCATAATAGCCGGCCGACAGCACATAGGTGCCGATCATGATGCGGCGCTTGACCTCCTGGCCGAAGCCGGCGGCGCGCGTCTTCTCGTACATGTCGACGATATCCTTACCGTCGACGCGCAGGCCGTAGCGCACGCCGTCGTACCGCGCCAGGTTCGAGGATGCCTCGGCGGGGGCGACGATGTAATAGGCAGGAAGCGCATATTTGGTGTGCGGCAGCGAAATATCGACGATCTCGGCGCCGGCATCGTTCAGCCAGGCAATGCCCTGGCGCCACAGGGTCTCGATCTCCTCGGGCATGCCGTCGACGCGATATTCGTTCGGGATGCCGATCTTCATGCCCTTCAGCGACTGGCCGAGGACGGCCTCGTAATCGGGCACGGGGAGATCGACCGAGGTCGTGTCCTTGGCGTCGACGCTTGCCATCGACTTCAAAAGGATCGCGGCATCGCGCACGTCGCGGGCGATCGGACCGGCCTGATCGAGCGAGGAGGCGAAAGCCACGGTGCCCCAGCGCGAGCAGCGGCCATAGGTCGGCTTGATGCCGACGGTACCGGTGAAGGCGGCGGGCTGGCGGATCGAGCCGCCGGTATCGGTCGCGGTGGCGCCGGCGCAAAGATGCGCGGCGACGGCCGCGGCCGAGCCGCCGGAGGAGCCGCCCGGAACGAGCTGCTGGTTGGAGCCCTCAGCCCGCCAGGGATTGATCACCGGGCCGTAGTAGGAGGTCTCGTTGGACGAGCCCATGGCGAATTCGTCCATGTTCAGCTTGCCGAGCATGACGGCGCCGTCATTCCAAAGGTTCTGCGTGACGGTTGATTCATAACGCGGCTCGAACCCGTCGAGGATATGGCTGCAGGCCTGGGTGTGGACACCGACGGTGGCGAAAAGGTCCTTGATGCCGAGCGGAATGCCTTCCAGCTCGCCTGCCGTGCCTGCGGCGATGCGCTCGTCCGATCTCCTGGCCATGACGCGGGCCAGATCCGGCGTGACCTTCACATAGGCGTTCAGCCGCTCATTGGCCGCATCGATCGCCGAGATATAGGCGTCGGTGAGTTCGAGTGCGGTGATTTCCTTGGCGCGCAGCTTCCGGCGGGCTTCGGCAATGGTCAGGCTGGTGAGTTCGCTCATCGTGTTTTCGCTTCAGATCTTTAGAATGGCAACAGGGTCGGAAAGAGGCTTTCGACGCCCTATTCGACGACTTTCGGCACCAGGAAGAAATTATGGTCGGTGACCGGCGCATTGGCGACGATATCGGCCGCCTTGTTGCCATCGGTCACCTCATCGCTCCGCTTCTTCATCGCCATCGGGGTGACCGACGTCATCGCCTCGACGCCGTCGACATTGACTTCCGAGAGCTGCTCGACGAAGCCCAGGATGCCGTTCAGCTCGCCGACCATGCGATTTGCCTCGTCCTCGGAGACGGCAATACGGGCAAGTTTGGCGACGCGCTTCACGGTGGCAAGATCGACGGACATGGCATTCTCCGGATAGGATTTTTCCTACCCGCTATAAAGGCCATGTCCGCCCGGTGCAACGGGGTTTCGTCAGATCGACAGGCTCTCGGCAGGCTTCAGCGCCTTCACCTGCGTCTTCGATCCCTCCATGCCGTCAATGAACTTATCAGCGGTCTGATCGATGATCGGGAAGGTCCCGAAATGACAGGGGATCGCGGTCTTGAAGCTGAAATAACGCTGGCAGGCGAGTGCCGCCACCGCGCCGCCCATGGTGAAGCGGTCGCCGACCGGCACGAAACCGATCTCGGGCTGGTGCAATTCGTTGATCAGCCCCATGTCGGAGAAGATGTCGGTGTCGCCCATGGCGAAGATCGAGGCCTCGTCGTCGAAATGCAGCATCAGGCCGTTGGCATTGCCAAGCGCATGCGAGACGCCATCCTCGGTGATCTGGGCGGAGGAATGCAGCGCATTGGTGAAGGTTGCCGAGAAGCCGCCGAAGGTGATCGTGCCGCCGGTATTGCCCATTTCGATCCTATCGACGCCCTTGGAACTCAGCCAGGCGGCGAGATCGGCATTCGCGAGAACGACGGCGCCAGTTTCCTTGGCGAGCGCGATCGTATCGCCGACATGGTCGCCATGGCCGTGCGTCAGCAGGATATGGGTGATGCCTGAAGAAACATCCTTGATATCCTGGCCGGCAAATGAAGCGTTATGATTGAGGAACGGGTCGAGCAGGATCTTCGCCTTGCCGGTCTCGATGCGAAAGGCGGAATGGCCAAGCCAGGTGATCTTCATGAAATCTCTCCTTACGTGATGCAAAATCCAATTTCGATGGTAAGGACATATCTCATGCGCCGGCGAAGAAAAGCCGCGGCGGCCTCAATTTCTTTTGACGGGATGAAATGGAATGACTGTGCTGACGATCGAGGAAATGGCTGCGACCCTCGCCCCCGGGCAGGCCATTGCCGGCCTCGATCTCGGCACCAAGACGATCGGGCTTTCGATGTCCGATCTTGGACGGCGGTTCGCCACGCCGCGGCCGGTGATCCGCCGTGTCAAATTCACCATCGATGCGCAGGCGCTGCTGGATTTCGCGGCAACGGAAAAGGTCGCAGGCTTCGTGATCGGCCTGCCGATGAACATGGACGGGTCGGCGGGCCCGCGCGTGCAGGCGACGCGTGCCTTCGTACGCAACATGGAGCAGAAAACGGCGTTGCCCTTCGTCTATTGGGATGAGCGGCTTTCAACGGTTGCGGCTGAACGGACGCTGCTCGAGATGGACGTCTCGCGCGCCAAACGCGCCGAACGGATCGATTCGGCCGCGGCCAGCTTCATCCTTCAGGGTGCGCTCGACAGGCTTTCCTTGCTGGCAAGATCTGCAGGAGAGGAATTCAGCGCCTGACGCGCCTGCCACCAGGCCATGATCGACTTACGCTTTCTGAAGCCAAGGAGGGCGAAGACGATGAGACTGTCGACGGCGATTGTCCGGGCAACGAGCGGCGGGATAGCCTCCGGCGGCATGCCGAGCGCCTCGCCGTAGAGCTGGAACGTCAGGTCATGGACCTGACGCGTCAGCATCAGCACACCGAAATTAATGTCGTAATAGGAAAGCCAGTACCATCCGCCCAGAAAGACGATGGGGCCGGCCCAGAAGATCAGAAACCACTTCATGCGGCCTCTCCTCCATGCTTGCGCGCGACGGGCAGATCGAGGGAGACCAACCACGTCGACAATGCCATGGTGCAAAGCACCAGCGTCGGAATTGCAATATCCAGCGCCAGGATTGCGAAGAACAACATTGCCGTCACCAGAAATGCGGCTTTGGCGATCTTGCTTCCCATGAATGTCAACTCGGGACTCTCACTCGTACCATCTCTGCTGATAGCACAGTGTCGGCTTAACCCGCCCCACGCAACGTAAACCATTTGTTAGGGTTAACGCCGGACCCGCCTCCTGTGGATAACGCGAATGTCAGCCGTAGACGCCGCGCACGAGACGCTTCAGCGCTAGTGCCGCCTTCTCCCAGTCCTTTGATGTCTTGAGCGACAGGCCGGCGCATTGGCCGCCGGCGGCCCCGGCAAGCACGAGATGCTGGATTGCAGCGATGACGACGGCATTGACGGCGGCGGCATCCACACCCTTCGGCGGCGCCAGCGAGCCGCGCATGCGATCCAGCCACAGGGCGAGAGCCTTCGAACGGGCTTCTGAAAGCCGCCTCACCTGCTCGGTATTTTCCGAGACCTCCCAGGCGAGGATGCGGCGCATCAGCGGATCATTTTTCAAGGCGTCGAGCAGAAGCAGCGCCAGCCGCTCCATCAGATCGCCGTAAGTGAGCAGGAACATGCCGCCGGCATCTTCCGGAATGCGATCCCTCACCCATGTGCCGAGGTCGGCGCCGATCGCCTCGACCAAGCCGTCAAGGCCGCCATAATAGCGGTAGATCAGCTGCTTGTCGCAACCGGCGCGGCGGGCGACGGCATTGATGCCGAAATTCTGGAAGCCTTCTTCCGCCAGCAGGCCCTTGGCGGCGGCAAGGATGGCGCGCTCGGTGGCGCCGCGATCGCGCACCCGCCGTTCTGACGCCGCCTCGGCACCGGGCGAACTCTCAAGATTTACCGCTTCATTCAGCATGACCGACCCTTCCCCGCTGTCACCAATCGGTGAGTAGCGAGGAGGTTTCATGCGATCAATCCTATCCCTTTGGGAAGACTGTGGATATTTCGTTCGGCGCGAATAATTCGGCGGGCAATGGCTGCGGGAGGCGGCCAAATCCCTTGAGAAATCTCGCCGCGACGGTTGATCGCGATGGACGAACCCGTCATAGCTGCATTATGAACAAAGCTAATATTCTCCGCTAAGGCCCTGCAATGGTGAACTATATCGAAGCCTCTTCCGCGCCGCCGAAGAACACCGGCGCCATCCGGCTTTACGACACGCAAGCATTCGAAGGCATGCGCAAGGCATGCCAGCTGACCGCCCGCTGCCTCGATGCGCTGGCCGATATCGTCAAGCCCGGCCTGTTGACCGATGAGATCGATCGGTTCGTCTTCGATTTCGGCATGGACCACGGCGCCTATCCGGCGACGCTGAACTATCGCGGCTATACCAGATCGACCTGCACCTCGATCAATCATGTCGTCTGCCACGGCATTCCGAACGACAAGCCGCTGCGCGAAGGCGATATCGTCAATATCGACGTCACCTTCGTGCTCGATGGCTGGCATGGCGATTCCAGCCGGATGTATCCCGTCGGCACGGTCAAGCGCGCCGCCGAGCGACTGCTCGAAGTGACCTATGAATCGCTGATGCGCGGCATTTCCGCCGTCAGGCCCGGCGCCCGCACCGGCGCGATCGGCGAGGCGATCCAGACCTATGCCGAGGCCGAGCGTTGTTCGGTGGTGCGCGATTTCTGCGGCCACGGCGTCGGCCGGCTGTTCCACGATTCACCGAATATTCTGCATTACGGCCGCGCCAATGAAGGGCCGGAACTGCGCGAAGGCATGATCTTCACCATCGAGCCGATGATCAATCTCGGCCGGCCGCATGTGAAGGTGCTGGCCGACGGCTGGACGGCGGTCACCCGCGACCGCTCGCTTTCGGCGCAATACGAACATACGGTCGGCGTCACGGCCGACGGCTGCGAGATATTCACTCTGTCACCTGCTGGGCTCGACCGGCCCGGACTGCCGTCGCTTGCCAGGTGACGATCCGATGGTGAAGGGGCCCGCAGCGACATCTTCCGACGACGAGCTGCCTTTCGCGACCGAAGAGCCTATTGCCGACGAACGTTTATTCTTCGGCGACCGGCCGCAAAAACCAACCGCGCCGAATGCCCGGACCGCCCTGCCCGCCTCGCTCTCCGCACCGGAACATTACCACGGTCATCGCGAGCGGCTGCGTGACCGCTTCCGCGAGCAGGGCGACACGGCGCTTGCCGATTATGAAATCCTCGAGCTCCTGCTTTTCCGCCTGATCCCGCGACGCGACACCAAACCGATCGCCAAGGCGCTGATCGAACGCTTCGGCTCGCTTGCCGGAGTTTTTGGCGCCCCGGCGGCGCTGCTGACCGAGGTGAAGGGCGTCGGCGAGAATGTAGCCCTCGATCTGAAACTGATTTCGACCGTCGCCCACCGGACGCTGAAAAGCGAGATCAGAAGCAAGCAGGTGCTCTCCTCCTGGTCCTCGGTCATTCAGTACTGCCACGCCGCCATGGCGCACGAGACCCGCGAACAGTTCCGCATCCTCTTCCTCGACAAGCGCAATGTGCTGATCGCCGACGAGGTCCAGGGCCGCGGCACGGTCGACCATACGCCGGTCTATCCGCGCGAAGTGGTCAAGCGCGCGCTCGAGCTTTCGGCAACGGCGATCATCCTCGTCCACAACCACCCCTCCGGCGACCCGACGCCTTCGCGCGCCGATATCGACATGACGAAGGTGATCATCGAGGCGGCCAAGGCGCTCGATATCACCGTCCACGACCATATCATCATCGGCAAGGACGGCCATGTCAGCCTGAAGGGACTTAAGCTGATCTGATAGCAAGGCTGGAGTTGACAGTAGTCGGTGGTGCGCGATTGTATGCAACCTGCGCCCCATTCGCTGAACAATGCCCGCTGGGGATACCGAGAAGATAAAGCTCATGACGACCCGCAGCGGTAACACTGATCGATCGACCCGGCTCTGCCGTGGCGTGCTCTGCCTCGACGACTTCGAAACCAAGGCGCGGCAGCATCTGCCCAAGCCGCTGTTCGGTTATATCGCCGGCGCGACCGAGACCAATGCGTCGCTGCGACATAACGCAGAGGCCTTCCAGGCCTATGCCTTCCGTCCGCGTGTGCTTCGGGACGTCTCGACCCGCAGCACCGAGACGAAGCTCTTCGATAGAACGCACGCCGTACCGTTCGGCATTGCGCCGATGGGGATCAGCGCACTGATGGCCTATCGGGGGGACATCGTGCTCGCGCAAGGCGCGGACCAATCGGGAATCCCGATGATCATCAGTGGTTCGTCGCTCATCCCCTTGGAAGAGATCGCTGCTGTTTCGCCACAAGTATGGTTTCAGGCCTATCTGCCCGGCGAACCCGATCGTATTGATGCCCTCATAGATCGCGTCGGTGCGGCCGGCATCGGCACGCTTCTGCTGACCGTGGACACGGCCACGCTGCCCAACCGCGAAAACAATGTCAGGGCTGGATTTTCGACGCCTTTGCGTCCCGGTCTCCGCTTGGCATGGCAGGGCATCTCGCACCCTCGTTGGACCACGGGCACATTCCTGCGCACGATCGCCCGGCACGGCATTCCGCATTTTGAAAATTCCTATGCCACAAGAGGCGCGCCGATCATCTCCTCGAACGTCACCCGCGATTTCGGCAAGCGTGACCATCTCAACTGGAGCCATTTGGAGCGGATACGCAGGAGGTGGTCCGGCAAGCTCGTGGTCAAGGGGATCATGCATCCCGAAGACGCGGCACTGGCGGCTGATACGGGCGCGGATGGAGTGATCGTCTCCAATCATGGCGGCCGCCAGCTCGACGGCACCGCATCTCCCCTTCAGGTCCTTCCGGAAATTGCGGCACGTGTCGGAGACAGCATTGCCGTCATGGTCGACGGCGGCATCAGGCGTGGAACTGATATCATGAAGGCGCTGGCGCTCGGCGCCTGTTTCGTGTTCGTAGGCAGGCCGTTCCTTTATGCCGCAGCCGTCGCGGGGCTGCCCGGCGTGCTGAAGGCGGCGGATATCCTCAGGACGGAACTGCATAGCAACATGGCGTTGCTCGGCGTTACCAGCGTGACCGATATTTCCGCGGATTACATCACCCGCGCATGAAAAGCCGTCGCGCGCTGACATCGATTTGACGAAAGTGATCATCGGCGTAGCTTACGCACTTGATATGATCGTCCACGATTATGTCATCGTCGGCAAGAACAGCCAAACTGACCTGAAGATGCTGAAGCTGATTAAACACAGGTCCGGCTGAATCGGCAGTCGTAAAACAATCTGTAACATTGACCGGCTAGCGATGAGGGGCGACATTTTTGTCGCAAATGATTCCATTCCAATCCGGGGCTAGAGGATGTTTCAGTACGATCTCGTTGTGGTGGGGAGCGGTCCCGCAGGGCGCCGCGGCGCGATCCAGGCTGCGAAACTCGGCAAGAAAGTGCTCGTCATCGAGCAGGGTAAGCGCGTCGGCGGCGTGTCCGTTCATACCGGCACCATCCCCTCGAAGACGTTGCGCGAGACCGCGCTCAATCTGTCCGGCTGGCGGGAACGCGGCTTTTACGGCCGATCCTACCGCGTCAAGCAGGAGATCAGCGCCGAAGACCTGCGCCGCCGCCTGCTGATTACCCTCGACCACGAGGTCGAGGTGCTCGAGCACCAGTTTGCCCGCAACCGCGTGCACCATATTCGCGGCAAGGCGAGCTTCGTCGATGCTTCAACGCTGCAGGTGATCAAGGATGACGGCGAGGTCACCCAGGTCACCGCCGCCAGCGTGCTGCTCGCCGTCGGCACCAAGCCGTTCCGCCCAGACTACATTCCTTTTGACGGCAAGACCGTTCTCGACAGCGATGAGCTGCTCGACATCCAGGAGCTGCCGCGCTCGATGATCGTCATCGGTGCAGGCGTCATCGGCATCGAATATGCAACGATCTTCAGCGCACTCGACACCGCCGTCACCGTGATCGACCCGAAGGCGACGATGCTCGACTTCATCGACAAGGAAATCGTCGAGGACTTCACCTACCAGCTGCGCGACCGCAACATGAAACTGCTGCTCGGGCAGAAGGCCGACAAGGTCGAGAGGCTCGATAACGGCAAGGTCGAACTGACGCTCGACAGCGGCCGGCGTCTGACGACCGACATGGTGCTCTTTGCGGCCGGCCGCATGGGGGCGACGGACGCACTGAACCTTGCGGCCATCGGCCTCGAGGCCGACAACCGCGGCCGTCTCAAGGTCAACCCAGAGACGTTTCAGACATCGGTTCCGAACGTTTACGCCGCCGGCGACGTCGTCGGCTTTCCGAGCCTCGCCTCGACCTCGATGGAACAGGGCCGTATTGCCGCCCGTGTGGCGATCGGCGCGGTCGCCAAGGAGCCGCCGAAATATTTCCCCTACGGCATCTATGCCGTGCCGGAGATCTCGACCTGCGGCCTGACCGAAGAAGAGATGAAGGAGCGCGGCATTCCCTATGAATGCGGCATCGCCCGCTTTCGCGAGACCTCGCGCGGCCATATCATGGGCCTCGACACCGGGCTTTTGAAGCTGATCTTCTCGCTGAAGACGCGCCGTCTGCTCGGCGTGCATATCGTCGGCGAAGGCGCCACCGAACTGGTGCATATCGGCCAGGCTGTGCTCAATCTCAAAGGCACGGTCGAATATTTCGTCGAAAACACCTTCAACTATCCAACGCTCGCCGAAGCCTACAAGATCGCCGGCCTCGACGCCTGGAACCGGATGGGCGATATCAAGTCGGAATTGTAGGCGCAAAGCGACAGGGCAGCCATCTCGATCCGGCCACCCAAGGGAGCGTAAGACATTGCGCATCATTTCGCTGAATGCATGGGGCGGCAGGCTGCATGAGGCGCTGATCGCCTATGTCAGGCAGGCCGATCCTGACGTGCTGTGCCTGCAGGAAGTGCTGCGGGCGCCGGGTGCGAGCCCCGGATGGTCGGTCTATCGCGATGCCGGGCTGGAATTGCCGCAGCGCGCCAATCTGTTTGCGGAGATCAGCGCCGCCCTGCCCGGCCATGACGGCTTCTTCTGCCCGACATCGAGAGGGGCACTCTTCGACGGCGATGCCGCGATTGTCGCCGAATTTGGGCTGGCGACCTACGTTCGCAAATCGCATTCCGTCATCGCTCAGGCGATAGACTTCGTGCACGGCAGTTTTTCCGCCGGCGGCTGGGGCGAACATCCCCGCCCGCGAAACGCGCATTGCATCCGTCTCTTCAGCCATGGGAACGCTTCCGCGCTTACCATCGCCCATATGCATGGCCTGCGGGACCCAGCCGGCAAGGGCGATACGGCGGCGCGCGAAGAGCAGGCGCTGGCGCTGGCCGGGCTCATCGAACGGGTCTGGCCCGGCGACGAAGGGCTCGTGGTCTGCGGCGATTTCAACGTCCTGCCCGACAGCAAGATCTTTAAGATCCTCGCTCGACTGGGCCTTTCCGATCTGGTCACAGGAAACGGCCTTGTCGACACGCGAACCTCCTACTATCTGAAGGAGGGCCGCTTTGCCGACTACATGCTGGTCACACCGGGGGTCAAGGTTGGCAGGTTCGAGGTGGTCGAGGCGCCCGAGGTCTCCGACCACCGCGCATTGCTGCTCGATGTCGGGTAGTATATTAAGGAAGGATGGGCTGCGCAAAACTTTTGCGCGCACCCCCGATTTTTACGCCTTAGTTTAAGCCCTGATCAATCGCATCGAACGCCGTGCCTCATTTGTGCTCATCTCCATTTTGCCTCCGGGCAGACGTTTCTAGAGAAAGATAGATACTCTTGTCCCATGCTTTGGAAGCCGCGCGCAGACGTTTTCAGCTGATCCTGATCAAGCCGTCGCATTATGACGATGACGGTTACGTCATCCGCTGGTGGCGGGCGATGATTCCTTCCAATTCGCTCGCAGCTCTCTACGGCATCGCCGCCGAATGCGCCGAGCGCCAGGTGCTCGGGCCCGATACGGCGATCGACATCACCGTGATCGACGAGACCAATACGCGCATCGATTTCCCCCGACTGCTCGCCCAGTTCAGGCGCCACGGCAATTTCGGCATGGTCGCGCTGGTCGGCGTCCAGTCCAACCAATATCCGCGCGCGCTCGATATCGCCCGCCCCTTCCGCGATGCCGGCCTGCCGGTTTCGATGGGCGGCTTTCATGTCTCCGGTTGCCTGTCGATGCTCGACGGCAAGGCGGTCGGGCTCGACGCCTGCCGCGACATGGGCATCTCGATGTTCGCCGGCGAAGCCGAGGGGCGGCTGGACATGGTGCTGCGTGACGCCGCTAGCGGCGAACTGAAGCCGCTCTATAACTTCATGAACGACCTTCCCGGTATCGGCGGCACGCCGGTTCCCTTCCTGCCGAAGGACAATATCCAGCGCACGCTCGGCCTCAGCACCAGCTTTGATGCCGGGCGCGGCTGTCCCTACCAGTGCTCGTTCTGCACCATCATCAACGTGCAGGGGCGCAAGTCGCGCTTCCGCTCGGCCGACGACGTCGAAAAGCTGGTGCGGATGAACTGGGCGCAGGGCATCCATAAATTCTTCATTACCGACGACAATTTCGCCCGCAACAAGGATTGGGAGGCGATCTTCGATCGGCTGATCGAGCTCAAGGAGCGCGACGGCATTCCGCTCGGTCTGATGATCCAGGTCGACACGCTCTGCCACAAGATCCCGAACTTCATCGAGAAATCCCGGCGCGCCGGCGTCACCCGCGTCTTCATCGGCCTCGAAAACGTCAATCCGGACAATCTGACCGCCGCCAAGAAGAATCAGAACAAAATCACCGAATACCGCAAGATGCTACTCGCCTGGAAGGCTGAGGGCATCATGACGCTGGCCGGCTATATTCTCGGCTTCCCGGCCGACACGCCGGAATCGATCCGCCGCGATATCACGATCATTCAGGAAGAGCTGCCGCTCGACGTCATCGAATTCTTCATCCTGACACCGCTGCCGGGTTCCGAGGACCATCAGGTCCTGTGGAAGAAGGGCGTCGAGATGGACGGCGATCTCAACATTTACGATGTCGAGCACGTCTGCACTGCGCACCCCAAGATGAGCAAGCAGCAATGGGAAGATATCTACCACGAGGCCTGGTCGCTCTATTATTCGCCTGATCATATGAAGACGCTGCTGCGCCGGGCCGTGGCGACCGGCGTGCCGGTGGCAAGGCTTGTCAAGGTTCTCGTCTCCTTCGCGACCACCGTACCGCTGGAAAACGTGCATCCGCTGCAAAGCGGCCTCCTGCGCCTGAAGACGCCATCGGAGCGGCGCCCCGAACTGCCGCGTGAAAACCCGCTGATCTTCTGGCCGCGCTTTGCCTGGGAAACCTTGAGCAAACATGTTTCGCTAGCCGGCACGATCATCGGCCTGACGATTTCGGCATTCCTGATTTCACGGGATGCGAAGTCCAAGAGCTACACGGATCAGGCCCTCACACCCGTCGCGGACGACGAGGAAGAGACGCTCAGCCTCTTCACCAAAACCGCCGGTGGAGCCGCGGCCGTCAGCCATGTCCGGAAAGTCGCGGAGCTGACACGGCATTGAGCCGCAGCTCCCCCCCAAGCGCCTCGCTTGAAGCAAGGTTGGTGCGAGGCGCTCTGGTGGCAGTTTAAGCGACCTGGATTATCAGCGTTGTCTCGGCCACCTGTAGCGTGTCGACAAATTCGACGATCTTGACCGGTTTCCCGTCCCTGAAATGGATCTTGTCGACGAATTACGTATGGAAGCTCACGCCGGACGGAATATGTGTGACCTCCCCTTCGCGGTGGGCGAAGACGATCTGCTCATCCTCGTCCACATGGATGCCGGTCGTACTGATCTTAGATAGATCCCACGCCGTGATGAGCTGCGCTATCACCTGGCGAAAGGCATGGCCGCCCGCTTCAGTCGAAAAAGGCGCCAGCCGTGTATTGCCGGCCATCCGAAAGGTACAATCATCGCCGATCAGCGCCAGCGTGCCCTCGATATCGCCGCGGTCGCGCACAGCATAGATTTCCTCCACCAATTTCTTCATGTCGTGTTTTGCAGTCATTTTTCAGGCCCCTCCCACCATATACAAATCTGCATCGAATTATACTCTCTTTCAACTATTTGTTGCTGCAGATAAACCTGAGCCGCCGGAAGGCAAAAAACGAAAAGGCCCCGCACGATGGCGGGGCCTTGCAAATTTCAGAACCGGGAAGCGATTATTCGGCGCTCTCGTCGGCAGCCTTCTTCTTCGGAGCAGCCTTCTTTTTCGGAGCGACTTCCTCGCCTTCACCAGCCTCGGCGGCTTCGGTCTTGGCGGCAGCCTTCTTCTTCGGAGCGGCCTTCTTGGTCTCGGCCTTGGCTTCACCTTCGTCCTCGGCGAGCAGCTCTTCCTTCGTCACCTTCTTGTCGGTGACATCGATTTCCGTCAGCAGGTGATCAATGACCTTCTCTTCGAAGATCGGCGCGCGGATCGAAGCGGCTGCACCCGGCTGGCTGCGGAAGAATTCGAGGATCTGCTTTTCCTGACCCGGATACTGGCGCAGCTGTTCGTAGATGGCGCGCTGCATTTCGTCTTCAGTGACTTCGACGCCGGCCTTTTCGCCGATTTCGGAGAGAACGAGGCCGAGGCGGACGCGACGCTCTGCAAGCGTCTTGTATTCCTCACGCGCCTTCTCTTCGGTCGTGTCTTCGTCCTCGAAGGTCTTGCCGGACTGAGCGAGGTCGTTGTTCACCTGGCTCCAGATGCCGTTGTATTCGGCGTCGACGAGCGAAGACGGAGTGTCGAACTTGTACATCTCGTCGAGCTGGTCGAGGATCTGGCGCTTCAGCTTCTGACGGGTCAGCGAACCGTACTGCGATTCGATCTGACCGCGGACGATCTCCTTCAGGCGATCGGCGGATTCGATGCCGAGCTTGGAGGCCAGTTCGTCGTTGATCTCGACCTTGCCAGGCGCTGCAACGTCCTTGACCGTGACGTCGAAGGTCGCTTCCTTGCCGGCGAGGTTCTTGGCCGGATAGTCGGCCGGGAAGGTCACGGTGATGTTCTTTTCTTCGCCGGCCTTGACGCCGACGAGCTGGTCTTCGAAGCCCGGGATGAAGCGGCCGGAACCGATTACCAGTTCGGCGCCCTGATCGGTGCCGCCTTCGAAGGCTTCGCCGTCGACCTTGCCGACATAATCCATGGTGATGCGGTCGCCGTTGGCGGCCTTGCCGGTCTTGCTCTCGTAGGAACGGGCGCTTTCAGCAACCTTCAGCACCTGCTCGTTGACTTCGTCATCCGAGATGTCGATGACTTCGCGCGTGACCTTGATGCCCTTGACCGACTTCAGCTCGATCGGCGGCAGCACTTCGTAGGAAAGCGTGAATTCGAAATCCTGCTGGGCGGAGAGGATCTTGTCGGCTTCGTCCTTGTCTTCGGTCATGGCGATTTCCGGCTGCGTGGCCGACTTTTCGCCGCGGCTGGACAGGATGGCGGTCGGCTGTTCGCGGACGATCTCGTTGACGAGCTCGGCCATGATCGACTTGCCATAGACCTTCTTCAGGTGAGCTGCGGGGACCTTGCCCGGACGGAAGCCGTTGATGCGGATCTTGTCCTTCACATCGGCAAGACGCTCATTCATCTTGTCTTCCATGTCCTTGGCCGGGATAACGACCTTGATTTCGCGCTTCAGCCCTTCAGCCAGCGTTTCGATAACCTGCATGTCTTCCTACCTTCATGTCGTGGCGGCCGTGCCCAGACGCCGTTCGTTTCGATGAGCACGACGCCGGCTGCGTGCCGCGCGTGGCTTTTCCCAATTCCTGTATCATTCCGCCCAAAGCGGAACGGCACTCACTTCCGAGTATTCGGAACAACCTTCGGTCATTCGGGGACAACCAAGTTCTTGGTCTCCCCCTGCAAACAGCCTGGTGCGGGTAGAGAGACTTGAACTCCCACGCCTTGCGGCACCAGAACCTAAATCTGGCGTGTCTACCAATTTCACCATACCCGCGTCCACAGAACCGCATGCCTATGCCTGCGCATGAGGCCTTCCGGAGCGCGGCGTCTCTATATCACCCGATTTGGTCGAGGCAAAGGAAAAATGAACGGCGAATGACAGTGGATTTGCGCCGGAAAAGCGCCCCTGCCCCAAGGCTTGCGGGATCAGTAGAGCGGTTCGTCGTAAACCGGCTTGCCATCGACGAGCAGGCTGCGGATCTGCGCCCTTCCGTCCGCCGAAACGCGCACCGCTATGGCGACGTTGCCATCATTGCGCGCCTCCTCCAGTGGTTTACCCTGACCCTCGGGGACATAATAACGCTCGATGCCGTATTCGACGCGAATGCTGTCGCCCGCAGCCAGTCCGCCACTATAGAATGGCTGGCTGCGCAGGATCACCGTCTCCGGCTGCGGCGGCAGCGCGTGGAAGGACGATTCGCTCACCGTCCAGAAACCGTCCGCCTGCTTCTTCAACCGGACCCACAGCGTGCGTTCGGCCGGCTCAGCCGGAATGCCGCCGGAAACCGTCTGCACCGGCACGGTGGAAATGTCATAGTTCAGGACGACATAATCGCCGCGCAGGAAATCGCGCGGATCGACCGGGGCCGTCTTCAGCAGCACTTCGGCGCCATTACTGAGAATCGAAGCCCGGCTCTGGATGATCGTGCCGAGGATTATAGTCTGCAGGCCGGCGACGATAACCGCCGAAAGCAGGTAGCCCTTTCCGGACTGCAGCCTTGCCATCAACGAGCTCATGCGAGCTCCTCCCGTGCAGTTGCGGAAAAGCGCCGCTCGAGACGGATGACGATCCAAGCGACCAGCGCAACCACGAGACCGGAAAACAGGAAGAGGCTCGACGTGCCGAGGATCGAGCCGACGGTGACGGAAGCGAGATAGAGCATCTCTGCAGCGAAGGCTGTATAGGCGAGGTAACGCACGGCGCCGTTGTTCCTGCCTTGCAGCGCGATCGCCAGCACGGCGGCGGCAAGTGTCGCCAGACCGAGCACCACCAGCCGCCATCCCTGCTCAATCTCGATATGCAGGAGCAGGAAGCCGATTGCTGCGACGAGGAAGCTGTAGAATGCCGGGGCCGCGCCGGCACTCCTGACCAGTGGCGCGATACGGGGATGCGGCAACGCCGTCAGCACGAAAACCGCCATGCCGCCGACGGCGAAGGCAAGCGCCACCGCCATCTCCTCATAAAGCGTGTAGAGCCATGCAAGCCAGCCGATCAGCAGCAAATAGGCGAGATGACGCGCTCGCGCAGCGCCGGTGTAACGCACCAACGCAATGACAATCACCGCCATGACCGGCGCCATCCAGGGATCAACCCCGATCCAATGCGTGTCATGGTTCTCGAGATAAACGGCAAAGGACGCCCAGGAGAGAAAGCCCGCAACGACCACCACCGCGCCCGAACGGAACAGGATCGCGGAGATCGTCGCGATGGCGAACCAGAGATACATCACCGTCTGCTCGTCGCCGGAGAGATGATACATCTGCCCGACCAGCGAAATGGCACCCCCGAAGCTCATCGCGCCGATGACCAGCAGCCCGCCTGCGGCCGCCGCCGCACCGCGAGCGAGCATCAGGGCGGCGGCAATATGCACCGCCCAGATCAGAGCGAGGATGGCGCCGACGCGGATCAGGCGCGGAATGGCTTCCCAATTGGAGGCGATCACCAGCAGAACGGCAGCGGCAAGAAGCACCGCCGCCAGCGCCATCAGCACCCGGCCGAGGCTGAAGCTGGCCGGGCGGCTGTCATATTCGGCGAGAAGCGCGCCGGCCGTTTCCTTTGCCAGCAGACCCTTGCCCACCCAGAGCAAGAGATCCCGCTCCAATCTGCCGCGATACATGCTTCCACCCCTCAGTTCCGCGACGCACGCGCTGCGGCTGCCGTCATTTATAGACGCAGCAGGCAGCTTCGCAAACGCCTCAGCGCTAAATATGCAAATTCCTCATTGGTCTAATTTGGGTCAGATGTTAACCGGACGCTAACGTCGGAACTGCTAATATCAGCATACGAAGGAAGAGGTATGCACCTTCCGCATGTCTCTCATGTAATTATTGCACTGCAAAATGCCAATTAATCATACTATTTACCGACTATCGAAGCACGGGGATGGCGCCCCGGCCCGGCACTGCCGGACGCCCGCGGATTGCTTTGTCCGTGACGAGATTCGCAGCCGCGCACACCTCCTCCCAAGCGCGCTGCGATAGACTGGTGACACTCCTCCTCCCAGTTGCCAGTCACTATAATGCGCCCGCCGGATCCTCCCCCGGCGGGCGTTTTATTTGATGACAACATAATGCGTAGGTTCAACGCGTTAGCACATCCGATACTGGCTGGGCGGTGCCACCGGGAGAGCACCGGATTTTTCTTCGTATTAGCCGTGGTGCCGCATTCGTGATCGCGCCGCTTTGCGGGGCCATCGTAATGATTGATGGCTCGTCGAACCGGCGACGAACCGCGTGTCCAGCGGCACAACCGGCGGGAGCGGGGTTTTTCCTCATCGCAGCCCTTCGCCATTTCAAAGCTCTGGTATTCGCTCAAGTCACTTTGCCTATTCGTTGACCAGACTGCGGTAAGATTGTGTAAAGCATTGCATCTATCGCATAGGTGACCTGAAAACTTGTCTATTTTCGTCCTTCGCGCCGCAACATATATTCCGGTCATCAAATAGAGGTCAGCGCCGATGGGTGGCTGCTGGCAGATCAAACCCTCGGAAAGGGGCTTAATATGAACATCACCCGCTCTTTCAACAATTGGCGCAAGTATCGTCAGACGGTCACCGAACTCGGCCGCATGACCAACCGCGAATTGCATGACCTCGGCATCGACCGTTCGGACATCCATCGCGTCGCCCGCGAAGCTTCTTCGCGTTAATTCAAAGGTTTCTGCTTCCTCCCAAGCAGATCCGCCCATGATTAAAACGCCCGCTGCACCGCAGCGGGCGTTTTCATTTGTGGCGATCGACGGTGGCCGCGGTTGCAGGATCTTCCCGGTTCCTTAGCCCGCTCAAAAAATGTTCACCGCTTAATTCTCGAGCATCATATTGCACATTTGCATGGCAGACGCCTTTTAATTGCACTGCACAATGAGAGGGTTTTCGCCTATATAAACATCAACCGCAGAGAGACAGGCGATCCCGCCGTCCAGCGGAATTTGTTCGAGGAAGATGACAATGAACCCGATCCGCATTGCAAAAAGCTGGCTCAACTACCGCCGTACGCTCAACGAACTCGGCAGCCTGTCGAACCAGACCCTGTCCGACATCGGCGTCAGCCGCTACGACATCCGTAACATCGCATCCCGCTCGTTCCGCTAATCGCGGGCAAACGGGCACGATGCTTCAAGACGGCGCTATTAGGGCGCCGTTTTTGATTCGGGGTGTTGGATCGCACCTACCGACATGATATCAGCCCGGGATGAACACGATCTCCTCTTATTCCCCCATTCATGTCGTCGGCGGTGGGCTTGCCGGTTCGGAAGCCGCCTGGCAAATCGCCAGCTCCGGCATTCCCGTCATTTTGCATGAAATGCGCGGCGTGCGCGGCACGGATGCGCACAAGACCGACGGTCTTGCCGAACTCGTCTGCTCCAATTCCTTCCGTTCCGACGATGCGACCAGCAATGCCGTCGGCGTCATCCATGCCGAGATGCGTATGGCGGGCTCGCTGATCATGGCTGCCGCCGACCGCCACCAGGTGCCGGCCGGCGGCGCGCTGGCCGTCGATCGCGATGGCTTTTCCGAAGCCGTGACCAAGGCGATCCACGACCATCCGCTGATCACCGTCGTGCGCGAGGAAATCACCGGTCTGCCGCCGCGCGACTGGGATCTTGCCATCGTCGCCACCGGACCGCTGACCGCGCCGTCGCTCGCCAGCGCCATCCAGGCGCAGACGGGCGAGGATTCGCTCGCCTTCTTCGACGCCATCGCGCCGATCGTCTACCGCGACAGCATCGACATGGATATCTGCTGGTATCAGTCGCGCTACGACAAGGTCGGCCCCGGCGGCACGGGCAAGGATTACATCAACTGCCCGATGGACGAGGCGCAGTACAATGCCTTCGTCGACGCGTTGATCGCTGGCGACACTGTCGGCTTCAAGGAATGGGAAGGCACTCCCTATTTCGACGGCTGCCTGCCGATCGAAGTGATGGCCGAGCGCGGCCGCGAGACGCTGCGCCACGGGCCGATGAAGCCGATGGGGCTGACGAACGCGCATAATCCGACAGTCAAGGCCTATGCCGTCGTGCAGCTGCGCCAGGACAATGCGCTCGGCACGCTTTACAACATGGTCGGCTTCCAGACGAAGCTGAAATACGGCGCGCAGGCGGAAATCTTCCGGATGATCCCGGGACTGGAAAATGCCGAATTCGCCCGCCTCGGCGGCCTGCATCGCAACACCTACATCAACTCCCCGACCCTGCTCGATCCGTCGCTGACGCTGAAGTCGCGGCCCGGCCTGCGTTTCGCCGGCCAGATCACCGGCTGCGAGGGTTATGTGGAAAGCGCTAGCGTCGGGCTGATGGCAGGGCGTTTTGCCGCCGCCGAACGCAAGGGCGAAGCGATCTTGCTGCCGCCGGCGACGACGGCGCTCGGCTCGCTGCTCGGTCATATCACCGGCGGCCACATCGTCACCGACGAAGAGCCCGGCAAACGCTCGTTCCAGCCGATGAACATCAATTTCGGGCTGTTTCCGGAGCTTGAGCCCGGCTCGATCGTCAAGCCCGAAGGCGTCAAGCGCTTCCGCGGCAAGGATAAGACGATCATGAAACGGCAGTTGATCGCGCGTCGCGCGCTTGCGGACTGCGCCGCCTGGCTCGGCCAGGTACAAGGGTTTGCCGAAAGCGCCTGAGCAGCCGTCCTACTGCTTGTTGGCCGCGGATATATGGCCGGCTGGCAGGTCCTTGTCCGGCTCAGCGATGTAGTTGCCGAGCAGCCACAACGCAACTTCGGAAGCCTCCTTCGGTGAAGCGAACTCGAATTTTCCGTTGTGACCGGGCGCATCGAGAAATTCGATCGCCAACCCCCTGCCTGTCTCCGAGCTTACCACGCGCACACGGCCGGGCTCGATCAGATGGCAGGAGAAATGGCGCGCCATGTTGCGCATCAGCCCGGCCTTGTTGTCGTGGAGGCGCACGAAGATCGCCTGACCGTTTTCGGTCGCCTGCAGCTGGCGGATAGCCTCGTTGGGAAACGCGCGGCCGAACTCGATAATGGCGAGACCGGTGTCGTGCAGGCCGTCTTCCTTGTTTTGCGCAGCCATGCGTGTTGCCACGAAGGCAAAGAAAATGACGATGGCGAAAAGGACGCACCAAACGATAATGCCCACGCCGAGTCTCCGTTCAAAGGGTAGCGGTCAGGACCTTGTAGCGCGCGAGACTTGCGCGAATTTGACCGAAATCAGATTTTACTGCGCGATGCAGCCAGCGCCATTGCGAGCTGGCGGCGCCATTGCGGCGGCTGCAACGGCCGGTTGAACAGCAGGGCGCCCCGCCTCTGCGCCTTGCGGAGCACCGGCTCGGCCAGCGTGACCGGCAGGAAGGCCGGAAAGACGGCGGGCGCAATCGGCCCTGCCCCCCTCGCCTTTGCCAGATGCTCGCGGCCGAGGCCGGCGAAGGCCTCGATGGCGGCGGAGATGCGCGGTCGGTCTTCGCCGGCAAGGAAGGCATCGCGGTCGAGGCCGGTGGCCGAAAGGATTTGCAGCGGAATATAGAGCTGGCCGCGGCGGCGATGCAGCGGCATCAAAAGCAGCAGGCCGGCAATCGCCTGGGCGACGCCGGCATGGCCGGCGGCATCGGCCGATCGTGGGGCTTCCTCCGGCGAAAGCACAAGGCTTGCAAGCTGGATCAGCGCGGAGGCGGTTTCGCCGGCATAACCTTCGAGCGTCAGACGCGTTTCCATCGGGTCGTCATAAAGGTCGAATGTGCGGGCCTCGATCATGTCGACCAGCGTCTTACGCGGCAGGCGATAAATTTCGATTGCCTCCAGAAGCCCTGCGGCGACGGGATTGGCCGCCGTCGAACCATGCGCACTGCCCTCCAGCAGATCGTGCCAATATTGCATGCGCACCTCGCCGGGCAGCGGCTCGTGCACCAGGTCGCGGATGCGGGCAAGCTCGGCATTGAATGCGTAAAGCGCCGCAAGCGCACCGCGCTTGTCCTGCGGCGATAGAAGGCAGGCAAGATAGCGGTCGCGATCATTGTCGCGTAGCATCGCCAGGCAGATATCCTGGTTCGTCGCAATATTCGCGTCAACCATCGTCAGACCGCAATCAAGGCCGCCGCGACGGCGCGCTGCTCGGACAGCATGATATTGAAGGTGCGCACTGCGGCACCCGTGCTCATCGGATCGGAGGAGATGCCGCGCGCCTTCAGCGCTTGCTTCAAATCGTCGGGCAGACGGCGAAGCTCGGTTCCCGTGCCGACGAGCAGAACCTCTATATCGGCGGCCTCCTCCAGCACACGGCGAAAATTTTCAGGCGACAGCGGCTTCGACATGTCCATGTCCCAGCCATGAATGCCGGAGGGCAGGCAAAGAATCGAGCCGCGATGCGACATGTCGGCAAAACGGAAGCCGCCATTGCCGTAAGTATCGATCGGAGCGCGCCCGGGAAAATGCGCGGCGCGGATTTCTATGCCTTTTGCCATGTTTTCAAACCACCGTGCCGGAGTTTATACCGGCATCCGTCTTGTTGCTCTCTTCCCTGTCGGGGCTCTCCGGCCGAAGGCGGAAGACGATCAGCACGGGAGCGGCGATATAGATCGAAGAGAAAGTGCCGAGAGCGACGCCGAAGAGCATCGCAAAGGCGAATGAGCGCATGACGTCGCCGCCGAACAGGTAGAGCGCCAGCAAGGCAAGCAGCGTCGTCGCCGCCGTCAGGACGGTGCGCGACAATGTCTGATTGATCGAGGCATCGATCAGGATCGGCAGCGGCATCCTTGTGTATCGCTTCAGGTTCTCGCGCATCCGGTCATAGACGACGACGGTGTCGTTCAGGGAATAGCCGACAATGGTCAGCACGGCGGCGATACTCGTGAGATTGAATTCGATGCCGGTCAACACGAAAAGCCCCAGCATGATGATGACGTCGTGCAGCGTTGCGACGATGGCGCCGACGGCGAACTGCCACTCGAAGCGGATCCAGATGTAGAGCAGGATTGCCGCGAGCGCGGCAACGACACCAAGCGTCGCCGTCATCGTCAATTCGCCGGAGATGGCCGGGCCGACGACTTCGACGCGACGGAAATCATAATCCGCCTCGAGCTCGCTGCGCACCAGCGTCGCTGCCGATTGCTCGGCATTCTCTCCGCCGCCCTGGGACGCGATGCGGATTCGCGCGTTCGCCGGGCCGCCGGTGCGTTCGACCCCGACCTCGCCAAGATTGAGATCGTTGAGACGCGATCTGAGATCGGTCATGTCGGCATTGCCTTGTTTCGCCGTCACCTCGATGAGCGAGCCGCCGGTGAAGTCGATGCCGAGCTGCAGGCCGACGGTGGCAAAGGCCGCCATGGCGATCAGCGAGATCGCAGCCGACGCCGTGAAGACATAGCGGCGGATGCCCATGAACCGGATATTGGCGTGCTCGAAGAGATGGGTCAGGACGCTTTTCGGCAGGTGCCGGGGATGACGTCGCGCCAGCCACGCGGCGACGATCGAGCGTGTCAGCGTGAATGCCGTGAAGACGGTCGTCAGAATGCCAACCGCCAGCGTCACGGCGAAACCACGAATGGATTCGCTGCCGAGGAAAAAGAGAATGACGGCGGCGATGAAGATCGTGACATTCGCATCGATGATCGTTGCGAAGGCGCGCGAGAAGCCGCGGCCGACCGCCTGCGCAAAGGGGGGGCCGATTTTCTCCTCCTCGCGGATGCGCTCGTAGATCAGCACGTTGGAATCGACCGCCATGCCGACGATGAGCACGATGCCGGCAATGCCAGGCAAGGTCAGCGTCGCGCCGGCAAGGCTCAGCACGGCAATGATCAGTATCAGATTGAAGAAGAGCGAGACGACAGCGACGAGGCCGAGAATCCGATAAAGCGCGATCATCAGTGCTGCGACCAGCAGGACTGCGACGAGGCCGGCCATGAGGCCGGAGAAGATGGAGTCAGCGCCGAAGCTCGGGCTGACGCTGCGTTCCTCGACGCTCGTCAGCGTTGCCGGCAAGGCCCCTGCCCGCAGCATCACCGCCAGGTCGCGGACGCCATCCTCGGAGAAGTTCGCCGATATCCGACCTTCGCCGCCGGTGATCGCTGCATCGATGGCCGGCGCCGACATGACCTGGTCGTCGAAGACGATGGCAAGATGCTTGCCGATGTTCTGCCCCGTCGCCTCAGCCAGCCGCCGCGTGCCTTCCGCATCCAGGCGATAGGTGATCGAGACATCCTGGGTCTGCGGATCGACGACAGGCTGGATGTCGATCATGTTGCTGCCAGTGACGAACGCCGTACGGTCGACGAGATAGGGAATCGGCGGATCGTCCAGCGAATAGAGCACCTGCGATGTCGCCGGCCAGCGGCCGTTCAGCGCCTCCTGCCCCGACATACTCTCGTCAATCAGATGAAAGGAGAGCTTGGCCGGCTGGTTGAGAAGGTTCTTCAGCCGCTCGGCATCGACCGATCCCAGCACCTGCACGGTGATCCGGTCGTCGCCATCGGGACGAACGAGCAAATTCTCATAGCCGAATCCGGCGATGCGGCGGGCGACGATATCAAGCGACCGGGTCCGGGCGGAGGCGACGTCAGCGGTAATGCCGGCGTCGGAAATCTGCAGTGAGAGCTGCCCCTCGCCGCCCTGCTGCAGCGCGAGCCCAGGGGCGGAATCTCCGCCGGTCGTCGTCAGGGATTGCAGACGATCGACCGCTTTCTGCGTCTCGGCAGGATCGGTGATCCGGACAGTAACGGTCCGGTCGTTGCCGGTCAGCCCGGTATAGCGGATGCCGGCGCCGCGCAGCGCGTTGCGCACATTCGCGACCGCCTCTTCCAGGCGGTCCTTGACGATATCGGAACGCTCGACCTTCAGAACGATATGGGAACCGCCCTGCAGATCGAGGCCGAGCATCAGGCGCTCGTTTCGCAGCCAATCCGGCAGAGAGGCACGCTGTGCCTCGCCCACCAGATTGGGCGTAGCGATGACGACGGCCGCAAACGCAACCAGCCAAATCAGAAGTGTTTTCCAGCGGGAAAAATGCAACATTCTCTCGTCGATCTTCCGATCCGGCGGTTTGCCGTTATCGCCTGTTACGCCGCGTCGGCCTTGACAGGTTCACCCTTGACGCGAACTTCCGAAATGCCGCTGCGGACGATGCGGACGCGAACGCCTTCGGCGATCTCGACTTCGACTTCCTTGTCGTCGACGACCTTCGTCACCTTGCCGACGAGACCGCCGCCGGTCACGACCTGGTCGCCGCGACGGATCGCCTTCAGGGTTTCCTCACGCTTCTTGGCCTGGGCGCGCTGCGGACGGATCAGCAGGAAGTACCAGACGACCATCAGCGGCACGAACAGAATGATCATTTCGAAACCGGAGCCGCCGAAACCGGTTGCGGTATCGGTCGCACTCTGGGCGAATGCCGGGGTGATGAACATGCTAAACTCCTCAGGCTTGGCGGCGGAACTCCGCCTCATTTTTCAGGTTGCCGGACTATAGTTGCCGCTTCGATGAATGCAACAGAAACAGCCGGAAACAGTACCGATTCCGCTGCCTCATAACCTTTCCGCCGGCAAAACGCCATGCTACCCGCATCGAAAGATAAAGCGGATTGCCGCAGCAAGAAATCAGGAGCTTGCGATGACCGAGGAAATCAACACTGCCTTGCTTGCCGAGCTGAAGCGGCTCGCGGATGCCGTCCATCGTCTTGCCGGACCGGCACCCGCCGTCAATGACTGGAACGCGGCAGACTGTTTCGTCTGGGCGCCGGTGCGCCAGCATCTGCAGCCCGTTAAGAAACCCAACCGGGTGGCGTTGAAGCTCATCCGCGGCGTCGACCACGTGCGTGATATCCTGCACGAAAATACGGTGCGGTTCGCCGAGGGTTATGCCGCTAACAACGTTTTGCTCTGGGGTGCGCGCGGCATGGGCAAATCGTCGCTGGTCAAAGCCGTGCACGAGGATGTCAGGCGCGAAAGCGGCGTCGCGCTGAAGCTGGTCGAAGTTCACCGCGAGGATATTGCCAGCCTGCCCAACCTGCTCGACCTCCTGAAGGATACGCCCTACCGGGTGATCGTTTTCTGCGACGACCTCTCCTTTGATCACGACGACACCGCCTACAAATCGCTGAAGGCAGCGCTCGACGGCGGCGTCGAAGGACGGCCGGACAACGTGCTCTTCTACGCCACCTCGAACCGGCGCCACCTGCTGCCGCGCCACATGATGGAAAACGAACAGTCGACAGCGATCAATCCGTCCGAAGCCGTCGAGGAGAAGGTTTCGCTGTCCGATCGTTTCGGCCTCTGGCTCGGATTTCATAAATGCAGCCAGGAAGACTATCTCGGCATGGTCGACGGCTATGCCGATTACTTCAAGCTTGGGCTCGCGCGCGACACACTGCATGCCGAGGCGCTGGAATGGGCAACAACGCGCGGTGCTCGCTCGGGCCGCGTCGCCTGGCAATATATTCAGGATCTGGCGGGGCGCATGCGCGTCCATATCGATAGAGTCTGATTAAATAACAAAAGCCCGGCGGTTGGCCGGGCTTTTGCGCTTCCTGGTACGCTCTACCTATTCCAGGAAAGTCATCGGGTTGACCGGGGACGCGTCCTTGCGCACCTCGAAATGGACCTGCGGCTGCTTGACGTCGCCGCTCATGCCGGAGACGGCGACGGTCTGACCGCGCTGGATCTTCTGGCCGCGGGCAACGCTCAGCGTGTCGGCATTGCCATAGACCGTGACGGTACCGTCGTCGTGACGGACGAGGACGGTGTTGCCGAGTTCCTTCAGGCCATTGCCGGCATAGATGACGACGCCGTTTTCGGCGGCCTTGATCGGCGTGCCCTGCGGCACCGAGATATCGATGCCGTCATTGCGGCTGCCGTTGACGTTGGCGCCATAGGCGGCAATGACCTGGCCGCGCACCGGCCAGCGATATTTGCCGATGCCGGTCGATTCCGGCGCGTCGGAGCTGACGTCGGCCTTCTTTTCGACCTCGTCGACGGTCTGGGTGGCGGCCGGCGCCTTATAGGGCGCGGGCTGAACGGAAGCCGTCTGCTGGGCAGACGCCGGATCAGCCGGCTTCGATTCGACCTTTTCAGCCGGGATAGAGGCGGTCTTGATCGTGTCGGTTCTGCCGGTCGGGATCTTCAGGGCCTGGCCGACACGCAGCGAGCTCGCCGAAATATTGTTGGCGGCCTTGAGATCGTCGATATTGGCGCCGGTCGCCTTGGCGATCTTTGCCAGCGAATCGCCCTGCTTGACGACATAGGTGCCGGGAGGCGCCTTCGGATCCTTGCCGGCGCCCGCCGGAAGCTTACCGGCCGGGTCGGCGCTCGCCATCATCTTGTCGCGGGCGGAATTGCCACCTGGGACGACCGCGACCTTCTGTTCCGGCGCCTTGGCCGGCCCCGGCATATTGCCGGGCTTGGAAAGATCGGCTGCCTGCGAAGCTGCCTTGGCGGCATTGCCGCCATTGAAAGTCGGAATCAGGATCGCCTGGCCGGGTTGGGCGGCAGAGGCCGTTTTCAGATTATTGACGCGCAGGATTTCCTTTTCCGGAACGCCGAAACGTCTGGACAGCGTAGCGATGTTTTCGCCCGGACGCAGCGTCACGGAAGGTGCATTCGTCGCCGACCAGCCGGAAACTTTAGGCGTCGTGCTGGTCGTCAGCGAATCGGGCGTCGCCTTGGGTGCTGCCGGCGCGACGAGCCGCGGCTTTTCAGCCTGCGGCGAAGCTGGGAACGGCTGGGCGAGCGCGACTTCCTTTTCCCGCTGCCGGGACGGTGCGGCAGCCGTCGGCGCCGCAAGCTCGGAACGCTGTATCGAGACCGGCGAGGAAGCCAGGCGTGCACTCGATGGACGGATCGGCTCGTAGCCCGGGCTTGCCGGATAGGGCTGGTTCAGCGCATTGTTTCCACCGTAACCGGACTGGCTGGCGACGGCCGCACCGTCGAGATCGGCACGCGGCACCGGATCGCCCTGGACGCCGCCCCTGCGCGGAATGGAACTTGTGGTGATCTGATCCTGGCCGGAGGAGGAAAACAAACCGCCAAACCGTGTCACATCGGAACTGCAGCCCGTTGCGGCACTCGCCAGCAGGCCCACAACCAGAAGATTACCGGCCGACTTACCGAACTTCGGCGAAAGACTGAAACGCATTGACTCGACCCACTGAGAACGCAACCATTTGTGAGTCTATTAAAGCGCGTTAGTATTACCACGCGGTTAAGATGCTGGAATCAGTGCGATATTTTTGAGAAGTTGATAACCATAGCTTACGGGTGAAAAATCGCAGTGCCTACAGCAGCGAGGCAAGACGCGGAACGATCGGCAGATAAGGGGCTTCGAACAGTTCCTCGCGTTCGAAACGACTGCCGGTTTTCGTCAGCCGCACCATGCGACACTCGTTCTCGGAAATCATCAGCGGCGCGATCATCGAGCCGCCGGAAACGAGCTGGTCTGTGTAAAAACGCGGCATGGCATTGAAGGCCGCCGTCACCAGGATACGATCGAACGTGCCCTCACCCTGCATGCCCGCGCTGCCGTCGGCCTGGCGGATGACGACGTTGCGCAGGCCAAGCGATTCCATGCGCCGGTGTGCTGCCGTCGTCAGCGTCTTGTAGCGATCGATCGACAGAACGCGTTCGGCCAAGCGGCCCATGACGGCGGCAGTGAAGCCGCTGCCGGTTCCGATTTCCAGAACGCGCTGTCCCGGTTTGAGCTTGAGGTGATGGAGGATGCGGACGACAAAATCGATGCCTTCGAGAAAGGAACCGCATTCGATCGGAATCGTGCGGCTCGAATAGGCGTCGTCGGCAAATTGCGCCGGCACGAACAGCGAGCGCTGCGTCTGCTCGACCGCCGTCAGCAGATCGAGGTCGGAGATGCCTTCGGCACGCAGTCTGAGGACGAGCGCCGCAAAGCCCTCCTTCTCCGCCAGTCTTGCCGTCAAACCTGTGCTCCGTATCCCAGGGCCCGCGCCACGCGGTCCGTTACGGAATAATCGGTCAGATCCAGTTTCAAAGGCGTTACCGAAATCTTGTTATGATTGAGGGCGTGAATATCGGTGCCTTCGATGAAGGCGCCGGCCCGTTCGCCGAACTTCAACCAGTAATAGGGAAAGCCCCGACCATCGGAGCGGGCATCGACCTGCAGATTGAAGGCGAGCTTGCCCTGCATGGTCACCTCGGCGCCATCGACCTCGTCGGGACGGCAGTTCGGGAAGTTGAGATTAAGGAACGTGCCTTCCGGCAGATCCAGAACCATAAGCTTTTCCAGAAGAGCCGGCGCATGCGTCTCGCAGACCTCCCAGGGCACGATGCGTGCACCGTCCTCGTAGAGATAGGCCTGGCTCAGCGCGAAGGAGCGCACGCCTTGCATGGTGCCCTCGATGGCGCCGGCGATCGTGCCGGAATAAGTCACGTCGTCGGCAACATTCGAGCCCGAATTGACGCCGGAGAGAACGAGGTCGGGCTTGATGTCCATCACCTGCCGGACGCCCATGATGACGCAATCAGTCGGCGTGCCGCGCAAGGCGAAATGCTTGTCGGAGATTTTGCGCAGCCGCAGCGGTTCGGAGAGGCTCAGCGAATGGGCAAGACCGCTCTGGTCCGTCTCGGGCGCCACGATCCAGACATCGTCCGACAGCGTGCGCGCGATCCGCTCCAATGCGGCCAAGCCTTCCGCGTGAATGCCGTCATCATTCGTAAGCAGGATGCGCATCGCCTCAGGCCGCCCGTTCGATCTTGGTCAAGCCGCCCATATAGGGCAGCAAAACGTCCGGAATCGTGACGGAGCCATCCTCGTTCAGATAATTTTCGAGGACGGCGATCAGGCAGCGGCCGACGGCGGTGCCGGAGCCGTTCAGCGTGTGTACGAACTTGTTGATCTTATCGTCCTTGCCGCGGTAGCGCGCATTCATCCGCCGGGCCTGGAAATCGCCGCAGACCGAGCAGGAGGAGATTTCGCGGAAGGCGTTCTGTCCCGGCAGCCAGACTTCCAGATCATAGGTCTTGCGCGAGCCGAAGCCCATGTCGCCGGTGCAAAGCGTCATCGTGCGAAAATGCAGGCCGAGGCGCTTCAAGACCTCCTCCGCGCAGGCGGTCATCCTCTCATGCTCGGCGATCGAACTCTCGGCGTCGGTGATCGAGACGAGTTCGCATTTCCAGAACTGGTGCTGGCGCAGCATGCCCCGCGTGTCGCGGCCGGCCGAGCCTGCCTCCGAGCGGAAGGACGGCGTCAAGGCGGTGAAGCGCAGCGGCAGCTTTTCCTGCTCGAGGATTTCCTCGCGCACGAGATTGGTCAACGTCACTTCAGCCGTCGGAATGAGATAGCGGCCGTCCGTCGTCTTGAAGAGATCCTCTTCGAACTTCGGAAGGCTGCCGGTGCCGAACACCGCTTCAGCCCGAACCATCAGCGGAGAGCTGACTTCGGTATAACCGTGCTCGCGCGTGTGGAGATCGATCATGAACTGGCCAAGGGTCCGCTCGAGCCTGGCGAGCGGCCCTGTGAGAACGGTGAAGCGCGAGCCGGAGAGCTTGGCGGCGCGCTCGAAATCCATATAGCCGAGCGCCTCGCCGATTTCGAAGTGCTCCTTCGGCGTATGGTTCCATCGCGGCTTTTCGCCGACAACGCGGGTAACGACATTGTCATGCTCGTCCTTGCCGACCGGGACATCGTCGAAAGGGACGTTCGGGATGCGCGAGAGGGCGTCATTGAGCTCGGCCGTCAGCTGCCGGTCCTCTTCCTCGACCATCGGCAGCAAAGTCTTCATCTCAGCGACTTCGGCCTTCAGCTTCTCGGCGAGTTCGGCGTTCTTCTGGGACAGCGCCGCACCTATCTCCTTGGAAGCGAGGTTGCGGCGGGACAGCAGGTCCTGCGCCTTCTGCACGGCGGAACGGCGCTTTTCATCGAGGGCGACGAGACTTTGGGCCAGAGGCTCCGCACCGCGCTTGGCAAGGGCGGCATCGAGCGCTTCGGGATTCTCACGGATCCATTTGATATCGAGCATCGTCGTTCCAGTCGTTGCAACAGAAGTGACCCGGCCAAAGCCTGACCGGGCTTCGGACGGGTGAGACGGCGTTCATGAAGGGATTTCCGGATGACCGCTCAGACGCTGTCCGTCTTGGCAACGTCCGCGGATTCGGTGTCCTTTTCGAGCGCCTGCCGGGCACGCTGGCGCTCCACGAGTCGCGCCGCATGGATGGAAATCTCGTAGAGAAGGATCGTCGGCAGTGCAAGACCGATCTGGGACATCGGGTCCGGCGGCGTCAGCACGGCGGCGACGACAAAGGCGAGCACGATGGCGAACTTGCGCTTTTCGGCAAGCCATTGCGACGTCAGCAGGCCGACGCGGGCGAGCAGGGTCGTGATGACGGGCAGTTGGAAGACGAGGCCGAAGGAGAAGACCAGCGTCATGATCAGGCTCAGATATTCCGAGACCTTCGGCATCAGCGAGATCGCCACCTCGTCATGCCCCGGCGCCTGCTGCATCGACAGGAAGAACCACATGACCATCGGCGTGAAGAAGAAATAGACGAGTGCCGCGCCCATCAGAAACAGAACCGGCGACGCGATCAGGAACGGCAGGAAGGCTTGGCGCTCGTTCTTATAAAGGCCGGGCGCCACGAACTTGTAGACCTGCGCGGCAATGATCGGGAACGCGACCACCAGGCCGCCGAACATCGCCACCTTCACCTGCGTGAAGAAGAACTCCTGCGGCGCCGTATAAATCAGCTGGGCCTTCTCGACGTCAAGATGCGCCCACTCCACCGCCGTCTTGTAAGGAATGACCAGATAGTTGAAGAGGTGCTTAGCAAAAAAGAAGCATGCGATGAAGGCGACGAAAAACGCGCCGATCGACCAGATCAGCCGCGTGCGCAGCTCCATCAGATGCTCGATCAGCGGCTGCGGCTTGTCTTCGATATCACCGCTCATGCCTCGTCCTTCTTGTTCTTCTGCACGGACGCTTTCGGTGCTGCGGGCTTTCTGGCAGCCGTCGTGCGCTTCGGCTTTTCCGCAGGCGCGCTTTCCACGGGCGCGGCGATCGCAAAGGCTGCCTTATCTGCGGCCTTGGCGCGCGGCTTGCGCACCGCTTTCGGCTTGGCGGCAACCGCATCGGCCGTAGCGACGGCTGCAGCAACGGGTTCCGGCGTCGGCGCGGGCGCCGGTACCAGCGGCGGCGTTTCCGGCAGGCTCATTGACGGCGTCGGGGCAGAAACTGCAGCCAGCGGCACTTCGGTCTTGTTCTCGGGCGCAGCACTCGCCTTCTGCAGGTCTGCCTTGATCTCGTTGCCCATCTGGCGAAGGGGGTTCATCGCCTCGCGCAGGCTGTTGACCGGATTGAGCTTCTGCGCATCGCTGATCGTCTGGCGGACATCGTCGAGCTCAGCCTCGCGCAACGCTTCGTCGAATTGCGCGCGGAAATCACCTGCTACCTTGCGGGCGCGCTGCGTCATCTTGCCGAAAGCGCGCAGCATCGGCGGCAAATCCTTGGGACCGACAACGACGATCAGCACGACCGCGATGACCAAAAGCTCGGTCCAGCCAATATCGAACATGCAAGGCTCCTGGGCGGAAGCGCGGGGGCTGCGCCTTTTCCCGCACTTGGTTACTTCGTTTCGTCGGCCTTGTGATCGACGGTCTTGGCCGTATCCGGCGCGTCTTCGTCCGTCATGCCCTTCTTGAAGCTTTTGATGCCCTTGGCGACATCGCCCATCAGTTCCGGGATCTTGCCGCGACCGAACAACAACAGCACGATGACCAGAACGATCAACCAGTGCCACATGCTAAAAGAACCCATTACCCTAACTCCCTGTTTCGATGTTCCCTCGATGTAAGAATTTCCCACACCGTTTCCAACATCAAGCCCTTTGAACTGCGCTTAATGTCACGGTATCGCCCCATGTGACAAGCCACAGCCCCCGAAAAATCGTGAGCACCATTGTTTTCGTCATGCGTGGCGAAAGCAAGACGAAGTCCTTCAATCTTCGGAGGTAGAACGCGGGGCGAGCAACCCAAGTTCTTCGAGATCCATCTGGGTAATGGGGTCTTCGTCCTCGCTCAGCTCGTCCTTCATCAATGGCGAGGGAATATTGAAATTCGCCGGAATGCGGCCCGAGAGCAGGCCTGCTCCCTTCAATTCTTCGAGACCGGGAAGATCGCGCAGTTCCTCGAGGCCGAAATGGTCGAGAAAATCACGGGTGGTGCCTAATGTCACCGGCCGGCCCGGCGTGCGCCGGCGGCCGCGAAACCGCACCCAGCCCGCTTCCATCAGCACGTCGAGCGTGCCGCGTGAGGTCTGCACGCCTCGGATATCCTCGATCTCGGCGCGCGTCACCGGCTGGTGATAGGCGATAATCGACAGCACTTCCAGCGCGGCGCGCGACAGCTTCTTCACCTCGTTGTCATCGCGGCGGATGATGAAGGAGAGGTCGGCGGCGGTGCGGAAGGCCCAGGCGCTCTCCACCTGTACGAGATTGACGCCCCGCGGCGCATATTGCTCCTTCAAGCGCAGCATGATCGCGCGAACGTCGGCATCCCTGGGGAGGCGCTCGGCGAGGAAACTTTCGGGCACCGGCTGCGAGGAGGCAAAAACCAGCGCCTCGGCGATGCGCTCGGCCTCGATCTCGGCCTGCAGGTTGCGACCTTCGTTCTCGTAATCCTCTTCGCTCTTCAGATCGATCAAACCGGCCGCTCCTGTTCCACCACCTGCAGCGTCGCATGTTTCGGGCCCCGGCGCATATAGATCGGTTGAAAGGCGCCGTCCTGGCGGATTTCGAGCTTGCCCTCGCGCACCAGCTCCAGCGAGGCGGCGAAGGCGCTGGCGATGGCCGTGACGCGCTCCTCGGGGGCTGCGAGATAACGCAGCAGATAATGCTCCATCGCCGTCCAGTCCCCGACCTCGCCGATCATCTGGGTCAGTAGCTCGCGCGCGTCGGTCAGCGACCAGACATTGCGCCTCTCGATCGTCACCTGGGTGACGGCGTGGCGCTGGCGCAGCGCCGCATAGGCGGTCAGGAGATCATAGAGGCTCGCCGCGTAAGCCGACTGCTGTCGGTCGGGAATATGCTCGGGCGCGCCGCGCGCGAAGATATCGCGGCCGAGGCGGTTGCGGTTGACGAGGCCTTCGGCCGCCTGGCGCATGGCTTCGAGGCGTTTCAGGCGGAAGGCCAGCGTTGCCGCCATCTCCTCGCCCGAGGGCCCATCATCCTTGACCTGTTGGGGAATGAGCAGCCGTGACTTCAAATAGGCAAGCCAGGCCGCCATGACGAGATAATCGGCGGCGAGCTCAATGCGGATCCGGCGGGCGCTTTCGACGAACTGCAGATATTGCTCGGCGAGCGCTAGCACCGAAATGCGCGACAGGTCGACCTTCTGATTGCGGGCGAGATAGAGCAACAGGTCGAGCGGACCTTCGAAGCCGGCGACGTCGATCACCAGCGCCGGCTCGTGGCTGGCGCGCTCGGCGCCGTTATCCTGCCACAGCTTGTCCATCGGCGTTGCCGCCTGCGGACGCTCCGTGCCCTTGACCGTGTTCACCACGCTGCTCCCTCTGCGATCAGACGATCGCAAACATCGCCTCGAATTCCGCTCTCAACTCCGCCTCATCGGCGCTGTCCGGCGCGGCGAAACCCGCTTCCACCGCTTTCGCTCGGGCGAGCGACGCACCGGCGAGCCGCGGAACATTTGCCACGACATCCCGCATCTCGTCCATATGGCCATTGCAATGCAGCACGATATCGCATCCGCCTGCAATGATATTCGCCGCACGTTCGCCGATCGTGCCCGAAAGAGCGTTCATCGAGCTATCGTCGGAAAGCAGCAGACCGGTAAAGCCGATATGCTCGCGAATGACGCCGTCGATCACCTTGCGTGAGGTCGTTGCCGGATTATCCGGGTCGATGGCGGTGAAGACGACGTGGCAGGTCATCGCCATGAGCTCGTCCTTCATGCCGATGAAGGGCGGGAAATCATGGACCTCGAGCTCATCGCGCGCGACGGTAACGACAGGCAGTTCCAGATGGGAATCGGCAAATCCGCGGCCGTGGCCGGGCATGTGTTTCATCACAGGCAGCAGGCCGCCGGCCTTCAGCCCTTCGGCAGCCGCCCTCCCCATGGCAATGACGGTCTCAGGATCGCCGCTATAGGCACGGTCGCCAATGACATTGCTGCTGCCTTCGACTGGAACGTCGAGCACCGGCAGGCAATCGACATTGATGCCGAGTTTCGAAAGGTCGAAAGCATGCAGCCGCGACATCACCCAGGCGGCGCGCAGGCCGAGTGCTGTGTCGCGGCGATAAAGATCGCCGAGCGCCTGACCCGAGGGATAACGCGGCAAGACCGGCGGGCGGATGCGCTGGACGCGACCACCCTCCTGGTCGATCAGCACCGGCGCATGCCAACCGACGCTGTCGCGCAGTTCGTCGACGAGATTGGTGATCTGCGAGGCTTCGGAAATGTTGCGCCCGAAGAGGATGAAGCCCCAGGGCCGTTCGCCCCGAAAGAAGGCCTTCTCTTCGGATGTTAGGGCAAGGCCGCTGCAGCCAAGTATCATCGCTTTTGATTCGGTCATTTAGAAATCATAGACCGCCCCCCGCCAAATGCGAGCAAGCGCGGGCGCGATGCACAAAAAAGAGCGGCGGGCCGATCGGCCCGCCGCTCTCATAATTCCGTGACCTGATTTTACTTGGAGATCAGGCAGCTTCCACCGGCTGCGCGATACTGTTCGCAAAGTGCCGCGGCCTCATCCTTAGAGCCGACCGGGATGCGAACACGGTAGAACGTGCCCTTGCCGGCGATATCGGCCCTGCGGATCTCATGAGCGCGGCCACCCAGCACCCCGGCGAATTTCTTCGAGAGGTTGGCATAGGATTTATTGGCCTCGTCCTCCGACGGCAGTGACGCGATCTGGAGGCCGTAACCTCCGGTGGATGCGGCCTGCTGCGGCTGGGCGGCGGCCGGGGCGGCAGAAGCAACCTGCGTCGGCTTCGGCTGCTGCGCCGGCGTGCGGACATTACCCTTGTCGGTGACGGTGCTGACGACATTGACGGGCTGATCGGCCGGGCGGGCAATCGGAACTGGGGCCTTATCGGCGACCGCCGTCGTCTTGACCGGTCGTACCGGCGCATCGACCGGGGCGGGATTTGCCTGCTGCACATCGGCAATTGCCGCAGGCGACGGCTGAGCCGGCGCTGCTTCAACAGGTGCTGCCGAACGCGAATCGGCGGAAGCGACCTCGGTGCTTGCCGGGAAGCTTGCAGCCGTTCCGCCGACCGGCGGCACGACCGGGGTCGACGGCGTGGACTGGGCCGTGACCGGCGGCTGGGCAGACGGCACCGGCTGGGCGGACGGCGTTGTCTGGGCAGACTGTACCGGCGGCTCCGGCTGATCGACGGGCGCAGCCTCCTCGCGAGCGACCAGGGTGCCGTCAGGCTTGACGATCATCGTGCGGACCTTGCGCGGCGAAACGGACGGCGTCTTGTCGGCGCCGCTTGCGGCCGCGTCGTCGGCATTGGCCTGGTTCGGCAGCAGACGCGGATCCTCCGTCTCACCGACCGCGGTCGGCGCGACCCGATCGTCGGCGCCGGCGTTCTCGTCGTCCTCGGGCAGCGCTTCCGGTGTCAGTGTGCGCTGGACGACATCGACGGGCGCCTCGTCGGACGACACGAGCGCCTTCTGCTTCGGCTCCTCGGCAGAACCCGCTACGCGGTCATAAACGGCCTTGTCCTGGTTGGGCACGGTCTTGCCGCCGGGATTTTCCGGAACGACCTTGACCGGCTCCTTGTCGGCGGTGATCACGCGCGGCTCGCCGGATGCGACAATGCCAAGTCCCTCGCCGTTCCAGACGGAGGAATAGACGCCATAACCGACGCCGGCGAAGACCACCAGCACGACAGCCCCGGCAAGCAGCCGGCGCATCGAGCGGGCGCGGCTGAAATCGGCGGCCTGGCTTGCCGATTCGATGTGGACCTCGGAGGTCTGGCGGCGCTCGACCGGCTCGCGCACGCTGCGGCGGAAATCCTCCTCCAGCGCCCGTTCGAAATCATCGAGGCCGTCGGCAATGGTCGGCTTGACCGGCTTGGCCGCGGCAGCGGTATCACGGGGCGGCGCCGGCATTTCCCGCGGCTTGGCCGGTTCAAAGAAGCTCGCGATCTCTGCGTCGAGATCGAAATCGAAATCCGCCGTTTTCGCCACCGGCGCGGGCTGCTCGACCGGCGGCAGCGCCGGCACGTGCATATCGTCGACGGTCTCGGGACGTTCCTCCGGATCAGAGATCATCGCCGGATCGAAAGGCAGGTCTTCCGTCGATTCTGCGACGGGCATTTCTGGGGCGGGCGCTTCTGGGGCGGGCGCTTCTGGGGCGGGCGTCCAGTTGAAAACAGGCGACGGAGCTGGGGCCGGCGGTTCGGCAGCAAAGACCGGCGCGGACCGCATGGGCGCGGCCGCCTGCGGGGCCGCAGGGGGTGCCGGCTGCGGCTTCGGCTGCGGTGCAGGCTCGGACGCCTCGGAAAAATCGAGATCGGCAAGTTCCAGCTCGATGCCGGCAAGATCCAGTTCGAAATCGTGGCCGGCAAAAGGATCGTCAGCGTCCGGCGCGGGCTGCGGCGCCCGGGTATATGCCGTTGCGGCAGGCTGGAGCGCGGTGACCTCGGCAGGCTGGGGCGGAACCGGCTTTGCCGCTTCGGCGACATGGGCAGGAACCGTTTCAACGGGAGCGGACGGGACCGGTGCAGCGACGACCGGCGCAGGCTGAACCGGTGCGGTGACTACCAGGGCAGCCTCGGCAGCGGGCTGCGGCGAGACAGGCGCCAGATTGGCGCGCTGCAATACCGGATGCGGCACCGGATAGCGCGAGACGTCGGCCAGCAGATCGTCGAGATCGAAAGTGCCGGCGGTGTGCGGAACTTCCGGTACGACTTCGGTGAGGGCGGCATCAGCCTGGATATCGCCTTCCACAGCGGCAGCGAGATCGAAACCGGCGTCGGAGCTGAACTCCTCCGGACCGTCCTCGACGTCAAAGAATTCTTCAGTTTCGGCAGTCTCTTGCGGCGCTACCGCCTCATCGTGACGATCGAGCTCGGCGGGAAACCCAAATGACGGCGAAGCGGAAACGAATTCCTCGGCAGGCTTGACAGCGGCGACGGGCGCCGACTGCTCGACCGCAGGCTGCGGCTCTACCGCCACAGGATCGGCGAGCGATGATTCCGCCACCGGTTCGTCGGCTGCCTCTGCCACCGGCGCGGCGACAATCTCGGCCGCCGGCTCGACCACATCCGCCGGCGGAGCAACCGGCTCCTCGCGTTTCGCAGCGTGGAAATTGGCAAGCGGCAGCCGGATGCTGGCAGCCGACCATTGCGGGGCTTTGGCGGACTGTGGCACGGAAGAGACGGGCGCCGCACCGATCGACAATTCGAGCTCTTCGATCAGATCGCGGGCGCCACCGAAGACGGCTTGAATGGGCGCCTCGGAATCACGATCGATGGAAAGCTGCTGCGGGTCGGCCGGCCAGTCGGCAGCGGCAACGTCCCAATTTCTTGCTGCAGGTTGCGCTGCTTCTTCGGCGGCGGCGGGAGCAGCGGAGACAGGCTCCGGAGCCCGCGGGCTTTGGACAGCAGGGGCAACATCGAGAACGGGCTCGACATAATCTTCAGGCGCAATGCCGTCGGAAATCGGCTCGGCCGGATGGTCGAGATCTGCGAGCGGACGCGGTGAGTCGTAACGGTCGAACTCGCGCCCGAGTTCGTCCTCAAGATTGAGGGCAGGCTCGCGCCGTGCGGCTTCGCTTACCGTATTCGCTGCAACACGCGGTTCGAAGCCGACGATACGAGCAAGCTCGGCCAACGGATCGTCGTCAGCAAACAGATCGTCTTTTCCGCGCGTATCATACGCAAGTTGTTTCTCAGCCATGCCTATCCCACTCGCAAACGCCAACGCTCAAATGCCAGCGCATTGTGGGGAAATGGTGACGTTATCGCATTTCGTCAGGTGCGGCAGTGCCTGTAATGGCAAGTCCCGACTTCAAAACCGACGCGACGGCGTACACCAGCCCAAGTCTGGCAATACTTGATTCTCGGTTTTTATCATTAACAAATCGTAATTCCGTCTGATCTTTACCTTTGTTCCAGTGCGCGTGGAATGAACTGGCAAGGTCGTAGAGGTAAAAAGCGATGCGATGCGGCTCCTGCGACTGGGCCGCCGCTTCGACGATACGTGGGAATTCGGCAAGCTTGGCGACGAGCTGCAATTCGGTCGGATCGCCAACGCCAGCAACGGCTTTCGCAAGATCGTCAGGCGAAACATCGAGGCCGGGGAAAGCCTCCCTCGCCTGCCGGAAGACCGACATGCAGCGGGCATGCGCATACTGCACGTAAAAAACAGGATTGTCCTTCGATTGCTCCGTCACTTTGGCGAAATCGAAGTCCAGCGGCTCAGAATTCTTGCGGTAAAGCATCATGAAGCGGACCGAATCACGGCCGACTTCCTCGACGACGTCCCGAAGCGTTACAAAATCGCCGGAGCGTTTCGACATCTTCACCGGTTCGCCGTTGCGATAGAGCTTGACGAGCTGGCAGAGCAATACCGTCAGCTTCGCCTGCCCGTCCGAAACGCCACGCGCCACCGCCTCCAGGCGCTTGACATAGCCGCCATGGTCGGCGCCGAGCACATAGATCATCTCGTCGAAACCGCGGTCGAACTTGTTCTTGAAGTAGGCGACGTCGGCGGCGAAATAGGTGTACGAGCCGTCCGACTTGATCAGCGGACGGTCCATGTCGTCGCCCACCTCGGTCGAGCGGAACAGCGTCTGTTCGCGATCTTCCCAATCCTCGGGAAGCTGGCCCTTCGGAGGCGGCAGAGTGCCCTTGTAGACGTAGCCCTTGAAGGTCAGGTCGTTAATAGCCGTGCGGATCGCGGCCGCGCCATTGGCGTGCAAGGTGCGTTCGGAGAAGAAGATATCGTGATGGACGTTCAGCGCAGCCAGATCTTCGCGGATCATCACCATCATCGCGCTGATGGTGCGATCCTTGACGATCGGCATCCATTGCTCTTCCGGCATGTTGTGCAGTCGCACGCCGTAATCGGCGGCAAGCGACTCGCCAACGGGGACGAGATAATCGCCGGGATAGAGACCCGAGGGGATTTCGCCGATCCGCTCACCGAGCGCTTCGCGATAACGCAGGAAAACCGAGCGGGCGAGCACGTCGATCTGCGAGCCGGCGTCGTTGATATAATATTCCTTCTCGACGCCGTAACCGGCAAAGGCGAGCAGGTTGGCGAGCGCGTCGCCGACGACGGCGCCACGGCAATGACCGACATGCATCGGCCCGGTCGGATTGGCCGAGACATATTCGACATTGACCTTGCGGCCTGCACCGAGGGTCGAGCGGCCGTAGTCGGTGCCGGAGGCGATTATCGAGGCGAGCAGCCGCTGCCAGTAGCCGACGGCGAGACGAATGTTGATGAAGCCGGGACCGGCGACCGAGACATCGGCGACGTCGGTATCCTCTTTGAGCTTGGCGATGATGACGTCGGCAAGCGCGCGAGGGTTGGACCCGAGCGGCTTTGCCAGCACCATCGCAGCGTTGGTCGCAACGTCGCCATGGCTCGCATCGCGCGGCGGCTCGACGGTGATGCGGCCGAAATCGAGGTCGGATCGCTTTTCCCTGACCAGATCGAGCTGTTCAAGGGCGGTTTTGATCCTGGCTTCGAAGTCGGTAAAAAGGTTCATCGCACTCTTCCATGCATAGCTGTGCCAAGGGCGCAAATCGGCCTTCGGCGGGCGACCGCTGCCTATCGCAAATCCGGAGTGTGGTCAAACAATCGCCTGTGGGCACTGATTGCATAGGTGTCGGTCATGCCGGCCAAATAGTCGCCGACATGGCGAGCCTTCGGCGCATCGGCGAGGCCAGCGATATGATCGACCCAGTAATGGCTTTGCATCTCCTTGGGGCTCGCCATGTATGCGCCGAAAAGATCGGTGACGATCTGGGCAGCGCCAGCGCGGATACGCATGATATCGGGATTGCGGTAGATGCGTTTGAAGAGCATCGCCTTGATCTGCCTGTCGGTTTCGGCCATCGCGTCGGAGAAGGTGGCGATGACCCGGTCGGCAGCGCGAATGTCACCTGCGCTCTCAGGGCGAAGAATTGAAAGACGCTGCTGGGCGACGCCGATCACGTCCTCGACCATGCGGGTGATCTGCCTGCGCATGATCTCGTGGGTGAAGCGGCTCGGTTCCAGATGCGGATACCGCGCCCTCACCTCGGCCATCAACCCGGCCAGAAACGGGATTTCCTCCAGCACGTCGAAGGTCAGGTATCCGGAGCGCAGACCATCGTCGATATCGTGGGTGTTGTAGGCGATGTCATCGGCGATCGCGGCGACCTGGGCCTCAAGGCTGGCGTAGGTCGCAAGCTCGAGATCGTGCAGTTCGCAATAATCGAGGATCGGCTGCGGAACCGGGCCGCGTGTGCCGACACCCTCGGGCGTCAGCAGCGGACCATTGTGCTTGACGAGGCCTTCGAGACTTTCCCATGTCAGGTTGATGCCGTCGAATTCGGCATAACGCCGCTCGAGTTTGGTCACGATGCGCAGCGATTGGGCATTGTGGTCGAAGCCGCCATAGGGCAGCAGCACCTCGTGCAGTGCATCCTCGCCGGTATGGCCGAACGGCGTGTGGCCGAAATCGTGCACGAGCGCTACGCCTTCGGCCAGATCCTCGTCGAGTTTCAGGGCGCGTGCGAGCGCGCGGGCGATCTGCGCCACCTCGATCGTATGCGTCAGCCGGGTGCGGTAGTGATCGCCATCCTGGGCGATGAAGACCTGGGTCTTGTGCTTCAGGCGGCGGAAGGCTGTCGTGTGGACGATGCGGTCGCGGTCGCGCTGGAAGTCCGAGCGCGTCGGGCTGCCGTCTTCCGGATAGAGACGCCCGCGCGTCGTCCAGGGGTCTGCTGCATAGACCGCCCTTTCGCTGCCGCCGAAACCCAAAGCCCGCCTGTCAACCGTCATTCTTCACCGTCATTCTGCCTGTTGCCGCATCTGCCCATTGACGCCGCTCTGCCCTGTTCATACTTATAGCCCGACAAACGCCATAGAGGCGCCTGCCGACCGTTTCGCACATCATGGCCTTTTTGCGAAGATCATGGTAAGTTCTTTTGATATCAGGCATTTGAACATTTCAGTGCCAAAACCCATTCTCTCCGGATCTTGACCCCGGCAGGAGGAAACATGACGGATACGAGTGTAACCCTTTCAGATGCCGCGGCAAAGCGTATCGCTGCGATCATCGGCGCGGAGGCCGGCAAGAGCGCGCTGCGCGTTTCGGTCGAAGGCGGTGGCTGTTCGGGCTTTTCCTATAAGTTCGACCTTGCCGACAGCGCGGGCGACGACGACGTCGTCGTCGAAAAGAACGACGCGAAAGTGCTGATCGACAGCCTGTCGCTCGTCTACATGGCTGGCTCGGAAATCGACTTCGTCGATAATCTGCTTGGTCAATCCTTCCAGATCAAGAACCCGAATGCGGTGGCAAGCTGCGGCTGCGGCACCAGCTTCTCGATCTGAATATCCAGACGAATCGCACTGTCCCAATGAACCGGCCGAAGAAGTGTCTTCGGCCGGTTTATCGTCTTGTCCATTTGTGAAAGACCACGATAAAAGAAGCGCACGCAGCGGAACAGGACGAAGAGATGAAGATCGCGACTTGGAACATCAACGGCGTCAAGGCGCGCATCGACAATCTGACGCAATGGCTCAAGGATTCCGATCCCGATATCGTCTGCCTGCAGGAGATCAAGACGATCGACGAAGGCTTTCCCAGGCTGGAGATCGAGGCGCTCGGCTATCACGTCGAGACGCACGGGCAGAAGGGCTTCAACGGCGTGGCGATCCTCTCCAAGACTTCGCCTTCCGAAGTCAACCGCGGCCTGCCCGGTGATGCGCTGGACGAACAGTCCCGTTTCCTCGAGGCGGTGTTCACGCTGCCGGACACGCGCATTCTGCGCGTCTGCTGCATCTATCTGCCGAACGGCAATCCTGTTGAAACGGAAAAATATCCCTACAAGCTCGCCTGGATGGAGCGGCTGCGGATGTTTGCGGCCGAGCGCCTCGCCTATGAGGAGATTCTGGTGCTCGCCGGCGACTACAACGTCATCCCCGAGCCGCACGACTGCTTCGACCCCAAGGTCTGGGAAAACGATGCGCTATTTCTGCCGCAGACGCGGGAGGCATTCCGCAGGCTCGAAAATCTCGGGCTGACCGATGCGGTGCGCGCGACGACGGATGCGACGCGGCTCTATTCCTTCTGGGATTATCAGGCGGGGGCGTGGCCGAAGAACAACGGCATCCGCATCGACCACCTGCTGCTGTCACCGGAGGCTGCCGACCGGATGACGTCGGCGGCGATCGAAAAACATGTGCGGGCCTGGGAAAAGCCGTCCGACCACGTGCCTGTCGTCGCGTATTTCGATTTTGCGGCCTGACATCCGCAGTCCGTAGCACCGCGTCATCGCAACACGCGACAGGGCGCTGCAGGCAGGCTTCAGTCGTCGGAGCCGCTCGCAATGGCGTGCGAGAGCGATACCGCCGTGCGTCGGTCGGCCTCGTTCGCAACCGAGAAAGCCTGCTCCTGCAGCGCTTCCATCCAGCTGCAGTCTTTGGGCTTGCAGCGGTCGAGAGCGGCGGTCATCAGCGCGAGACCGCGGGCCGTCTGGCCTTCGTCGAAGAGAATATTTCCGAAAACCGCCATGGCGCCGGGATGGCCACTCTTGCGCGCCTGGTTCAACCACTTCTTCGCCTGCTGCGGGCTGGCATTGCCGCCCTCGCCGGCCAGCATCATCTGCGCCAGCTGGAACTGCGCCTCGGGAACGCCAAAGGTGGAGGCTACCTGGAAATAAAGCTGGCGGGCCTGGGTGAGATCGATCTTGACCGGGCTGCCCGATATGCCGTGCTTGTAGTAATTGGCGAGCGAGAGAAGCGCGTTGACGAAGAAGCCGGTGTCTTCCGAGCCGGGTTCGACACCCTGCTGGGCAATCTCACTGTAGATCTTGAAGGCTTCGAAATCATCCTGGGTCACGCCGTCGCCGTCGGCATACATATTGGCGAGCGCCCAGCGCGAACCGGTATGACCTTTTTCGGCGGCGTATTTGTAAGCTTCGACCGCCTCCTCCTTCTGTCCGTTTTTGTAGGCCTTGAAGCCGAACTTGAAGAGGTCGAACGGACCGGATTCCTTGCTGACGTCGCTCTTGATGTCGAAAGCGCGAGCCGGGCCGGACATTGCCAGCGCGATCCCTAAGCCCATCAGCATGAACTTGAACAATTTGAACTCGGACGTTACCATTTCAACCGATTTCTTTCGTTCATCGCACGCAGCCGGCGCCGGCGCCGGACAGACGATGGATGTATTCATTCGAGGCGAGCGATCCCGCGGTGGGCTCCATGGCCCCTTTGCCCGCGTCGCATCCAGCCCGTTGGCCTTTTCCGAAAGGCGGAATTTTCAGCATGTCATCTAGAACCACCCGGCTCCCGGCATGGCCCGACTGCAATCTGCCTGGCATTCCTTTGGCAGGCGCGGCATCCGCCTTCCTGCCCTTATCGCTTTGGTAAACAGCAAATGTGACGAAACCGGTATCGGCTTCTCCGCCAAAGCCGCGCTGCTCAGGCGCACGGGTCGAAAAAACCGGTATTGAACGGATCGACAACCTCGTTGCAAGGCTGGATCTGCGGCCGGAACAGCCTTGTCCAAAAAGCGAAACGTCCGCAATCGAACGACTGTCGCCAATCGCGCCGCATGACCTGCTGTTGCCGGAAAAAAATTGACCCATGCTACTCTTTACACGCACCCTACGTCTGCCGTCTTCTTGCCTGCCAATAGCGCTGCGCTCTCTTTGTGGCGGGAAATAGACAAATTCGCCGCGCAGCCACCATATGCCAACCGTCGTAAAAAAGTGTTGCTGAATCGTCACAAATCGGCATGGGAATAGTATGATTAACGGACGTAAAAATAGAAGAGCCCGGCAGTGCCGGGCTTTCAATTCTTCAAATCGGAGTATTAGAACTTAACCTTTAAGCTCGTAGACAGTGCAGTGACCAGATCGTTGCCAAAGGAATAGGAGACCTTTTCTCCATAGGTGACGCCGTCCTGGGTCACAACGCCGGACGAACCGCTCGTCACCAGACCCACGGCGCCAGCGATGCGCCATTCGATATGTTCGGACGGCGTGTAGGCTGCACCGACACCCAGCGTCCAGCTGTCTGTCTGCGAACCGTAGCCCTGACTGGTGCCGCGGTCCCAGGTCAGGCTTACCGCACCGGCCCATTGATCGGTGAACTTGTGGCCGACACCACCGGAGATCGTCCAGCCGTCACGATAAAGAAGGTCAAGCGAGGTCAGACCACCCGCGGGGCACGACAGGCCGTTGGTCGGGCAGAATGCTACCGACTGCAGGACGCTCCAATTCGTCCATTTAACCGATCCGAATGTAAGCCAATCCGGAGCTATACCAGTCTGAACCTTCAACTCCAGAGAGTCCGGAGCCTCTGCGGAACCGGACACGGGCGTGATTAGGCCTCCATATACCGGCACAACCGGAACCTGACGCAGATCAACAGTTCCGGTCAGGTCGTCGTACTTGACGCGGCTGTTATAAACCAAGCTTGCACGCATAGCATATTCCGGGATCTCGTAAGCAAGACCAGCGCGCCAGCCCCAGCCGCTGTCTTCGAGGTCAAGGCGACCGACGCCGGTGCCGGTGCCGAGCAGAAGCGGAAGCGTTGAAACCAACCGTTCCTTGAAGCCTTCGACTTCCTGATAGAAGGCGCCGCCGATAAAGCGAAGCTGCCCGGGACCGACGTCAAAACGATAGGAACAAGTGCCGCCATAATTGCGGGTCTTGATTTCCGTTTCGATGTTGTCGTTGGCGCCAGCCCAGTTCAAACCCGGATCGGAATGGCCACCAAAGGGTTCGGAATAATCGACAAGGCAGTCGATTGCGTCGCCGAAACCAGCCTTAAAGCCAATATAGGGGATAGTGTAATTCGAGGTCTCGTCGGCACTGTTCGGGCGGCTGTTCAGATTGCCACCACCCGTAAATATCGACGTATTCGTGTCGCGGACGTCCTTCAGCTTGCGCTGCGGGGTGACGTAGGTAACGCCCGATTGGAACGAAAAAGGCGACGTATCGAACAGCTGATCGATATTATAGCCGCCGCGCTCCAGACCGCCGGCGAAGGACGGCGATGCGAGCGACGAAAGAAGAACGAGCGACGTTACGCCCTTGGAAAACCTACGCGATGCCATTGCGTCTCCCCCACTCCAGCAATTGATGTGACGCCACTCTAGTAAGTGTTCGCCTGACATGGCAACGCGCCCAACGGCAGCGCTCCCGGCCATTGCAAGAGCCAACTTACGTAAAGAAATTGACGGACACGTCAAAAAATCTGGTTAATAAAATTTTATTCCAGCGTTATTGGTTATTCGCGGAGCTTTTGGGTTTTCATTCCAAACATTGCGGAAGCTGTATCAATCCGACAACAGTACCAGTTTTCGCCCTTTGGATGCCAGCAGGGCCACAATCCACAGGCTGAGCGCCTGAAATCAACCGCTTTCAGGACCGAATCACGACCGCCCGAACGACAAAAGACGCGCCCGAGGCCAGGCGCGTCTTTGAAATAACTACCAAAATGGGCGACGAAGCTTATCCGGCTTCGCTCACCCTGGAAAGGGCGATCTTCAGGCTCGCCATCTGACCCTTCAGTTCCTCTAAACGCTCGCGCTCAGCCTCGACCAGTTCGGGATTGGCATTGGCGACGAACTTCTCGTTGGAGAGCTTGCCGTCAACGCGCGACATCTCGCCTTCCATCTTAGCCATCGCCTTTTCGAGACGCGCCTTTTCGGCGGACAGGTCGATCAGACTGCCGAGTGGCAGGCAGACGGTGGCCTCGGCGACGACGATCTGGGCTGCTCCCTTCGGCGCATCGTCAGCGAGCGAGATCGCCTCGACACGCGCGAGCCGTTTGATGGCGGCGTCGTGGCGGAACAGCCTTTCGCGCGTCAGGTTGTTGGCCTTGACGACGACGAGCGGCGCGGTGGCCGACGGCGGCACGTTCATTTCGGCGCGCACGGAACGAATGCCGGAGACGAGGTCGATCAGCCAGTTGATCTCGTCGGCAGCCGCGTCGTCGGCATAGGACGGCGACGGCCATTCGGCATGGCAGACCAGCGTGTCGCGCTCTTTGCCTTCACCTGCCGTATGCGCCCAGAGCTCTTCGGTCATGAAGGGCATGAAGGGATGCAGCAGCTTGTAGATCTCTTCGAGAATAAAAGCACTGCAGGCTTGGGCTTCGGCCTTGGCGCCCTCGTCCTCGCCGTTGAAGACCGGCTTCAGAAGCTCGAGATACCAGTCGCAGACCTGGTTCCAGACGAAGCGGTAAAGGGCGCCTGCGGCATCGTTGAAACGGAAGGCTTCAAGCGCTTCCGTAACGTCACGTTCCGTGCGGGCAAGTTCCGTTAGGATCCAGCGATTGATGGTGAGTTCGGCCGCCTCCGGCACGAAATGCGGATCGCTCTTTGCTCCGTTCATCTCGGCAAATCGCGTGGCGTTCCAGAGCTTGGTGCCGAAATTGCGGTAGCCGGCGATGCGGGCCGGATCGAGCTTCACATCGCGGCCCTGTGCGGCCATGATCGCCAGGGTGAAGCGCAGTGCGTCGGCGCCGTATTCGTCGATCAGTTCCAGGGGGTCGATGACGTTGCCTTTCGACTTCGACATCTTCTGCCCGTTCTTGTCTCGCACAAGCGCGTGAATGTAGACGGTATGGAAGGGCTCGACGGGATCGCCGTTTTCGTCCTTCATGAAATGCAGACCCATCTGCATCATGCGAACCACCCAGAACGGGATAATATCGAATCCGGTGACCAGAACATTCGTCGGATAATAGCGTGCAAGTTCCGGCGTCTCCTCGGGCCAGCCGAGTGTCGAGAAAGGCCAGAGCGCAGAAGAGAACCAGGTGTCGAGCACGTCCTCGTCACGCGTCAGGATTTCGCCGGGCTTGAAGTTTTCGAGCAGGTCCTCGACATACGCCTTCATCGGCCCTTCGTGCGAGAGATAATGCTGGATCGCCGCCTGCAGCGCCTCTTCCTCGGTCTTTTCGACGAAGACCTGACCGTCGGGACCATACCATGCGGGAATCTGATGCCCCCACCAGAGCTGGCGGGAAATGCACCAGGGCTCGATGTTTTCCAGCCAGTTGAAATAGGTGTTTTCCCAGTTCCTCGGAATAAACCGGGTTCTTCCCTCGCGAACAGCATCCAGGGCGGGCTGCCCCAATGTCTTGTTGTCGACAAACCATTGTTCCGTCAGCCGCGGCTCGATCGGCACGCCGCCGCGGTCACCATGCGGGACCATATGCTTATGCGGTTCGATCTTCTCGAGGAGGCCGGCCTCTTCGAAGATTTCGACGATGACCTTGCGCGCATAGAAACGGTCCTGCCCTTCCAGGCGATCCCAGGCGCCGTGCAGTGCGGCCGGATTGTCGAGGCCCTCGAGGAAATCCTCATTGTCCTTGATTGCAATGGTGCCGTCGACGTTCATGATGTTGATGGCGCGCAGCCTGGCGCGCTTGCCGACGTCGAAGTCATTGAAATCATGGGCCGGTGTGACCTTCACCGCGCCCGTGCCGGCCGTCGGATCCGCATAGGAATCGGTGACGATCGGAATCTTGCGGCCGACGATCGGCAGGATGACATGTTTGCCGACGATCTGTTTGTAACGTTCGTCTTCGGGGTTCACGGCAACGCCGGTATCGCCGAGCATCGTCTCCGGCCGCGTCGTCGCGACGACGATATAGTCACGCGTCTCGAATTGAGTCGGCTTGCCTTCCTCGTCGAAAGCAATCGGATATTGATAGGTGACGCCCGGCTCAAGCGGATAACGCAGATGCCAGAGATGGCCCTTCACCTCGTGCTGCTCGACCTCCATGTCGGAGATCGCCGTCAGGAGCTTGGGGTCCCAATTGACGAGCCGCTTATCCTTGTAGATCAGGCCTTCCTTGTAGAGCGTGACGAAAACCTCGAGAACGGCCTGGGACAGTCCTTCGTCCATGGTGAAGCGCTCGCGGGACCAGTCGCAGGACGCGCCCAGGCGCTTCAGCTGGTTGAAGATCAGGCCGCCCGATTCCGCTTTCCACTCCCAGATCTTGTCGATGAAGGCTTCGCGGCCCATTTCGCGGCGGCCCGGCAGCTGCTGTTCCATCAGCTTGCGCTCGACGACCATCTGGGTTGCGATGCCGGCGTGATCCATGCCCGGCTGCCAGAGCACGTCCTTGCCGCGCATGCGCTCGAACCGCACCAGTATGTCCTGCAGCGTGTTGTTCAGCGCGTGACCCATGTGCAGCGAACCGGTGACGTTCGGCGGCGGGATCACGATGGTGAAGGTCTCGGCCCCGGGCTTGGCGTTCGCGCCAGCGCGGAAAGCGTCCGCTTCATCCCATTTGGCGGCGATTTTCGGTTCGACGGCAGCGGAATCATAGGTCTTGTCGAGCATTTTCTGACCAATTTCGAGGTTCGAGGATGGGCGTTTGTAAATAGGATGGCCACGGCCAAGTCAATAAAAAAGCCGCCCCGGAGACCGGAGCGACCTTTCCAAGAAAATGCAATCCGATCAGCGGCGCGGGCCGCGCGCCACGCGCTCGATTTCCTCGCGCACCAACCGCTCGACCAGCGTCGGCAGATTATCATCGAGCCATTCGCGCAGCATCGGGCGCAGCATGTCCTCGGCGATTTCATCCAGAGAGCGGCGCTCCGCACCGTCGATCGCCGCGGCAAGCTCCTCGAAGGAGCGGCTGATCTGCAGGCCGGCACCTTCCGAAAGCAGCGTCGGCTGAACCTCCTCGACGACGCTCGGCAGGAAACGCTCGGTCGACGAACCAGCGGGTTCCAAAGCCGGCGGCGCTGTTTCGACGGCGCCGGCCGGCTCGGCGACGGCGACCCGTGCCGTTTCGACAAACGCCGGCTCGGTTGGCTGCTGTGGGGCAACAGGGGGAACGGGTGCAGCGGCAGCCGGGAAGATAGACTGTGCCGGCGGCTGCGGGGCTGCGGCGCGCGGCGGTTCCGGCATCACGGTGGGCTGCGGTTCGGGTTGGCGGAAGCCGCTCGGAATTTCGCGCAGGGCCTGGCCAGCCTGCACGGCGCTGCGCTCGGAGGCGGCGCGCACGCGGGCGGCGACATCGGCCAGCGACAGCGCGCGGGCCGGCGCTTCTGTCTCGGGGGCAGTGCCCGCCGAATTGGCGGCGACAAAACGCGGATCGGAAGAGCGCATGGCCGGTTCGGGAAACTCCACGCCGGCATAGGCGTCATCGACCGTCAGATGGATCTCGGAGCCGTTTACGTCCCCATCGGCGCCGTAAACCGGCGGCAGGGATGCGGATATCGCCTTGCCGGCGCCGGGTTCATTGCTTTCGATGATCTGGCGGATGGACGCCAGAATTTCTTCCATGGATGGTTCACGCGCTACACTTGGCTGAGCCATATCTATCCCCGTTATCCCAAAACAACGACCGGATGGTGTGGAGCGTTCATCCGAATCACCACGACCTTAGAATACCCCAGACGTGAAAAAAATCATCGCGAATCAAATGAATGCGGCCATGCACAGTTTTGTTACCCAATGATTGCCGTCCGCAATTCGCGGCCAAGGCGCCAGGATAAATGATATTTGTGAAGGGTTTCCGGCAGCGCGAACGAATCGCCCCTGAAATCGGAATCGGTTGAGGGCGATGCGTCGATACAAGCCGTCACAGCGTCATTTGCGCGCCTGAAAAGACACGCGGAGCGCAATAAAACGGGTCCATCGGCGCCAGTTTCTGAAATTCACCGAGGAGAACAGCGTCAAAAAACGAATTCGCGCGCCTTGGCAAAACCCGGCAGCGGCTTGACCGAAGCGTTGAAGAAGACATTCTCCGAAATGGCGCCGCGCTCGGCGACGAAGACCTTGGCGCGGGCTGCATTGCCATGGCCTTCGACCGTGACCAGACGGCCGCCATCGCGCAATTGACCGAGAAGAGCGACCGGAACTTCCTCGACCGCGCCATTGATGAAGATCAGGTCATAAGGAGCGCCGGCAGCATAGCCCTTTTCGAGCGGGCCGGTCACAACTTCGACCTTGCCGTAGCCGGCAAGCTTTGCCTTCGCCTCGGCGGCCAGCGCCTCATCGCATTCGAGCGCGATGACGGAGCCGGCGATGATCGACAGCAGCGCCGATGTGTAACCGGTGCCGCAACCGACTTCGAGTACGAAATCATCCTTGCTGATGGCCGCCAGTTGCAGCAGCTTGGCGAGTGGCGAAGCCTCCATGAGGAAGCGGGCGGGCTTGCCCGGTGCGGCAGCGGAGATCTCGACGTCGTTGTCGACATACGCCAGGAGCTTTGCCTTCTCCGGCACGAAAGCCTCACGCGGCACCGTGAGAAACGCCGTCAGCACGGAATGCGACGTAACGTCCGTCGTGCGAACTTGGTTGTCGACCATCTTTGCGCGCGCTGCTTCGAAATCCATCATGTCCTCTCGCTCTTGAAAAGCGGTTCCTGTCCCATGTCTCTTAATCTCCGACACGGATGCTTTCAAGGCTTGGCAGCAGTCGGCGAAAAGAATCCGGCGACGCCTCTTTCGCGCCACGGGAGGGACAAGACGCTGCAGCCCAAACGTGGAATCCCTTGCCCCTTCATGGTATGATTTGCAGCGGAGGAAATGGGAGGAGCCCATGTCTGCGATTTTCGAATATCTCACGCTGTTCGATTTCTTCATCCTCGCAGCGCTCATCGGCATCTTCTGCTGCGGCCTGCTGGACGGTGAAACGACCTGAGGAGCGCGCGCTCAGGCATGGCTCTGCCAGCCGCAATCTCATGCGGGCGGAGGTGTGCTACGCACGCCGCTTGCAATAAGCTGGAGCGAGGCCTGTCCCTGATGGAAAAATGGTCTTCTCGGCTGCCGCGGAATGGCGTTTTTGCAAAATGCCCTCTTGCGATTTCCTTACGATCATTCTAAACGCTCGCCACGGCTCAGATAATGAGCACGTGAGGCCTCGTGGCGGAGTGGTGACGCAGAGGACTGCAAATCCTTGTACCCCGGTTCAATTCCGGGCGAGGCCTCCAATTTCTCCCCACCGCTGATAAATAATTGTGAAACCTCGATAATTTCGAGACGATCGCCCGAATGCAGCCGCCGCTCGGCCGGCGCTGAAACTTCCTCTCGGCGATCACGCCCTGTTTCGAACCAACCACAGCATTTGAACCAACTCTTAACTTGACTTCGAACGCTTGCCCGCCATCTTCCGCCCCGGGAGGGTATAGGAGCTGCTGTATGGAATGGGCTGCCCTCAAGTCAAATCAGGGACGTGCGGCGTATAATGCCGAAACCGGCGATCTCCGCGTGAAGTTCTCCGGATCCGCGGCGGTACGACATGCCGACATTCCCCCGCATGTCTACCAGAACCTGCTGGAAACGAACGATCCACATTTCTACTACCAGTACTATATCGCGCCATCACGCGTCTCGCCGGCGCGTCGAGGGCCGATCTCAATGGTCTCCTACGGACTGAAGCTCGTTCTGCTTCTGGCCGCCTGCAGCCTGTTGATGGCAACCGACCTCGATCCGGGCCATGGCGGGATTTTCGAGGAAAGCCAACTGAGATCGAATTAGAACCGCATGCGCCGGGATCCATGCCTCTCGATCCCGACAGCCGTCAGGGCGCAATCAGGCAACGATGCTGACCGTTGCAAGCGAACTCCTGCTCCGGGAGCGGTAGCGGCGATCGTCCCGGCCGCGGTCGTTCTCGCCATCGCGCTCATTGCGGCCGTTAAAATTGCGATAGTTGCGAGGCCCGCTATAGCCGCCGCCCTGGCCTTGGTCGATAACGCAGCCTTCCGGACGACGGCAGATACCGCTGGCATCAAATCCACGGCTGTCGACGGCCTGGGCTCCGGCGGAGCTTGCAGAAAGAATCGCCGCCGCTGACAGGACGACAATCAAGAACACCTTCATTACCTCACCCCGGGGTTTGCGGCGCGTTTGGAGCTCCATAAATTACGAGTGCGAAAAGCGATCCACAGTTCCGCGGAGCTCTGCGGCGCCGCCGTTACCCGGCCGGTCCTCGCCGCCGGTGCCACCAGACGGCCAGCCGGCGCCGAAGCCGGCGCGCTATGGAAAGATCATGCGAGAGCACCAGGAGGCCGAGCGGCAGCATCCAAAAACCGAGGATCGGAAGAAAGCCCAGCAAGCCGCACAAGACGAGGGCCGCACCGATTGCCATCCGCCCGATGCGTGAGCGCGGCATGTCGATGCTGAAGGAGCCGAGCACAAGCCTGTGGTTTATGTGGTCGATACCGAAGCGCCCTGCCCGCCGTCTGCGCTTCTCGTTGCCCCTTGTCTCTTGGCGATCATTGCTATTTGTCATTTCCCAGAGATGGGCGCAGACCGTCCAATTACAAGTTCATTTCATTTTTTTGAAAAAACCGCTTGGCAAATCGGGCAAGCATTTGTATTAGCCCACTCACACCGCGCCAAGCAGTGATCCCTGGTAGCTCAGCGGTAGAGCATTCGACTGTTAATCGACAGGTCGCCGGTTCGAATCCGGCCCGGGGAGCCATTTCTAGAATAAGTGCTGTTTTTGTTTGATCCGAAAGCAGGCACTTACTTCCCGCTTTCCAAGACGGCCGAAATGCAAAAGAACCCCCGCCCGGCAGGTGAGTCCGGCGGCGCGCTTGTAGAGCGCCAAGGTTGGCTTCCGTGGCACTGCCGACTAAAAATCGAAATACACGGTCACACCTGACCGACGGCGATAGGGGTAGTGGTCGCGATAGCCGTAATAGTCGCGACTGCCGTAATACCGCGCACGATAGCACGAGCCGTAATACCGGCAGTGGCGGTAAGCGTATCGGTGTTTTTTCCAGTGGCCATACGCATGACCATGACCGTGGCGACGGTAATGGACCTGCTCGACGTCGGCGGTGTGCATAGCTACCGCTTTCGGCACGACAATCGGCGTGGCGTTTAGCGGCAGGGCGAAAGATGCAGACATGACAATGGCTGCAAGCGAGGAAAAAAGCATCTTCATCGGCGCATCCTTTCAAGATGCGATTCTGGGTTAATAAGCATTAACCTTCGATGAACGACTGCCCGACGCGCCGCTGGTGTGGTCGCGGGTGGTGCTAGAGCCGAGCCATTGGTGTTTCATGCTGCGCGCAGGCGAGAGAGCAAGCGCACGGTTAGTCAGCGGCCCCCTATCTACGCTGCGCGCAGTGCGCTGCTGCCTTGCCGCTGGTATCTGTTGGATAAAGATGTGAAAATGACACGCCCATCAAATTGGGCGTGCCGAGTTCCAATCCGTTCCCTGATGCGACTTACCAGGTCTGGCGATTGTACCAATCATCGATGTCCTTGCGGGTACGGTCTTTCTCGTAGCCGTAGCGCTCCTGGATCTTGCCTTCGAGCTGATCGCGCTTACCGTTGATGACGTCAAGATCGTCGTCCGTCAGCTTGCCCCACTGCTCCTTGACCTTGCCTTTCATCTGCTTCCAATTACCTTCGACGCGGTTCCAATCCATGCGTATTCCTCCTGTTCGTTAGGATAGAGGAACGGAGAGGAGCGATAAGGGTTCCGCTTCGGCAAGCCGCTGACCATCGAGGAACCGACATTTTTTCATAGGGGCATCGAGTGATAAAGTTTGCCGTCGGTCGGTCATGCCGCCGGAGCGTTCGACATGGCGTTGAGTTGCTCGGCATCGGATTGAAGCGGCCGTCTCTAATAGCTGCACGAACGCCCGTCGCCGGGTCGGAAGCCGTCGTCGCAGGCGCGGTTCATGGAATCGCCCGGCTGATACCCTGATGCCGAGCCATAGGAATTTGGCGGCGTCGAACAGGCTGAAGCAAGGACCGTCAGAATAACTGTTGCGGCTGTCAAAGATGCCCGAAATTTGTTCATAAATTACTTCTCCCATCGCCGCTTCGCTCGGTAAGCGAGAGCGCCTCCCTCGAGAAAAGTGGAAGCGTTTCCCGAGCTCATCCCCTGAAGTCACTCTGCGATTAGATATAGGCGCTCGCCTCGACGGACGTCAGCTCCAGCCGCAAAAATTCTTGCCGACCTTTATAAAACTATGCAAGACAGCAGGATATCGCCAGCTAGAGCACCCGACGCATCTGCCCCGGAAGCGGTACTGACTTCCGGGGCAAGTTGATAAGCGAGGCGAGCTTTCACCGGCAAGCATTTGCCGCATCAGGCTGTGTCGAGTTATTGCCGGAGGTGGGAGCCGGGTTACCGGTGCCGCCGGCCTGTTGGCGCTGACAATCGTTCGGATCGCCGCCGGAGCCGGTCGCACCGGTCCCACCGGCGCCGATAGTCGTATTTGCGCCGGCACCGTTGGAGTTGGTGTTGCCGGAACCGCCAGTATCCGAACCAGACATGGTGCCGCTGCCCGAACCTGAAGCTCCGCTGCCGCTGCCCGATCCCGAGCCTCCACCTGATTGCGCCATTGCCGACGTTGCCAGACCAATCGTGATTGCTGTTACTGCCATCACTTTCAGAAGCATTGGATATCCTCCTCGCTGCTTCATTGCCGATAGGCAGCAAACAAAAGCCTCTAGAGATTGTTTCGGTTCGGAAGCGTACAGGAACGTGCCTGCGTCGCGCACCGCCTCCGTGGCTGACCGAAAGGTCCGCGGAAACGCCTTCATTCTTGACTCGGAGGTCGATGAGAACATAATAGGAACATCGGCGAGGCGGCAGGTGAAAATCGGATTGAAAGCTCTGAAGGAGATCGAGGTCGTGCGTCCGCAGGCAGCCGAGAAATTGGCAGAAGAAACATTGAGAGAAGAAGTCGACGCAGTTGTCGCTTTTCATCAAGGGGACGTCCGTGCCGCCATTACGACGCTGCTGCTGGATTGCCATCATCTGCGACTTCAGCTTGCCCTGCGAGATAAAGACGTGAGCCGCGCCATCGCATGTGAACGGACAACACGTTTTGAAGGGCCATGAGACATCGTCGTGGCATCGGCCTCGCGCCCCCTGATCGCCATGCCGTCGAAATCGAAAAGGCAACATTGGCGACGTTACCGGAGTGGTGCATCATTTATGCCCGTTGCCGCGCATGTCGCCGCCAGATGTTTATCGACCGCTGGGATATTGCCCGGCGCTGCGGCCAGAACCTGTCTCTCGCCAGTCTGGCCAAACGCCTTCAATGCCAAGGATGCGGCAACCGCTCCGGCAATCTGCTGCTCCTTCAAATGCTGCCGCGCGATTGACAGGAAATCGCCCACTTCAAACCGACCGCTCCCACCGGCCGGGAACAAATGCCGTGCTTAAAAGTTGTGTGGCATCAACCACGTAACGTCGCCTTTAACAGGAGGTCTCTCATGGGTCGCGGTATTCTACTTTGGCTGCTCGGCGTTCCACTGCCTATCATCATCCTTTTGGCTCTGTTTATGCGATAGGAACGGATCATGTCGGTTTCAATGACAGAGTCCGGAGAGGTTGCTGCTCCGGTCGAATCCTCCAATTCAGCCATGACATGGGGGCCCATCTTCGGTGGCGCAGCCGCCGCGATCGGAGTGACCCTCATCCTTCTGCTTCTGGGATCCGGGCTTGGGCTGACGATGGTGTCGCCCTGGTCAGGACAAAGCAGTTCGCTCGGAACACTCGGCATTACGGCGGCGATCTGGCTCGTCTTGGTGCAATGGCTCTCCTCGGCGCTCGGAGGCTATGTTACCGGCCGCCTGCGCACAAAATGGGCGGCCGTCCACACTGATGAGGTTTTCTTCCGCGACACCGCGCATGGTTTCATAAGCTGGGCTCTGGCGACGATCTTTGTCGCCGGGTTCCTTGCATCGTCGCTGACAGCGCTGGCGGGTGCCGGTGCGCAGGCGGTGGGATCGGCCGCGTCAGCGGTAGGCTCAACCGCCGCGGCCGCCGGTACGGCAGCGGCGTCGTCGGCAAACTCGCCGCTGGATCTTTCCACCGCCTATTTTACCGACGCCTTGCTGCGTCCCGATCAGGCGCGCGCGGCAGCGACATCCAACGATGCTGCGGCAACATCGGAAGTCTCCCGCATCCTCCTCAATGGCGCTGCCGAAGGGCAAATTCCAGATGACGACAAGGCCTATCTTGCGACAATCGTCTCTGCGCGGACCGGTCTTTCCGAAGCCGATGCACGCACCCGGGTCGATACGGTGCTGAAACGTATCGAAGACGCCAAGGTGGCCACCCAGAAGGCTGCCGACGAGGCACGAAAAGCCGCCTCGACCACGGCATTGCTTGGGTCCTTGTCGCTTCTGGTGGGCGCTTTCATAGCCGCTGCGGCCGCAGCTCTGGGAGGGTCGCAACGCGACGCAGAGGAAGATCTCGTCGTCACTTCCCGCCTTTAATTAAGCGGGGGCGCTGGCTTTGCTGCGCCCCGTTATTTGAATACCTCGGCTCTGCAATGAGCCTAGGAGTAAGAATACGCGTCACGCTAGAAGCGGCACAAGCAATTTCAAAAATCGCGACATGCCTGGTAATGGAAACGAGTCCGATCTGCTCCATCTTCCCTCGTACGGGCTGTGGAGAGCCATATGCGCTGGAGCTTTCGACTGATTTCCGACCTCGCCGTAGCATGGGCAGGGCATCGCGTGCTTCTTGCCGCGCTGATCGCATTCACAGCTATATGGATCGCGGTGGGTTTGAGCTTTTCCTTCCCCCGGCAGTGGTTTTTGCTGACCAACATGGCGGGGACACTCATCACATTCTTCATCTTGCTACTAGTGCAGCATTCTCAAAATCGGGACATGAAGGCGCTCCATACCAAGGTCGACGAACTGATCCGATCAAGTGAGGCAGGAAACCATTGGATCGCGGCGGAGAAGAAAGATGTCGACGCGATTGAAGGCATGCGGCAGAAGCATCAAGACCAAGTTTTACAGAAGCGAGCCTGACGTAGTGCCGCGCATTTAATCAGCTGTCGCCTCTATCGTAGATTTCTCGTCCGCCTTCTCTTCAACGCTTTCAGCCTTTTCTGCAAGCGCCTTGCTCATTTCTCTGAGCTCGCCCTCGTCCAGCTTCTCGATGCCGACAAATTTGTTGGCGGCTTGGCTCGTGAGAATGAGTTCGTCAAGCTTGGCCTGCAGAGCTTTTCCGTCTCGATTCTGGCTGTTCTGCAACACAAACACCATCAGGAACGTGATGATGGTGGTCGTGGTGTTAATCACAAGCTGCCACGTTTCGGAATAGTCGAAGTAAGGCCCGGAAATCGCCCAGAGGAGTACGAGCATCAGAGCTGCGACAAAGGTGAATGGCCTTCCCGACAGTTCGGCGACGGCGGTTGCGAAGGATGAGAAAAAGTTAGATTTGTTCGACATTCGAGAAGGCTCCCGCAGCGTCAATGCTGTCAATCGACAACATCAACTCCAGATCCGGGCGGAAGTTCCTCATGCTGACGAGGTCGATCCGGACCGCATGCTCGATGCATGAGATTGCAGGTCAGAGGCGTTGGATTCAACCTGATGAATCAACGTTTCCGCGATTTGGCAACGGCCTGTTTCTGGTGGCTGAGGACCAGTTCGATCTGGACATCTTGTTGAAACTCCATCACCCGCTGGCCGACATCGCTCTCCGGCATTCCCGCGGCTAGAAGCTGATCGGCAAGCCTGCGGCACTCGGCCTTCCAGAATTCGATCGCCTCCGCGCCATGCCGGCGGCCGAGTTCCCGAGCGCAGCGCTCGACATTGGCAGTTCCGGTTGCGGAGGGAAAGGCAATAACCTTGCCTTCGTGAGAGGCGGCGGGGCGGCAGGTCGTTTCAGTGGCCATCGAACACAGGTTTCCTTTGATCCTATATGCTGTCTACGGGACGATGGTTAATGCTTTCTATTCGTTCGCCTCTTTCAATTGCAGACTCTGCGTCACTGCCGTCAGATCATCGCATCTTCGCCCTTGACGCCGCCACGCCGATGCGCCGACAGTCTCCATCATAATTGACAGATTGAGGCAGCAGAGACCACCGATGACGATAACCGCCCCCCGCGATTTCCTGAAAAGCCTGTTCGACGCGGCGGTTCGCGCGGCCGATCCGCTGACCGGCATCAAATCGCACCTGCCGGAGAAACCGAAAGGAAGAACTGTGGTGATTGGCGCCGGCAAGGGTGCGGCGCAAATGGCGCAGGCGCTCGAAAGCGCATGGGAGGGACCGATCGAGGGATTGGTGGTTACCCGATACGGCTATGGCTGCGAAACGCGCTTCATCGAGATCATCGAGGCAGCCCACCCGGTGCCCGACGCTGCTGGGTTTGCTGCCGCGAGACGGTTGATGGAAACGGTGAACCGGCTGACGGAAGACGATCTCATGATCGCGCTGATCTGCGGCGGCGGCTCGGCACTGCTGCCCGCCCCGCCGGAAGGGTTGACGCTCGAAGACGAAATTGCGCTCAACGAAATGCTGCTTGCTTCGGGCGCGCCGATCTCGGCGATGAACGTCGTGCGAAAACATCTCTCCACTATCAAGGGCGGAAGGCTGGCGGCAGCGACGAAAGCGAGAGTCGTCAGCCTGATTGTTTCCGACATTCCGGGCGACAACCCAGCCCATGTCGCGTCCGGGCCGACGGTTCCTGATGATTCAACGCGGCACGAAGCGCTGGAGATTATCAAGCAATATGGATTGCAGCTGCCGCGGGCCGCCCTTGATCATCTGAACTCGCCAAAGGCCGATGCGCCGCGGCCGGATGATCCGGTGTTTTCACGGCACGAGCACCACATCATTGCCTCGGCCGGCGTATCGCTGGAGGCTGCTGCCGCCCTGGCCAAATCGCAAGGGATCGAACCGGCGATCCTTTCGGATGCGATCGAAGGTGAATCGCGCGATGTGGCGCTGGTGCATGCGGCAATCGCCCGCGAGGTGCTCGGCCGTAACAGGCCTTTTTCGAAGCCGGTCGTCATCCTGTCCGGCGGCGAGACGACGGTGACGCTGCGGGCGAAGGGCGGCAAGGGCGGACGAAACGGCGAATTCGCGCTCGCCATGGCGCTCGCGATCGACGGACAGCAGGGCATTCATGTCCTTGCCGCCGACACGGACGGCATCGACGGTTCGGAAGACAATGCCGGCGCCTTTGCCGATGGCGGCACGTTCAAGCGCCTTCGCGCCGCCGGTCTCGATGCGCGCCGACTGCTCGACGGCAATGACAGCTATTCGGGCTTTGCGGCCGTCGGCGATCTCTTCGAAACCGGCCCGACCGGAACCAACGTCAATGACTTCAGGGCTATCCTGATCGCATAAGACCCGGCCGGATCAGGTCTTGATCCGCCCCTGCCCGATCAGCCAGCCGACCGATTCCTGCACCGCCTGCAGCGACGTATATCGCGGCGTGTAGCCGAGCAGGTGTGCGGCTTTGGCGATCGAGCAATTCGGACTGCGGGCGATATGCTCCCATGTCGCCTCCGCATCCTCGGCCGTCTGACCTACGGCCCAGGCGTCGAACGGCGCGAAGGTGAGGTTCGGCTCCCGCCCAAACCAGCGCGACATGGCTTCCGCATAACCGCGAAGGGTCAGCGCCTGCTCGGAAACCGCATGGAAACTCTCACCGATCGACGCGTTCCAGTGGGCAATTGCATCCATGAACATCGCCGCCACGTCATCGGCGTGGACGTGATGAACGGTCTCCAACCCGAAATTGGGCAGGGCCAGGGTGTCTCCGCGGGCAAGGGTCGAGAAGACCTGCAGATTGAAATTGCCGGCCGGATTGAGCGGCGCCCATCCGGTGCCGACAATATGGCCGGGATGGATGATGGTTGCCGGGAAGCCTTGCAGCCTTGCCTGCTGCAGCAGATAGGTTTCGATCGCCGCCTTCTGGATACCATAGTCACCGAACGGGGACTTCGGGACTTCCTCGCGTGTCGGCACCGTCGTGGGGTAGCCGTGCGTCCAGATCGTGCCGGTGTGCAGGAAATGGCCGACATGCCCGGACAGGGCCGTCACCAGCTGCTCGGCACTTTCCAGCGTGAAGCAGATCATGTCGATGACGATATCGGCTTTCAATGCGCGTACGGCCTGGCCGAAAGCACCCGTCCGCTCCATGGCCGCCCTGTCGATCTGCCGCTGATCGACGAAGGCCCAGGCGCGGCTTGCCGTATAAGGCTTTGCCGCACCGCGGCTAATGGTGACGACGTCGTGACCGGCCTCCACCAGACGGGGAACGAGATGGGTTCCGACATGGCCCGTCGCCCCGATGACCAACACCCGCATTGTCGTTCCTCCTTAGCCGCGATCCCGCGAGACTATGCTGCTCCATCCGGCGATGCCGCAAGCGGACTTTTCGTCTCAGAATGCGGAAGCCGCCCCTGCTATCGATTTTTGAAGACAAGGCAGGTGCCGCCGTGCTTTCGGATCTGGTTGCAGACATGGTTGGCTTCCACACGCGTCTGCCGAGCGATGCGGGCGACATAACGCGGGCGAAAGCCGAAGCTGCGGTCGCGCTGGCGCAGGATCAGCGGCTGTTCCGCATCCAACGGCGCGGGCAGATCTTGCAGGGCCTCCAGAAACAGACGCCGGGCAACCGCGACATCGGCGTTTGCCGCCAGTTGGACGCCCCACGGCGCCCAGTTGCCTTCCTGACGCCAGGGCGTGTCTTTCAACGTCCGCCTCTCGGCAAGCGCCACGCAACCATCGAGAAAGGGCTTCTCCTTGTCGAGCGGGGCTGCCGCATTTTCCGGCGGATTATCCTTCCATTCCTCGACCGTATGGGCGGTGATCGCCATCACATAGCCGCGCGTCTCGTGAGGTAATCTTCCTGACGTAAGATAAGCCGCAAGGCCGTTTTCGCCGGCATTATAGGCGGCGGCGGCAAGGCCGAGATTGCCGAAACGATTGCGCAATTCGTCGAGATATTGCGCCGATTTCCGCAGGGCTTCCAGCACCTGGTAGCTGTCTTCGAGACCGCGCAGTTTCGCCGTTCCGGGCATGAACTGCGCAATGCCCTGTGCTCCTTTGAAACTCACCGCGTCAGGACGAAAGGTGCTTTCGCGCCAGATGAGGCGGGCGAAATAAGCCGGCGGCAATTGATTGGCCTCGGCGAAATGCTCGATCGCAGCGCAGAGGTCGCGATTGAAACTGTCCTGGCGGATGCAGAGCATCTCGCCTGATCCCGAGGCAGCAGGCCCGGAATAGAGGCAGGCCGGTGGCGCGTCGCTTCCTTCCGGTTGGGCCTTTGGCGTCTCCGCCGTGGAAAACAGGAAGCAGAGCGAAAGCAGGGCCTTCGCCAATCTCCTCCCCATGTCGGACTGACGTTTTCGCCCTATCATCGGATCTCGGCAGGTTCGACTTCCATCGCGACGCTGACCCTAGATAACATCAATCGAGGCGTGAAGCTTCCCCATTTTCCGCAATGCCGGCATGAAAAAAGCCGCCGGACCATATGGCCGCGGCGGCTTGCAAACAGCTTGAATAAAAACAGCCATCAGGCTGTCGGCTGCTTCGTCTTCCTGAGATAGGGCAGAACCGTATCGAAGGAGCCGAAGCGCGTGATCGCGTCTTCGTTGGACACTGCCGCGGTGATGATGACATCCTCGCCCTGATTCCAGTTTGCCGGCGTCGCCACCTGGTGCTTTGCCGTCAGCTGGATGGAATCGATCGCGCGCAGGATCTCGTTGAAATTGCGGCCGGTCGTCATCGGATAGGTCAGGATCAGCTTGATCTTCTTATCCGGGCCGATGATGAAGACCGAACGCACCGTCGCATTGTCGGCGGGCGTACGGCCTTCAGAGCTCTCGCCGGCGCCGGCCGGCAGCATGTCGTAGAGCTTGGCGACCTTGAGGTCCTTGTCGCCGATCAGCGGATAATCGACGTCGAAGCCGGTCGCGGTCTTGATATCGCCCTTCCACTTGGCATGGCTTTCGACCGGATCGACCGAGATGCCGATGATCTTGACGCCGCGCTTGGCAAATTCGCCTGCGAGGCCTGCCATGACGCCGAGCTCGGTCGTGCAGACAGGCGTGAAATTCTTCGGATGCGAGAACAGAACGGCCCAGCCGTTGCCGATCCAGTCATGGAAGCTGACCGGTCCCTGCGTGGTGTCGGCAGTAAAGTCCGGAGCGATGTCGTTGATACGTAAGCTCATGGTCGGCCCTCCAAAGCCGTTGTTGGATTTCGTTATCTCAGATGGCGGTCATGGGAACTGCCTGCCGCAGTCGTGATAAAATTACGATCGCCAACGACGCATCAGCTGCGAGCAAAAAAACTCCCCCGATCCCAAGGTTTTCGCTGCATTTCTTTAAAGTATATAGCACGAGAACCAAAGGCATGCTCTTTCGATTTGCAGCCTGCGCCGGCATTTATTTTTCCGGCAGGCTGGCGCGATGAAGAGACCACGGCAGCAAATATCGATCCTGCACAAGCCACTGAACGCGCGGACGGGGCTGCGTCCTTTACATGGTTGAACGGACCGTCGGCTGTAGGAGACTTTGACGACGCGCAAACAATTGCCGAGGGGCGACACAATCAGGCCAACTTCTGACGACCGTAGAGCAGAAGCATGCCGATGATGACGGCGCCGTAGATGAGCTGACGGCCAGCCTCTTCGATCTGCATCACCGAAAGGATCGATTGGAGGAGCGTGATCAGGATGACCCCTGCCACGGTTCCGAGGTAGGAACCCTTGCCGCCGAGCACATGCGTACCGCCGAGGACCACGGCAGCAATCGAGGGCAGGAGATAGGCATCCCCCATCGATTGCGACGCCTTTGACGCATAGCCTGCCAGCAGGACGCCACCGAGTGCGCTCAGCCCGCCTGACATGACGAAGGCTAGCAAGGTGATGCACCGGGTGTCGATGCCGGACAGATAGGCGGCGCGCTCTCGGTTTCCGATGGCGTAGAGCGACCGCCCAAAGGTCGTGCGCGTCAAAACGAAGACGGCGACCAGACCGACGGCCAGCCAGACGAGAACACCGTTCGGAAGGCCGGAAATAGTATAGCCGGTGGCCAGGAACCGCATGGCCGATGAGGCCGAGTCTTGTGGAGAAAAGCCGCCGGTATAGACGACCATAAGACCTTGAGCGACCGCGTTGGTCGCCAGCGTGATGATCATTGAGGGAATACGGAGATAGCCGACCGCCAAACCGTTAACCAGACCGATCGCGGCGCCGCACAGGATGCCGAACGGGATGGCCAGAACCGAGCCTGCCGTGCCGTAAGCGGTCGCAGCGCAGGCCATCATCGCGCCTGTCGTTACGACCCACGGCACTGACAGGTCGATCTGGCCGAGCAGGATGACGGCCATCATGCCGGTGGCAATGACGCCGAGGAATGAGGCCACCTTCAACTGCTGCAACAGATAATCAGGCGAGAGGAAATTCGGCGAATAGATCGATCCTGCGAGCAGGAGCAGGATAATGCAGCCGAAGGCAGTAGCCACCGCCGGATCGACGCCGCGCAGGCGGGCAGGCACTCGAAGCTGGCGCATGGAGGACGCTTCCTCGCTCATTGAAACCACTCCAGCCGATTGCGAACCCGTACAAGCCCGATGCAGCCGATGCTGATCGCCAGCATCAAAACCACGCCCTGGAACAGCGGCTGCCAAAGCGGATCGAAATCGAAGACGAACAGCAAGTCGCCGATCGTCCGAAATGCCAGGGCGCCGAAGACGGCGCCGACGGCGCTTCCCTTGCCACCCGCAAGGGACACGCCGCCGAGCACCACCGCCGCGATAGAGTAGAGGGTGTAGGCGTTGCCGCTGGCAAGTGCCGCCTCGCCGGTATAGGAGAAAAAGGTGAGATACAGACCGCCAATCGCCGAAAGCAATCCCGCGAGCGCATAGGCCGCGAATTTTGCCAGCTTGACGGGCATTGCCGACATATAGGCAGCATTTTCGGCCGAGCCTACGGCGTAAGCCGCCCTGCCGATCGCCGAGCGGCTGAATGGCACCCAAATGACGATGATCGTGATTAGAAGCACGACAAAGCTGGCCGGAACGATCCCGAAAAGCTTGGATGTGAACGCGTCGGCCAACTCCTCATTGACCGAGCCGCCGGGCGTTGGACGCAGCAGCAGCGCCAAACCGTAGAAGATCGCGCTGGTAGCGATGGTCGTGACGATCGGCTGCAGCCGGCCGAAGATGATAATGAGCCCATTCAACATGCCGCAGCCAAGCCCGGCAAGCAGCACGACGACGACACCCGCGCCCGTCTGCAGCGGCGTGCCGACGACCAGCCAGGAGGCGAGGCAATTGCACAGGACCAAAACCATCCCGGCAGAGAGATCAATGCCGGCAGTAATGACGACAAGGCTTTGTGCCATCGCGACGAATGCTAGCAGCGTCGCCTTGTTAGAGGCAGTTTGCACGACGTTGGGCGTGAACCCCGCCGGGTGATTTGAGACATAGAGGGCAAACATCGTGACGAAGAGGAGAGCGGCAAACAGCGTTCCCTTCTGCTGCGCATACCAGAATCGCCGTTCGCCGAGAACAAGTCTGTTCATTGAACTGTCCTTCGCTGGTCGCCGGCGATGTTCAGAGCCGCGCTGATCAGCTCATGTTCGTTGATGTTTGCGCCTTCAAGCTCGCGGATGATGCTGCCGTCATACATGACGAGGACGCGGTCGCAGCAGCCAATCAGCTCGTCATAATCGGTGGAGTAAAAGATGACCGCCGCTCCCGCATCCGCAAGCCTGCGCAGCAGCAGATAGATTTCCTGTTTGGTGCCGACGTCGATGCCGCGTGTCGGATCGTTGAGCAAGATGATACGTGGCCGGTTCATCAGCCATTTGGCGATGACGACCTTCTGCTGGTTTCCGCCTGACAGGGCGGCAACGGGCATGTCGAAGTTCGCGGCCTTGATCGCCAGGACCTTGAACAGTTCATCGATTTCGCGTCGCTCGGCGGCCCGGTCAATGACGCCATTGCGCGAAATGCGATCGAGCGCGGCAATCGATAGATTTTCGCGTACTGTCATCGGCAGCATCAAGCCTTCGGTTTTCCGGTCCTCGGGAATCAACGCCATCGAAATACCGGCGGACTTGGCATCACGGGGGCTCTTGAGCCTGATCCGTCTGCCGTCGATTACGATTTCCCCCTTGACTTCGCGCAGTACGCCGAAGAGGGCCAGGAGCAATTCGCGCTGCCCCTGCCCGTCCAGACCGCCAAATCCGATGATCTCGCCGGGCCTGATGCCGAAGGTGACGCCGGAGAGCCGCTCGCCCCAGGAAAGATCGCGGCACGAAAGGATCGGTTTTTCTTCCCGTCGGTGCGGCGGTTTCGGCGGAAAAACATTGTTGTATTCCCGACCGATCATCAGTTCGACCACCTGCTGATCGGTTTTGGTGCCGGCCGGGTAGGATTCGATGCTGCGGCCGTTGCGGAAGACCGTGCACTCATCCGCCAATTGGGCGATTTCATGCATGCGGTGGGAGATGTAGATCAGCGCCATCCCTTCGGCCCGCAGGCGCTTCAGCACGGCAAATACCTTTTCGACATCCGATTGTGTCAACGCCGACGTCGCCTCGTCGAGAATCATCAGCCGCGGCTTTCGGGCGAGCGCCTTGGCAATTTCGACCATTTGCCGCCGCGACAATGGCAGGTCTTTGACCAAAACGGAGGGATGAATGTCGGAGGCGCCGGCGCGCGCCAGCGCTTCCTCGGCGATCCTCCGCTGCCTGCGCCGGTCGATCATGCCGAACCTCTGCGGCGGATTGCTGATGACGATATTGTCGGCAACCGACAGATCGGGAATGAGCGAAAGCTCTTGGAAGACACAGACGATGCCCGCCGCATTGGCGGCTGCCGGCGAGGCAAAGGTGATCTCCTTGCCATCGAGCAACATGCGCCCTTCGTCCGGCGTCACCACGCCGGCCATGATCTTGATCAGCGTCGATTTTCCCGCGCCGTTCTCGCCGAGGACGGCATGGATCGCGCCCGGCCGAACGACGATATCGGCATTCTTGAGCGCAACAGCTCCGCCATAGCGCTTCGATATGCCTTCCATGCGGAAAAGCGGTTCGGGCAAAGTCATACGTTCAGCCTCCCTTCGGTCTACCATGGTCGAGATTGCGGGCGCGAACACCCGCAATCACATCCGAGGACGGCTGCTATTGATTTTCTTTGGACTGCCCCATGATCTCCTGGGCGGTGAAATTGATGCCGCAGGTGGGGAAGGAATTGCCGACGAAGAAGTTGTCGGATTGAGTGGGATAATAGTCCTGACCTTCCTTGAAGTCCGGGTCGGACACAAGTGCGGTCGGCAGCTTGATCGCTTGCGGCACCACTTGACCTTCGAGGGCAGCGATCGCAGTCTTGATGGCAACAGCGACCTGGGCGGGACCTGTGCCGGCGGATGAGCACTTCAGGCCATCGGCGGCATGGGCTGCACAGAATTTGCGGAAGCCGTTTTCCGTCTCGCCGCCGAATGGCACGAAGGGATGTTTGGCGTCGATCATGGCCTGCACGACGCCGGTATCGCCGCCCTGGGCGGTAATACCGTCGAACGGACCGTTGGTGGCAATCGCATCGGCGGTCGCCTTCTGGGCAACGCCGTCGTCCCACTTTCCAACCACCTCCGTTACCGTGAATTTCTTGCCTGAAGCATCGAGAGTTTCATGAATGCCATTGTGACGATCCGTATCGACGGAAGTACCGGCGACGCCGCGCACTTCCAGCACCTTGCCGCCGTTTGGCAGATGCTTGATCAGCCAGTCGGCCCAGATGACGCCGAGCCCCTTCTGATCGACATTGACGTTGATCGCATCCTTGGTGTCGAGGATATTGTCAAAGGCGACGAGGATGACGCCGGCCTGCTTAGCGCGTTTGATTACCGGGCCGAAGGCGGTGGGATTCTGCGCGTTGACCACGACGGCGTCGTAACCGGCATCGATGAAGTTGTTGATGGCAGAAATTTGCGCCGGCACGTCCTCGCCGGTCGAAACGACCTTGAATTCCTTCAGCTTGGCCGCGACATCGGGCTGAGCAGCATAGGCCTTAGCCGTCTGTACCATCTGGATACGCCAGGTATTGGCGATATAGCCATTGGCAAGCGCGATGCGGTAAGGGCCGTTCTTTTTTGGATATTGCAGGAACTGCGTGTCCGCGGCCCAAGGCACCATGCAGCCGGGGTCGGCGGCGGGGCCGGAGACGATCTTCGGTTCCGCGCCGGCCGTGCCGCAGAACAGAATGAGCGCGGGCGCGGAAAACGCGGCAATACGGGCCAACTTGGCTTTTTTCACCTTTTGCATAAATGTCCTCCTCCTCAGGCGGACCGAGCCGCCTCTCCTATGCTTTTGATTGGCTTCTTGGTCCCGGAAGGCTCCATCCCGTCATTTCCGGTACAATTTGAAACTAACATAGTTGACAGCGCTGTCAAATCGCATTTGCTAGCGCTACCAACTGTAGATCAGAAAATATTCTTGACGTCGAAAGAATATGAGAATCAATATTCTATAACCACGGTGAGGCTTCGATGCGGCGAATAACACTCGATGATGTGGCAAGCCTTGCCGGCGTTAGCCCGATCACGGTGTCAAGGGTATTGCGCAAGCCCGATGCGGTCTCTCCGGCCCTGCGCGTGCGCGTCAACGCCGCCGTCAAGGAACTTGGCTATGTTCCCAATCTTGCGGCAAGCCGACTGGCCTCCTCGCGCACGCATACAATCGGTGTGATCGTTCCGACCCTCTACAACGTGATTTTTGCCGAATATTTGTTCGCGCTGCACGACATTTTGGTGGCCGCCGGCTTTCATGTGCTCGTCGTTAACAGCCGTTATTCCCAGATCGAGGAGGAAAATGCCATCAAGGCTCTGCTCGGGCAAAGGGTGGAGGCGATCATCATCACCGGCACCCATCACACACCGCTCTCGCGGCAGCTTCTCTCCCAGGCACGCCTGCCGGTGGTCGAAACCTTCGAACTTTCACCGGAACCCATCGATCTGAATATCGGTATGTCGCAGGAAAACGCGGGACAGACGGCCACACAACACCTGATTGGACTCGGCCTCCGGCGGATCGCCTTTCTGACCGGCAATCTCGATCACCGTGCACAGTCACGTTTGGACGGCTGTCGGCTGGCAATGGAGCAGGCGGGACTACGACCTGCCGAGATCATTGCGCGGAAGCCGCGCCATAGCTCCGTTGCGCTGGGTTCCGATCTTTTCGCGATGACGCACGAAAGCGGCGACATGCCGGAGGCCATCTTCTGCACGGACGACAATCTAGCACTCGGCGCCATGCAGGAATGCCGCAAACGCGGGATGCGCGTGCCCGATGACATCGCGATCATGGGATTCCACGATCTTGAATTCGCCGCCTGCGCCGCTCCTTCCCTCTCCTCAATCGCGACCCGGCGATTCGAGACCGGAAAGCTGGCTGCAGAGCGCGTGCTTGCCGCCCTGAACTCCTCCCGGACGCCCGCGGCGGAGCAAATTGATCTGGGCTACACGCTGATTGCGCGCGAAAGTACGGCAGTCTGATTATTATTTGTGCACTGGTTTTTCCGCACAGTTTTGAGGCGGCCACCTTGCCAAAATTGCTGCAGTGCGTCATAAATAGAGCAATGACGCATCTCGATTTGACGATTCTGGTGATCGACGAAAATGCCATTCGCGCCTCCATCATCGAAGAAGGGCTGCGCGAGGCAGGGCATGCGCGCGTCACCGTGGTGCATGAGGTCAATGGTATCGCCCGAACCATCGAAACGCTAATGCCGGACGTGATCATCATCGATATCGAAAACCCCAACCGCGACATGATGGAGCATCTGTTCCAGTTGACGCGCACGGTCAGCCGTCCGATCGCCATGTTCGTCGATCGCTCCGACACGGCCTCGATCGAGGCTGCGGTCGATGCCGGGGTCTCCGCCTATATCGTCGACGGATTGAAGAAGGAACGCGTCAAACCGATCCTCGACATGGCCGTCAGCCGATTCAACGCCTTCAGCCGGCTGCGGCGGGAGCTTGCCGATGCCCGCTCGGCGCTGGAAGAACGCAAGCTCATCGAGCGCGCCAAGGGCATATTGATGAAGAAACGCGGCCTGTCCGAGGAAGAGGCCTTCGCCCTGCTGCGGCAGACGGCGATGAACGAAAAGAAGAAGATGTCGGAAATCGCCCAGAGCGTGGTCACCGCCGCGGGACTTTTGATGTGATGGCGGGCCGCCTAAATTTCCGGAGGAAACCGGAGTGGATATGATGACGAAGACCGTCAGTTCCAGCGGCGGGCTGCCCTCGCCCGCGCATATCAACCATGAAGGGCCGAAAGTGCTGCGGGCCGGTTTCATTCCGCTCGTCGATGCGTCGGTGCTGATCGCGGCGGCGGAATTCGGCTTCGCGCAGAAGGAAGGCCTGACGCTCGATCTCGTCAAGGACGTCTCCTGGGCGAATGTCCGTGACCGTCTGGCATTCCGCCAATTCGATATCGCCCATATGCTGTCGCCGATGCCGGTCGCCTCCATGCTCGGCCTCGGCTCTAATCCCTCGCCGACAATTACGCCGTTTTCCCTTGGGCGCGGCGGCAATGCGATCACGCTGTCGGCGCAGCTCTTCCAGAGGATGCGCGATGACGCCGGCTTGCCGGAACCGGCAACCGCGCTGGATAACGCGCATGCCCTGGCAAAAACGATCGCGGCGATAAAGGCGCGCGGCGAGCCGCTGCCGACCTTCGGGGTCACCTATCCCTTCTCCTCGCATAATTACGAATTCCGCTACTGGCTGGCGGCTGGCGGCATCGATCCCGACAAGGATGTCAGGCTCGTCGTCGTGCCGCCGCCGCTGACATCGGACGCACTGGCAGCCGGGGCAATCGATGGTTTCTGCGTCGGCGCTCCCTGGAACATGGTCGCCTCGGAGCGGGGTCTCGGCCGCATCGTCGCCGCCAAACATGATATCTGGCCGTCGGCGCCGGAAAAGGTGATCGGCATGCGGCCGGATTGGGCGGAAAGCCATCCGGAGACTGTTTCCCGGCTGATCGTGGCGCTCGATGCGGCAGCCCGCTGGTGTGACCGTCCGGACAATCACGATGCGCTGGCCGCCGCTCTCGCCGATCCGCGATACATTGCCGCCCCCGACGATATCATTCGCCGCGTTCTCGCCGGCGAATTCAGCCTCGATGGAAGGGGAAACCGGCGCATCATCGCCGATTATTTCCAGTTTCATTCCGCCTTCGCCAATTATCCGAGGCCGAGCCATGCGCTTTGGATCTACAGCCAGATGATACGCTGGGGGCAGGCCGAGGCCAGCCTCAACAAGGCGCGGGCCGCCGCATCCGCCTACCGCCCGGATCTCTATCGCACGGCTCTCGGCGACGCCAACGCACCTGACGACGCCGATATCCGCATCGAAGGCAATGACGAAGGCGACCGCTTCATGGACGGCCACGTTTTCGATCCGACCGAACTGCCGGACTATGTGGCGCGCTTTGCCGTCAAGAGCGCCCTGCCCCTCGACTCCCATAGCGATGAGACCTGATCCATGCCGGCCTGCACAAAACGCCAGCAAAGTTCGACACTCCCCATCATCGCAACGCACAAAAGATTTGCACGTTTCTTGGTAGCCGCAAAAACGTGCAGACGAGTAGCCGTTCGAATTCTGTATCTGTTCAAGCGCTTAAAGCAAAGAAACAGAACTGGCACGCAGCTTGCAAGGCTTTTAACGCACAGATCAATGGCGATCAGCGCAGTATGAGGGCGCACTAGCCCTCACAGAAGACCATGAATTCGGCGTCCAACGGAGGGCGCCACCAGCAAAGCCGCTGATCAGGATATTCGCGCACTTCGTGCAGCGCAGCCTGACCAGCGGCTTTTTGTTTTTAACCCCCAGCGATGGATCGGCACGACTTTGTCGGGCCACGGAGAAGCCATGTCTGTCATCGAGAAAGCGCAGCCCATGTCCGCCGGCGAACCAGCCAAAGCATTGTGGATCTCCACGGTCGCCTTCACTCTCTGTTTCGCCGTCTGGACGATCTTTGCGATCATCGGCGTCCGCATCAAACAGGAGCTCAACCTCAACGAGGCCGAGTTCGGATTGCTGATCGGCACCCCGGTTCTCACCGGTTCGCTCGTGCGCATCGTCCTCGGCATCTGGACAGGGCGTTACGGCGGCCGTCTCGTTTACACGCTGACGATGCTTGCCGCCGCAGTGGCGACCTTTCTGCTCTCCTATGCCCACACCTATACGCAGATGCTGATCGCCGGCCTCGGCGTCGGGCTTGCCGGCGGCTCCTTCGCGGTCGGCGTCGCCTATGTCTCGCCCTTCTTCCCGGCGGAAAAGCAAGGCACGGCGCTCGGCATCTTCGGCGCCGGCAATGTCGGCGCGGCTGTGACCAAATTCGCCGCTCCCTTCGTTCTGCTCGCCTGGGGCTGGCAGGCGGTTGCGGAAATCTGGGCCGTCTGTCTGGCGGTGATGGCCATCGTCTTCTGGTTCACCACCACGGACGATCCGGCCTTCCGTATTCGCCGCGAGCGCGGCGTCTCCTCGAAGAGCCTCGCCCAGGAATTCGCGCCACTGCAGAACGTCCAGGTCTGGCGCTTCTCGCTCTACTATTTCTTCGCCTTCGGCGGCTTCGTCGCCCTGTCGCTGTGGCTGCCGCGTTATCTGGTCGGCGTCTACGGCTTCAACCTCGAAACTGCCGGCATGATCGCGGCCGCCTACTCCATCCCGGGCAGCATCTTCCGCGCCTTCGGTGGTGTGTTGTCGGACAAGAAGGGCGCACGCAGCGTGATGTATGCGATGTTTGCCGTGTCGGCCGTGGCCACGCTCATTCTGTCGCTGCCGGCTGCGACCATCACGCCCGTCATCTTCATCGTCGTCATCTTCGTGCTCGGCTTCTTCATGAGCCTCGGCAAGGCCGCCGTCTACAAGCACATTCCGGCCTATTACCCCGACAGCGTCGGCGCCGTCGGCGGCATCGTCGGCATGATGGGCGGTCTCGGCGGCTTCATCCTGCCGATCGCCTTCGGCCTCCTCAAGGACATGACCGGCCTCTGGTCCAGCTGCTTCCTGCTGCTCTTCGCGATCGTCGCGATCTCGCTGATCTGGATGCACCTGTCCGTCAAGCAATTGTCGCGTCAAGGGCACTCCGCGCCCGTGGCTGCAACCTAATCCAAGGGACTTGAACGCATGACCGAAAAACTCGTCATCATCGGCAATGGCATGGCGCCCGGGCGCATGCTGGAGCACCTCTTCGAACGGGCGCCCGGACGCTATGAAGTCACGATCTTCAATGCCGAGCCGCGCGTCAATTACGACCGCATCATGCTGTCGCCGGTTCTCTCGGGAGAGAAGGACTACGAGCAGATCATCATTCACGGTGACGGCTGGTACATCAAGCATGGCATCATGCTCTACAAGGGCCACAAGATCGTCAACATCGATCGTGCCGCCAAGACGGTCACCTCCGACCACGGCGTCACCGAAAGCTACGACAAGCTGGTGATTGCCACCGGCTCCGTGCCCTTCATCATCCCGGTTCCCGGCAAGGATCTGCCCGGCGTCATCACCTATCGCGATCTCGACGACGTGCAGGCCATGCTGCTTGCCGCCCAGTCGCGCGAAAAGGCGGTCGTCATCGGCGGCGGTCTGCTTGGCCTCGAAGCGGCGGCCGGCCTCGCCCAGCGCGGCATGGACGTCACCGTTCTGCACGTCATGCCGACGCTGATGGAGCGCCAGCTCGATCCCGCCGCCGGTTATCTCTTGCAGAAGGCGGTCGAGGAACGCGGCATCAAGGTCATCTGCAAGGCCAATACCAAGGCGATCATTGGCAATGGCAAGGTCGAAGGCATCGAACTTGACGATGGCCGCATCATCCCGGCAACTCTCGTCGTCATGGCCGTCGGCATTCGTCCGAGCGTCGGCCTGGCGAAGGACGCCGGCCTTGCGGTCAATCGCGGCATCGTCGTCGATAACGGCATGCAGACTTCGGACGGCGATATCTTTGCGCTCGGCGAATGCGCCGAGGTCGGCGGCATGGTTTATGGCCTGGTCGCGCCGCTTTACGAAATGGCTCGCATCGCCGCCGCGCATCTCTCCGGCGACCGTTCGCCGGCTTTTGTGCATGCGGACACGCCGACCAAGCTCAAGGTCACCGGCATCGAACTCTACTCGCTCGGGGATTTTGCCGACGGTGACGACCGCGAGGAGATCGTGCTGCGCGATGCCAGCGCCGGCGTCTACAAGCGCCTGGTGCTTAAGGACAACAAGATCATCGGCACCGTGCTTTACGGCGAGACCGCCGACGGCGCGTGGTTCAACGATCTGAAGAAGAAGGCGACCGATATTTCGGAGATGCGCGAGACGCTGATCTTCGGTCAGGCCTATCAGGGAGGGTCACCGCTGGACCCTATGGCGGCCGTTGCAGCCTTGCCGGATGACGCGGAAATCTGTGGCTGCAACGGCGTATGTAAAGGCAAGATCACCTCGACGATCACGAGCAAAGGACTGACGTCGCTCGACGATGTGCGCGCCCATACCAAGGCATCGGCCTCGTGCGGCTCCTGCACTGGTCTCGTCGAACAGCTGATGGCGCTGACGCTCGGCGACGGCTACAATCCGGCCGCCGTGCAGCCGATGTGCACCTGCACCGAACTCGGCCATGACGATGTTCGCCGCCTGATCAAGGCAAAGGGTCTGAAGAGCATTCCCGCCGTCATGCAGGAATTGGAATGGAAGACCTCCTGCGGCTGCGCCAAGTGTCGGCCGGCGCTCAACTATTACCTTGTCTGCGATTGGCCGGACGAATACGCCGATGACTACCAGTCGCGCTTCATCAATGAGCGCGTCCACGCCAACATCCAGAAGGACGGCACCTACTCCGTCGTGCCGCGCATGTGGGGCGGCGTCACCAATTCGAACGAGCTGCGGGCCATCGCCGATGTCGTCGACAAGTTCGAGATCCCCATGGTCAAGGTGACAGGCGGCCAGCGCATCGATCTGCTCGGCATCGAGAAGGAAGACCTGCCCGCCGTGTGGGCCGATCTCGGAAAGGCCGGCTTCGTCTCCGGCCAGGCCTATGCCAAGGGCCTGCGTACGGTGAAAACCTGCGTCGGTTCGGACTGGTGCCGGTTCGGCACCCAGGATTCGACGGGTCTCGGCATCCGCATTGAGAAATTCATGTGGGGATCATGGACGCCGGCCAAACTGAAAATGGCCGTGTCCGGCTGCCCGCGCAATTGCGCCGAAGCGACCTGCAAGGATATCGGGGTGATCTGCGTGGATTCCGGTTTCGAGATCCATTTCGCCGGTGCCGCCGGTCTCGACATCAAGGGCACCGAGGTGCTCGGCCTGGTGAAGACCGAGGACGAGGCGCTGGAGCATATCGTGGCGCTGACGCAGATGTATCGCGAGCAGGCCCGCTATCTCGAGCGCATCTACAAATGGGCCAAGCGGGTCGGTCTGGACGAAATCCGCCGCCAGATCATGGATGATGGTGAAAAGCGCAAGGCCTATTACGACCGCTTCGTCTTCTCCCAGAAATTTGCCCAGGTTGATCCCTGGTCGGAGCGTGTTTCCGGCAAGGACAAGCACGAATTCAAGCCGATGGCGACGATCGGCTATCCGCAGGCAGCCGAGTAAGGAGATGGACATGAATTGGATCGCAATCGGTGACATCTCCGATATTCCGCTGCGCGGCGCGCGCTGCGTGAAGACGCCGCAAGGCAAGATCGCCGTCTTCCGTACGGCCGAAAACGAGGTCTTTGCCATCGAGGATCACTGCCCGCATAAGGGCGGCCCGCTATCCCAGGGCATCGTGCATGCCAAGGCCGTCACCTGCCCCCTGCATAATTGGGTGATCTCCCTCGAAACGGGCAAGGCACTCGGCGCCGACGAGGGCGAAGTGCGGACCATACCGGTCCGCAACGAGGACGGCGCCCTGTTTATCGCGCTCGAAAGCCTGTTGATGGCGGCTGAATAATGGCGGCTGAGGTCAAGACCACCTGCCCCTATTGCGGCGTCGGTTGCGGCGTTATCGCCACGGTTGACGAAACCGGCGCGGTCAGCGTCAAGGGAGATCCGGAGCATCCGTCGAATTTCGGCCGGCTTTGCTCGAAGGGTTCGGCGCTTGCCGAAACCATCGATCTCTACGGCCGGCTACTTTATCCCGAAATCGCAGGTGAACGCAGCGGCTGGGACGAGGCGCTCGATCTGGTCGCCCGGCGCTTCTCCGAAACGATCGCCGAACACGGGCCTGATTCCGTCGCCTTCTACGTCTCCGGCCAGTTGCTGACCGAAGATTACTACATCGCGAACAAGCTGATGAAGGGCTTCATCGGCTCGGCCAATATCGACACCAATTCCAGGCTCTGCATGTCCTCGTCGGTGGCCGGGCATCGCCGCGCCTTCGGCGCCGATACCGTGCCGGGGACCTATGAGGATATCGAACTTGCGGATCTGGTGGTGCTCACCGGCTCCAACCTCGCTTGGTGTCATCCCGTCATCTACCAGCGGCTGGCCGCCGCAAAAGCGGCGCGGCCGAACATGCGCATCGTCGTCATCGATCCGCGCCGGACGATGACATGCGATATCGCCGACCTGCATCTGGCTATCCGCCCGGATGGCGATGTCGCGCTGTTCATGGGGCTGCTCGCCCATCTTTCGACAAGCTCTGCGATCGACCAGAATTATATCGCCTCCCATACGGAAGGCTTCGCCGGCGCCTTTGCGGCCGCCTCAGCACTTGATAGCAACGATCTCCTCGAGCGGACCGGCCTGCCGGCCATGCAGATCCGGGAGTTCTTCCGCCTGTTCGAGATGACCTCGAAGGTGGTGACCTGCTACAGCCAGGGCGTCAATCAATCCTCCTCCGGCACCGACAAGGTCAATGCCATCCTCAATTGCCATCTGGCGACCGGCCGCGTCGGCCGCCCGGGTATGGGCCCCTTCTCGCTGACCGGCCAGCCGAACGCGATGGGCGGGCGCGAAGTCGGCGGTCTCGCCAACATGCTCGCCGCCCATATGGCGATCGAAAATCCAGAAGACCGTGACCGCGTTCAGCGCTTTTGGGAATCGCCGGTCATCGCTGCAAAGCCTGGTTTGAAAGCGGTCGACATGTTCCGCGCAGTCGCCGACGGACGCATCAAGGCACTCTGGATCATGGCCACCAATCCCGTCGTCTCGATGCCGGATGCAAACAGCGTCGAAAGCGCCATCGCCGCCTGTCCTTTCGTCGTCGTCTCCGACATACTGAGAGAGACGGATACGGCCCGGCACGCGCAGGTGCTTCTACCCTCGCTCGGCTGGGGCGAGAAGGACGGCACCGTCACCAATTCCGAACGGCGCATTTCCAGGCAGCGGCCGTTTCTCGGCATGCCCGGCGATGCGAAGGCCGACTGGTGGCAGCTTGCGGAGGTCGGACGCCGCATGGGATTTGCCGCCGCCTTCGATTTCGATGCGCCGGCCGAAATCTTCGCCGAACACGCCGCCCTGTCCGCCTTTGAAAACAACGGCAGCCGCGATTTCGATATCGGCGCCCGCGCCGGCATCACCGGCGCCGCCTATGACGAACTGTCGCCGTTCCAGTGGCCGCAGCCGGCAGGAAGCGCGCCCGGCGTCACCCGCTTCTTCGCCGATGGCGGTTTCTACCATGCCGACGGCAAGGCGCGTTTCGTTGCAGTGGAAGCGCCGGCAACCGATCGCACCAATGCAGACTTCCCCTTCACGCTGAATACCGGGCGCATCCGCGACCAGTGGCACACGATGACGCGTACCGGAAAGAGCGCGCGGCTTTCCGCCCATATCGCCGAACCCTTTGCGGAGATCCATCCGCGCGACGCGATCGAGATCGGGATATCGAGCGCCGGCCTCGTCGAGATCGACAGCCCGCACGGCAAGGCGATCGTCCGGGCGCTGGTGACCGATCGCCAGGCGCGCGGCGGCATTTTCGCGCCGATGCACTGGAACGACCAGCTCGCTGCAAAAGCGCGGATCGACGCCGTGGTCGCGCCGATCACCGATCCGATTTCCGGTCAGCCCGCATCGAAGAATGTTGCGGTCGCCGTTCGCCCCTTCCGTGCCGCGCATTACGGCTTCGCAGTCTCGGCCGTCAGACCGGCCACGCCTGACGCGGCTTATTGGGCGCTGGCGAAAGCCGACGGCGGCTGGCGGCTGGAGCTCGCCTTCGACCAGACTGTCGAAGACTGGACGGCCTGGTGCCGGGCGGTTTTCGCCATTCCTGATGAGATCGAACCGCTGGGTTATGCCGACCGGCAATCCGGCGACCTCAGGCTCGCCTTCTTCGACGGCGAGACCTTGCTCGCCGCGCTGTTCCTCGCCCGCGAGCCGGTTGCCGTGGCGCGCAACTGGGCGATCTCTCAGCTCTCCGCCGTGCATGGCGACCTCAGGAAGCGCTTCGCGCTCGTCGCGGGCCGTCCCGGGGCCGGCAGACCGGATCCGGGCGCCACCGTCTGCTCCTGCTTCAGCGTCGGTGTCAACCAGATCGCCGCCGCCGTACGCGAGGGATGCCACAGTGTCCAGGCGGTCGGCAAGCAAACGAGCGCCGGAACCAATTGCGGCTCCTGCCGCGGCGAAATCGGCAGAATCATCGATCGCTGTCTGGCCGCGGCCGCGGAGTGAAAGGCAGAAACGGTTGCGCGGCCTGAGATCAGGCCGCGTTCGGGACGATGAGCATCTTATGGTCGGCCGAGATGCGCACCGAGATCTCATCGTAGGATGACAGGGTCGGATGCGCCGTCTCCATCCGGGCATGATGGGTTGCCGTCACCACCATGACATCGGCGCCCGCCGCCTCACCGGCGATGATGCCGGCTGCGACATCCTCAAACACCAGGCAGTCCTGCGTGCTAACGCCGAGGCGTTCGGCGCCCAGAATATAGCATTGCGGATCGGGCTTTCCGACCTTGACGTCCTCCGCCGTCACCATGAATTTCGGCAGCGACAGGCCTGCGGCCTCCAGCCGCCGGCGGGCAAGACGCAAGGGCGAGGAGGTCACGATCGCCCAGCGATCCGGCGGTAGCGAACTCAGGAATGCCGCCGCACCTGATATGGCGACGACATCGCTGACATCGGCGATTTCGGCCTCGGTCACCAGCCTCGCTTCATGTTCGGGATCGACCCCCGGCAAATTCAGCCGGGCGATCGTGTCGACGCCGCGCGATCCATGCATCTTCGGCAGAAAGTCGGCGACATCGAGCCCCTGGCGCCTTGCCCAGTCGCTCCATACACGTTCGGCCGCACGAATCGAATTAAGGATGGTGCCGTCCATATCGAACAGGAAGGCGGCATAAGGCTTCTCGAAGCCATGACGCATCGGCTGGGACAAAAGGCTGAATCCTTCGGGAAAAAGAGTCGGGTGACGATCGCTGGACGGGATGAAACGGCAAATCGCCATGTTTTGCAAGCTTACGATCGTGACGGCGACGATGTCGCAAATCTATCCTAAAAAGAAGCGGCGGCGCCAGAAGCCGCGATCAGGTCGCAGGAGAGACGAAGGCCGATCCGGTCATGGCAGCGGTCGCCGGTGCGGCCGGCAAGCTCCAGTTCGGCCGGCGCGTCGGCCCGGAGATAGGACTGTGCTGTCGGATCGACGCGCGTCGGAATGGCGGCCCATAACAAGGGGCGGCTGACGTCGATCGCGGACATACCGGCTTTTTCGCCGCCCATAGCCGCGGAGGCGATTGCCATGCCACCTGCCGTCAACGCAAGTGAAAGCGCAATCTGCAGACCGATATCTGCGGCCTCACGGGCAGAAACGAACATAGTGGCCTCATGCTACGGATCGGCGTTTCGTCATGCCCTAAGACAGGCAGTGGCAGTGATCCAGCGGCTTCGCCCGTTAAGGTTTATGCGTAACATGCAAGGCGAGCGTGCAGGTTTTTCGCGAATTTCGGAACAATGATTCCGTGACGCAGTTACACCAAGGTCATCCAAGATGAAAATCAAAGGAGGATATCCTCATGACCAGATCTCTTATCGCCGCTTCGCTGCTCGCGATCGGCATGGCATCGTCGGCCTTTGCCCAGTCGAATCCCGATCCGATCGGGCCGACGAATGGCGGCTCGACCGATCCGAGTTCGGGTAACTATTCGTCCGATTACACCAACAGCGACAATGGCATGCATCCTGTGCAGGTCGCCCCGGTCGATCCGACCACGACACAGAGCATCGGCCGAACCCAGACGATGGAATGCCCCGGCATGCCACAACAGATGTCCGGCGTCGACACGCGTGGCGGCGAGAGTGGCGCTTCGATCAGCGAAGCCTGCCGCGAATACGACAACTGAGCAGACCGTCGCCCGCTTTGAGAAAAGGCCGGTTCACGCCGGCCTTTTTCATGTCGCGGCGATCACCAAAAGCTTTTCTCTTCGGACGATAGCTTCGGGCTCGATTACGCCCATGCGCTTGTCGCATGGCGCGAGCGCTTCCGGTGGGTCTGGGAACGCATCCGCCCGATGGGCTTCGACGAGCGTTTCAAGCGGCTCTGGGAATTCTATCTGTTCTATTGCGAAGCCGGCTTCCGGGCCTGCAATATCGATGTACGCCAGGTGGTGTTCTCGCGCAGCTGATCATTCCGCCGGATGCGGTGTCGCCGGATGGCGACCTGCCGATGACGGCCGTTCGCGCCAGCCGGTCAAGCGGTTCAGCAGCGGGAAATAAGCGCCGTAGGGAAGCAGACGCGCAAGCTTCAGCAGCGTGGTGAATCGCCCGGGGGAAGTGATCTCGAACGCCTGCGATTTCAGTCCGGCTGCAATCTGCCGGGCAGCCTCCTCGGGTGACACCAGCGCCGTCATCGGAAAGGCGCTCTTGTCTGTCGCCGGGGTATCGATGAAGGCCGGGCTGACGAGCTGGATGCGGATGCCCATCTTGTCGAGATCGAATTTCAGGCTTTCGGCCATGTTGATCAGCGCCGCCTTGGTGGCGCCATAGGCAGCGCCCATCGGCAGGCCGCCATAGCCAGTGATGGAGGAGACGATGGCGATCTGCCCCTGCCCTTTCGCCTTCATATGGCGGATCGCCGGCAAGAGACAGTTGACGACGCCGGAAAGATTGACTGCGAAGCTCGTTTCGAAATCGGCGCGGTGCAGGTCCTCGGCATGAACAGGCAGATAGACGGCGGCATTGAGGATCACCATGGCGAGCGTCCCGTGCTCGTATTCGATGGAGGCCATGACGTGCTCCATGTCCTCGGCATCGGTGACGTCGCCGTCGAGAACGACGATGCTGCCGTCAAGGCCGCTGGCTTCGGCCTGCAGTTCGACCAATTTTTCATGGCTTCTGGCGGTGACGGCGACCTTGTATCCCTCGCCGGCGAGCTTCAGCGCAAGCGCCCGGCCGATGCCGGAACTCGCGCCCGATATCCAGACGATACCATGTTCGGGACGGGCGATGAAATCACGCATGACATGTTCCTCCGGCTCAGCCTGACCAACACGAGACAGATCCGGAAGTTCACATCTCCTCCCGGATTTACGGCTCTATCACACCATTGTGGCTGCTTTCAGCCGATCAGGTCGCCGATCATCTGACGGAGGGATCCGGCGAGCTTGATCGGCCCGTCGGAAACGGCAAAGGCGATGCAGGGCCTGTCCTTTTCGGCGAACGGCCGATGCTCGACCGTCTCGTCAGCAATGGAGATGTCGCCGGGACCGAAACGGCCGCGTTCATCGATGAACGCACCGTCAAGGATCAGGATCAGTTCCATGCCTTATGAGTGTGAGCCGGTAAGGCCCGGCCCAGACGGATCCATGTCAGGCTGACCTCGCAGCCCTCCATGCCGAACGAATATTTCTTGAAGCCGGGCAAGCGCCTGCGCGAGGGCACGTCCTCGGCTTCGAACCCAAGGAGATGGCGCAAAGCCTGCGGAAACAGCGCCCTTTCTGGCCTCGTGGACACATGGCGTTCGGGGTCAGGAGGCGCAGAGGAAAAGGTCGCAGCAAGCCGCTGGTCGCGATCGGCAATGGCGGCTTCCGGGGTGCTTTCCAGGGGCTCCCCCGGCGAAAAGCTCGAGGCTGCTCACCAGGCTTCGATTACCCGGCTTCATTTGCAGATGGGATCGTACGAGCACCCGTCCCGGCTCGGACAAAGAACCGGCGACGTAATGCGCCATCAATGCGTCGATCCTATCGATCTGCTCGTGAACCATGTCGATTTTGTCACGCGCTGTGTGCTGCGCTCCGTTTCGCTTTGTCGTCATCCGTACGGGTAAAATCAATCTTCGGATCACCGCGCAACCCCCGGATGGCGGGCGATGCGCTTTTTCGGGCGGGGAAAGCGATATTTTGTCGTGGTCGACAGAGGCATGGAATAGCATTTCTTGCCAACACAGCCTTGTGAAGGGAAAAGACCGTTCTTAAAGTAAGAGTTCGAAAGAGGCAGATTCCATGACCTTCCACCCCTCCGTCCTCGAAGCCATCGGCAATACGCCCCTGATCAAACTCAAGGGCGCCTCGGCGGCAACCGGCTGCACTATTCTCGGCAAGGCGGAGTTCCTGAACCCCGGCCAGTCGGTCAAGGACCGTGCCGCGCTCTACATCATCCGCGACGCCGAGCGCAAGGGGCTGCTTCGGCCCGGCGGCGTCATCGTCGAAGGCACGGCCGGCAATACCGGCATCGGGCTGACACTGGTGGCCAAGGCGCTCGGCTACGGCACCGTCATTGTCATCCCGGAAACGCAGAGCCAGGAAAAGAAAGACGCGCTGAAACTGCTTGGCGCCGAACTCGTCGAAGTGCCCGCCGTTCCCTACAAAAACCCGAACAACTATGTGAAGGTGTCCGGGCGGCTCGCCGAGCAAATGGCAAAGAGCGATCCGAACGGGGCGATCTGGGCGAACCAGTTCGACAACGTCGCCAACCGGCAGGCGCATGTCGAAACGACTGCGCCGGAAATCTGGAAGGACACCGACGGCAAAATCGACGGCTTTATTTGCTCCGTCGGTTCCGGCGGCACGCTGGCAGGTGTCGCTGCCGGCCTCAAGGCTTTCAAGGCCGATGTCAAGATCGGCATCGCCGATCCCGATGGCGCCGCTCTCTATGAATTCTACCAGAACGGCACGCTGAAATCCGAAGGTTCATCGATCACCGAGGGCATCGGCCAGGGCCGCATCACCGCCAATCTCGAGGGCTTCACGCCGGACTTTTCCTATCGGATCTCCGATGCCGAAGCCCTTCCCTATCTTTTCGATCTCGTCGAAAACGAGGGCCTGTGCCTCGGTGGCTCGACTGCTATCAATATTGCCGGCGCCGTCAATCTCGCCCGGGATCTCGGGCCAGGTCACACGGTAGTGACAATCCTCTGCGACTACGGCAACCGCTATCAGTCGAAGCTCTTCAATCCGGATTTCCTCAGCTCGAAAGGACTGCCCGTTCCGGGCTGGATGGCTAAGTCGTCCGACATACACGTTCCCTACGAACCCGTGTGAGACCCATGCCCGTCAATGCCCTCTATCGTGACGACTTCTATCTCTCGACATGCGAGGCGGTCGTCACCGCCGTTCACGACGACGGGGGCATCGAACTCGACCAGACCTGCTTCTATGCGGCTTCGGGCGGCCAGCCCGGTGACACCGGTCAGCTTGAACGCGCCGACGGCAGCAAGATCGCGCTCGGCCCGACGAAACATGGCGCCAGCAAGGATATCATCATCCATGTGCCGCTCGACAATGAGCCGCAGCCCGAGATCGGCGAGACGCTGGTGCTACATGTCGACTGGCCGCGCCGCTACAGGCTGATGCGCATGCACACGGCTTGCCACCTGCTGTCCGTCGTCTGCTCCTATCCGATCACTGGGGCCGCGGTCGGCGAGGAGGAGAGCCGCATCGACTTCGATATGAGCGAGACGATCGACAAGGACGAGGTCACGGCGAGGCTGATGGAACTGGTCGGTCAGAACCATCCGGTCTACTTGCAATGGATCACCGACGACGAGCTTGCGGCCAATCCTGATATCGTCAAATCGAAGAACGTGCGCCCGCCGCTCGGCCTCGGTCGTGTCAGCCTCGTCTGCATCGGCAAGAACTCCTCGATTGACAGCCAGCCCTGCGGCGGCACACATGTCTCGGAGACGCAGGAAGTCGGCCAGATTCACGTTGCCAAGATCGAAAAGAAGGGCAAGGAGAACCGGCGCTTCCGCATCCGCTTCGGTGCGCCCGGCGAAGAAGCCTGACAAGGGAGACCCAAATGACTGAGAACAAGAGCCGTTTCGTCGTCTCCGCCGACTGGCTGCAGGCCGAGCTCGGCAAACCGGATCTGCGTGTGCTGGACGCCTCCTTCTATCTGCCGGCGCAGAAACGCGATGCCGATGCCGAATATGCGGCCGGCCATATTCCCGGCGCCATCCGGTTGGACCAGGACAAGATCGCCGACCATTCGACGTCGCTGCCGCACATGATCCCCTCGCCCGATTATTTCGCCACTGAGGCCGGCCGGCTCGGCATCAGCGAGAACGATCGCATCGTCGTCTATGACGGCATCGGCCTGTTCGCCTCGCCCCGCGTCTGGTGGCTGTTCCGGGTGATGGGGGCAAAGAACGTCTTCGTGCTCGACGGCGGTCTCGACGGCTGGAAGGCTGAGGGTCGTCCGCTCGAAACTGCGGTGCCCGGCCATGCGCCGACGACCTTCACGCCGAACTTCGATGCAAGCCGCGTGGTGAGGCTCGATGCCATGCGCGACATCGTCTCGAGCGGCGCGATGCAGATCGCAGATGCCCGCAGCGCCGGCCGCTTCGCCGCCACCGAGCCTGAGCCGCGGGCCGGCATGCGCTCCGGCCATATGCCCGGCGCCCGTAGCCTGCCTTCCGGCGTCTTTGCCAGCCAGGGTCGGTTCAAGTCGCTGCCTGAACTCCGCCAGACGATCGAGGAGGCCGGCATCGATCTTTCGAAGCCGGTCGTCACCTCCTGCGGCTCGGGAATCACGGCGGCCATTATCACGCTGGCGCTGGAATCGCTCGGCCATCACGACAACAAGCTTTATGACGGTTCATGGAGCGAATGGGGCAGCCGTGAGGATACGCCCGTTGTCACCGGCCCGCCAACGCCGCTCAAAGCCTGATCACCATGGGGAAGACACCCGCTTCGCTGAAAGCTCACATCACCCGTCTCGAAATGACGGCGGCGCCGAAAACCAGCATGCCGGTGCCGGTCAATATCCAGACGGCGATCATGCGTGCGCCCGGCATACCGCTGCCCTTCTACCGCTATCTCTACCGGCAGGTGGGCGCGCGCTGGCAATGGGTAGACCGGTTGCGGATGAGCGACGAGCAGCTTACCCAGACGCTGAACGACAAGCGCAACAATATCAGCGTTCTCTATGTAAACGGCGCGCCGGCCGGCTTCTATGAATATTTCTGCGAGGACGAGGATACGATCGAACTCAGCCATTTCGGCCTGATCGAACATGCGCTCGGCCTCGGCATCGGCAAATGGTTCCTGCTGCAGGCGCTCTATGCCATTTGGTCGCTCAATCCGAAGCGGGTCACCACCACCACCAACAATCTCGACCATCCGCGCGCGCTGCAACTCTACCAGATGTACGGCTTCTCCCCGGTCTCCACCGGCACCGGCATCGTCCGGCCGCTGAGCGACAAGGAATTGCTGGAGATCGCGCGGAAAGGCTGAGGGTTCGGTTTGCTTTTCCGGTGCATCTGACTGCTAACCATCTCAGGTACACAGCCGTGCGGTGAAACCGCCCTCCCGGGCCCTCATCCCTGTAACGCGCACAGGGGTGTAATGAGTGCCGGCCTAAATGAAGCACTCGTGGTGGTGTGTCTCTGTAAGCTGCCGTGGAGTTTGGCAAGAACGCCAACCACACTCTCCGTCATCCCAGGCTTTGAGCCTGGGATCCATGCAACTGCTGCTGATGGATGCGGCGTGGATGCTCGGCTCAAGGCCGAGCATGATGGAGGGTGGGGTGGGCAGGAGATCCATTCACAGTGCAGACGCCCGCGTCTGCGCCGCCCCACCAGTGAAACCAAACAATGCCAGTCACGGCCTAAACTGACTTGTCGGGGGAACCGTTGATGAATTGGCATTCCTGGCTTTTTGCTGCGGTGATCTCGACAGGCAACAGCATGCGCAAGAATCGGGTCGCTTGCGCGCTCGTTCGGGCGCATTTCATGGCAATCACCAGGAGATCTTCCATGACCGCCATTCGTTTTGCCGCCATGCCGACTGCCGATGCTAGAGCCCTCTGGAGCGGCGGCCGCGACGCCTATGACGGGCTGCCCGAGACAATGGTTTCCGATGGCCCGGGTCATCCCTGCCGCCATTGCCTGAGGAATATCGACGAGGGCGAGGAATTGCTGGTCTTCGCCTACCGGCCCTTCCCGGAGCTGCAGCCCTATGCCGAAACCGGGCCGATTTTCCTGCACAAGCAGCCTTGCCCGCGTTATGCCGCCGAGGAAATCCTGCCGCCGGTGCTGACGACCAGCCGTGACTTCATCGTCCGCGGCTACAGCGCCAATGATCGCATCGTCTATGGCACCGGCGCGGTGACCGCTATCGCCGATATCCCGGCCTATGCCGAGACATTGCTGGCCCGGCCCGAAATTGCCTACATGCATGTGCGCTCGGCCCGCAACAACTGCTTTCAATGCCGGATCGACAAGGTAAAGGCGCCGGCCCTTGTGGAGACCGGCGCCCTCGCCTAACCCTGAGTCAGGCAGCTTACGCTACGTTCAACACGCTCTCCGGCGCGAAAACCTCATAGCCGAGCGCTTCGGCGACCGGCTTGCTGGTGATGCGGCCCTTATGCACATTGAGGCCGTTTCTCAGGTGCTTGTCTTCGGCAATGGCGCGCAGGCCGCGATCGGCGAGCGCCAAGCCATGAACCAGTGTGGCGTTGTTTAGCGCGTGCGCCGAGGTGACGGGCACAGCGCCCGGCATGTTGGCGACGCAATAATGCACCACGCCGTCGACTTCGTAGGTCGGATCGGAATGGGTCGTCGCATGCGAGGTCTCGAAGCAACCACCCTGATCGATGGCGACGTCGACGATAACGGAGCCCGTTTTCATGCCGGACAGCATTTCGCGCGTGACGAGCTTCGGGGCAGCCGCCCCCGGAATGAGCACAGCGCCGATGACGAGGTCGGCCGAAAAGACCTCCTCCTCCAATGCCTGGATGCTGGAATAACGGGTGTGCACACGGCCGGCAAAAATGTCGTCGAGTTGGCGAAGGCGCGGCAGGGACTTGTCGAGAATGCTGACATCGGCGCCGAGACCGGCGGCCATCCTGGCGGCGTGCAGGCCGACAACGCCGCCACCGATCACCGTGACCTTGGCCGGCAGCACACCGGGTACGCCGCCGAGCAGGACGCCAAGACCGCCATTGGCCTTCTGCAGCGCGGTGGCTCCCGCCTGGATCGACAGGCGCCCTGCCACTTCCGACATCGGCGCCAGCAGCGGCAAGCCGCCGCGTTCGTCCGTTACCGTCTCATAGGCGACCGCGGTGACGCCGGAGGCGATCAGACCCTTGGTCTGTTCGGGATCGGGCGCCAGATGAAGATAGGTGTAGAGAAGCTGACCGTCGCGCAGCTGCGCCCATTCGGAAGGCTGCGGCTCCTTCACCTTGACGATCATGTCGCACTTTTCGAAGATATCCTTGGCGGAGGCGGCGATCTTCGCGCCAGCCGCCGCGTAGGCGGCGTCATCGGCGCCGATGCCGGCGCCCGCCTTCGTCTCCACCCAGACCTCGTGGCCATGGGCGACGTATTCGCGCACCGAAGCCGGTGTCAGGCCGACGCGATATTCATGGTTCTTGATTTCCTTCGGGCAACCGACACGCATTTGCGTTCCTCTCATTTTGTCTCCGCAGCCGCGGATCTCCTCGCCCGATGAATCCAACCACCAAGACAGCGAAATGTCCTTGCAAAGACGATTTGCAAAGAAGCAATTTTTCGCTGATTATTGCGCCATTATCATTATTTTTCGAAAGTTCTTCGAATGACTGATCTCGATCCCATCGATCTTGCGATTCTCAAGGTCCTGCAGGCCAATGCACGCATCACCAACGCCGAGCTTGCTGAAAGGATCGGTCTCTCGCCTTCGGCCTGTTCGCGCCGGCTCGACATCCTCGAAAGAAGCGGTGTCATCGGCGGCTATCATGCGCGGCTTTCGCACAAGGCCCTCGATTACAAGATGATCGCCATCGTGCATATCTCGCTCTCCGGTCAGTTCGCCAAAACGCTGGCGGAATTCGAAGCCGCTGTGAAGCTCTGCCCGAACGTGCTCGTCTGTTACCTGATGTCGGGCGAATACGACTATATCCTCAGGGTCGCCGCCCGTGACCTCGAGGATTACGAGCGCATCCATCGTGACTGGCTGTCGGCGCTTCCCCATGTGGTCAAGATCAATTCGAGCTTCGCGCTCAGAGAAATCATTGACAGGCCGAATGTGGGGCTTTGAGGCCTTGCTTATTTGCCGAAACGCTGCCCAGACTTTCGAGGCTCGCGCACTTTCCCTTTTACGGCACAACATGACTTCGAAGACCCACGGTTATATTTTCGCCCTGCTGGCCACCACCATCTTCTCTTTGCAGGACGCCATCTCGAAACATCTGGCGTCGACTTATCCGCCGATCTTCGTGACGATGATCCGCTACTGGGCCTTCGCGCTGTTTACGATCGTCCTCGCTTCGAAAATGCGCGGCGGCCTCCAGGCGACGGCCCGCACAAAACGCCCGCTTCTTCAGGTGGTGCGCGGCGTGCTGCTTGCCGCCCAGGTGGTTCTAGCCATCACCTGCTTTGCCGTGATCGGCCTTGCCCGCTCGCAAGCGATCTTTTCCGCGACGCCGATCCTGATCGCGCTGCTGTCGATGCCGATCCTCGGTGAGCGGGTCGGATGGCGACGGTGGACGGCGATCGGCGTCGGGCTTTGCGGGGTACTGCTGATCCTGAAGCCGGAAGGCGAGTTTTTCGACGTGAAGTTGCTTCTCGCCATTCTTTCCTGCTTCAACTTCGCCTTCTACGTCATCGCCACCCGCTTCGTCAGCCGCGACGATTCGTCGATGACCAGCTTCTTCTATACCGGCGTTATCGGCGGCATCACGATGACGCTCGTCGGCCCGTTCTACTGGAGCTGGATGTCGCCAGGCGACTGGGGCTGGATGGCGCTCGTCTGCATGACCAGCATTTCCAGCCACTATTTCCTGATCCGCGCCTACGATCTTCTCGATGCCGCCGCCGTCCAGCCGCTGACCTATCTGTCACTGGTCTACGCCTCGATCATCGGTGTGACGATCTATGACGAAACGCTCAGTCTCAACACGATCATCGGCTCGGTCATCGTCGTTGCCGCCGGCATCTTCACCATTTGGCGCGAACATGTGGTGGGGCGCAGGGCGGCGGCCGCCAACTGAACTTTCACTGCAATTTTAGCCAAGCCCCTAAAACCATTTCAATTTCCTGGCGCTATGCTCCCCTCGCGTTTCATAGGGAGACAGCATGAGCAGCAACTTGAAAATCACCGCGCGGAAGGCCGATCGGAAGAATTGCCGCGTCTTCGGCAGCGTCAAATATCTGAACAGCGAAGTGGATGTGCGAATTCTCAACTTGTCGGTGACCGGCGCCGCCCTGGAGACCAAGACGCCGCTCCATGCCGCTTCCGGCAGCAAGGTGCGCATCGAAGCCGAAAACCTTGGACTGCTCGAAGGCATCATTCGCTGGAAGCACAATGGCCGCATCGGCATCCAGTTCGACGTGAATTCGAATGCGAGGGCGCAGATTTCCTCCTATTTCCGCTTTTTTCATAAGGAAATCCGGCCGGTACTGGCGGTGCGTCAACTAAGAGCCATGACCCACGGCGACCGCCCGCCGCGTTTGGCGACATTGACGCTGAAATCGTAGGACCGCCTCACTTTTGCGCCGAAGGAGCGGCTGACAATCGTTCCGGCAGCCGCCATCGACATTGACGTCGTGCGCAATGGCGGCCTTGCGTCTGCACGAAGCTGACGCCGCGGTCCTCTATCGATGGCGGTCAGGCTATGACCACGCCAATCACGACCCGCCGCCGATGGATTTCAGCCGGAGCGCTGTGCGATATATTGCCTTTTAAAATCATATCGCCTTTGCTGCCGATTGTTTTGACGTCCTGTCATTTTCGCAGTGTACTCCTCGCCAATTCGTCCTAATTCTGACGGGCCGGACGATTGCATGATCCCTATAGGAGAGTTCCATGTCTTCCATTTTTGATGTCGGCGTCATGAGCCGCCGTTCCCTGCTCGGCGGCCTCGCCGCGACTTCCGCCCTGGTGCTGCTGCACCCTTTCAGCGCCCGTGCCAACGCCAACCAGGCGCATCTGCGGCTGATGGAAACGACCGACATTCACGTCAACGTCTTCCCCTATGACTATTACGCCGACAAGCCGAACGACACGATGGGCCTGTCGCGCACCGGCACGATCATCGACAATATCCGCGCAGAGGCGGTTAACTCGCTGCTGATCGACAATGGCGACGTGCTGCAGGGCAATCCGATGGGCGACTACATGGCCTATCAGCACGGCATGAAGGACGGCGACATTCATCCCGTGATCAAGGCGATGAACACGCTCAGATACACGGTCGGGACGCTCGGCAATCACGAGTTCAATTACGGCCTCGACTTCATGTTCAAGGTCCTGTCCGGCGCAAATTTCCCGTTCGTCTGCGCCAACCTGACCAAGGGCCAGCTCGCCTCGGATCCCAAACAGGACGACCTCTTCTTCAAACCCTACATCATTGTCGAAAAGCAGATCAAAGACGGCGCCGGCAAGGAGAGCCCTGTCAAGATCGGCTTCATCGGTTTCGTGCCGCCGCAGATCATGCTCTGGGACATCAAGAACCTCGAAGGCAAGGCGCAGACCCGCGACATCGTCGAGGCCGCCAAGTCCTGGGTTCCCGCCATGAAGGAAGCCGGCGCCGATATCGTCATCGCGCTCTCCCATTCCGGCATCGACGGAGCAGCACAGTCCGAAAAGATGGAAAACGCCTCGCTGCATCTTGCCGCAGTCGAAGGGATCGACGCGATCTTCACTGGCCACCAGCATCTGGTTTTCCCCGGCCCGAAGAGCTGGGACGGCATCGCCAATGCCGATCCCGTCAAGGGCACGCTGCACGGCAAGCCCGCCGTGATGGCCGGGTTCTGGGGTTCGCATCTCGGCCTCATCGACCTGCTGCTGGAAAAGGACGGCAACAGCTGGAAGATCGTCGATTTCACCTCGGAAGCGCGACCGATCTACCATCGCGACGACAAGAAGAAAGTGGTCGCTGACTACATCGACAAGAAGGACGTGGTCGAAGCCGCCAAGGCCGAGCATGAGGCGACGCTCGCCTATGTGCGCACGCCGGTCGGCAAGACGTCGGCTCCGCTCTATTCATATTTCGCGCTGGTCGCCGACGATCCTTCAGTGCAGGTCGTCAGCCAGGCCCAGACCTGGTACATCAAGCAGATGCTCGCCGACACCCCGTATAAGGATCTGCCGGTGCTTTCGGCCGCAGCCCCCTTCAAGGCCGGCGGCCGCGGCGGCGCCGACTACTATACCGATGTGCCGGCCGGCGATATCGCGATCAAAAACGTCGCCGACCTCTATCTCTATCCGAACACGGTGCAGGCTGTCGCGATCACCGGCGCTCAGGTGAAGAACTGGCTGGAAATGTCGGCCGGCATGTTCAATCACATCGACGCCGGCGCGAAGGACGCGCCGCTGCTCAACGCCGATTTCCCGTCTTACAATTTCGACGTGATCGACGGCGTTACATATCAGATCGACCTGTCGCAGCCCCCAAAATATGATTCGTCCGGCAAGGCGATCAATCCGGATGCCAACCGTATCCAGAACCTCGCCTTCGAAGGCAAGCCGATCGATCCGGCCCAGAAGTTCGTCGTCGTCACCAACAATTACCGCGCCGGCGGCGGCGGCAGTTTCCCGGAGATCGCCGCCGACAAGGTGGTCTTCCAGGCGCCGGACACCAACCGCGACGTCATCGTGCGCTACGTCCACGAGCAGGGCACGATCAATCCGTCGGCCGACGCGAACTGGACCTTCAAGCCGCTGCCGGGCACGACGGCGACCTTCGAAAGCGGCCCCAAGGCAAAGCAGTTCCTCGCTGCGGTCAAGAGCGTCAAGATCGAGGAGGCCGGAGACGGCGCCGACGGTTTTTCGAAGTTCCGGCTCGTTCTTTAACCGATGGCATAGTAGCGAAGGCGCGGCTCCGCGCCCTCGTTATTCGGCCGCGAGCGGCTGCGTGGTGTCACGCAGTTCAGCCATCTCAGCATGAAAATCGGCCTGGTTCGGGCAATAGGAAAGCCGTGTGCGGAAGGCGTCGATCATCCAACTGGCGGCCGGTCCGGGTGGGTTGGCGAGCTGGCGCATCGAATAGATGGCATACTCACCCTGTTCATAGGCCTCCAGGTCGAGATGGATGAGCTCGCCGCTGCGCAGATCGTCATGTATGATGGACGCCGGAAGACCGCCCCAGCCAAGCCCAGCCTTAATGAGCTGGTGCTTTGTCGCAATATCACTGATGCGCCACGTCTTGTAGGACAGAACGTTGAAATCCCGCCCCTTTGTCCGGCCTGACGCGTCGGTGACGACGAGTTGCACTTCCTCGCGCACGTCGCCGAGCGTGAGCGGCCGGCCGATCGCGGCAAGCGGGTGGTTGGGCGCGGCGACAGGCAGCATGAAGGAATGGCCGATCCGTTCCGTGACAATCGAATCGTCCGGCTTGAGGACCGCGCCGCCAATGCCGATCGTCACCTTGCCGCTCAGAACGAGATCCATGACCATTCCGAGTTCACCGACATTGAGGTTTAACGAAACGGTCGGGTATCTTTCGCGGAATTCGTGCAGCACATCCACTACCGCGCGGGAAGGCACCATGACGCTGATGGCAACAGAAACCTCGGCTTCGAGGCCCTCCCTCAGGCTCTTGACCCGCGCCCGCATGACCTGCAGGTCGCCGAGAATGCGACGCGCATCCTCGAGCATCGCCTTGCCGGCCTCCGTCAGCTTCGGCTGGCGTGCGCCGGAACGCTCGAAAAGTGGCATTTCCAGCTGCGCCTCCAGATTGGCGATCGTATAGCTGACGACCGACTGCGCTCGGTTCAGCGCCCGCGATGCGGCCGAAAAGCTGCCGGTTTCGGCTACGGTCAAAAACACCTGCAACTGGTCTAAAGTCGGGTTCGGAAGCATCTTCCATCCATTCCATCGATAATTTGGATCGACATTATCACCGTTTTTTCGATAGCGGGCCAGTCTTATTTTCCTCTTCGAAACCGCGGCTCACCTCCCAGCAACGAGCCGTCCAATTCAATTCGAAAGGAAATGCAGCATGTCGTCCATCCTTCTTCTGACGTCCAGCCCGCGTGCCGACTCGCTCTCGACCCCGATCGCCGTCGATCTCGCCGAAAAGCTGAAGAACCAGAAGCCTGGCAGCGTCGTCGTTCGCCGCGACCTCGCCGCAAACCCGCTGCCGCATATCGATGACCTCTTTACCGGCGCGATCCGCAAGCCGGCGGAAGCCCGTAGTGCCGAAGAGGTCGCCGCGGTTAAAATCTCCGACGAACTCGTGGCCGAATTGTTTGCCGCCGACACGATCGTCATCAGCACCGGCCTGATCAACTTCAACATCTATTCGTCGCTGAAGACCTGGATCGACAACATCGCCCGCGCCGGCGTGACGTTCAAGTACACGGAAAGCGGCCCCGTCGGTCTCGTCACCGGCAAGAAGGTTTATGTCGTTCTCGCCTCGGGTGGCGTTTACTCGCAGGGTCCGGCCGCTCCCCTGAACCATGCCGTGCCCTACCTGAAGTCTGTCCTCGGCTTCCTCGGCATCACAGACATCGAGACCATCTATGTCGAAGGCCTCGCCTTCGGCCCCGAAGCCGCGGAAAAGGCCGTTGACGCGGCCAAGTCGCGTGTCCAGGAAATCGCGCTGGCCGCCTGATCGGCTCTCAAACCCTAAGGTGTAATGCAACGGCCGGCCCTTCGCCGGCCATCTGTCATTTGTCGATGGCGCCAACAAAATCGCGGATCGTCTCGAGGATTTCGGCCGACAGAGCCTCGTCTGAGGAAATCCTGGCGAGGCCGATGCCGCCTGCCATCATCGCGAAGGCCATGATCGCCTTGCGCCGCCTTTCCCCTTCATCCGCTCCTGCGGCTTTGCTCCCCAATCCCGCGAAATTGCGCCGGAGTCCTTCCGTCGCGATCGCTCGCGCCTTCTGGCCGCTGCGCGATATATCGGAGGTCAGCGCAGCAAAAGGGCAGCCCTCGCCGGGATTGTCGCGGTGATAGGTGCTGATATAACGCTCGGCGATATCGGCAGCCGTCATCTCCGCCGGATTGATCCCCTCGGCCTCCAATTTGCTTCCCCATGAATCGAAAGCCGACTGGATCGCCTCGGCGACCAGATCGTCACGGGATGCGAAGTGCTTGTAGAAACCGCCGACGGTCAGCCCGGCCTCCTTCATCAGGTCGGCAACGCTGATACCGTCGAGTCCCGCTTCGCGCAGCCGCCTTGACGCGGTCTCCACGATCTTCTCATGCGTCTTCTGTTTTTCCAGCTGCGAACGCCCCATAGGTGCCTCTTGACTAATGTGGATTACAATCATAATCCTTATAGATAGCGATCATAATCTAGATCGTTTTCATTTCCAAGAGGAGCATGAATCATGCGTCTAAGAAATAAGGTCGCCGTGATCACTGGTGGCAATAGCGGCATTGGTCTTGCGACCGCCAAGGCCTTCATCGATGAGGGCGCCAAGGTCGTGATCACCGGCCGCAATCCGGAAACGCTCGCTGCCGCCGAAAAGGTCCTGGGGGCTGGCGTCGTGGCGCTCAACCTCGACGTCACCGATGCAGCCGCCACCGAAAAGGCTTTTGCGGAAGCCGCCGCAAAGGTCGGCAGATTTGACATCGTCTTTGCCAATGCGGGCATCGGCGGCGCGACACCGCTGGCTGACACGTCGCCGGAACAGTTCAATCGGATCATCAGCACCAATCTCACGGCCGTTTTCTTCACCGTGCAGGCGGCCCTGCCGCATCTTAACGACGGCGCCTCGGTCATCCTCAATGGCTCGGTGCATGCCGTGCTCGGCGCTCCCGGCTGGACGGCCTATGCGGCGACTAAAGCCGCGGTCCGGGCGATGACGCGCAATATGGCGTCCGAGCTCGCACCGCGCAGCATCCGCGTTAACCAGGTGACGCCCGGCGGCACGAAGACGCCGATCTGGTCGCCGATGGCCCAGACGGAAGACGCGATGTCGGCGCTCGAAGCCCGTATCGGCGGCATGAGCCCACTCGGGCGCATGAGCGAAGCGGACGAAATTGCCAAAGCCGCGCTCTATCTCGCCTCCGATGACGCATCCAACGTCACCGGTATCGAGATCACCGTCGATGGCGGCATGACAAGCGCGCCTTCAGGCGCCAAGATCTTCCGCACCGCCTGATCGAACCGGAGGGCTAACTGGGTTCCAAGATGATGAGCGGCCGACGACGCGGTTGCGGCCGCTCTTCTTTGCCTCGTAAAGCCTGCCATCGGCGGCTGCGAGCACCGTCGTAAAACTGGCACCGTCCTCGTCGGCCGTCGCAACGCCGATGCTGACCGTCACGGGCTTTTCATCCGGGGTCTTGACGCTGGTCTCGATCGTCCAGCGCAGACGCTCACTTAGCAGCAGCCCTTCCTCATGGCTTGTGCCGGGGCAGACGGCGACGAATTCCTCGCCGCCGAAGCGGAAGATGCGGTCGCTGGAGCGCAGCGTCGTGCCGAGCCGGGCGGCGATCGATTTCAGCACCGCGTCACCCTGGAGATGACCGTAGCCATCATTGACATCCTTGAAGTGATCGGCGTCGATAATGAGAACGGTGGCAAACAGCCCCTGCCTCAATGCCTCACGCAGCATCAGCGGCGCCTCGAGCTCCATGCGCGTTCGGTCATAGACGCCAGTCAGCATATCCCGGCCGGTGCGCTCCAGAAGGTCGTTATAGCGTTCGCGGAATGTCAGGTCGCCGAAGACGTCTCTGATGGAGCGCGCGGCGGCGTCGGCGCCAAGGCGGCGGATCCGATATTCATAGATCGCAAACATTGCCCCATAGAGGCAGACGGAAAGCATCTTCGCCTTCCAGCCTCCCCAGAACACGGCGATCGGCACATCGAGGAAAAAATGCAGCGCGGCGAAGAAGCCGACTTGGTCGAAGGTCAGCAGCACGAAGCCCGAGATCATGAAACGCAACACGACGCGCCTGCGGAAGAAATCGCCGAGTTTTTCGTAGAGCAGGATGATGCCGAGCGAATCGACATAGAGCAGCGCCGTGCCCCAAACCATCAGCCAGCCCATCTCCTTCAGAAAATCGATGTCGGGCGTATGGTTTGACGACAGCTGCAGCGGCTGGTGCAGTTGCAGCACCCAGGCGATGCCGACTGTCAGCAGGTTGCCGAGGAAGAGGCCGTAGATCGGCTGCCGCACCGTGGCGGCATCCTCCCACAGGTATAACATCAGGATCATCATCAGCTTGCCGGAGAAGAAGACGGATGAACCCGGCGACACATCCCCGAACGGCAGCGAGACGTAAAAGACCGCGGCCAGATAGGTCTCCATGAAATGCATGACGCCGAGCGCCGTCAGGAACACCCCGAGACCGAGCCGATGGCGGAAGTGCAGAAGCGTCACCATCAGCACGAAATAGGCCACGGCTTCGACGACGAAGAGAACGAGGTTCAGCGCCTCCATTACGACACCTCGGCTACAGGCCGGCGTCGCGCCGACGCGGCGATCGCGGCTGCGGATCCTTTGATCGATCGTCCGAAAAAGTCACACACGAGGGCGCCCTGCAATCCTGCAGGCCATAGCTTTCACCGCAATCCTTTAAGATTGCGTGAGCGCCTTCTTATATTTCGGATGAACGCCAAGTCATACGAATGAAAAGCAAGGAATTTCTGTTCGGCGCCCCGGGTCGGAACGATCGCGGCTTCAGACCTGGCGAATCTTTTCGCCGTCGCCAAAGAGCGACGGGCCATGCTGGTCGATGATCTGGTGCGCCTTGCGCACTGTGCACTCGATCGCGTCGTCGGAGGAGGAGAAGAGATCGGCGCGGATGAAATTGCGCACCAGCACCTCGTCGCCGACTTTCTTTTCGATGCGGCCGGCCAGACGGTATTGGCTGCCTTCCTTGCGTGGCTCCGCATAGATCGTGCAATCGCCGTAAAGCTGCGGCTCACCGGAGGGGCCTGCCTCCGAAGCGGCCTTGCCGCCGGAGAACATCGAAAAGAGATTTGAAAGGAACGAAGCCATGATCCGTCTCTAACACGGCGGTATCGCGCTCGCCAAGTCAAATGATCAGACTGGCGAGGATCTCGTTTTCGGTAATATCCTCGTAACCCATGCCGGCGGCTTCGAAATTTGCGATCAGCCGGGCGAAATTCTCCGGTGCCTTGGTTTCTATGCCGATCAGGATCGAGCCGAAATTGCGCGCCGATTTCTTCAGATATTCGAAGCGGGCGATATCGTCGTCGGGACCGAGCAGATTGAGGAAATCCCTGAGCGCGCCCGGGCGCTGGGCAAGCCTGAGGATGAAGTATTTCTTCAGCCCTGCGTAACGCATGGCTCTTTCCTTTACGTCAGGCAGGCGCTCGAAATCGAAATTGCCGCCGGAGACGATGGCGACGACGGTCTTGCCGCGGATCGCATCGGGATCCATCGCGGCGATCGCCGTCAACGACAGGGCGCCGGCTGGCTCCAGCACGACGCCCTCGACATTCAGCATCTCCTGAATGGTGACGCAGATGGCGTTCTCCGGCATCAGATGCACTTGGCTTGCCGGGAAATCGCGCAGAGCGGCGAAATTCAGGTCGCCGATGCGGGCGACGGCGGCGCCGTCGACGAAGTTGTCGACCTTGGCAAGCGTCGTCACTTGACCCGCCTCGATGCTGCGCCTGAGGCTCGGCGCACCGGCGGGCTCGGCAAAGACGAAGGCCGATTTCGGCACGATGCCTTCGAGATGACCGGTAATGCCGGCGGCAAGGCCGCCGCCGCCGACCGGCAGCACGACCATGTCAGGCAACGTTCCATCAGGCAACTGTTGCAGGATTTCAGCGGCGACGGTCGCCTGCCCCTCGATGATATCGGCGTGATCGAAGGGCGGCACCATGACGCCGCCGATCGCCTCGACATGGTCACGCGCGGCCTGGTAGCACTGGTCGAAGAAATCGCCGAACAGCCGGATGGTGATGAATTCGGCGCCGAACATGCGAGTCTTGTCGATCTTCTGCTGCGGTGTCGTCACCGGCATGAAGACGACGCCCGGTACGCCGAAATGGCGGCAGACATAGGCGAAGCCTTGGGCGTGATTGCCGGCCGAGGCGCAGACGAAGGTCTTGCCTGAAGCACCCTGCCCGATCGCCTTGCGGAAGAAATTGAAGGCGCCGCGGATCTTGTAGGAGCGCACCGGCGACAGATCCTCGCGCTTCAGCCAGATATCGGCGCCGTAGCGGGCGGAGAGATGGTCATTGAGCTGCAGTGGCGTCGCCGGGAAAAGGCTGCGCATTGCCGCTTCGGCGCTTTCGACTTCAAGTCTTGTCACGGGCGTGGTCCATTCCTAAAGATTAACCGCCGCCGCTATGGCACAGGCCGGCCGGAAAAAGAAAGCCGGCTGCGGCCATTTCCGGTTCGCTGACCGAGCCGCTCATCTCTTGATGCCGGTTCCGGCCTCGGGAAGCGTTTCGGCGGCAGATGAACTGATTTTAACTGTCAATGCAAAGGCCTGCCACTTATATGGAGCGATGATGATCTTCAAATTCGCAAAACCGATTGCCTGGCTGCTGCTCGCCTTGATTCTCTTTGTCACGGTTTCGCCGATCGGGCTGAGACCGCATACGGTAACGACCGTCGATACGGATCGTGGCGGCGCCTATGTTCTCCTCGGCCTCGCATTCGCGGTCGCCTATCCCAGACAGTGGAAACTGGTGGCCGTGCTGCTGATTACAGGGGCGGTTGCCATCGAATATCTGCAGTACTTCACGCCGACCCGCCATCCGCGTCTGCATGACGCCGGCGTCAAGGCGATGGGAGCGACCCTCGGGCTGCTGGCCGGTTGGGTAATCAACAGGTGGCGTGAAACCAGGGCGCCGCGCCCCGTTCCGCTCACAGAACGCTGACGATTACAGGGAACAGACCACCGGTCAGGCCGAAAGTCCAATTCGGAATCTGTGCGGTTCGGAAGTGACAGAGTGTCCTTAACGCGTCCTCTCCGACGCGCTAAGGACACTCTAGAAATCGGCCAGTTGCACCGCCCACAAGAACAGCGGGATTGCGGCCATCGCAGTTCCCAGAACAAGCGCAACACCGGCCTTGAATATCCGGATGCGCCGAACCTTAGTCCCACTCCAATCGTAAACCATCGCCTTACTCCCACAAGACAACACTTACTCAACTGTCGCGGCGCAATGCTTGCACCCAAAATGCACTTGTCAAGCGATAACTCGCCTCTATGCACAATATACATGCATGTTCAACGGAATTCTGGGCGATGTACACGAGCAAGAGGCGCATCTACGCCGTGGATGGAAGGCCTAATGGGCTGATGCGGATGCGGTAAATCGATTGCAGCTGGTGTGGCCGCCATTATTGCGCGGAGAACCCGTCGAACCGATACAATTCCCATCCAAATCCGTCTTTCAGCAACAAAGTCGACTTCGGCAGCATTCGGGAGATAGTTTCCTCCGCCAACACGAACTTGGGCCCGCCAATGCGGTCAGCCAATAATTCCTTTTTTTCGGTTACCCGGATGAAATAACGAATGTTGTTGCGTGTGATAAAAGCATCCACGTCGCCTTCGGATCCAGGAAATATATAAGGCGGCAACAACCATCCCTTATCCCGTCCTCCGGTGTAGGCGGCCGCGTACAGAGTGCTACCCGTATCGAATGGCTGGAAAACGGTCCTCAAATCATTTGCCGCGACATAGCGGTAGATGACATAGCCTTCGCGCTGGGCGCCGAGAAAATCATCGAGCCCCTGCCGGCCGACCAGGACATCCATCACCCCCTGCTCCATCCAGGAATAGGGCTGGCCGCTGGGGCGGTAAACGAATTTGATGGCAGGAAGGCAGAATACCACGAGAGTGACGCCCGCCACTCCAAACGCAAACAAATAGCTGCTGACAGCCTTGTTTCCTGCCAGCAGACGTGCGGACATATCGAACACAAACCCGCCCGGCTGAGCGGTTTTGCTCACGGCAATTTTCTCCGCGATCAGGCTCGCGCCGATATAAGCAGTCGAAAAATAAAGCAAATAAGCCGGCGTCGCCCATCGGATATGGTTGAACATGACGACATACCACATGATGAACATCGCGGCAGTCGTTGCAACAAGCATGAATATCCGTCTCGGGGACGCGATTAAGCCGCCGATGATGAGGATGAGTGCGACGATCGCATAGGGCCTGCGATCCAGAAACCAATCATGCATGATGAAGAAAAAATCGTGCCAGCCCTGGCGGGTTGTCAGATCGGTGACAAAAACCCGATTTGCCGGATCGAAAGCGCGTCCGAGCTCAAGCGTATAGTCCGCCATCCATTGATCCGAAAGCCCGGGATGTCCGAACATGAAAGGGTAGATGGGGTTGCCGAGCACGATGAGATTTTTGGCGTACCAATAGCCGGCTAGGGACAAAAAGGCGACAACGCATGTCAGGAAAAGTGGCAATGGCAGCTTTCCGCGGCAGATCGAAGGCAAGAGCGCCAAGCCGATCAACCCAACCATTTGAAGTTCCGTGTATTTGCCACCGACGGCCCCGCCCAGGACGAGAGCACAGGAGACAAGCTCCGAAGGCCGTAAGGTTTCGAGGTACCGCCAAAGATAAAGGACGGCGGCGACCGAAAAACACGATCTTGGAAGGTCCGTGAGAGGAACTGCAGCCCCCGGTGTAAAAAAGGGCTGGAAGGCAATCAGGAAGCAGACCAGCAATGATCCGGCCGCCCGCCAGCGGTGCGCGCAGCTTACTAGCAACAGCAGGAATCCGAGGAAGATCGCCGCGTTGAGCAGACCCGCCGCCAGCCAATGATCGATGAACAGCAATGTGCAAGCGAAAAGCACATTGAAGAAAAGGGGTATGTTTCCGTAAAAGTTGCTGTCCACCTGCGGCGTCACAAACCCGCCGTGGGAAACGATGCTTTGTGCGAGCGGAATTTGAAAAGCCCACACGTCGGCTGATGCCGCGGGGAAAAGAGCGGTAACTGATATGACGCAGGCCAAGCCGATAAATGCCAGGGCCGCCAGGAGAGGAAACGGATCGCCCTTAGCGGTCACCCGCACGCCCGCCACCGCCAAACCGCGCAAATCGGCGAGAATACCCAGTAGGTCATTCCGGCGCCAGATCATGAGAAGGGCGGCGAGTGGCAGCACGACCTCCACGCGCAACAGATGTATCGCCCCAAGAACGGTTGCCAAACCACCGACGAGCGCAATTCCCGGCAAGATGCCGCTTAAGAGTAGGTCCGTGCCGTCACGAACAGGTGGATTGAGGCCGCGGTTCACCTGAAGCGCAAGGGTGCGATGAAAGATCAGGCCGAACAGCAAAATCGCTGCCACGACAAGCCAGGCGGCAAGGACGGTCATGGCCTGGCGCTCCTCCCACCTGATGCAGCGCCCCACTTCGCCGGCAGCATGGATGCGAACCCACGAACCGTTTGACCGAAAACGGATATCTGGACGGCGGACTGCCTGAACATAGCGAAATACTCAAAAGTATGGGAGGTCTGCACGTCGATCCAACAGCTTTGTCATCTTGAAAATCGCGATAGCTTGTAAACCAACTGGCTGCAACCCGGGAAACGCTGTGAATTATGTCGCAAACGACACGCTCCTCATTGCAAGCGGCGCGGTTGACGATTGGGAGAGCGCTCGACCTCAACCTGTGCTATGCAATTGGCATTGGTGGCCGCTGCGGGAATCGAACCCGCACGGGCGTAGCCCGAGGCATTTTAAGTGCCTTCCGTCTACCAATTTCGGCAAGCGGCCTGCTTTTCAATCCATGCATGCGCGCGACTCAACGGATGCCACGCGCAATCGCCTATATCAGGCTTCTTATCGCACGAACAAGGCAAGCTTCCCAAATACCATTCCTTCGCGAGGGCGACCGCCAAGCCCCAGACATTGCACATCTGTGAGGCGACCGTGCCGCTCACATTTCCGCATCATGCTTGAGTGTTTGCAAAGCGGCCGAAGGGCGCTACCTATTGACCAGCCTCACATCACGGAACACCCTATGAGCCATGACACCGTCGTCACCGCCGCCATGCTCGCAATCGGCGACGAACTGCTTTCCGGTCGCACCAAGGACAAGAATATCGGTCATCTCGCCGAGCTCCTTACGCTTTCCGGCATCGATCTCAAGGAGGTGCGCATCGTCGCCGACGACGAGGAGGCGATCGTCGAGGCGCTGAACGCGCTTCGCGTCCGATATGATTACGTTTTCACCTCTGGTGGCATCGGGCCGACGCATGACGACATCACCGCCGATGCGATCGCCAAGGCGTTCGGCCTGCCCTGCGAGCATGACGAGGAGGCCATGACGCTGCTGGCCGAGATGTATCGCCGCCGCGAAATGGAATTCACCGAGGCGCGCCAGCGCATGGCGCGCATGCCCCGCGGGGCGGCCCATATCGCCAATCCTGTCTCGACCGCGCCGGGCTTCATCATCGGCAATGTCTATGTCATGGCCGGCGTGCCGCAGGTTTTTCAGGCGATGGTCGACAATGTGTTGCCGACGCTTCGAACCGGCACGCCGGTGCTGTCGCTCGCTATCGCCTGCCCTTACGGAGAAGGCGATATCGGCACGCCGCTCGCCGCCATCCAGAAAGCCCATCCGGACACCAGCATCGGTTCCTACCCGCGTTATATCGGCCAGAAATTCTCGACCGAGATCGTCGTGCGCGGCCGCGCGCAGGCGGCAATCGACGCGGCCGGCGCCGAGGTGCATGCGATGATCGACGCCATCCGCCGGAAAAAGGAGGTCACTGAGAACCATTCCGCCGAGGCTTGAGGACAGTACGGGAACTGGCCCTCCTTGATATCGGTCAAGGAACAGGAGAGAGGACCGGTGCTTTCCTTCCCTCGCGCCCGCCATTTCAGCGCAAGGAGAATTGATATGTCTTACAAAACCATTCTCGCCATTCTCGATACGAGAGACAATAGCGCCGCGGTTGCCGACTTCGCCTTTGCCATTGCCGCCGAAAACGGCGCTCATGTGATCGGACTGCACGCCGAAAACGTCTCCGCCGTGCCGCTGGTGGCGCCGATGGAAATTCCCGATCCCGTCGCCGTGCAGGCGCTGCAAGACATGGCGCATGGCGAAACGACCGCCGTCGAGGGCATATTCCGCGCCAAGGCGCAGGCCGCCGGCGCCTCCTCCGAATGGCGCAGCTTTGCCACATCGACCGGCTACGGCTCGGCGCCGCTGATCGATAGCGCGCGCAGCGTCGATCTTTTGATTGCGTCACAAGCCGATCCGGCCAACCCATCCGACAGCCATGTCGATCTCGACAGTTTCCTCTTCGAAACCGGCCGGCCGGTGCTGATGATCCCCTATATCATCCGTCAGCCGAAGCCGATCAAACGTGTACTGATCGCCTGGAACGGTTCGAAGGAGGCGGCGCGCGCAACCTTCGACGCGCTGCCGTTCCTGAAGGCGGCCGAGGCCGTGGAGATCTTTTCAGTTGATCCGGCGGAGATGGCGCCGCAATCATCGATGATCCCAGGCGCCGAGATCGCCGCGACACTTGCCCGCCACGGCGTGAAGACGACGCTTTCGACGGCTCGAAGCATTGATAAGAACACCTCGCATGTCATTGAGAACCGGCTTTCCGACGACAGCATCGATCTCCTCGTCATGGGCGCCTATACCCACTCCTGGCTCTGGCAGATGATCTTCGGCGGCACGACGAGGACCCTGCTGCAATCGATGACGGCGCTGACGCTTCTGTCGCGTTGATCCTCTTGCCGGAATAGTTGGGCGCTCTTGCGTTTTACCGGCAAATCCCGCTAATTGCGGCGACCGATGAGGGCTTCGAGCCTCGGCCGATCTCGCGCAGTTCCGGCTCGCGCGATTTCTTGTTTTGCCGATCGCCGCCGCAAGCCCGTCCGGTCGCCGGCAAACGGCGTGTCATCTCTATCATGCCGCGGAGCAGCCCCATGTCCCTTCCCGATAAAGCCTTTCCCGTTTCCTGGGATCAGTTCCACCGCGATGCGCGCGCCCTTGCCTGGCGGCTTGCCGGCCTTGATCAGACGTTCAAGGCGATCGTCTGCATCACCCGCGGCGGCCTCGTTCCGGCCGCGATCATCTCGCGCGAACTGAACATCCGCCTGATCGAAACCGTCTGCATCGCGTCCTATCATGACTATGCCAACCAGGGTGACATGGTGCTGCTCAAGGGAATTGCGCCCGAGCTTGCGGAAAACGGCGGCGAAGGCGTGCTGGTCGTCGACGACCTCACCGATACCGGCAAGACCGCCGCACAGGTGCGCACCATGCTGCCGAAGGCCCATTTCGCCTGCGTCTATGCCAAGCCGAAGGGCGTGCCGACCGTCGACACCTTCATCACCGAGGTGAGCCAGGATACCTGGATCTATTTCCCCTGGGATATGGGCTTCACCTATCAGGAGCCGATCGCCAAGGGGGCGCGCTGACCGCCCCCCTTTCGGAGCGCGCCGGCAGCGTCGCCGGAGCAGTTCGACAGCCCCGATATTTCCGGCGAATCGCCATGCGCATTTGCGCCGGAAATGCCATCACAAGATTTGCCGCAGGACGCTTTTTTGTGGTTCCGGCATTTTCCTTGGCCGGCAGCGCCCGCAAGCCATTGTAATTTCAGCGTTCCCCGGCTTTCCCCAATCTCCACAGGTGCATCCACAAGATGTTGTGGTTAGCAATCAATTAAAGCCCAGCCCTTGACGGAATCAGCTGTTTCAAACTTTACTGTCCCTGATGTTGCGGCGGCGACAGGACCGGAGGTAACGAGCCCGGTTCCCTTTTGAAAATAGGACGCGGAATCAGGTGCTGCACCGAAAAACGGTTCAGGCCCGACAGGATTTCTGTGCGGTTTTCAGCCTCCAAAAAAAGTGACATCGGGACTGGCGATAATAAGCTGTTAATACTATATTTAGTGTTTGCAGCCACCATCACCACAATATACAGGAAGCTCATCTCCGGATGACACCCCTGTCACGATACGGAAACGAGACTGGCTGCATGACAGAAAGTGCCGCCGGATAGGAATTTTGCGCCCTGGGGACAGGCGCCAACGCGAGGTCAAGACTATGCGCATCGAACGTCGTTTCACGAAGGCCGGCCAAGGCGCCTATGCGGATATCGAATTCCGCAAGGCGACGAGCGAGATCAAGAACCCGGACGGTTCGATCGTGTTCCGCCTCGAGAATATCGACGTTCCCGCCCAATTCTCCCAGGTCGCGACCGACGTTCTGGCGCAGAAGTATTTCCGCAAGGCCGGCGTTCCCACGCGGCTGAAGAAGGTCGAGGAAAACGACGTTCCGTCCTTCCTGTGGCGTTCCGTTCCCGACGATGCCGCGCTGAAGACCCTGCCGAAGGAAGAGCAGACCGGCTCCGAAATCGATGCGCGCCAGGTCTTCGACCGTCTCGCCGGCACCTGGACCTATTGGGGCTGGAAGGGCGGCTATTTCTCTTCCGAGGAAGATGCTGCCGCCTTCAAGGACGAGCTTGCCTATATGCTCGCCACCCAGCGCGTTGCGCCGAACTCGCCGCAATGGTTCAACACCGGCCTGCATTGGGCCTACGGCATCGACGGCCCCGGCCAGGGCCATTTCTATGTCGATCCCTTCACCGGCAAGCTGACCAAGTCCAAGTCGGCCTACGAACATCCGCAGCCGCATGCCTGCTTCATCCAGTCGGTCGAGGACGACCTCGTCAACGAAGGCGGCATCATGGATCTCTGGGTGCGTGAAGCGCGCCTGTTCAAATACGGCTCCGGCACCGGCTCCAACTTCTCCATGCTGCGCGGCGAAGGCGAAAAGCTTTCCGGCGGCGGCCGCTCCTCCGGCCTGATGAGCTTCCTGAAGATCGGCGACCGCGCCGCCGGTGCCATCAAGTCGGGCGGCACGACGCGCCGCGCCGCCAAGATGGTGGTCGTCGATATCGACCATCCGGATATAGAGGAATACATTAACTGGAAGGTCAAGGAAGAGCAGAAGGTCGCGGCCCTCGTCACCGGCTCGAAGATCGTCGCCCGGCACCTGAAGGCGATCATGAAGGCCTGCGTCAATTGCGACGGCGGCGACAACGGCGATTGCTTCGATCCGGCCAAGAACCCTGCCCTGAAGCGCGAAATCCGCGCCGCCAAGAAGGACCAGGTTCCGGAGAATTACGTCCAGCGCGTCATCCAGTTCGCCCGCCAGGGTTATAAGGATCTCGAATTCAAGACCTACGACACGGATTGGGATTCGGAAGCCTACCTCACGGTCTCCGGCCAGAACTCCAACAACTCCGTCTCGATCAAGGACGACTTCCTGCGCGCCGTCGAGAATGACGGCGAATGGAAGCTGACCGCCCGCAAGGACGGCCGGGTGATGAAGACGCTGAAGGCGCGCGACCTCTGGGAAACGATTTCCTATGCCGCCTGGGCTTCGGCCGATCCGGGCATCCACTTCAACACGACGATGAACGACTGGCACACCTCGCCGGCCGGCGGCCCGATCCGCGGCTCGAACCCGTGCTCGGAATACATGTTCCTCGACGACACCGCCTGCAACCTTGCTTCGCTGAACCTCCTGCAGTTCAAGGACAAGGCCACCAAGCGCATCAATATCGCCGACTATGAACACGCCGTTCGCCTGTGGACCGTCGTGCTCGAAGTCTCGGTGATGATGGCGCAGTTCCCGTCGAAGCGCATTGCCGAACTCTCCTACGAATACCGCACGCTCGGTCTCGGCTACGCCAATATCGGCGGCCTGCTGATGTCCTCGGGCATTCCCTATGACTCCGCCGAAGCCCGCGCCATCGCCGGTTCGTTGACCGCGATCATGACCGGCATCTGCTATGCGACCTCGGCCGAAATGGCAGCCGAACTCGGGCCGTTCCCGAACTTCGCGCCGAACCGCGAAAGCATGCTGCGGGTCATCCGCAACCATCGCCGCGCCGCTTACGGCGAAACCTCAGGTTATGAGGCGCTGTCGATCGACCCGATCGCGCTGATCCATTCGGAAAACCCGGATCAGGATCTTGCCGCCCATGCCAAATCAGCCTGGGACAAGGCGCTCGAGCTCGGCGAGCAGCATGGCTACCGCAATGCCCAGGTCTCGGTCATCGCGCCGACCGGCACGATCGGCCTCGTCATGGATTGCGACACGACCGGCATCGAGCCCGACTTCGCCCTCGTCAAGTTCAAGAAGCTCGCCGGCGGCGGCTACTTCAAGATCATCAACCGCGCCGTGCCGGAAGCGCTGCGCACGCTCGGTTATTCCGAGAGCCAAATCGCCGAAATCGAGGCCTATGCCGTCGGCCACGGCAACCTGAACCAGGCGCCGGCGATCAACCCGTCGACGCTGAAGGCCAAGGGCTTGACCGACGAGAAGGTGGAAGCCGTCAACGCGGCGCTGAAGAGCGCCTTCGACATCAAGTTCGTCTTCAACCAGTGGACGCTCGGCGCCGACTTCCTCAAGGAGACGCTGAAGGTTTCCGACGAACAGCTCACTGACATGAGCTTCAGCCTGCTCGACCATATGGGCTTCTCGAAGAAGGACATCGAAGCCGCCAACATCCATGTCTGCGGTGCGATGACGCTGGAAGGCGCGCCCTTCCTGAAGGCCGAGCACCTGCCGGTCTTCGATTGCGCCAATCCCTGCGGCAAGATCGGCAAGCGCTACCTCTCGGTGGAAAGCCACATCCGCATGATGGCGGCCGCCCAGCCCTTCATCTCCGGCGCGATTTCCAAGACGATCAACATGCCGAACGAGGCGACCGTCGAGGATTGCAAGAACGCCTATCTCCTGTCCTGGAAGCTCGGCCTCAAGGCCAACGCGCTCTATCGCGACGGCTCGAAGCTGTCGCAGCCGCTCAATGCCTCGCTGATCGAGGACGAGGACGACGAGGATGCGCTGGAGGAACTGTTGCAGGCCCCCGTCGCCGCACAGGCCGTCACCATCACCGAGAAGATTATCGAGCGGGTGATCGAACGCGTTTCGCGCGAACGCGAGAAGCTGCCGAACCGCCGCCAGGGCTATACCCAGAAGGCCGCGGTCGGCGGGCACAAGGTCTATCTCAGAACCGGCGAATTCGGCGACGGCCGCCTCGGCGAGATCTTCATCGACATGCACAAGGAGGGCGCCGCCTTCCGCGCGATGATGAACAATTTCGCCATCGCTATCTCGCTCGGCCTGCAATATGGCGTGCCGCTCGAGGAATATGTCGAGGCCTTCACCTTCACCAAGTTCGAGCCGGCCGGCATGGTCATCGGCAACGACGCGATCAAGAACGCCACCTCGATCCTCGACTATGTCTTCCGCGAGCTTGCCGTCTCCTATCTCGGCCGCCATGACCTTGCCCATGTCGATACGTCGGATTTCTCGAACACCGCACTCGGCAAGGGCATCCAGGAAGGCAAGACCAACCTGCTCTCCACCGGCTGGACCCGCGGCTACAAGCCGACGCTCGTCTCCGGCACTGGCGAACGTCAGGCGGGCGAACCCAAGGGTGCTGCCACCGCAGCCCCTGCCCGCGCCGCGTCCACCGGCACCGTCACCGCCTTTGCCGGCAGTGCTGCCCGCAAGCTGGAACCGACGGTCGCCATCTCCACCTCCGAAATCGTCGCCTTCAAGCGCGATTACGAGGAGCGCGCCAAGGAATTGGCCGAAGAGGTGCTGGAAGAAATCACCAGCGACGCCACCGCCCTCTTCTCCGACAAGGCGGCAGCCGACGCGGCAACGGCCAAGACCGAAGCCAAGAAGGTGGAAGCCGAACGCCGGCAGCGCTCGATCATGCAGGGCTATACCGGCAACATGTGCTCGGAGTGCCAGAACTTCACGATGGTGCGGAACGGGACGTGTGAGAAGTGCGACACGTGTGGAGCGACGAGCGGGTGCAGTTGAGAGAGCCTAAGTAGCGCTCATTCATTCGCAATCATCGCGTTTGAACTCTGACAGCCGACCTTGAGTTGAAGGCCGAGAAAGCCGGGCTGCCACGCCCGGCTTTGTCGTTCACGGCGACCCCTTAGCCGTTGGTCGCGGCCCGGAAGTCACAAAGGCAGGAAATCGAACAGGCGCTTGCTTGCGCTCGCCGCCCAGTAGGGCTTCACGGTTCCGGCCGCCAACGGCGGGCCGGGCGATGGGACCAGCGGCGATGGGTAAAACCGATTGAGCATCGCGTCGCAGACATAGTGCCCCCAATTCGCCAAGCGCTCCGTCTCTCGCGCGCCGAGAAAATGAAGATAGGTGCCGACGTCGGCGGGAAGGACCGACGACGGCGGCAGCGGGTAAGAAGCATAGGGCGCGAGTTCGGCGTCCCTGCTGTCGATCGACCAATAGACGCCGTGCGTTCTTGCGCGCAGAGCCGATTTTGTAAGATCGTCGAGGCCAAGCAGATCAGCCTGTTTTGCGGCCTTGAAGCCGCCGATCAGGTCCCGCCGCCTCAGCGCCCTCACCTGATTGTCCGCCGTGTCGAGCACGCGTTTGAGCTGGCTAAGATAGTTCAATATCCGCGGGTGGAAGACCGCCAAGGCGCGCCGGCATCGCTGACGAGCAGGCAGTCGCAGCGTTTCAGCGCCGGCTCAATGCCGTGATTGTCGTAAACGCCGCCATCGCTCAATAACGCCCTGCCCGGCGCGACAGGTTCGCCGACCGTGTCATCGAGCTTTTCTCTCTTCCATGAAAACTGCGACAGGTCCAATCGCAACGGTGACAGCACGGGCGGGAATGCGGCCGAGGCGGCAACTGCGGTCGCGAGCGGAAGCGCCGGATGAAACGAGAGGCCGATCCGGTAATCCGCGATATACCGATTGGACATGCGGAAGAGCGAACCAGTGCTGAGATTGCTGGCGCAGAAGACGAACCAGGGCGATTCCGGCAGGTCATTCAGGCTTGGCGACTTTCCGTCGAACAGATGTCGCTCGTAGAGTTTGGCGGCTTCCTCCGCCGCACTCGATAAGGGATTGAACACGCCCTTCAGGAAGCTCGGCCCATCCGCAAAGACCTGGCTGAAGGCCAGGATACGATCCAAATACTCGGCTTTGAAATTGACAGCGACCCCGTTCTGAAAGACCAACCGCGGCCATACATAGGCCAGCAGGCCAGAGGCGATCGATCCGCCCGATACCGAGGAGATCATATCGAGCTTCGCCAGAAGACCGGCCTCGTTCAGCCTTGCCAGCGATCCCGCATGGAACAGCATGGCCCGATAGCCGCCGCCCGAAAGGCAAAGGCCGAGTTGATAACGATCCGTCGGCTTCTCGGGCTCGTCGGGTCCAGACAGGACGCTGTTTTCCGCGGGATGCTCGTCTTCTGACATGCTCGGCCTCACTCAGGAATGTGAGTTTCCCAACATTTCTTCCTCCGGGCAACCACCGGTCGTTCGTCTTTGGGCGCGCTAATTCCTCGTATACTGGCGGGAAGTGGCATCGCATTTGTGCCACTCCCAGTTTATTCCGGCTTCGCCTTCGTGGCCGTAGCACCAGTCGACGCGATTGAGCAGCGGACCGAGCTCGTCTCGCCGTTTGCATGCCCGTAGCGTCTCGGCGCCCTCGCGATCGACACTCGTGCGGCAGAAGTCGTCCAGTCCTGTCCACTGATGGATCAACCGGTCCGGCGCCTTGGCTCCCTTGTCCGTGGCGAGCACCTTTCCGGTCTCGGACTCGATCTGTAGAGAGGCCGTGTTCCACACGAAAGAGAATTCCGCCATGCCGGAGGAAGTCTTACTCGTGTCCCTGTTTCCGGCAAACCACTCGACAATTCCCGACATTTCGCATTTTCCGGCACAGCTCGCAGTCACGGAGCCGGGCTTGACGCTGTAGATGCGCTGCGGCCAGCGCTGGGCGAAGGTCGCCTTGTCCTTTAGCACGACGTCTTTGTCGACCGAGGTTCCGAAGAAGGAGACCTGATCGGCATAGATGCTCTTGATGAAATCAAGCGCCGAGGCGTTGTCTTTTGACCATTCGTCATTGTATCGGTTGACGAAATCAACCGCTTCCGTGGTCAGGTCGCCGGGTTCGGATGCGGCCGCCTCCTCGGAAGCGCTTGAGTCCGATGGCGTGACGGCGGGCGCTGCGCTCACCTCAGGCGCCGCGTCCTCAGGTGGCGACGCGTTTTCCTGCGGCGCAGGCATGTCCTCGGGCGTGTTGATGTTCCAGTTCCGCATTTCCGCAGCAGTGAGATACCTTATATCGGTGCTGTCGATCGACAGGCTGAGCTGCAGCAGACTGGGGCTTACCCCCATGTCGGTGAGATAGCCGATGATCTCCCCGGTCATCACTTGAACGGTCGAGACTGCCAGTTTGTTGTCCATGGGAACATCGTCGGATAGTGAAACCCGATGTACGCCGATGGAGCCCGGCTCGGCAAACCGTTCAACGCCACCGACGAAGGCGAAGGCGCAAGCCGATGCACATTCCAGGGCTCTGATCTGGAGCGTTTTTGCATTCAGCGCGCGAAGAGCCCGGCCGAACCGGATCGCAGCGACCACGTTTCCGCCGGGCGAGTCAAAGCTGATGTAGTCCGGGTGGTACTGCGTATATTCGTCGACAAACGTCATCGGATCGTCGAAGAATTCAAACACGCCCTTTATCACCAGGCCACGCTCTCCCGGCGCGCCGTCCAGACGTTGGTAGGAAATTGCCGCATGCCCCTCACCCGCCATAGCGACGAACGCCAGCAGGATCGCTGTCAACGAGGCGGATTTGCGCATTCTTCCCCAGCCCTCAAGCACCTGTATTTCTCCTGTCGTCACTCGCAGCCTAGCTTGCGCATGGTATAGCCGGATGACGAAATCACCTGCCCCCGTGAAACCCGCCCGTCCGCGCCCAGCCGACGCCGATTACGGTCTGGAGAACAATCGCTTCGCAGAGAGTGTTGATAGCTACCCCGGCAGCTTAAGATCAATGCATAACGGGCGATCTTCTGACAAGCGTCACAATCAGAAGTATTGAGACAGGGTAAATGGCGGTGCTGGCCGGGAAGGATTGCGGTTCACAAGGCATCATAGACGTGTGCAATGAATATCGGCTATGTCGCCTGCAGCGAAGCATTTGACCAGCGAGGCAGTTCGTGACTTCTCCCTATGACAATCACGCCCTCGACCTGACGAGCGACGCCGAGTTCTTCTCTCTGCTCACCGGAAGCTACATGCGCATCGTTGACCGTCCTCTTGTCCGGGACGGACAGGGGCCGGACTGGCTTTACCACGATGCGCCTTTCGTGGTCCTCGCGCACAATACCAAGCCCGATCCGCGCTTCATCTACGCGAACAGGACGGCGCAGAGCTGCTTCGAATACAGCTGGGACGAATTCACCTCGCTGCCGTCGCGGCTTTCGGCCGAGCAGCCGGATCGCGCCGAGCGTCAGCGGTTGCTGGATAGCGTCACGCGCGACGGTTTTGTCGAGAATGGCCGCGGCCTCAGGATCGCGAAATCGGGGCGGCGTTTCTGGATCGAGAACGTGACCGTCTGGCAGCTTATTGACGAAAGCGGCAAACGGTTGGGCCAAGCTGCGATATTCCCTTCGTGGCGGGACGCGTAAGTTCTCCGTGCAGTTACCGTGCGGCCTCAGCCTGATGCTTTGTACCCCACCGGTGACCTCACGGCTTCACGCGGTCGGGATGCGCCGCCCGGAAGGCCGGCAGTTCGGCGCAGCTGGCGTCGATCGCGACGATGCGCTTGAAATCCGTGAGGTCGACGCCCCAGCGGCGGGCATTGTAGACCTGGGGGACAAGGCAGAGATCCGCCATTGTCGGCGTGTCGCCGAAGCAGAAGGCTTCGCCGATCATCGCTTCCAGTTTGCGCAGTCCGTCGGCGATGAAATGCTTCATCCATTCCTCGCGGGCATCCGCCTTCTCGGTCAGGGTCATGACATGCGACACGACGTGCATGTTGCAGATCGGATGGATGTCCATGGCGATTGCATAGGCAAGCGCGCGCACATGCTGGCGATCGGCACTGTCCGCTGGCAGCAATCCGCATTCCGGCCGAATCTCAGCCAGATATTCGATGATCGCCAGCGACTGCGTCAGGGGCCTTCCATCGATCACCAGGGTCGGCACGAGCCCCTGCGGGTTGAGTGCGAGATAGTCCGGTTTCCTGTGCGCGCCCTCCAAGAGGTTGACCGGCACCGTCCTGTAGTCGATCCCAAGCAGGTTGAGGGCGATGCGGACGCGATAGCTCGCCGACGATCGCCAGTAGTCGTAAAGAACGACCTCGCTCATTGCGGTCCCGCTCCTCCATAGCGTTCGACGGTCTGCTCGATCGCCCCGAAGATCGAATGGCCGGCACGGTCCTTCATCTCGATGCGGACCTGGTCGCCGAACTGCATGAAGGGGGTCTTCGGCGAGCCGCTTTCGATCGTCTCGATCATCCGGATTTCGGCGATGCAGGAATAGCCGTCGCCGCCGTCTTCGACCGGCCTGCCCGGGCCGCCGTCCCGCTTATTGGAAACCGTACCCGAACCGATGATCGTTCCGGCGCTGAGATGACGGGTCTTGGCGGCATGGGCGATCAGCTGGCCGAAATCGAAGGTCATGTCGATACCCGCATTGGCCTTGCCGAAAGGCTTGCCGTTCAGGCTGACGAGCAGCGGCAGATGCAGTTTGCCGCCATCCCAGGCGTCGCCAAGCTCGTCCGGCGTCACCGCGACCGGCGAAAAGGCCGAGGCCGGCTTGGACTGGAAGAAACCAAACCCCTTGGCGAGCTCTTCGGGGATCAGACCGCGCAGCGACACGTCGTTGACGAGCATCACCAGGCGGATGGCGTCGCGCGCCGCCTGCGGGTCCGATCCCATGGCGACGTCGCCGGTAATGACGGCGACCTCGCCTTCCATGTCGATGCCATAAGCGGCGTCTGCCATCACGATCGGATCGCGCGGCGCAAGAAAACTGTCCGAACCGCCCTGGTACATCAAGGGATCGGTCCAGAAGCTTGCCGGCATTTCGGCGCCGCGCGCCTTGCGCACCAGTTCGACGTGGTTGACGTAGGCGGAACCATCGGCCCATTGATAGGCCCGCGGCAGAGGTGACGTAGCGTCATGCTCGTGAAAGCGGAGTGTCGGCTGGGCGCCGGTCTCGATGCCTTCGGCAATCCCTGCAAGTCTCGGCGCCACATGCTCCCAGTCGTCGAGGGCTGCCTGCAGCGTGCGGGCAATATGACCGACTTCCGAGCAGCGGGTCAGGTCGCGGGAAACGACGACGAGGCGGCCGTCCAGGGTGGAGTCCTTCAAGGTCGCAAGTTTCATGTTCCAATTCCGATGTTGTCACTTGATACCGGGGGTTCCGTCGAACTTGCGTTCCAGACCGTCCCAGCACTCGAGATAATCATCCTGCAGCGTTTCCAACTCGGCGGCGTATTTCGTCAGTTGCTGCGGGTATCGGGTCTCGAACATGAAGGCCATGGTGTGATCGAGCTTCACCGGTTTGAGCTCGACATTGGCTGCCTTTTCGAAGGCGAGCGCATCCGGCCCATGCGGCAGCATCATGTTGTGCAGGCTCATGCCGCCCGGCACGAAACCCTCTTCCTTGGCGTCATACTGTCCATGGATCAGACCCATGAATTCGCTCATGATGTTGCGGTGATACCAGGGCGGGCGGAATGTATGCTCGGCCACCAGCCAACGCGGTGGAAAGATCACGAAATCGACATTGGCTGTGCCGGCATCCTCGGTCGGCGCGGTCAGCACCGAAAAGATCGACGGATCGGGATGATCGAAGAGGATGGCGCCGACCGGAGAAAATGTCCTGAGATCGTATTTGAACGGGGCATAATTGCCGTGCCAGGCCACCACATCGAGCGGCGAATGGCCGATCTCGGTGACATAGAATTTGCCGCACCACTTCACATGAACGCGGCAAGGCGTTTCCTTGTCCTCATAGGCGGCGACAGGAGTCTTGAAATCGCGCGGGTTTGCCAGGCAGTTGGCACCGATCGGGCCACGCTCCGGCAGCGTGAATTTGGCGCCGTAGTTCTCGCATATATAACCACGCCAGGTGGTCTGCTCGCCTGATGTGAGGATCTTGAACATCATGCCGCGGGGGACGAGGCATATTTCGGCGGGCTCGACATCCATGATGCCCATTTCGGTGAACACCCGGATGGCGCCGAGCTGCGGCACGATCAGCAATTCGCCATCGGCGTTGAAGAAATAGTCATCGACCATGTCCTCGTTGAAGATATAGGCATGGGCCGACATGCCCACCTGGGTCGTGGCGTCGCCGGCCGTCGTGATTGTCCGCACGCCTTCCAGAAAATTCAGCTTTTCGGTGGGCGCAGGGATAGGGTCCCAGCGAAGCTGTCCGAGAGGCAGCGAATGCTCGTCGAGGCAGGGCGCGGTCTTCCAGAGCGGATAGGACGCGTTCGAGAAGCGCCGCGTGTGGCGCACGCTCGGGCGAATGCGGTAAAGCCAGGACCTCTCGTTCGTCCCGCGCGGGGCGGTGAACGGCGAGCCGGAAAGCTGCTCGGCATAGAGGCCGTAATTGCATTTCTGCGGGCTGTTCTGGCCCTGCGGCAAAGCGCCGGGAAGCGACTCGGTTTCGAAGTCGTTGCCGAAGCCCGGCATATATTTCACTTTGTCTGCCGCCGCCGCTTCACCGCCGGAAGCCTGGATCGATGTCTGGTCCATTGCTCAACTCCTCCCCGAAAACTCAAGGCCGAAAACTCCGGCGCCGCGCGCCCTTCAGACGCACGGGCGCCCTTAGAGTTTACTCCGCTGCGGTGCCGATGACACCACGCTTGATCTGATCGGCCTCGATCGACTCGAAAAGAGCGCGGAAGTTGCCTTCGCCGAAACCCTCGTCACCCTTGCGCTGGATGAATTCGAAGAAGATCGGGCCGATGACGGTTTTCGAGAAAATCTGCAGCAGGATTTTCGTCATGCCGCCATTCACCACACCTTCGCCGTCGATGAGGATGCCGTGCTTCTTCATGCGCTCGATGGGTTCACTGTGGCCGTTCACACGTTCATAAGACATGTCGTAATAGGTCTCCGGCGGACCCGGCATGAAGCGCAACCCGTTGTCGGCAAGCCGGTCGGTGGCCCCATAAATATCCTCGGTGCCGACGGCGATGTGCTGGATGCCCTCGCCCCGGTACTTCTTCAGATATTCCTCGATCTGGCTGGTGTCGTCCTTCGATTCATTCAGCGGAATGCGGATCTTGCCGCAGGGCGAGGTGATGGCACGGCTGACCAGACCGGTGATGCGGCCATCAATATCGAAGAAGTGGATCTGCTTGAAGTTGAACAGCTCGCGGTAGAAATCCCACCATTTGTCCATATTGCCGCGGAAGACGTTGTGCGTGAGATGGTCGAGGTAGTAGAAGCCGATCCCCTCAGGGCGCGGGTTACGCTCACCCAACCAATCGAATTCGGCATCGTAGGCCGATCCCTTGGCGCCATAGGTCTCGACGAAATAAAGCAGCGAGCCGCCGATACCTTCAATCGCCGGGACGTCCAGCATCTTGTCGTCGCCTTCATAGGGAACGGCGCCCTTCGACACCGCATGGTCGAAAGCGTGTTTGGCGTCGACGACACGCCAGGCCATCGATGCGGCACAGGGACCGTGCTTTTCGACGAAGCGGGCGGCATGACTGCCGGGTTCGGCATTGACGACATAGTTGATGTCGCCCTGGCGCCAGACGGTGATGTCTTTCGTCTTATGTCTGGCGACCGCAGCGTAGCCCATGCGTGTGAAGAGCTCGCTGAGCTTCTCCGGCTCGGGATGCGCGAACTCGACGAATTCGAAGCCGTCGGTGCCGGCCGGGTTGTCGGCGGTGATTTCCGACGGCGGTGCATCATGCGGGAAAGGACCCATTTTCTCCTCCTGACGATTGAAGTTTGACTGTGCAAAGTGTGGCCCAAAACGCGCGCAAAGTTCTTGCATTCTTTATGCGTACAGAAGATATTATGCACGGTTCGTGAGTATTTTGGAGATTTTGCGCAATGGATGAACAGCTGGACAAATTGGATCTGCGCCTGCTCCAGGAACTGCAAAAGGATGGCAGGCTGACGAACAACGAACTTGGCGATCGCATCGCCCTTTCACCCTCGCAATGCTCGCGCCGGCGCACGAGACTGGAAGCCGAGGGCTATATCCGCAGCTACCGAGCCTATCTCGATCGGGAGAAGCTGGGGCTGGACATGCTGGTGGTCATCTCGGTGACGCTTGCCACCCACAACAGGGATAATGCCCGGCGGTTTTCCCAGCTGATCAACGGGCTGCCGGAGGTTCTCGAAGCCTATGCGCTGACCGGTGAAATGGACTACCACCTGAAGGTCGCGACCCGCGGGCTCGCCGACCTCTCCAAATTCGTCAACGACGTTCTGTTGCCGCACGAGTCGGTGCAGCACGTGAAAACCTCGATCGTGCTCGACACGCTGAAGACCTTCGAGGGCTTTCCGGTACGCATACCCGGTAGCTGGCACGGCGACAGCGCGCGTTGATCTCCCCTTGTCACCGATCGGCGACCCGCTTAGCAATAAGCGTCAAAGCGGCAGTTCGGTCGAGAATTTCAGCTCGCGCAGGACGAAGCTCGAGACCACCGTGCGCACATGCGGGTTGCGCATGAGGTACCGCGTCATGAAGGCTTCGTAGCTTTCGACGTCGCTGGCCCGGATCTTCAGCATATAGTCGAAGGCGCCCGACAAGGCGTAGCATTCCATGATCTCCGGGCGTTCCAGCACCACCGAAGCGAAGGACGCGACCGCCTCTTCGTGGTGATCCTCCAGCGTGACATGGGCGATCACGCAGAGTTTGAGATCGAGTTTGCCGGGATCGAGCAGCGTCACGCGCTTGCGGATAACGCCGTCGGCTTCCAGTTCCTGGATCTTCCGCCAGGCGGAGCTCTGCGACATGCCGGCCTTCTCCGCCAGGTCCGCCAGCGACAGGCTGCCATCGGCCTGGATGAGCTTCAAAAGTTTGCGGCGAAAGTTCCCGGTTTCTTTCATTTTCACTCTCTTCATCGAGAATATTTTTCATCACTATGGCGAGACGCGGCACAAAAGGAAAGAAAATCCACCCGGCACGCAGCATAATCGCAGAAATTGCGCCATTCTCGGGAGGATCAGGCCGATGACCAAAGAAAGCAGCTACACCGCCAAACTGCCCGGCCCGGACGGCCTCTACGACTACAGCCCCGAAGAAGATGCGATCTGGGGCGAACTCTACCGGCGTCAGATGAAGATATTGGCCGACACGGCCTGCCAGGAATATCTGGATGGCGTCAAACTGCTTGGGCTCCAGCCGGAGAAAGTGCCTCAGCTTCTCGATGTGAACAGACGCCTCAACGAGACCACCGGCTTCGGCGTCGAGGGCGTGCCGGCGCTCATTCCGCCCTCGCGCTTTTACGAACTTCTGTCGCAAGGCAAATTCCCGCTGGCAACCTTCCTGCGCCGTCGCGAACATATCGACTATATCGAGGAACCGGACCTGTTTCACGAGGTCTTCGGCCACTGCCCGCTGCTGACCAACCAGAGTTATGCCAATTTCGTCCGGCATTTCGGCGAAACGGCCATGCGCCTCGGCAAGGGCTATTCATGGCATCTGTTCCGCATTTTCTGGTTCACGGTCGAATTTGGCCTGATCAATACGCCGCAAGGCCGCCGCTGCTTCGGCGCCGGCATCGTCTCATCGCCCAGTGAAGCAAAGGCAGCAACGGAAGGCACGGCCTGCGAATTCCGGCCGTTCGATCTGCTGAGCGTTCTCAGGACCCCCTATCGAATCGATATCCTCCAGCCGATCTACTATGTCATCGACAGCTTTGCCGATCTTGAAGCGATCGTGGACCAAGATATCGGCGGCATGATCCTCAAGGCGAAAACGCTGGGTGACTTCGCTCCGGCCTTCGAAGCCAAGGCCTCGTAATAGCTCCTCAGCGGGGGAAACAGTCGGCCTGCAAAATGCCGCGTCTCACTTCGGAGCGGCCGGGCTGCGATTGACAAAATCGACAAGGACGCCCGGCTTGACCATGCCGGCCAACTCTTCGGCGTCCCAGTTCGTCAGCCGCACGCAACCATGCGAGCCGACCTTGTCGATGAGCTTCGGCTCCGGCGTCCCATGGATTCCATAGGTCGGCTCGGTCAGGTCGATCCAGACGCTGCCAACCGGCCCGTTCGGCCCCTTCGGGATCGTCAGGACCTTGTCGTTCTTTCCCTGCTTGAAGTTGCGCTTCGGGTCGTATCGGTAGACCGGCATTCTCGCGACGCCCTTGACCTTGTGCTTTCCTGAGGGCGACGGATTGTCTTTGCTGCCGATCGTCGCGGGATAGACGGCCAGCAAAGATCCGTCCTCGGCATAGGCCAGCACCTGCCCTAGCTTCTTGTCGGCCTCGATTCTCTTCACCTTGCCTTCCCTTGCGGGACCGGGGTCGACGACCCACACCGTGTCTCCAGGTGCAAACTGCGAAGCCGGGTTGAGCGCGTTCAACAGATCGAGACCCATATGGAAGCGTTCGGACAATTTCTCCGCAACGCTGGTATAGCCGAGGCTCTGCATCTTAGCCTTGTCGCCGTAATCCTCGGGGATCGTCTCGACGAGACCCGTGGCGTCCTCGGGCGAGACGACATAGCTCCTGATAATCGCGGCATTGTCTTCCAGGCGGGAAACGACCTCGGGATCCGGCCTACCGTCGACAGGAAGTTTGTTCATGGCCTCGAAACCGGCCACGGCCTTATTGACGTTCTCCCCGGATAGGCCGTCGATCACGCCGGGAGACGAGCCCGCCCGGTCGAGCAGGACCTGAAGACGGACGATCGCCGGGTCCGGATCTGCGGGCGACGGCTTTGCCGTCTCGATGTCGGCAATCGAGGCGGCGTTAATCGCTTCGGGTCGGGGATCCCGCGCGGCGGCGCCGCCAACGGAGATGGCCAGCGCGAGCAGCGACATCGGCAGGGTTGTTTTCATGGACGACAAATGGCCGACGTGGGAATTTGTTCCCACGCGGGCTGCGTAGGCCCGGGACTGCCTCTGCGACAGGTCCAGCCCCTTGCGACAGCTGCGGTCACGGCGCCCTGGCGCGCTTCCTGGCGTCGCGTGATCTTGCCGCGCGGCGGGCCGGCCTCAGCTCTTCGATCGTCGGCAGCCACCATCTGGCACCTTGAAGGGGCGGTGTTTTTGCCGGCCACGTACGGACAAGCTCTTCGAATGTCGGCAGCCGCCAATATCCCCAGAGATCATCCTCGTTGACGCCGGGATAGAAGTCCGCAACAGACTGGGGATCGACCAATTCGCCGGTGACATCAGTAAACACGACGATCCCATAGGAGGTGGCCACCGGGCGTCCTATCGGCGGCAAGTCGCCGGCGGGAAGTGGGTAACGATAGCGCTTTCGTTCGGCCGAGCGAAGCCTGCTGCGCAGATCCTGTTCGGTCCCCTTACGCTCCTCGGCGCGCCGTCGTCTCTCCTCCGGCTCGTTTCTGCGAGCCGCCGCTTCAATGTCGGGCCATCGACGTCTCAAATCCTCATAGGATCGGAAGGGGACGTGCCATAAGCGAAGGTCGCCGTCCCACCGCGAGAACGGCACTTCGCGCAATTCGTCGACGACTGTCTTGGAATAGGGTGTGCGGATTCGAAAGCCTGCCTTGCCGAGTTCAAGATATGGACTGTCGATCGGATCGAAGGCGAAGGCATCGCGCCCCTTCGCATCCGCATGCGCGTCGGCCTCGGCCTCCCGCTCGGCAAACCATCGTCCGATGCGGCGGGATGCCGTGCTGCCGGGAACGAACCAGGCCTTGCGATCATCGCTCCATCGGGCGCGGGGGAAGCGTCGTCGGAATTGCTCGACAGTCACCCTGTCGTAGGGAAAGGAGACATCCGCACCGGGCTTTCGATCGTCTTCGCCTGAGGGCGCCGCGTCGGGAGATTTTGATTCGGTCATGCGGGGAGAACGCTTGCGTACCGGCATCGGTTTCCAGCGCAGTGGCCCGCCGGGTCATTTTGAAAGGCCCCGGTCCCGTCATTGCCAGGATCGAAGCTAGTGAACCGTCCTCGACGGCTTTTCCGGGCGGGAAATGTTATGCAGCGTCGCCATGAGCTTTTCGAACTCGTTCAGAACCCGATTGAACTCTGCGTCCTGCATGGTGACGATTTCCGATATCGTCGAGGACACCGATGCAATAAGCCTGTCGATCCATACACAGCGATCGGCCGGTACGTTTCCGAGAACCTCCTGACGCAGCGTCTTCAGCTCACGAAGGATGCGCATGATAAGAGCTCCCCGCTCCGCCCTGCTCAGGAACGGAAGCCTTGTCTGCGCCTGGTGGATTTCTGCTATCAGCGTCGTCGCCATCCCCACTCTCCGCCCTCAAATACAACCGGATATCACAACCGGTGCGATTACAACACGGACTTTAGTCTGGCCTGCCTGCTTGGCGCGATTTCGTGCGCCCCGCCCCGGCCATGGTTAGTTGCTGGTCGCTATCAGATCCGACATCTCGCAGCTTCGCCGCGGTCCTTCCCAGGGTTGATAGCTATTGTCTTCCGGCCGGTATGATCGATAGCGGGCGGCGCATCGGGCAGCTGCCTGCGCATTCACTTTCGTGCTGCCGCCTTCATCGCTTTCGGCGATATTCTGCTGAAAAGGCGAAGAGCATTCGCGGGTCTCGCCGCTATAGGATCGGTAACTATTGGTCGCCGGATTGAAGGAGCGGTAACGCTGCGAACACCAGGCGAGATGCTGGAGGGACAATTCCGGCCGCGGCGTCTGCGGTTCGCTCGACGGGGGAGCGGGCTGCGCAGTCGTTGTCGACGCCACGTTCGCCGGCGCTTCGGTGACGTAGCTGGAATAGAGCGGGGCAATCCGTTCATAGTGCTGTTGCCGAGGATCGATTTTCACCGGGCTCGCCGTCCATAGATCGCTCCCGGCCAATTCAGGAAAAGCGTGCGGTTCGGGATTCGCCACGACGTGCGAAGCAACCGATGCCGCAGCCATACAGGCGCCAACCGAACTGACGATGCCGAAGGCGACGGATGCAATGGCGTTCATTGACCCGCCTCCTGCTGTTGTGCCTGGGGAACCCAAACGCGTGGACCGGCACTGCTGTGGCCGCCGGTGGCGACAAGTACGGCGAGAATGCCGGCGATTGCGAGCAGGATGGCGATCAGCGGCACGGCCAGGCCGGCGGATTTTTCTTCGGAATAGATCATGGTCCTTCTCCTTGGTCCCGGCGGCACAAACTGCCGCGGGCACCGCGGCGCTCTACGCCGAGATGATGTAGACGATGGTGAACGAGGAGGGATCGACGATGACGATCCGCCCGTCCGCCAGGATGAAGAAACGATAGGCCTTGTACTGCGGTACGATCTCGACGATCCGCGGCGGCAGCGGTTCTAGCCTGATCTTCTTCGGGATGGTGGTACCAACCGAGACGGTGAAATCGGTCTCCCGAACCGGCTCGACGTAAACCTCCTTCACGACGCTGCGGATTTCCGTTTGCTGCTCGACCGGGATGTTCACATTGGTCGTGGTGTTCGTCTGGGTCTTGCTGCTGTCGACCGAGGTGTTGCTGTTCTCGACGTTCGCCTTGCTATTCGACTCGGTCGAACCGCCGGAGCCGGTCGATGTGCCGGCGTCCTTGCTACCGGCAGGCTGCTGGCTTTCAGTCGAAGGTTGGCCAGGATCGGTCGTCTTCGAGCTGTCCGAAGTTCCGCCGTAGCCTCCGCTCTGTGTCTTCGCATCCGACTGCGTCTTGGCGCCGGGCTCGGTCGCCTGGCCAGAGGATCTATCCGTTGTGGATCCAGAGGATGCACCCGCCGAGCTTCCGCCGGAGTTGGAAGGCTGTTGGTCAGTCGCTGTGCCCGGGGCAGTCGCTGTGCCCGGGTCAGCCGCCGTGCCCGTGCCGCCCGGCGCAGCGGCGCCCGCATCCGGCTGCTCAGTCGCAGCGCCGGCGGACTGGCCGCTTTGAGCGGCACCCTTCTTCGGGATGATCGGCGCATCCTGCGCCGAGGCGGCGACGAGGCCAACCGGCGAAACGCCGATGGAGAGTGCTGTCATCAGGACGGCAAATGTCTTGGTGTTCATAACAACGATCTCTCTGCTATTTTCGGCCGCACGACGACGCTGCCGTCCATCGTGCGGCTGGTTCTGAATGGTGATTTTCGGAAGCGAGGCGCGGCAGAGCCGCGTGTACGATCAGGTCACTTGATAACCTGGATCACCTTGCGAGACGACGGTTCGACTATGACGCGCTCGTCATTGACCACCGCGTAAGCATATGTCGGGTCATCCGGGATCGGCGTCACAACGACCGTTTTCGGCAACGGCTGGCCGACGACAACTTTTTCCTTCACGACCACGCGCGTCGACGGTGGCGGAGCTTCGCGGACATAGGTGACAACCTTTTCCGGTGGCGGATCGATCGCCGTGCCGACAACTGCGCCGGCAACGCCGCCGATAGCAGCGCCGGCGGGACCACCGACAATCGCTCCTGTGACCGCGCCGCCCGCCGCCCCGTTGACGGTCGAGGACTGGGCGAATGCGACGCCCGACATTAGTGACACGGCGGTTGCCGCGCCGGCAATAAGCTTCAAGAGCATATTTTCCTCCTTCTGTTTCAACACGGTCTTCGCGACCGCTGGCAGACCAACTAGCTGCGCGCCAGGTCGTTCCAGCTTTCGGACCTCAGTCTGAGGGGGCCCGGCCCTAGGTCCGAACCCCATTTCAATAATCGTTGCCGGCGCTATTTAAGGATCGCTGGGCCACCGCGTTGTGGGCATGGCAGGAGACTGAGGGAGATGACACGATCCAACCGCCGGGAAGCTGGACGCAGGCGCCTGGCGATGCGCCTGCCGCAGATACGGACGCTGATCATGGAGGCGCGCGAGCCCTGGCAGCTCGAGCTTTTCGAAGCCTATCAAATGGCGGTCGAGGCACGCGATCGTCTTCGGCGGCGACGGTTCAATCTCAAGCTGGTGCGGGAATATGACGAGACCTGTCTCGAGATCGAGCAGCACGTCATCGACGCGATGCACGAACCCTCCCGTACAAACTACTGGATGGTCCCTTGATCAAAGCCTCGGCGCCGATCAGGCGTCCGCTCTGCATTTTGATCTGCGGCTGGAACAGTTACTGAACGCGGCCGGTGACGATGAACGCGCTCATATCTCCGCAAGGGTTCGCGCCGTAGCGCGACGCTACCTGCTCCGCCACCTCATCAACGATCTCGGACATGCGCTCCGGCGCCCGCGATTCGATCTCTCCTCTGAGAGGCGAACCCTTGCAGAATGCCGCCGCAACGTGGTGGGCGGTGGCCGCGACCGAGGTCAACGTCACCCGATCGCAAGAAACCGCCTCGAATCCCGCCGAAGAAACCTCTGCCTTGATCGCTCCGGCGTCAAAATAGGAGTATGGCAAACGTTCGAAGAAGTCCGGAGGATCGGACGGAAACAGCCTTCTCAGACATTCGTCCACACAGCTTGCGAAGTCGTTGGCCGCAAGCGCATCCCATGTCGAAAACAGGAAACCGCCTCCGCTCCGCAAAACTCTTTTCGCCTCGCCATAGGCCTTCGGCCTGTCCGGAAAGAACATGACGCCGAACTGGCAGATAACGAGATCGAACATTGCGTGGGCGAAGGGCAAATTTTGCGCGTCCGCATGCATCCAATGGGTCCGCGACAGCGTCAAGGACGGAGCGCCGACGTCGATCATTGCCTGGCTGAGATCGGTGGCGACGATCTCGGCCGCCGGATCGAGCCTGGCGCGCAGAGCGCGTGTCAAGGCGCCTGTCCCCGCCGCGACTTCCAACACGCTGACGGGTTTTAACCGTTCGGCGACGATCGCCATTTCCGACGCATAGGGTTCGAAAAGGATTGGCACGAGAAGCGCTTGGTAAAGGTCGGCGACGCCTTCCCCGAACGGTGTCGGAGAGGTGGCAAATGCGGCGTCTGCGCCGCCTTCGATGTCCGCAGCCACTCATAAGTCTCCAAAACCAACTCCGTCGAACAAGAAAATATGGCTGAATCGGACATTGTCCACGGGGTCGGACCATGGTCCCAAGCCCCTTCGACCGAAGTCCCCGGCGTGGAACGGGGGGTCTGGCGGCGTCGTTTGAAAGTCACGGAAGGAGATCCGCACATGAACCGCAATAACAGATCCCATGTGAATGACGCCTGGAACGTCTCCGTCATCGCTCTCGTCGTCGTTCTGGCCGGCCTTCTCTACGCCTTCGGCGCAGCCATGTCAGGCGATAGCCTCCGGTTGACCGAGAGCGTCAGAGGCGCCGAGGTATTCGATACCAGGAATCTGCCCTGATCCTGTCTGGAAAAACTCTGAAGACGCTGTAGGTTAGTCGGCAAAGTCACTTGCCGGTATCAAAATGAATTGGCTTCGCCGCTGGAACGCCCGCTCCCTCGCCTCCCAATTTTTCATCGCGGGCGGCCTGGTCTCGATCGCCGCCATGTTTCTGGTCGGCGTTCTCGTGACCCATCTGATCGAGGATGCCGTCATTCATAATTCCGGCGCAGCAACAGCACTTTACGTCGACAGCGTCGTGGCGCCGCTGCTTCCCGACATGCAAACGGAATCGTTGCTGGACGAAGGCAGCGCTCAGGCGCTGGACGAGACGCTCGGCCAGGGCGCGCTCGGCAGGCGCCTTGTCTCGTTCAAGCTGTGGCGAAGCGACGGCACCATTCTCTATTCGAACGAGAAAGACCTGGTGGGCCGGAAGTTTCCCGTAAGCGACAAGCTGCAGAGGGCATTCGCCGGATCGCTCGTCGCGCGCTACGAGATCGCCGACGACCCGGAAAGCGGTGTCGAGCGTGCGCTTGGCAAGCCGTTGATGGAAATCTACAATCCGGTTCTGCAGCCGTGGTCCGGCCAAGCGGTCGCCGTGCTCGAATTCTACGAGACGGCGGAAGGTCTGGCCGACAGTCTGGCGCATGCGAGGCTGCGGAGCTGGGGGGCAGTCGCCGCTGTCACAGGGCTGTTTTTCCTCGTTCTCTCCGCTCTGGTGTTTCGCGGCAGCCGCACGATCGAAGCGCAGCGCAAGGATCTCAAAGAACGGGTGACGGAATTGTCGGCGTTGCTCTCCGAAAATCGCGGGCTGCAGCGGCGGCTGCAGCGCGCCTCGCAACGGGTGGCGGCACTGAACGAAACATATCTGCGCAGCATCGGCGCCGATCTGCACGACGGTCCGGCACAGCACATCGCCTATGCTTCATTGCGACTCGACAGCGACCTCTTGATCAACGCGTCTACCAAACCTGAAGCCCGGGAAAGGGAACTTGCCTGGATCCGCTCGAGCCTCGCCGAGGCGATGACGGAGATCCGCAATATCTGCAGCGGACTGGTGCTGCCGCAGATCGAAAAATCCACGATCAGCGAGATCGTGCTGCGGGTCGTCGAAGCGCATCAGCACAAGACCCAAACCTTCGTCGAAACGATCGTCGACGAGGATGGACCCGAACTCGCGACTGCCGTAAAGATCTGTCTTTATCGCTTCATTCAGGAAGCCCTGAACAACGCCTATCGCCATGGCGGCGGCGTTGAGCAGACGGTGAAAGCCGTGTCGCACAACGGTCATATCCGTGTCGAGGTCAGCGATCGTGGCGATGGTTTCGATCCGGCGGAAGTGCGGCCAACAAGCCTCGGCCTGGTGGGACTTCGCGAACGCATCGAGAGCCTGGGGGGCTCCTTCGATATCAAGACAGGCGAAGGAGGAACGACCGTGACCATGACCTTCGAGCCCATGGAAGTTGGAGATTAGAGAGATGACAGCAATCACCGTCGGCGTCGTGGACGACCACCCGCTTTTTCGCGAGGGCGTAACACGCAGCTTGTCGGAGATGAGCGACTTCGTGGTTATCGGCGAAGGCGCCAGCAGCGAAGACGCCGCCATGATCGCTTCGAACAACCGCCCCGACGTCATGCTTCTCGATGTCTCTATGCCCGGCGGCGGATTGGCTGCGATCAGCGATGTCCTGGAGCACAGTCCAGCGACGAAAGTGCTGATGTTGACCGTATCCGAAGAAGTGGACACGCTGCTTGGCGCCCTGCAACGCGGGGCGATGGGCTATGTTCTCAAAGGTGTCGGCTCCCGTGGTCTCGCCGAGGCGATCCAGACCGTCCTCAGCGGATCACGATATATCTCGCCGACGATGTCGGCAAAGGTCATGGAGAATTCGCTGAATGGCGCAGCCTCCGACAAGAACGGTCTGACGCCACGGGAACGCGAGGTGATGGATCTTGTCGCTCAAGGCCTTTCCAACAAGCATATCGGTTTGCGCCTTAATCTGCAGGAAAAGACCGTGAAGCACCATATGACCCAGATTCTGAGCAAACTCGGCGTCTCGAACAGGACCGAAGCGGCCCTGCAATGGCGCGAACGGCGGTAGCGCCGGGGTCAGCCATAATTCTGAATCTTGTTCTCAATTAAAGAATTAGGGCATGATGTCGCCCGAAAACCGCTCACACTTTTCGGCACCAGCTAGCGAAGGAAGCGGCTCAGCCGGCGGGTGTCGTTGGCCGTCGCCTGACGACTTATGATCGTCCTGCCTTTCGCGTCCTTCATGACATAGCGGCCGCTGCGCAGGCTCTCGGTGATGCCGTTCGCGTGGCGAACGTTGATCGATCCGTCGGAACCCGCGGTCGCTCTCGTCCCCAATTCTCTCGACGACGCGGCGGCGGAGGAAGAGGATGACGCGTTGCTGCTGGAGTTTCCGCCACCACTGTTGCCGGATCCACCGCTGCTGTTTCCGCCCCCACCGCTATTCCCTCCCCCGTTGCCGTTCCCACTCCCTCCGCTATTGCCGCCGCCAGCGCTGTTGCCGCCGCCATTGCCGTTGCCGTTATTGCCATCCTTTGCCTGCGCGTGCTTCACCGCCAGATGGGGAAGGGAGCCGCCGAGGTTGATCGACAAAGGCGATGCGGCAACAATGAGGGCGACGGCCGCGTTGCCGCCCCATCTCAGAAAATCGCGTTTCGAGACAGTCATGCCGTAGCCTCGTTCATCTGTTCTTCGCCATTCCAACCGTTATTGGACGCACGAGAATTTTCGCTTTTCCGACCATTAAATGCAACCGGACCTAGGTACTACAAAAGGCGGGACTTTGGTCCGGCGCCAGACTACCAAATGGATGGACGCAAAAAACGTGAGCGGCCTTTTGGCTGTAATATTCTCGCCTTTCTTACCAAGGTGTTGCTGCCTGAGGCGTGGACGCATTTTTCTGGAACTTCTTTCTTTGTCATCGCTTTGTTTATCAAAGTGCAACAGAGGAAGCCCCGATGCCAAACCCGAACGAATCCCCTGCCGTCCAATCCATGAAAAAAGAACAGGCAGAGCAGCGAAAGCAGGCCCGAAGGGGCGATCTCGACAAGGCGATCGAAGACACGTTTCCCGCATCCGATCCGGTGTCGGCCACCCATACCTCCATTCCCGTCGGCCGCAGCGATGTCGAGGCGGCTGAGCGCGTGAAGCGCGAGCCTGATCCGACCGCGCTGGATCAAGATTATCCGCTGGTCGATCAAGCCCTGCGCCCGACCGGCTACGAGCGCGAGGAGTTGCGGGCACTACAGAAAGAAGCTGGCCGGATGGCGGAGTCCGCCTCGGAACTGGCGTCCGGAACGGCCCGTCTGGCAAAGGCGGAAGCGAAGAGTTTCGTCCAGGACATCGAGGACCGGATACGCCGGCAGCCGCTGACCGCCGCAGCGATCGTCGCCGGCATCGCCTTCGTCTTGGGCGCGACGCGTTGAGAACCTCTGACATGGCTACCCAATGGACCGGCGGCTGCCTGTGCGGATCTTGCCGATACGGATTCGCCGGCGATCCACCGCATTCGGGATATTGCCATTGCGATATGTGCAAGAAGGCGACCGGAGGTCCTTTCGCAGTTCTCGTCCAGGCCAGGGTCGAGGATCTCGTCTGGACACGGGGCTCCCCCGCCGCCTACCGATCCTCGCCTATTGCGATGCGGGGCTTTTGCGGCAATTGCGGAACACCGCTCTTTCTTCAATATGACGGCGATGAGCTGATCCGCGTGACGGCCGGCTCGCTCGACCACCCCGACCGTGTTCGGCCGGCGGGACATTACGGCGTGGAGAGCCGTCTTGACTGGGCCGATGGTGGGCGCGGACTTCCGGAGGAGGAAACTCAGGAGCGGTTTTAGATTATGGCCGCACCGTCTCGACATAGGTCTCATGAAAATCGCAACCTACAATGTCAACGGGATCAACGGACGTCTGGATATCCTGCTGCGCTGGCTGAAGGAGGATTCCCCGGATGTCGCCTGCCTCCAGGAACTGAAAACCGACGACGCCAGATTTCCCCGGAAGGAGGCTGAAGGGGCCGGCTACGGCGCCGTCTGGCATGGACAGAGATCCTGGAATGGGGTTGCCATTCTGGCGAAGGGCAAGACACCGATCCTGACAAGGCGTGGCCTTCCCGGCGATCCTGACGATACCCACAGCCGCTATATCGAAGCCGTCGTCGACGGCCTTGTGATCGGGTGCCTGTATCTGCCGAACGGCAATCCCTTTCCCAGCGCCAAGTTCGAATACAAGCTCCGCTGGTTCCGTCGCCTGCACGCCTATGCCGCCGAACTTCTCGAAATCGAGGTGCCGTCGATCCTGGCCGGCGATTTCAATGTCATGCCGACCGAGATCGACGTCTACAAGCCGGAGCGCTGGCTGGACGACGCGCTTTTCAGGCCGGAAGTGCGCAAGGCCTATGCCCGGCTGGTGGCCCAGGGCTGGACGGACGCCGTCAGGCATCTGCATCCGAACGAGCGCATCTACACCTTCTGGAAATACTGGCGGAACAGTTTCGAACGCGACGCCGGGCTCAGGATCGACCACCTTCTGCTCAGCCCGGCAGTGGCGCCGTGGCTTCGATCGGCAAGCGTCCGGCGAAAGCCAAGGGGCTGGGAGCATACGAGCGACCATGCGCCTGTCATGATCGAGCTCAACATCCCCGAAGCTGGCGGCGTTTGAGCCGCGATATCTCGCGGAGGAGCGACGGAACCTCACGATGCCAGCTGGCGTTAGCTTGCGAAGGAGATTGTCTAAAGCGCGTCGCATCAAATTTGATTCATGCGACGCGCTTTAGCCCTTTGTTTTATGCATGTCGTTGTCCCGGAACCGCTGCATAGTTTCGAAAGACATGCATAATGGCTGCCAATTCCATCCCCGGAGTGATCGTCATGGGTGAAAGCAAGAATTATCTCAACACCGACGAGATCCAGGCCGACGACCAATTATCGCCGAAGCCGATCGAAGGAAAAGATCCGCCAAGGCGCGTGCGCAAGAGCGAAGAGGCCGTCGCCGAAGGCTCTGACGACACGGAGCGCATCCGGGTTCCGCCACCGGTTGCCAATCCCGATTGATTGCGATTGCGGTACCTTATTCCCCGGCGCCGAGATCGTAGATGCGGCCCGTCAACCAGGCGGGCCAGTCTCGTTCGAAGAAGGATCTGGCGCTTTCGTCGAAATGGCGGTTCGAACGGGTTGAAAGCCTGAGCTTATCGCCATCGAGCCGAACGACGATCTGCTCGTCCCGATGCGCTTCACGTTCTCTGCGGAAGCGATATTCCTCCAAAGGGCCTGCACTCGCATATGGAAGGGATTCGCCCTGGGCATCACATATTGCTCGCGCTCCGCGGCTACCGCCGCCATTGCATATGAAGAAGTCGAGGGTGCTGAGCACGGCTTCCGAGGCGAGCGCCATGTGGCGCCATTGCACGCCTCGCACCGCTTCGGCGGCGCGGCCATAGGCGACGCCCCCGGCACGAATGGCGGCGTTCAGTTTGCGCGCTTCGATCAAGGCCTGGGCGACGCTCTCCTGATCGCAGATAATGCCGGCCTTCTCGCTCATTCGCGCCTGCACCTCCGAGCGGATCGATTTGAGAGTGAGCGGGCTCTCGCTGCGAAGAGCAGCCAGCAAAGCGGTGATCCCTGCCTCCGCGACACCTGACACATTGCCCGTGGCGGCCCCCTTCGCCCTTCCGCTTGCGCTGATATGCTCGGCCGCCCGGGTACCGAAGACCTGCCCGGCATTGAGCGCGGCGCCACCGGGCCGCGTTACGCCATGTGTGCCCGCCGCTTCGCCGACCGCGTAACAGCCGGCAAGATTGCTGCGGCCCCAGGTGTCGACCATGATGCCGCCATTCATGTGCTGGTTATTGACGGCGAACTCCAGTGGGTCGGCGGCGATGTCGATCTTGTAGCGGCGGTAGAGCTCGATCGCGAGCGGGTTCATGTGCTTCAACCGATCGATCGGCATGTCCTGATCGGCACCGGCCTTGCCGAGATACAGGCGGACATCTTCGTCCAGCCTCTCCAGGCTGAACGGCAGGTCACCCGGCACCGGCAGTGGATTGCGATTGAAGTCCATGAAGACACGCCTTCCTGCGGCGGTTTCGCAATGGATGGCGAGATCTACCAGGCTCGAGCCGAAATCCAGCATGCGCGTCGCGTGAAATGGCCATTGATAGCCTTTGCGGAAGACGTTCGACGCCAGCTCCTGGGTGCTGCGGTAATATTGCGCCAGAAAATGATGTTCACCACCCTCGGCATCGACCGAGTAGATATGCGGAATTGCCTGAACGTAGGTGCCCGACAGATTCCATGGGAAGCCTTCCCTGCGCGTTCCGATGCCGAACTGGCTTTCGGTCAGGTTGACGAGCTCGACGCCTGCCTCGAGCGCCAGGCCGAGGGCGCCGAAACAACCATTGGGATAGACGCTGTCGCGATAGAGCTCACCCGGTCCGCCGGCCGCGAGCACGATCACATTACTGACGAACAAGGTGATACCGAGCGGATTCTCCTCCATGCGATCAGCGGCGCGCATGGCAAGTATCCCGGCCACGCGGCTATCCGTTCCTTCGCCTTCGGTGAGGATTTTGACTGCGGTCGTCTGATTGTAGAACGGCACATCGAGCCGGAGCGCCTCTTCTGCCAGCACCTTGACCATCAGGCGCGAAGTGCGCGGGCCGCAGCTGGTGGCGCGGCCGACCTCGTCATGATCGGTCTGATATCGCAGCGTTCCACCGAGCGGATCCTGCGGCAGCGGCAGGCCCAAGAACTGCAGCGACGCCATCATCCGCGACGAGCCCACGGCCTCGACATAGGCAGTGTCCTCGTCCATGGCGCCGCCGCTGCGGATGGCCCGGGCCATCGCCTTGTAATTGTCGCCCTGATCCGCCGTGTTAGCCATGTGCAGGGTCTGCTTGTCGGAACCCGAGCAGGCCGAGGTTCCGCCCCAGGCGCTTTGGCTGACGATGACGACATCATCGCCGCGCCGCTTCATTTCCACAGCCGCACGCAGACCTGCAGCACCCGATCCGACGACGACACAGCCGGCTCGATAGATCGGCACGTCGATACCGGCGAGCCGAGCCGTTGCCGAAGGGCCGGCTTCTGGTGGAAGCTTGGGCATATCGACATCGGTCAGCGCGTCGAGAATTTCCTGCGGGACGTCTATGGTCATCGGCATTTATCCGAGCGGGATGTCGACCCAGCGCTTCCGCCGGGAAGACTCCATGCATGCGTCGACGATCTGGCAGATGTGGTGGCCGGTATCGAAGGTCGGCCACATCGGCCTGTTTGACACGATCGAGCGGATCACCTCGGCGACCTCGATGATCTTGCTTTCGTTGTAGCCGATGCCGAAATTCGGCAGAGGCAGGAAAGCTCGGAAGGTGGGATTCTCCGGCCCCACGTCAATCTCGCGAAAACCGCGCCGTCCCGTCCGGTCGTCGTTGGAGTAGAAACGCAGCCGGTTTATCTCGTCATAGCTATAGGCGATGCTGCCTTTCGTTCCGTAGACCTCGTAGGTCTGCATGAACTTGCGCCCGGTCGCGACACGGCTGAAATCGACGATCCCGCCGGCGCCGTTGGCGAACCGGCATAGCAGGTTGGTCGCGTCGGGGTTGGTGATATCGGCCCAGGATTCGTTGCCTGTCAGTTTCACCTGTTCGCCATAGGCAAGGTCCTCGACGACGGGACGGCGCGGCGTGACGATCAGATTGTCGGCGATCAGCGAACTGACGCGGCCGACCAGGAAATCCATGAAGCTGAAAATGTGCGAACCGGTGTCGCCGACGATCCCGGTCGGCGCGAGCTTCCCATCGGCGCGCCACATGAAGGGCGCCGTGGGATCACCATACATATCGACGTGCTGACAGCCGCGGAACAGCTTGATCTCGCCGATTTCACCTGAATCGATGATGTCTTTCGCCAGATCATGGACGGGGTTTCGGGGAAAAGCGTGTCCAACACGCGTAATGACACCCTTCTCCTTCGCGATATCAGCCAGCTCCCGCGCTTCATCGGCGGTGTTCGTCAGCGGCTTCTCGCAATAGACGTGTTTGCCGGCCAGCAGGGCCGCCTTGGCCACCGGATAGTGCAGATGGTCTGGCAGACAGATATCGATCAGGTCGACATCGGGATCGGCAACGGCCGGATGCCAATCCTGAAGGATCCGTGCACCGGGCGCCCGGTTGCCAAGATCCTCGGCGACGTTCGGATTGCCGTCGACAAGCGTCACGATTCGCGCCGTTCCATCCGAGACGTCAAAGAAATGCGGAAAGGTCTGATAGGCCATGGTGTGGACCTTTCCCATCCAGCCCGACGCGCCAAGCACTGCAACCCTCACTTCAGACATTGTCGTTACTCCTCTTGAAAGGGTTTACTGGATTTCCGCACGGGCTCGCGGCCTCGTATCGTTGCGTTCGTAGGCGAAGATTGCGGAAGGCAGCGGCGGCAGACCCCGAATGAGATCGGAGCCCTTTTCGCCGACCATGATTGTCGGCGCATTGGTGTTGCATGAGGGCACGCGCGGCATAACGGAGGAATCGCAGACCCGTAGGCCTTCAAGGCCATGGACCTTGAGATCCAGCCCGACAACCGCGTCAGGCCCCGTTCCCATCTTGCAGGTGCCGACTGGATGATGATCGGTCTTGGCGTTGGCGCAGCCATAGTCGAAAACCTGCTCGTCGGTCATGACCTTTGGACCGGGAAGCCTTTCGGCCATGACATAGGGCTTCAGCGCCGCCTGCTGCATGATCTCGCGGGCGATCTTGAGCCCTTCCAGGGACATCTTCCGGTCGTGCGGATCGGACCAGTAGTTGGGATCGATCAAGGGTGCTGCACCCGGGTCGGCGGATGACAGACGCACCGTGCCGCGCGAGCGCGGATGCAGATAGGCGGAGTTGAGGGTCACACCGGCGTTCTTCAGCCGCTCGACGCCGGCTTCGATGCCCGATCCCAAGCCGAGGTGAAACTGGATATCGGGAGACCGCGCATCGGGATCGGCATACCAGAAGCCGCCGGTCTCGAAGAGCGACGAGGCCACCGGGCCAGTGCGGAACAGGACATATTGAACCCCCGCCCAGAGTGTGCGGTGCAGCTTCGCGACGCCGTCATAGGTGTGATCGCCGGTGCATTCGGCGATGACGAAAAGATCCAGATGATCCTGAAGGTTGCCGCCGACACCGGGCAGATCGTGGTTCACCTTGACGCCCACCGATTTGAGGTGATCGGCCGGCCCGATGCCGGACTGCAGAAGAAGCTTCGGCGACCCGATCGCGCCTGATGACACCAGGACTTCACGTTCGGCTCGCACGATCTCCGAGCCGCGCGCGGTCGCGATCTCGACGCCTGTCGCTCGACCTCCTTCGACGATGATCCGCGCGACGCGCGCGCCGGTCCGCACCGTCAGGTTCTTCCGGTCCCTGATCGGCGAGAGATAGGCGAGCGATGCCGAGGACCGGCGGCGATTGCGCTGGGTCAGCTGGTAAAATCCGACACCGGCCTGCTGGCGGCCGTTGAAGTCGTGATTATAGGGAATGCCGAGCTCCTGGCCCGCGCGGATATAGGCGTCGCAAATCGGCAGCGGTGCAGCCGGCATCGAAACACCCAGCGGACCGCCATAGGCGTGGTAGTCGTCTGCGAAGCGCTGATTGTCCTCGGCGCGTTTGAAATAGGGAAGGATCGAGCGATAATCCCAGCCCTCGCAGCCGTCTTCGGTGACCCAGAGATCGTAGTCGGCCGCGTTTCCGCGCGTGTAGAGCTGGGCGTTGATCGACGAGCCGCCGCCGATGACCTTCGCCTGCGTATAGCGAAGCACCCTGCCCTTCATGTGTTTCTGGGGAACGGTCTGCCATCCCCAGCTGGCGACACCTTTGGTCATCTTGGCGAAGCCGGCGGGCATATGAAAAAGCGGATTCCAGTCGCCTCCGCCTGCTTCGAGAAGCAGCACCTTGACATCGCGATCTTCGCTGAGGCGGTTTGCCAGGACGCAGCCTGCAGGACCGGCACCGGTGATGATATAGTCGAAGCCCATTTTACTGTCCTATGTGAGGCCGGCCCGCGCCAACGGATCTGTCCGTGTCTGCAAATCCTTCGATGCGATGTGATCAGCAACTCTCAGTGCCTGGCTGGCGACGGTGAGCGCCGGATTGACCGCAGCCGACGTGGGTAAGAAGCCGGCGTCGACGACGAAGAGGTTTTCGTGATCGAATGACCGGCAATACGGATCGAGCGGCGCCGTCGCAGGGTCGTTGCCGATGCGGATCGTGCCGCACTGATGGGACGGCGTGCGCTTATCGAAAGGTCTCGACAGCACGATCGGAAATCCGATCGACCGCAGGATCGCCTTCAGCTTGGCGACAAGCGCCAGATGGGCGTCCCAGTTGGTCCTCTGCCATTGCAGAATAATCCGATCTCCATCGACCATGACGCGGCTTTCGGGATTGGGCACGTCTTCGCTCATCGCATAGAAGTCGATGGCATGATCTGTCATGAAACGGAGAAGCCATTCCGGAGCCTGCGGCAGAGAGCCCTTCAGAACCTTTTCGGAGATGCGCCCCAGCAACTGCACATTGCCGAGCGGCGGTCCTCCCTCCCCGTCGGAGAGATAGAAGTCATTGAAGGCGAACGTCTTTTGATAGACGGCGGTGTTCCTGAACCGTGGCGAAACAGCGATCACGGCGGAAGCGTTGTGGTTCATGAAGTTACGGCCCACCTGATCGGAAGAGTTGGCAAGGCCCCTGGGGAAGCGGTCGGTTCTCGACCGCAGCAAAAGCACCGACGATTGGACCGCCCCGGCCGAAAGGATCACGATGTCAGGCGAGACAGTCAGCGTCTCACCGTCCTTGATATAAGTGACCCGGTCGATCCGGCTCCCGGCTCCGGTGTCGAGCCGTGTCACGCGCGCATAGGTTTCGAGCCGCACGTTCTTATGTTTCAGCGCCACCGCGAGCGCCGCGGTCTCGGCGTCCATCTTGCCGTCCCTTGCATTCGGATGCGCATCCCAGGGCGTACGCGCCTTGGAGAGCCAGGCATCGAGATCGAGGCCGAGCGGCAGGGAAAAGGGATGCAGCCCTTTCCCCTTGAGGCGCGCCCTGACTTCGGCGATCGGCGCCTCGTCGGGCACGGGCGGGAATTCGTAGGCAGTCGAGTGATGTGGTTCCGTCGGATCATCGCCGAGACTGCCGCGGACCTGGTACATCCGCTCCGCCTTCGAGTACCAGGGCTCCAACTCCTCATAAGAAAAGGGCCAGGCTGGCGACACGCCTTCGCGGTGCTCGATGACGTCGAAGTCCTCTTTGCGATAGCGCGACAGGACGGCGCCGTAGAATTTCGAATTGCCGCCGACATTGTAGTAATTGCCGGGATTGAAGCCTTTGCCGTTCGCCTCGTACCAGATTTCCGTCGGGCGGAAATGCCCCCGCTGGAAGATCGCCCGCTGGTCGCGATTGACGGGAAGGTCGGCAATGTGATCGCCAGCTTCCAGGATCAATATGTCAGCACCGGTCGCAGCCAGGCCAGCGGCGACGGTGGCGCCGCCGACTCCTGAGCCGATGATGACGATATCTGGTGAACTGCTCATCTTAACCCCCAGGCCATCACGCGATCCGCATCTGGCTGTCTGGATCGAAGAACACGGCCTTGTCGAGATTGAAGGCAAGGCGGGTATTT